>JBDTJY010000001.1:0-25608 GCA_039935615.1 Kofleriaceae bacterium
GCACCTATTTTCTGCGCAGATCGTGCAATCTCGGCCGAATCTCGGACGGTGAAGTCGCCAACGATGCGAAGCGGCGTCGATGTCCGCTCGAGCGCACCGACATCAATGTCGCGATGGATCGTCCCACCCCACGACGAGACGTTCACTCGTCGCGCTTGCGCGGGCGAGCGATGCCGTACTCGTCGAGCCGGTTGATCAGCGTGCGGCGCGAGATGCCGAGCAGCTCGGCGGCGCGGGTCTGGTTGCCGGCGCACCTGTCGAGCGCCTCCAGGATCCGTTGCTTCTCGAGCTCGGCGACGGTCGCGCGGACCTGGCTCGGCATGTCCGAGCTGGTCATCGAGCCGGGCGGCGGCGTGGTCGGCGAGCGGTAGCGACCCGGCATGCGCTTCGGCTCGTCGATCGTCAGGTGCTGGCGCTCGATCACCGAGCCGGTCGCGAGCAGTACGGCGCGCTCGCACGCGTTGCGGAGCTCGCGGATGTTGCCGGGCCAGTCGTGACCGGTGAGCCACGCCTTCGCGTCGTCGGCGAGGACGAAGTGGCGACCGAGCGGGCCCGCGGCCGACGCGACGAACTGCTCCGCGAGCGGCAGCACTTCATCCTTGCGACTGCGCAGCGGTGGAAGCGTCAGGGTGGCGCCGGCGACCCGGAAGTAGAGGTCCTGGCGGAACCGGCCTGCCTGGATCTCGGCATCGAGATCCTTCGACGACGACGCGACGAAGCGGACATCGAACGGGCGCGCGGTGCCCGAGCCGATCCGGCGCACGGCGTTGTCCTCGAGGACGCGCAGCAGCTTCAACTGTAGCGTGGGGGACAGCTCCGGGATCTCGTTCAGGAACGCGGTGCCGCCCTCGGCGTGCTCGATCGCGCCAGCCTTTTGCGTGGCTTCGTTGCCGAAGATCTCGGCCTCGAGGATCGGTTCGCTGATCGCGGTGCAGTTGATGCGGATGAACGGGCCGGCGCGGCGCGGCGACATCTCGTGGATGCGCTCCGCGAACCGCTGCTTGCCGACGCCGTCTTCACCGAGCACGAGGATCGCGAGCTTGCCGACCGCGATCCGCGCGGCGGATTGCTCGAGGGCGGCGAGCTGACTCGACTTCGGCGTCGATTCGCGGCGCGAGCCCGCGCGGGTCTGGACCATCAGCGTGACGCCGCCGACCAAAAACGGAATGCCGATGCCGAGCCGAACGCGCTGGTTCGCGGGCAACCGGCCGCCGTCGACGTACGTACCATTCGACGAACCGACGTCCTCGATCTCGACGTCCTGGCCGATCACGAAGTTCGCGTGGTGGCGCGAGACCGAGCCCGAGTCGATCGAGACATCGCATTGCTGCGAGCGGCCGACGGTCAACGTGCCCGCACCAGGAAGCGGCACGACTTGCAGCGATGCGCCGTCGATCACGAGCAGCACGCGATCGCCGAACGGCGCCTGGCGATCGATCTGCTCGGTCGTGGCACCTTTGTCGTCGTCGATCACACCCGTACCTTAGGAAAATCGCTGGATTTCTGCAACTCGCCTCAGCCTAATGGCACGCCGTCGTCGAAGGTTCGAGCCGGCTCCCGACCACTTTGAGCGGGACCCGGCATTCGAGGTCGTGGAGCAACTGCGTCATGGGCCGAGTATCGCGAGGGATATCGAGCACCCCGGTGACAAAGCCGTCGAGCTCGATCCGGCCGTCCGCGAGGATCTGGGCGGTGACCGCGAGCTTCATCAGATCGAGGTTCCAGACCAGCTCGTCGCCGGTGGCGCGCGCCCATAGGGTCAGGGTTCCTCGGCTGGGCCGGATCACCAGCTCGCCGGTCGGGTCGAGCGTGGCGGCCGTGCCGACCGCATCGGCAGGGGCGAACGAGCGCACGACCCCGCCGGTCGCACCATCGAGGATCGCGGTGCCGCCGTTCGAGAGCTCGACCGCGATCCACTTCTTGTCGGGCGTGGCGACCATGAAGTCGGCCCGATCCGAGAGTTTCTCGGTGTGGAGCACGGTCGTGCCGTCGCGGCGGAGCTCGATCCGGCCGTCGCGGAAGCCGATCAACCAGCCGCCACTCGCGCTCGCGATCGTGGTGGCCTCCGGGACGTCGGCGACCGCGTCCCAGTGGTCGGTGCGGAAGTTCCACTTCGAGAGCTTGCCGGCGAGCGGCTGGAGCACGGCGAGGTGGTCGGCATCGACGAACGCCACCGCACCCTTGGTGTCGGTCGACGAGGTCGTGATCAGCTTGTTGTCGCGATCGAACACGCGCACGTGCGTGCCGGAGAGCGCCGCGTTCGCGGTCGCCGCATCGAGCGCGAGGTAGCCCATGCCGAGATCGCCGGTCTCGGCGACGCGCCGGCGGCCGAAGTACACGAACTGCCGGCCGTCGTCGCAGTGCAGGACCATCGCGAAGCTGTCGGAGCCCGGTTCGGGGTGCTCGCACGGCTTCGGATCGACGACGAAGTGTTGCGCGTTGGCGTCGTACATCGTCAGCGACGAGTCGCTCGCGACGACCGCGAGCGTCGCGCCGGCGAGCTCGACCGCCTCGATCTGACCGCCGGCGTTCGGCAGGGACGCGACGAGCACGCCGTCGTGATAGCGGCGGAGCGTGCCGTCCATGCCGCCGGTCCACACGTCGTCATCGCGCATCGTGAACGTCATCTGATCGGGCTCGATGCCGATCTGGTGGAGGATCTTGAACGTCGCGGTGTCGTAGACGATGACGCTGCGCAGGCCGTAGGTCGCGAACCGCGTGCCGTCGGGGCTGAACGCGAGGCCGACCGGATCGTTGTGGCCGTGGAGCTTGCGCAGCTCCTTGCCGTCACCGTCGAGGAAGTGGATGTCGCGATCGTTGTCGAGGTAGGCGAGCTGGCTGCCGTTGTCGGCGACCGCGGCGAAGTCGATGCCCTCCTTGTCGAGCGTGCGCCGCGTCATCGCGACGAGATCGATCATCGTCAGCAGGCCCTGGCCGCCGACGAGCACGAACCGGCCGTGCGGCTCGAACGTCGGTTGCCAGCCCGATTCCTGCGGCTCGAGCGCGATCCGGCGCTTCTCGTTACCCGTCGAATCGTAGATCACGAACGCCTCGTGCTCGGCCGCGATGAATTCGCCGTCGCCGGGACCCGGCATCGCCATGTACGCGGTCGAGCCCGGCTTCCACTGCATCACGATCTTGCGGTCGGCATCGACGAGCGCGATCGCCTGGCTGCCGGTGATCAGCAAGCGCTCGCCGAGCGGTTTGATCTCCATGATGTCGCCGAGGTCGGTAGGGAGCTCGCCGGCCGGCTCGCCGACGAACGTGAACCACGACAGCTTGCCCTGCTGATCGCCGACCACGAGGTGGGTGGCGGTCTGCGCCATCGCCGAGAACGTGGCGGGCCGGATGATCCGGCGCTCCCAGCGCCATCCGCGCGCGGCGAGCGAGATCATGGTGCGCAGCGCGATGCTGTCGCCGCCGCGGCGCAGCGCCTCGGCGAAGTAGGCGAGCGCGGGTTGCGCGCGGCCATCGTTGAGCTCGCGCCGGCCCTGCGCGATCAGGCCCTGGGTCAGCCGATCCTCGGCGACGCCAGCGCTGCGCTCGGCATCGCCGCGGCTGCGGTTCGCTTGCACGCTGAGGTACAGCATCACGCCGGCGACGACCGCGAGCGCGAGCATCGCCGCGACGACGAGCCAGCGCCGCCACATCCGCGCGGTGCGCTCGGCACGATCGGACGCGCCGGCAAAGCCGCGCTCGTTCGCGGTGAGCAGCGTCGAGCGCGCGACCAACCGGCGCAGCTCGGCGAGGGCTTCGCCCCGCCACAACAGATCCGGTCGCTCGCGTGCGTCGTGCCAGCGCCGCGCCGCGGTCTGGACGTCGCCGAGCAGCGCGCGATCGGCGGCATCTTCGGTGCGCCAGCGCGCCAGCCGCGGCCAGCGTTCGGCGAGGCACTCGTGGACGACCTCGACGACATCGTGGCCATCTTCTTCGCGGACGACGAGCAGCCGCGCGTCGACGAGGTGCGCGAGCACGCCCGGCGCGCCCTCGAGTTGCTCGAGATCCTCGCGGCGCGCCGGGATCCGCGTGCCGTCGGCGGCGACCAACCGCGTGAACAGATCACGCACGGTGTCTTGATCGCGGCGCGCGAGCGAATCGAACACCTGATCGGCGTACGTGGCGAGCGCGCCTTGCACGCCGCCGACCTCGACGTACGAGCCGTAGGTGATCCGCCGCGCTTCGCGATCACGCGCGGACCACAACAGCGATCCGGTGAACGACAACAGCGGCAACGATGCGGGCCGGCCCGCGACCTCGAGCACCATGTCGTCCACGACGCGCGGCTCGACCGACACCGCCATCCGGCGCGCCGGCTCGATGATGATCCGGCGCAGCGCCTCGGCCGGTGGCGTCGCGAGCACGAATACGTCCCAGCGATCGCGGAGCGCGGGCTCGGCCTGGATCACGGTGGCGAAGTCATCGCGCAGCGTCGCGACGACGCGAACCGGTGCGCCCGGATCGCTCGCCGCGGCCGCGAGGATCTCGGCGAACCGCGTGCGTTCGCGATCGTCGTTGCACAGCGTGACCAGCTCCTCGAGCTGATCGATCACGAGCAACAGGCCGCGCTGCGCGCTCTCGCCGAGCTCGCGCAACCGCGCCGCGATCGCCGGGCCATCGTCGACGTTGCCGCTGACCTCGGGCAACGCGGCGAGCGCGTGGATCGGATGGCGCCCGGGCCGCATCGCGAGGATCCGATAGTGCTCGGCGAGACGCGGCACGACGCCGGCGTGGATGAACGAGCTCTTGCCGACGCCCGACGGTCCCAACACCGCGAGCAGCGGCGCGCGCACGAGCCGGTTCGCGAGGCTCTCGATCTCGCGCTCGCGGCCGAAGAAGTGCTCCGAATCGGCGGTGCCGTACGCGGCGAGGCCGGGGTAGGGCGAGCGCTCGTCACCGGGGTCCGCCGACGTCTCGGAGTCTTCCGTCGACAGGGCCGCGAGCCGATGGCCGGCCTCTTCGTCGTCGCGCTCGAAGCCCCACGGCGCCGCGACCAGCCGCGCGGGGCCGCGACCGCCGCGCCACAGCAGAAACAACTCGGGCTCCGCCGACGGCAACGGCGCGACCACCTGCGCGAGCGGCGATAGCCGCGCGACCACCACGCCCGAGGCGTCGAGCAGCGCGACCTCGTGGACGCGCAACGGGTCGCCCCACACGACGCGGCGCTCGCGATTCTGCCGGCGCGGCCCCTGCCAGCTCTCGGCACCTCCGGTCGTGCCGACGACGAGCTCGTATGCGAGCAACGGCTCGAGCGGGACGAGCGCTTCGCCGGCCGCGGCGATATCGACGGCGAGCGCCGCGGCGGTGCGCGTGCGATCGCGATCGTCGAGGCGATCGGCGAGCTCGCCCAGCGCGATCGAGCCTTCGAGGGCGGCGCGGATGCCGGGCGCCGCCGCGGTGCTCGCGCGGATCGCGGCGCGGGCGAGCGCGAGCCACGGCGTGCCATCGTCGCGGCCGATCACGCCGCGCGCGTGTTCGCGAACGCGCGCATCGCCGAGCCCGGCGGCGCCTTCGGCGAGGCTCGCGAGCCCGAGCACCGCGAGCCACCGGCACGTGATCGCGACGAGCTCGCGCAGCGCGGCGTCGACCTCGACGGTGGTCGTCGCCGATGTCAGGTGGGCGATCGCGTCGGCGATCGGCTGCGGTCCACCGCGCAGCCAGGTGTCGCGCACGACCGGATCGAACACCGGCACGGCCTCGGAGACCGTCGTGCCCGACGCGCGCTGGATCGCCTCGCCGAGCGCGACCGCGGTCGGCCAGCGATCGTCGGGCGCCTTCGCGAGCGCGCGCAGGATGACCTCGCGCAGCGGCGCCGGCACGCTCGACGGCAGCGCCGGTGGCTCGTGATGCTGATGTGCCTCGCCGAGCTTCGCGCGTTCGAACCGTTGAAACGGCAGCACACCGCTGACGCAGCGATACGCGAGCACGCCGAGCGAATAGACATCCGCGCGCGCGTCGACGTCGTGCGCGCGGGTCCATTGCTCCGGCGCCATGTACGCCGGCGAGCCGAGCGTCGAGCCGTGGCCGGTGAGGCCATCATCGACCTGGCCGCCGTCGGCGATCCCCGGTGACGGTTCGCCGCCGCCCGACTTCGCGATGCCGAAATCGAGCAGCTTCGGCAACAACTGGCCGGCGCGCTCGATCACCATCACGTTCGAGCCCTTGATGTCGCGGTGGATGATGCCGAGCTCGTGCGCGGTGTGCACGACCTCGCACAGCCGCACGAACAGCGGGCCGAAGATCGCGGCCGGCATCGGGCCGCGCTTGACGACGAGCTCGTCGAGCGTGACGCCGCGAACGTGCTCCATCGCGATCCACAGCAGGCCGTCGGGCTCGGCGCCGAACGCGTAGATATGCGCGGCGTACGGATGATCGAGCCGCGATGCGAGCTGGGCCTCGCGCAAGAACCGCTCGACGCGATTCGGCGCGGTCGCGACCTCGTGGCGCAGGACCTTGACCACCGTCGAGCGACCGAGCTGCGGTTGCTCGGCGCGAAACACCTCACCGGAGCCGCCCTTGCCGAGCCGCTCGAGCAGCACGAGCTTGCCGAGCGTGCGTCCGAGCAGATCTCCCGACGGCGATGCCGTCGGAGCCGCGGCCGGGCCGGCCGGCAGGATCTCCGTCGACGGATCGTCGGGCGCCACGCGCCGATTGTAGCTATTTGCGCTCGAGGATGATCAGCTCGACGCGCTCGTTGATCGCCGCCGAGCCCTTCTGATCCGCCGGCTCGAGCGGCTTGGTGCCGCCGAACCCGCGCGCCTCGAGGCGCTTCGTATCGATGCCGTACTGCACGAGCCACTCGCGGATCAGCTTCGCGCGCGCATCCGACGTGATCTGATCCTTGTCGGGATTCGCGCTCGGCTGGACGTGGACGGTGATGCGGACGCGGACGATCTCGGCGTGAGCCCGCAGCGTCGCGCCGATCTGGCCGAGCAGGTTGTTCGACGACTTCGCCAGCTTGTCGCGCTGGAACTGGATCGACTCCAGCAGCTCGAGGCGATCGGGCGACACCACGACGAGGGAGTCACCCTTGTCGGGACAGCCGTCGTCATCCTGAAAGCCGTTGATCGTCTCGGGCTCGTTCGGGCACTTGTCGATCGCGTCGGGGATGCCGTCGTTGTCGTTGTCGAGATCGGGGCAGCCATCGAGATCCTGGAACCCGTCTTTGTCCTCGGGATCGTTCGGGCACTTGTCGACGGTGTCGGGGATGCCGTCGCCGTCGTTGTCGAGATCCGGGCAGCCGTCGTCGTCCTGGAAGCCGTCCTTGTCCTCGGGATCGAGCGGGCACTTGTCGACGGTGTCGGGGATGCCGTCGCCGTCGTTGTCGGGATCCGGACAACCGTCGTCGTCCTGGAACATGTCCTTGTCCTCGGGCTGATCGGGACACTTGTCGAGGCTGTCGGGGATGCCGTCGCCATCGCGGTCGCCGTCGATCTTGACCGGCTCGGGGCGCGACGGTTGGATCCGCGGGATGTACGAGACCCCGATCGCGAATTCGCCGTAGCCCGCGTTCAACGTGTACGGCGCCTGCTCCGACGGTCCGCGTAGGTAGCGCCCGTCGACCCGCACGGCGACCGCGTCGGTGATCCAGAACCGCAGCCCGACACCGACGTGGAGCGGCCAGTCGGTGTCGCTGCCGAGCAGGTCCGAGCTGGTATGCATCATGCCGATGCCGACCGCCGCGAACGGCTCGAGCCCGTTGCCGAGCGGCAGCTTGAACACGAGCTGGGCGCGCGCGTTCCACAACTTCGCGGCCGCATCGGTACCGCCGCCGGTGACGTCCATGCCCTTCGTGGTCGCGGTGATCAGCGAGCCTTCGGCTTCGAGCGCCCAGCTCGCGGTCAGCGAGTACGCGTAGCGCAACCCGAACTCCGGCGACACGCGGCGCAGCTCGGGCCGGTTGTCGCCGGGAAACTTCGCGACGTTGTAGAACTGGTGGTAGTAGTTCGAGATGAAGCCGCCTGCGAACAGGCCGACTTCACCGAGCGTGGTCGGCGCGTCCTCGGGCAACGGTGCCGCGGCGCTCGCCGACCCGACGACGTCGTCCGCCGCCGCCACGTGCGACGCGAGCAACAATGCGCAGACGACGGCCCTCAACCCGAGAATTATATCAGGCGCGCAGAGCGACCGCGCTGGCCTGCTGCGCCTTCAGTACGACATAAGCGGTCATGTTGACGATGTCCTCGACCGTCGCGTCGTTCTGGAGCGCCGCGCACGGCTTGGCCAGACCGAGGAGGATCGGCCCGACGGCCGAGGCACCGCCCAGCTCCTTCAGCACCTGATACGAGGCGTTCGCCGGGTCGAGGTACGGGAACACCAGCAGGTTCGCCGATCGGGTCAGTTGCGAGAACGGGTAGAACTGCTTGCGGCGCTCCGGATCGAGGGCCATCTCGGGCTGCATCTCGCCGTCGATCTCGAGGTCCGGCCGTTCGCGCCGCACGATCGCGAGCGCCTCCTGGATCTTCTTGACGCCCTCGCTGCGCACCGTGCCAAAGTTCGAGTACGAGATCATCGCGGCGCGTGGCACCACGCCGAAGCCCTGCACGGCGTCGGCCATCTGCGTCGTGATGTTCGCGAGCGTCTCGGCATCGGGGTCGATGTTGAACACCGTGTCGCCGAAAAACTTCACCCCGTTCTGCAGCACCATCATGTACATGCCGACCGCGACCTTGCAGTTCGGGAGCAGCCCGAAGATCTCGAGCATCGGCTTGACGGTCTCGGGATAGTTCAGCCGCAGGCCGTTGACGCAGCCATCGGCGTCGCCGCGATCGACCATGATCGCCGCGTAGTAGTCGCTCTTCTGGAGCAGGCTCTGCGCCGCGAACGAGGTCAGGCCCTTGCGCTGGCGCAACGTGTACAGCCGCTCGATGTACGCCGGATTATTCTCGGTGCGCGGATCGATGATCTCCGCGCCGCGGGTCAGGAGATCGAGCGACATGTCGCTGCACATCTGCTCGATCTCGGCCTGCCGACCGAGGAGGATGGGGCGCGCGATGCCCTCCTCGGAGATCTGCTGCACGGCGCGCAGCAACCGCGGGTTCGCAGCGTGGGGAAAGGCGATCCGCTTCGGCTGCTGCCGCGCGGTGCGGCCGATCGTCCGCATGATCGAGTACGCGGCGTTCGAGCCCTTCGACATCAGCCTCTCGCGGTACTCGGCGATATCGAACTTGATCCGTGCGACGCCGGATTCCATCGCGGCTTGCGCGACCGCCGGTGCGACCCACCACAACGCCCGCGGATCGAACGGCTTCGGGATGAAGTAGTCCGGCCCCATCTTCATCGACTTGCCGCCGTACGCGGCGACCACCGCATCGGGCACCGGCTCGCGCGTGAGTTGGGCGAGCGCGTGCGCGGCGGCGAGCTTCATCGCCTCGCTGACCTGACTCGCGCGGCAGTCGAGCGCGCCGCGGAAGATGTACGGAAAGCCCAGGACGTTGTTGACCTGGTTCGGATAGTCACTGCGCCCGGTCGCGACGAGCGCGTCGGGCCGCGCCGCGATCGCCTCGGGATAGCCGATCTCCGGATCGGGGTTCGCGAGCGCGAAGATGATCGGGCGCTCGGCCATCCCCTTCAGCATCTCCGGCGTCACCGTGTTCGCGACCGACAGGCCCATGAACATGTCGGCGCCGCGCATCGCGTCGGCGAGGGTGCGGCGGCCGTCGTCGGCGATCGCGAACTTCTGCTTGTGGCGATTGAGATCGCCGCGGCCCTTGTGGATCACGCCCTTCGAATCGACGAGCACGACGTTCGCGGCCTTCATGCCGAGGCTGCAGAAGAACTCGACGCACGCGATCGCACCCGCGCCGGCGCCCGAGACCACCAGCTTGATCGTCGCGAGGTCCTTGTGGGCGAGCTCCACCGCGTTGAGCATGCCGGCGCCCGAGATGATCGCGGTGCCGTGCTGATCGTCGTGGAACACCGGGATGTGCATGCGCCTGCGGAGCTGCTCTTCGATGTCGAAGCACGATGGCGACGAGATGTCCTCGAGGTTGATCCCGCCGAACGTCGGCTCGAGCGATGCGACGATGTCGCAGAACTTGTCGACGTCCTTCTCGTTGACCTCGAGATCGAACACGTCGATGTCGGCGAACTTCTTGAACAGGCACGCCTTGCCCTCCATCACGGGCTTGCCGGCGGCGGCGCCGATATCGCCGAGCCCCAACACCGCCGTCCCGTTCGAGATCACCGCGACGAGGTTGCCGCGCGCGGTGTACTCCCAGCTCGCGTTCTCGTCCTTCTGGATCTCGAGGCACGGTTCGGCGACGCCCGGCGTGTACGCGAGCGACAGATCGATCTGGCTGACCAACGGCTTGGTCGGGACGACCTCGATCTTTCCCTTGCGTCCACGGGTGTGATACTCGAGCGCGTCTTCCTTCCGTCCCATCCGGTAATTGTACCGCTCGTCAGTCGTTGTCGCGATTCACGACATGGACGTCCGGAGGATCCGCAGTCGAATAACGCGGATCGGCGCTGGCGCAAGCGCCATCGAGAATGTCGTAGAGCTGATCGCCATCGGGGATGGCGTCGTCGATGCCGGTGATCGTTACGGTTTGGAAGCCGAAGCTCCCCGGCGTGAACGCGACCCCGGCGGGGTTGGCGATGCCTTCGCTCGGGTCGCTCGACGTAACGGGGCACACCACGTTCGCGGTCGGAGCGAGGGTCAGCCGGACCTGGTAGGTCGCCCGAGCCCCACTCTCGGTCGTGGTCAGGAGCGGCTTGGCCTTGACGTAGACCTGGGCGGTCTCGTTGTCGATGTTGATCGCCGCGAGGTCCGGGGCATCGAGCCCGTTGTAGGCCGGGTCGGTGCTGGTCGCCGGCGCGGTGACGATCGTGAACGCTTGGTTGCCGTCGACGAGGAGGTCATCGACGCCGGTGACCGTGACGATGTGCGCCTGGTTCCAGTTCCCCACCGTGAACACCAATTGCGCGGGCGCGACGAAGCCCTCCGAGACGTCGCTCGACGACAGGTTCATCCGCACGGTGGCGGTCGGACGCTTCGCGAGCGTGATCGACACCGTGTCGCTGTCGCCGAATTCGGAGACCGTGACGCTCGCCGGATCGATCACGAAGCCGGCGGTGTCGTTGTCGAGGTTCGTGACCAGCACCGGCGCGGCGACGAGGCCGGCATAGACCAGGTCGGTCGAGGTCGCCGGGCCGAGCCAGACCAGGTACGCGATGGGGCCGTCGGCGATCGCGTCGTCGACGCCGCGGACGGTGACGGTCTGCGCGATGTTCCAGGTCGCCGGCGTGAAGTCGAGCGTCGCCGGATACACGGTGCCCTCGGTCGGATCGTTCGACGCGATCGGCACCGTGACCGGCGCGATCGGTTGCGAGTGCAGCGTCACCGCGAAGTGATCGGTGGTGCCGCGTTCGCTCGTGACCAGGCCGGAGGACGGCACCGCGACGATGCCGGCGGTGTCGTCGTCGAGGTTGGTGCCGAACACGTCGGCAGGATCGAGGTTGTTGTACCTGGGATCTGCGCTGACCGCGGGCGCGAGCACGATCGTGAAGTCGCGATCGCCGTCGACGATCAGGTCGTCGAGGCCGGTGACCTCCACGCGCTGCGGTTGCGACCAGTTCGCCGAGGTGAACACCAGCGCGCTCGGACGGGTCGCGACCTCGCTCGCCGGCTGCGGCGCGACCGCGATCGTGACGTCCGCGGTCGGCTGGGTCGCGAGCACGACGGCGAAGTGGTCACCGCCGCCGGCCTCGGTCGTGACCAGGCCGGTGGTCGGCACGACGACGATCGCCTCGAGATCGTCGTCGACGTTGGTGGCACCGACGGGAGGTGGGACGAGGCCGTCGTACGCGGGATCGAGGCTGGTCGCGGGGCCGAGCGTGATCGCGTATGGCTGGGCGCCGTCCGCGATCGCATCGTCGACGCCGGTCACGGTCACGGTCTGATCGAGATCCCAATCGCTCGGCGTGAACGTCACGCGATCGATCGCGGTCACACCCTCGGCGGGGTTCGCCGACGCGACCGGCAGCCTGACATTCTCACGCGGCTTCGCCGTGAGATGGAGCGTGAACGTCGCCGCGAGGCCGGCCTCCGACGTGATCAGGCCATGGCTCGGCGTCGCGACGGCGCCGGCGACATCGTTGTCATCGTTGAAGATGCCGATCGACGCGCTCTCGATCGGGATCGCCGAGCCCTTGGCCGTGCAGACGATCTGGTAGAGCTGCGGGCCGTCGACGTACGGATCGTCGACGCCGGTCACGGTCACGAGCTGCGGCTCGTGCGAGGTCGGCGTCATCACGAGCTCGGCCGGCGCGACGGTGCCCTCGCGCAGGTTCGTGCTGGTCAGCGAGACCACGATCTCGCCGTCGGGGGTGTCCGAGAGCGCGACCGTGAAGCTGGTCGTGCCGCCGGATTCGCTCGTGCGTTGCTCGGCCGTGGTCGGCAGGAACTGAAACACCCCGCCGCCGTGATGCTCGTTCTCGCCGCACGCGGCGGCGACCAGCATCACGACAAGAAGGCGCACCGGCGCAATTCTATCAGCGCAGCTCAGCCATCTACCAAAATCGGGACATCGAGGCGGGCGGCCACGGCCAGCGCGCGCAGGAACGCGGCGAACTGCTCGATGTCCGGATCGGGCTGAGACTCGACGTGCGCCTCGGCGAGCACGCGCTGCCGCCCGGGGCCGTCCTTGAGGTCGTGCAGGCTGGTGTCGTGTGGGATGACGCCGGTGAACAGCGCGAGCATCAGGCAGTGCGCCGGGTTGAGCGGCCCGACGAGGAACATCATCTGGAACAGCTGGTCCGAGGACATCTCGATCGTGCTGCCGTCGTCGGCTTGCCAGCGTACGCCGTAGGGCGCGCGGCTCTCGAAGTAGGTCGTGCCGGCGGCGCGCAGCTTCGCGGTCGGCGAACCGTCCCAGCTGAACTCGCCGAGGCCGCGCACGAGCAAAGCGCCCGCGGCGCACTGGAGGTTCACCGGCAGCCGCGCCATCAGCCACTCCTCGACGCGCTCGGGGATCGGATAGCGGATCCGGCGGTGACACGCGAACTCGCGCGGCAGCTCGGCCGGGCAGGTCTTGCAGGCGTCGACCACGGTGTCGAGCGGCGCCGACTCGTTCAGCAGATCCTGCAGCGTGACCCCCCGCGCCGAGTCGCCCTCGGGGTTGCGCATGGTCAGCTGGATCTCGATTTCGCGCGGTTCCCGCTGATCGCCGTCCTCCCGCATGTGGAGCAGGGCGGACCGGGCCAACACCCGAGTGCGGTGCAATTCGACGAGTTTTTCGGCCCCGAGGACCTGCTGCGGCTCGCACTTCACCGCCAGTAAGTAGTCGATTGCCATCGAGTCATTCTAACCACCTTGTGTCCGCGTTGGTTAACCAGTAGAAAAAGACCCCTTCCCGCACCCGTAGCTCAGCTGGATAGAGCGTTGGCCTCCGGAGCCAAAGGTCACAGGTTCGAATCTTGTCGGGTGCACTCAGCGGAACATGAAGACCCTCGCCGAGATCGCGATCGAAGCAGGGCTGGTCACCAAGGACCAAGCGGTCAAAGCCGGCCGGATCGCCACGCAGCGCCAGCAGCCGCTCGTCCACGTCCTGATTCGCGAGCTCGGCGTCGACGAGGTCGCGCTGATCGGGGCGCTGCGCAAACAGACCCGCGTACCGCTGATCGATCCGGCGGATATCGAGGTCGACTCCGACGCGCTGCGGATGGTGGCGCGCGATGTCTGTGCGCGGCTGCGCGTGCTGCCGCTCTCGCTCCAGCACGACGGGACGACCAAGGTGCTGCGGATCGCGATGGCCGACCCGACCGACACCTCGGCGATCCTCGAGCTCGAGCAGCTCGCGGCGTGCGAGATCGAGGTCACGGCGCTGCCGCTGTCCGCGATCGAAGAGCTCGTCGACAAGGGCTACAAGGCGTTCTCGACCGCCGTCGTGAAGAATCGCGACAACCTGTTCGTGACGCGGCGACCGACCCGCACGGGGCCGATCCGGATCGCGAGCGACGACGGCTCCGAGGTCAGCGTCACCGCCCAGATTCCGCTCGTCAATCTGCTCGTTCCTCCCGATCGGCCGGACCTCGACGCGCGGTTGGTCGCGCTTTGCCAGCTGCTGGTAAAGAAGGGCGTGATCAGCGAAACCGAGCTGACCGAAGCTCTCAAGAAGACCGAGAAACCATAGGGTTGGATCACGTTTCGTAACGAGCTTGGGCTCGGGGCATGCGCTATGCTCGTGCGGTCGTCCGTCAGGCGACTTATGCCCGCTCATGACATGAACGCTTCGATCAACTGCGCCGGCTGCAAGCACGCTTATGCGGAGACCGCACTGTTCTGTCCGAACTGCGGTACGCCGAAGCTGCGTGAAGCGACCACGGATCCACTCGTCGGCAAGTTGCTCGGCGAGCGGTTCCAGGTGCAAGAGCTGATCGGTCAGGGCGGATCCGGCACCATCTATCGCGCGGAGCACGTGACCTTGCGGCGCAAGGTCGCGATCAAGGTGCTCCACAACGAGCTCTCGCGCGATGACCTCGCGGTCGAGCGGTTTCGGCGCGAGGCGACCACGGTCGCGGAGATCGACAACGAGCACATCGTCGAGATCCACGACTTCGGGCGCACGTTCGACGGCCGCTTGTACCTCGCGATGGAGCTGCTCGAGGGCGAGACGCTCGACCACGTGTTGATTCGCGAGAAGACGCTGTCGGTCGAGAAGACCGCCGACATCTTGATCCAGGTCGGCGAGGCGCTGATGGAAGCGCACGCGATCGGCTACGTCCATCGCGATCTGCGACCGCGCAACGTCTACCTCGCGGTCCGCCGCGGCAAGGCGAACTTCGTCAAGCTGCTCGACTTCGGGCTCGCGAAGCTCGTCGAGACCGACGCGCAGGCCGCGTCGACGAGCCTCGGCATGACGTTCGGCGATCCGCGCTACATGTCGCCCGAGCAGGCGCGTGGTGATCGGATCGATCGGCGCGCTGATATCTATCAGCTCGGGTGCGTCGCGTACGAGATGTTGACCGGCGCGCCGCCGTTTACCGGCAACCGCGTGTTCGACATCCTGACCAAGCAGGTCACCGATATTCCGGCGCCGCTGCCGACCAAGCGCCCGGGCGTCCCGCTGTGGATGGAAGCCGCGGTCACCAAGATGCTCGCGAAGGATCCCGAGAATCGCTTCGCCACGACCACGCGTATGGTCGAAGCGCTGCGCCGCGGGCTCGAGACCGGCGAGGTGATGGAGGACGAGATCGCGCGCCGGCGCGAGAGCATCCCGCCACCGTCGGTGTCGCGCGTGATGCAGAAGATGGGCATGACGTCGCCGGCGGAGTCGCCGCGCGATCATCAGCGCGAGCTGCCGCCGCTGCCGTCGCCGGTCGTCACCGAGCCGCCCGTCGTCACCGCTCCGGTGGTGGCACCGCAAGAGCGCCGTCGCACCGGGACGCCCGAGGTCGGCGTGCCGGTCGTCGCGACGCAACCCGCGGTCGCGGGCGTCGTCGAGAAGCGCTACGACCTCACCGACAAGATCGAACGCCCGAACCCCGACAAGCCCAAAGCGCCGATCGTGCCCGCCGAAGAACCGGCGAGGCGTGCCAAGCGCGCGAGCTCGCACGGGATCGGCGAGTCGAGCGCGTCTTGGTACGAAGAGGGAGAGCGCGCCGCGGCAGCAGCGCATGACGACGACTTCGACGACGTGGTCGACAAGCGCAAGCAGAAAGCTCGCACGGTGATCTCGCCGAGCTCGACCGACACCTTGTACGACGCGCCGGCGAGCAATCGCCGCGGCCTCGTGCTGTTCGCGTTGCTCGGGATCGCCGTGATCGGCGGCGGGCTCGCGTTCGCACTCACGCGCGGTGACAACGACAAGCAGCAACCGCCGCTCGTACAGCAGCCGATCGCGGCGATCACGAGTGACGCCGCGCCGTCGCAGATGATCGACACTGTCGATGCCGGCGTGGCGATCGCGCCCGCCGATGCCGCGCAGGTCGCGATCCTCGCGCCGGCGCACCCGATCGCCTCGCATCCGGTGGTGGTGACTCCGCCGATCAAGCATCCGACGACGGCCGGTTCTCACGACCACGATCGCACCGGTGGCCCGGACTTCAACTTCGGCGTCGACGACAGCTCGCGCCGGCACACGTCGCCGCCTGTCGGCATCGGGAACGCGACGCCACCGACGCCGACCAACACCGGCTCGGGCTCGACCGGCGTCAGCGGCACCGATGGTCCGCTCGATCCGTACAACCAAGGCGGCGCGACCGATCCGGGCGATACGGCGTCGCCCGAGAAGAAGGCCGAGTTCTACGCCAGCCTCGGTGCGCAGCAGCTCGCGTCGAGCGACACCGCGGGCGCGGCGGCGAGCTTCAAGAAGGCGCTCGAGCTCGACGCCAAGAGCGTCGCGGCGGTCAGCGGCATGGGTGAGATCGCGCTGCGCCAGGGCCTGTTCGGCGATGCGATCGCACACCTCAAGAAAGCTGCGCGGCTCGCGCCGAAGAACTCGAACGTGTTCACGCTGCTCGGCGAGGCCTACCTCAACAGTGGGCAGAACTCGATCGCGGCGGAGAACTTCAAGAAGGCGCTGCAGCTCGATCCGGACAACAAGCGTGCGCGGGAAGGCTACGACGATGCGTCGAGCAAGGTCCCGCCGCCGACTGACGACTGAGGTCACGCGTCGACGGTCACGCGTCGACGGTCGGGGCGGGCGCGATCTTCTTGAAGAACACGAACGCGACGCCGGCACCACCGGCGGCCCACAGCAGGAGCGCGATCATCGCGATGTTGCGGCGGTCGTCGTGCTTGCGCTCGAGCTGGCGAGCGCGCATCGGCTCGAGCGCCGCGTAGTCCTCGGGCGTGACGACCTGCTGCTGAACTTCGACGACACTGGCATCGACCGAGGCGAACGCGGACTTCTCGCGCATGCTCGCGATGAAGTGCGCGGGGATGAAGCCGATCACGATCGAGACCAGCACGCCGACGAGCAGGCGGATCTTCGGATCCTTGAGACCGGTGGCGGCAGGATCTCTCGACACCGGCGGTTGCATCGACGGTCGCGACGCGCGGCCCGGCGCCTGGAGCGAGGGATGTGACGCGCGCGGCGTGGGGTCGGCGGGGGCGGTCTCGGGCGGGATGCTGACTTGCTTCTTCGCGGCGCGCTCGACCTCGTCGGGTGCGAGGTGGACGGCGAAGTTGGCGTCGTCGGCGTCGGGCGGCGCGAACATGTCGATCGGCTCGTCCTTGGGAGCCGCCGGTGCGGCCGGCTTGGTCGCCGCGGGACGGACGGTGGCGGGCATCGCGCTCGCGGGTGGCGCGAAGCTCACCGCGGGCGGCGGCGCACCGGTGTCTTCTTTGCCGTCGACCGAGGACAACTTGAACACGGCACCTTCATCGCCCAACGCACCGAGCCCACCGGTCTGTTGCTCGCCCGAGAACGCGGCGGATAGGCCGCTCTGATATTCTTTGCTGCCGCTCGACGTGCGCGCGATCGCGGGCGGCGTGGTCTGGCGCGGCGGCAGCGCCGAAGCCTGCGCCGGTCGCGGACCGCTCACGGCGGGAAATGGCAGCGGCGTCTTCGCGACGTTGTCGGAGGTCGCTTCTTCGATCGAGCAGCGCGCACCGAGCGCGGTGAGGTCGCGCACGTAGGTGTCGGCGGTCGAGCGATCGCAGTTGCCCTTGACGCGAAACCGGCCGCTCGCGATCCGCGCGCGCACCGCATCGATCGGCATGCCGTAGTGCGACGCGATGCTGGTCGCGAGTTGCTCGTTGCCGGCGGACGTCGCTTCGGCGGCTCCATCCACGAACACGTGATAGACGGCCATCCCGCCTTCATTGTCGCACATCACAGGGGAGATCTCTCCGGTGCAGAATCCCGCAGCGAAAGTTGCCCGCGAAGATCCGCGGCTTTTACGCTCGGGTATGCAGCTCGGAATCAAGCGTCCGAAGATCGCTATTGGTTCGTGGTCGTCGCGCCGGCTTCACCTCGGGGTCGCGCATCACGGCACGGTGACGAGCTGGCAAGCTCCGCAGAGGGAAGTCACGGAGCGCTCGATCCAGAACGGCGCGGCGAAGAAGAAGCGCCGGTAGCGCTACTTGCTTTCGAGCGCTTTCTGCTTCGCTTCACGGCGCTTCGTCACGCGCCACGCGAACAAGATCGAAATATTGTAGAGCAGGATCATCGGGGTCGCCATCAGGAACTGCGAGATCACGTCGGGACCCGGGGTGAGGATCGCACCGATGATGAATGCGAGCACGATGAAGTAGCGGCTGAACTTCCACAGGCTGCGGTGGGTGACGAGCCCGACCATCGCGAGGAAGTAGATCAGCAGTGGCATCTCGAAGATCGCGCCGAACGCGAGCATCGAGTCGCGCGTGATGTCGAGGTACTCCTGCATTCCGATCACCGCGCTGACCGTGGAGCTGTGGTAGCCGAGGAAGTATCGGAACAGCGGCGGCAGCGTGAAGTAGAAGCAGAACAGCGCGCCGCACACGAAGAACACCGCGGAGAACGCCGCGAACGCCACGGCCGTGCGGCGCTCCTTCTTGTAGAGCCCGGGCGCGATGAACTTCCAGAGCTGATAAAAAATGATCGGCGACGCGACGAAGATGCCGGCCCACAGGCCGATCGACATGTCGACCCAGAACGGCTGGGTGAGCCCGAAGTAGTTGAGCTTCGGGGCGCCGTAGCTCAGCGCGTGCGAGAGCCCGTGTGCGGTGCAGGTCCACGCGTCGCCGGCGCCAAAGCGGTTGTAGACGTCCGAAAGTGACTGCGGGAGCGTCGTCCCGAACGCCTTCTGCCACAGCTCGTGGACGTCGATGTTGCAGTGCGCGTTCCAGATGTTGAACAGCGGCGTCTGCAGCCACGCGTAGATCTTGTCCGCGAAGTACCAGCACACCAGGAATGCGGCGATGAACGCGAACGCGGCGTTGCGCAGGCGATCGCGCAGCTCGACGAGGTGCTTGAGGAAGGGCATCCGCCCACCCTCGAGCTCCGATTCGTCTTTCTGATCCGGATCGTCCTCAGCCATGCTTCAGCTTCGGCTCGTCATCGGCCGCCGGTGCTTCGCGCTGGATCGGCTCGCCGGGCGGCGGCTTGATCAGCGCGGCGAGCGCGGAGGCGTCGTGGGTACCCTTGAGGTCGGAGTCCTCGGCGTTGGGCTCGCCGGCGGTCGGCGGCAGCGTCACTGACTTCTGGGCCTGCGCGGCCTCGACAAGCCGCTGGGCAACGTCGGCCTCGTGCAGCGCCTTGTCGCGCGCGGCGATCAGCTCGGTCAGCTCGGCTTCGGCCGGGCGCTTCGCGGCCGCGGCCTGGTTGATGATGTTGGCCGCGACGTCGCCGGTCTTTGCGGCATCCGCCGCATCGGGCTTGGCCTCGGCGAGCTCGGCGGGCTTGTTGCCCTCGATCTTGTTGACGACCGGCTTCTTGGGCCGTGGGGCAATCTCGTCCCCGCTGAGCGCGCTCTTGATGTCGCGGAGCGCGCCGCCGATGGTCTCGTCGTTCTCGATCGTCTGTGTGAGGATCCGGCCCTGCTTCTTGAGGTCGCGGATTCCCTTCGAGATTTGCTTGGCCGCGTCGGGAAGCTTATCGGGCCCCAAAAACAGGAGCGCGATCACCAAGATCACCAGGATCTCGCTGCCTCCGATGCCAAACACCTCCGCAGGATAGCACTGTCAGAACTCTCGCGTCGTGCGCCCGAAGTCAGTTGGTGACGTGCCAGGCTGCCCCGATACTTCGGTCGGCGCGGTGCCCGCCCGGAACCACAGCTCGAGGCCTCCCGTGTGCGGGGGCGCGAGCAGTCCGGTCTCGCGGTCGATCGCCACCCGTTCCATGCCCGCGGGTGGTTCGCCCGGCAGCGCGATCCGCGGACGCTCGCCTTCGGCCGCGCGGATCGCTCGCATCCACAGCGGCAACGCCGCGTGCGCGCCATCGCCTCGCGTCCCGAGCTTCGTGACCGGATCGTCGAAGCCGATCCACACCGCGGCGAGCTCGCGGCCGGTGAACCCGACGAACCACGCATCGGTGTTCGAGTTCGTCGTCCCGGTCTTGCCCTCGGCGGGACGCCCGAGGCCGGCGGCGCCACTCGCGGCGGTGCCGCGCGAGATCACGGCGGACATCATGTCCTGGAGTTGAAACGCGACCCGCTCGTCGAGCAGTTGGCCGGTGCCGGCGGCGCTCACGCGGTCCGCCGGATCGGCGCCGGCGGTCGCGGCGAGGCGGTCGAAGCGGCGCGCGGTCGCGAGCGTCGGATCTTCGGGCACGGCGGCGTCGAACAGGACCTGGTCGCCACGCCGCACGCGCACGGCGAGGCGAGGGGAGATGGCCCAGCCGCGGCGCGCGATGATCGCGAACACGCGCGCGAGCTCGATCGGCTTGACGCACGAAGCGCCGAGCGCGAGCGGGCGCACCGGATCGAGCTTGGACGTGATGCCGAGCTCGTGCGCGAGCGCGATGATCGGTCCCGCGCCGACGCGATCGAAGACGTCGATCGCGGGCGCATTGAGCGACGCGGCGAACGCATCTTGCGCGAGCACGACGCCGCGGAACTGGCCGTGCGACTGCGGCTTCCAGTGCACGTTCGTGGACTCGTCGTACTCGGCGATCGGCGCGTCGCGCAGCGCGGTGCCCGGCGTGATCGCGGCGCGGTCGAGCGCGGCGCCGTAGACGAGCGGCTTGAATGCCGAGCCCGGCTGGCGGCAGCTCTGGGTCATCCGATCGAATTGATCGCCGCCGCGGTGCTGGCCCCACAGCGTGCCGCCGAGCAGCGCCTCGACGTAACCGGTGCGGTGATCCCAGAGCAGCGCGGCGAGCTGGGGTTGGATCACGACGCCGCGCGGATTCTTCGCGGACCAGGTCGGTGCGTACGCGACCGCATCACGGGCGAGCTCGGTGCCGAGCGCCGGCAGTGCGGCGGTCTCGATCACGAGGCCACCGCGCGCGAGATCATCGGGGAGCTCGCGCTTGATGTACTGGCGGACCTGCTCCGCGTACCACGGCACGACGTTGCCGAACGCAGGGCGCAAGCGCGCGAGCGCGATCGGCGCCGCGGTCGTCGCCGCGAACGTCGGTGCATCGATCATGTGCGCGCGCATCATGCGAGCGAGGACTTCATCGCGGCGCGCCTTCGCGGCCTCGGCGTGGTGATACGGATCGAGCCGCCCCGGCGCCTGGATCAGGCCGGCGAGCAACGCCGATTCGGCGAGCGTCAGCGCGCCGACGTCCTTCGCGAAGTACGCGCGCGCCGCGGCGGCGAAGCCGTACGCACCTTCGCCGAGGAACACGAAGTCGAGGTAGGTCTCGAGCACGTCGTGCTTGGACCACCTGCGTTCGATCGCGCGGGCGAGCAGCGCCTCGCGGACCTTGCGGCGCAGGTTGCGTGCGCTACCGATCTCGGCGGGCAGCAGATTGCGCGCGACCTGCTGCGTGATCGTCGAGGCGCCCTCGACGATGCGGCCGGCCTGGTAGTTGATCAACGTCGCGCGCGCGATCGCGCGGTAGTCGACGCCGCGATGCTCGTAGAACCGGACGTCCTCGGCGGCGAGCACGGCTTGCACGAGGTGCGCGGGCAGCGCGTCGAGCGGGACCAACGTGCGGTGACCGAACACCGCGCCGTCGCGGAACGGCAGCTCGGCGAGGTGGGTGCCATCGGCGGCGATGATCAGCGTCGTGAGGTGCGCTTGCGTGCGCCACGCATCGAGATCCGGAATCTCGGGGAGGTCGCGCGCCCAGCGGCGCAGCGTGACGCTGACGGCGATCCCCGCGGCGAACGGTGCGGCGATCATCGACCACAGGATCACCAGGATCGGGAGCCGCCACCACCAGCCGCCGTCGCGGCGATTGGCGACGACGACCCGGTTCACGACGCCTCGCCCAACGACAGCGACATCTGATGCGGCGGACCGAGCATGCGTGCGCGCTTGCCGAGCTGCGCGACGATCGTCTCGGCGCACGCGCCGGTCACGAAGATCGCTTTCGCACGCGTCTGCTCGATCCACGCGAGCAACTGCGTGCGGCCCGCCGCGAACGACCACGCAAACCCGGCGGCGAAGCCGGCATGGCCGTCGATCGCGCGGCCCGAGACCAACGCGCTCACCGCGTTCGGCGGCAACGCGGCCTTGTCGCTCGCGACCCGCACGAGCAACCGTGGCTCTTTCGTGATCTTCAGCTCCGGCAGCGTCTCGAGATTCTCCAACCGTTGCGCGGCATCGCGCAGCGCGCGCGATCCGGACAGCGCGACGCCGTCGGCGGCGAGGCGCACCGCGATCTCGAGGCCATCGACCGCACTGTCGACCACGGCGACCGGCAACTTCCCGACCGCGAGCTCTGTGCGCGCCCACGCCGCGAGCGCGCCGGCGACGTCGGCGACCGGCTCGAACACGTGATGCGGCTCGCCGAACGGCGCCGCGACGACCAGCGCATCACTGGTGCGGACCTCTGCCGGATCGCGATCTGCGGTCGTGCGCACCGGGCCGGCATACAGCACCGTCCGCCCGCGCGAATCGACGTGGAGCGCCGCCGCTCCCAGCCCGCGACCCGATGGGATCAGCTCGAGCCGCAGCGTGCCGAGCGTGAACGGCCGCCGCAATGGCGCCGCGAGATGCCCGGCGCCCATCCCGGCAGCCGCGCGCGGTGCCACGAGCGCGAGCGTGATCGGCGTGGCGATCAACTGCCCGTGCTCCGCCGCGGCGATCCGATCCGCGGACGACACGAAGCACACGTCGCGGCGCCGGCGTGCATCGCACCAGATCGGGGTGCCCGTCAGGTGCACTCCGTCCCGCCACGTCACGGGCGCATCTGCGCGCGCGGCAGGAGAGCGGGGGGCCACGGGCTCACCCTGACATTCCCCACTCATCTGCGCAACTTACGTGCCGAGGGGGTGCCGAGGGGGGGACGGTAACAAACGGCACAAGTTCGAGCTCGTAACTCCGTTGCCTGCCACGGGCTCGAGGGACGATCACAAACTCGGACACCGGAGCGCGAACGTTGTCCGGCGGTTTGTCCGGCGGCACTCACTCGGACAGCTCAGCCGCGGACGGCGCGATTTCGTCCGCCGTGCTTCGCGGCGTACAGGCTCTTGTCGGCGCGCTCGATCATCGCCGCCGGGGCCTCGCCTTTCTCGAACGCGACCACGCCGACGCTCATCGTGAACCGCAGCTTCTTCGCGGCGTCGATCGTCCAATCGGTGGTCGCGAGATCTTCGACCAGAGCTTTCGCCTTGCCGAACGCGGCGCGCGCGGTCGCTTTCGGCAGCAGCACCGCGAACTCTTCGCCGCCCCAGCGCGCGATCAGATCGTCGCGGCGAACGCGATCGCGCAGGAACGTGACGAGCGACTGCAAGACGCGGTCGCCGACCGGATGGCCGTGGTTGTCGTTGATCGCCTTGAAGTGATCGATGTCGGCGAGCAACACCGCGAAGCCGTCGCCGACCGCGCAGCGGCGCGCGAGCTCATCGTCGAATGCGCCGCGGTTCGCGGCACCGGTGAGCGCGTCGCTGCGCGCGGCCTGCGTGGCGGTCTCGACCTTGGAGCGCAGCGTTTCGATCTCGGCGCGCAGCGCGGCCGTCACTTGCGTGTCGGCGGCTTGCCGTTGCGCCACGGCGGTGCGCAGCGTCCGGACCTCGCTCGTGATCGCGGCGCGCACGCGCTGCAGATCGTCGAGACGCGACGCGGCTTCGAACCGCGAGCCGGTGTCGAGGATGACTCTGTGATACGCGGCGGTGCCGGTGGTGATGCCCGTCAAGCCATCGGTGAGCACGAGGATGATCCGGCGGAGCTCGGCATCCTTGTGATCGAGGTGCTCGCGCTCGCGGTCCGCGAATTCGAGCGTCTCGCCGCGCGCCGCGGTGACGTGACCGGCGACCCGTTCGGCATCGTCGCCACCGGCGAGCCGACCGCGCAGTGCGGTGAGCGTCTCGCGCAGCGCCGGTCCACCGATCTCGTCGAGATCGAGGACCAGCGCCTGCACGCAGTCGAGCATCGCGAGGGCGGTGTGCTCGAGGACTTGAACGCGCGTGCGCGAGCCTTCGAGCTCGACGCTGAGCGCGCCGCGGTCCCGGCGTTCTCGAAGTCCTGCGATCAGACTCACATGGAACGCATCGGCCGCGTTGGCTCGCGGTCGAGTCGCTCGTTGCAACCGTCCCCTATTCGAGGGCGGGGCCGGGCAGCAGGCCCTTCAGCAGGGCTTGCTCGAGCTCTTCGATCACGATGACCAGGGCCGCGCGCTGGGCTTCGTCGAGGTTGAACACGATGCCCATGCCGGGCGGCTCTTCGTCGATCGCGAGGATCGTGTGCGAGACCTTGCCGACCAGCGACAGCGGACTGAGCTTGCCCGGCACCGAGACGAGCATGTGGACCTGCGAGGTCTCGGGCAGCGGCTTCTCCGTGAACAGGAACAGGCCTTCCTCGTTGATGTCCTTGGTGACCGTGTTCTCGGGGCCTTCGACGGCGCCGTACGTCACGCTCAGGCGGATCGGGAGCCGGCGCTTCTCGCGCAGGTTGAGCAGACCGCCGCGGACGAAGCCGTTGAGGTAGTTGATCTTCTCGCGCTCCGACGCACCCAACGCGACGGTGACGCCGGACGGATCTTCACGGGTCCCGACCACGGTGCCGCGGAGCGTGACCAGCCAGCCACCGACATCGAGGTCGATGCGCAGCTGAGAGCCGTTCTCGATCGTGTCTTCGCCCGGAGTCGGAACGAACACGGTCCAGTCGCGTGGATCGAAGATCTTGATCCACTCCGAATGGTTGCTCAGCCGTAGCTCCAGCCGAACCGCTCCCACGGCGTCATCGTACCTGAAAAGGCCCTACTGGATCGTCAGGCGCAGCATCATCGACTGGCCCGCGCGCTGGAACACGATCGTCGCGACCTTCATCGAGCCGGCACGTGCGTAGAGGTTCGCCGCATCGTCGAGCGAGCGCAGCGGCTGGTTGTTGATCGAGGTGATCACATCACCGGAGCGCAGCCCGGCCTTCGCGAGCAGCGAATCGGGAGCCATCGAATCGATCTTTGCGCCGGCCGGCGTGAACGAACCGCGCATCGAGCCGGCCAACGCACCGAAGTTGGAGAGCGCGGCAGCGACGTCGGCTTTCGCGAGCATCGTCGGAAGTGGCAGCAACGTCGGACCGTCGGCGCTCGTGGCAGCGACCGCATGAGCCGCGGTGACGGGAGCCGCGGTGGGCGCGATCACGGGCGCCGGCAGTGTCGACCAGTTGGAGGCCGACGAGGTATCGAGGATCGGAGCCGTCGACGCCGTCGTGACCGGAGTTGTCGTGACTGCTGCCGTCGTGACCGGTGCAGCCGGCGTTGCGATCGCAGGATCGACCGGCGCTCCCGTGGCGGCCGAAACTGTCCTCGGTGGGGTGGTCGTGGTCGTCGGCGCCACGGCGGTGCGAACCCCACCATCACCGGCGGCGATCGGCGCGGCGACCGGACCAGACGCAACCGAGCCCGGCGCTTCGACCGACGGCACCTCGTCGGTGCCGTACGGATCCATCGGAGCCGCCGACGCATACGGGTCTTGCGGCGCGGCGGCCGGCTTCGCAGACGTCACAGGCTTGGTCGCGCGACCTGCATCACGGCCGTCGGCATGCCGGCGCCAGCTCGGATCGGGACCCGCCAACACGATCTGCGCGCCACCCTCGATCGGGGTCAGCGTGACCGTGTCCTCGTCGATGTC
>JBDTJY010000002.1:0-32238 GCA_039935615.1 Kofleriaceae bacterium
GAGGCCCTCGCCGTGCGAGCGCACGTCCGAGCTCTCGCCGTAGATCGCGAGGATCGGGCACGTGATCCGCTGTAGCTCGATCGCGGGTGACTCGCGCAGATCGGCGACCAGCGACGTGTGCTCGACGAGCGCCTCGGCGGCGGCGGCGAGCCGGTTGCGCTTGCGCTCGCTGTGGCGACCGAGCCAGCTCTGGAACGAGCTCGCGATCTTCAGGTCGCGCGCTTCGCCCTTGAGCGCGAGCGTCGAGGTCATCTGCGCGGCCCAGCCGTCGACGCCGGTGTGCGCGTCGATCAGCGCCAGCTGCTCGACCCGCGCGGGGTGGGCGGCGGCGAACGCGAGCGCTAGCAGGCCGCCGAAGCTGTTGCCGACGATCGTGACGGGGCGCGTGACCGCGAGTGCGTCGAGCAACGCCGTCAGATCGGCGACCAGGCTCGCGACCGAGTATCCGGTCGCCGGACGCTCCGACATGCCGTGCCCGCGGAGATCGTAGAGGATCACCGCGCACGACTCGGCGAGCGGATTCGCGAGCGTGAAGTAGAAGCTCGACAGGTTGTCCATCACGAGCCCGTGCAAGAATACGACGGTGCGCTCGCCGGTGCCGAGGCGCTGGACGTGATGGCGCACGCCATTCGCGACGACGTCAGTCACCGAGGTGCTCCAGGATCTTCTCGGTCATCTCGGCGCGCGCGTCGAGATGGAGATAGTGACCGCCCGAAAGGACGACGAGCTTCGCGTGCGGCGCGCTCGTCGCGAGCTGCTTGCCCCCGGCGAGACACGAGGAAGCATCGCCGTACAGGCACAGCGTCGGCGATGCGAGTTTGGAGACATCGGGGTCGGGCTCGGCGCGAATGTCGGCGAGCAGCGTCGTATCGCGCACGAGGTACACGACCGAATCGACGAGCCGCTGGGCCTGGCGCCGGCCCGATGCGACCGCGGTCTTCAGCGACTCGGGCAGTGCCTCGAGGATGGTCTCGGGCTTCGCCGACAAGAACGACGCGAGCTCGACCGCGCTCGCCGGCGGAATCGGCGCCTCGACGACGACGAGCCGGCGCACCCGCTCGGGGTGCGCGAGGGCGAACCGCAGCGCGACCAGCGCACCCCAGCTATGACCGACGAGATCGAACGCCGGCAGATCGCGGGTCAGCGCATCGAGATCGGTCGCGAGCGTCTGGGTGTCGTAGCCGCTCGGCATCCGCGCGCTGCGGCCATGGCCACGCAGGTCGTACATCCGGACGCGCCGCGTCCGCGCGAGTGCCGGCCCGACGGTGAAGTACCAACTCGCGAGGCTGCCGATCACCAGGCCGTGCGTCATCACGACGGGCAGTGCGTCGGTCGGCCCGAGCTCCTGCACGTGGTGCGCGACACCATTGGCGATCAGAGTAGACACGACCTGATAAATTCCACGAGCTCACCGACGGTGAGTTGGATGATCTGGTCGAGCTCCTTGCCGGAGATCCAACCGACGAAATCGACCCGCTCGCCGAACTCGTGCTGCAGCTTCTCGGCGAGCGCGACGAACTCGATGCTCTCGAGCTCGAGATCGCCGTTGAACGACGTCGTCATCGTGACCGGACCGGCGACCAGGATCTCGTCACCGGCGATCGCGACGAGCGCATGCTCGACCGCTCTCAAGATCTCGTCGTTGGTCCAATGGGTGGTCATGTGGGATTCCGGGTCCAGGCGATCGCGTACACGTCGTCGCGGCGGGTCTCGACGGTAAAGCCGGCGATCGCAAGATGGTCGCCCGAGCGCCGGACTTCGAACTTCTTCGGATCGGTCATCCCGGTGCCGAGCGCCTTCGCGACGGCTTCCTTTGCCGCCCACATCCGAGCGTACATCTCGTCGTTGCCGTTCGCGATGACGAGCTCGGCCGGCGTGAACGCGATGTCGAGGAACGCCTTGGTCCGCGGCTCGATCCGTTCGAGATCGATGCCGACCTCGCGCTCCGCGTCGACGATCGCGACCGCACGATCGTCCTTGTGCGCGACCGAGACGTGGATGCCCGCGACGAGCGGCTTGCCGGATTCGGCGTTCGACACCACGACCTCGACCGGCCACAGGTCGTGCTGCCCGGTCTTCCAGCGATGCATGCGCACGGCGTCCTTGATCGCGATCCGGCCGAGCAAGAACCCGCGGCGACCGCGCGGTCCGGTGCGCTCGTGATCGGCGCGCTCGGACTCGCCGAGGTAGCGCCGCATCATCAACTCGCGCGACGCGGCGCCGCGCCAGTGCTCGGCGACGGTGACGAAGCCCGCGGGATCCGCGACCGCGAGCACGTTGCGCTCGGGGTACATGAGGACGTCCCACACCGCATCGTCGCTATCGAAGCGGCGATCGGTCCAGCCGGTGATCCGGGCCCAGCACGCGCCGCCGCGCGAGAGCTCGAGATCCGCGCGCACGTTCTGCTCGCCGACCTCGCGCATGCGCACGCTGCACTGCACGACCTCGCCGGCGGTCGGATGCGCCGCGAACAGCTCGAGGCTCGCGACGTGGACCGGCATCGCGAGGCGATCGCGCTGCTCGGTGTGCATCACCCACCACCCCATGAGTTGGCCGGCGCAGTCGAGCAGCGCACCGGGTGCGGGCAGCGTGGTGATCTCACCGTCGACACCATCGTCGCCGACCGGGCCCATCGCGGTGACGCCTTGATAGGCGGGCCCGTGGAACATCCAGCGGTCGGAGTACATCTGCGCGGCGGTATGCGGTGCCGGACGCGGATTCGTCAGCGGACGCAGCGCCGTGCGCGGTGCCGCCGGGTACGTCGCGGCGAAGCGAACGGTCGCGCGCGCGTAGCCCGGCAGATCGACATCGACGAGGTTCGGCTCGCGGAGCTTGGCCTGGATGTCGACCGTGAGCTTCGGCTCGACGGCGACCCAGCGCATCGCGCGCACGTCTTCGACAGCGATCGCGACCGCGTCAGGCACGAGGTGCTCGGCGGCGGTGATCAACATGCCGATCGTCATCGTCATCGGCACGACGGGATAGCGGTCGGAGACCGCCGGCCAGTTCGGCGGTTGGCGATAGAAGCAGTGATCGAGCAGCGCGGGCTCGAGCGCGGCGGACAGCTCGCGGGTGATCGTCAGCTCGGACGGCGTCGCGCGCGCGCGATACGCGTCGACGACGGCGCGGCTCGCGGCGGCGGCCTCGTCGAGGGTCGCGACGAGCTCGGCGAGGATCGGATCGTTGCCGGTGTCGAGCTTGGTGGTCAGCGAGATCGGCGGCACGGCGCCGGCGAGCTTCACGAGCGGCACGCCGAGCTCCAACATCATCGACGAGCGAGTCGGCGCTGCAACGGGTTCGCGCGGTTCGAGGAAGCCCTCGACGAACAGCGCGGCCTGGACGCGCGCGAGCTGCGACAGCCCGCTGTGCTTCGGCGACGCCGCGGAGATCGCGAGGTGCTCGCGGCCGCGCAGCGTGTCCTCGACGAAGCTGCCGGTGCTCCCGACGCCGAGCTGGACGAACGCGCGCACGCCACTCGCGTACATCTGTTCGATCAGCTCGCGGAACCGCACCGGCTTGACGAGGTGATCGATCGCGAGCGCGCGGATGTTCTCGGGCTCGGCGGGATAGGGCGCACACGTCGTCGCCGACCACAGCGGAACGCGCGGGCGTTGCAGCGCGAGCTCGGCGAGGTGCTTGCGATGAAGGCCGAGATAGTCGGCGAACAGCGGCGAGTGAAAGCCCGACTTGAACGGCAGCTCCTGGCACAGCACGCCACGCGCCGCGAGGCGTTCGAGGGCGACCTTCACGCGATCGCTGCGGCCGCAGACGATGCTCTGGTGCGGGCAGTTGTCGTGCGAGATCGCGATCTGATCGAGACCTTCGAGCGCGGTCAGCGCGCCCGCGGCGCCGCAGCCGAGCGCGGCGAACACGACGTCCGGAACCTCGAGCGCGCCGACCGGGAGGTCGCGCACGAACGTCTCGGCGGTCGCCGGTGGGATCATCTCGGAGACCACCATGCCGGTCCACTCGCCGAGGCTGTGACCCGCGATCGCGGAGGGCGTGACACCACTGCGGGCCAGCGCGGTCGCGAGCAGGCGACCGAGCGCGAACACGCCGGCGCCGCGTTGCTCGAGCGAGCGAGCGGAATCGTCGCGACGCTGTGCGGCTTCGGTCGCCGCCGTGATGTCGGTCGGTGTCGAGATCCCGAGCGAGCCGGCGACGTCGTCGATGTTCGCGGCGAACGCCGCTTCGACCCCCGGGAACACGAACGCGACCGTCCCGCCGTCGGCGGCGAGGCCGCGCGGCGAGAACCAGAGATCGGACTTGCCGCGCCACGCGGTGCCGCGCCCTTCGGTGCTGCGATCGAGCACCTTGTTCGCGAGGACGATCCGCGCCGGCGTCGGATCGAGCAGCGCGAGCCGCATCGCACCGCTGCCGCCGCTCTGACCACGGGCGAGGCCGGCGCGCAGGTCGTCGATCGAATCGCCCGACAGCGCGAGGACGTCCTCGATCTGCGCCGGTTTCGAGCGCGTCTTCTCGCGCGCGCGACGACCGAGCACGACGTGCGCGTTGATCCCGCCGAAGCCGAACGCCGACACGCCAGCGACGTCGCCGGTGAGCTCGGCCGACTTCGCCGGGACGCGAAACCGCGTGCGCGCGAGCGCCGGATTCGGCTCCTCGCAGTGCAGGCTCGGCGGCACCGTGCCGTGAAACAGCGCGAGCGCCGTCTTGATCAACCCGGCGGCGCCGGCGGCGGGCATCGCGTGCCCGATCATCGACTTGACCGAGCCGAGCGCGACCGGCGTGCCGTCGCCGAAGAACTGCGCGAGCGCGGACAGCTCGACCTCGTCGCCGGTCGGGGTCGCGGTGCCGTGCGCTTCGATCATCGCGACGTCGGCGGGCGAGCGTCGCGCGTGGGTCCAGGCGTCGCGGATCGCGGCGAGCTGGCCATCGGCGCGCGGCCGCATCGCCGAGGATTCGCGACCGTCGCTCGAGACCCCGGTGCCGAGGATCGTCGCGTAGATCCGATCGCCGTCGCGCTCGGCGTCCGCTAGCCGCTTGAGGATCACGATGCCGCAGCCCTCGCCGATCACGATGCCATCGGCGCGGCGATCGAACGGACGGATCTGCGACGACTTCGACAGCGCGCCGAGCTGCGTGAACACCGACCAGAACGTGACGTCGTGACAGACGTGGACCCCGCCGGCGACGACCGCGTCGCAGCGATGATCCGCGAGCTCGCGGCAGCCTTGATCGACCGCGAGCAGCGAGCTCGCACACGCTGCATCGATCGTGTACGCCGGCCCGCGCAGATCGAGGCGATTCGCGATCCGCGACGCCGCGAGGTTCGGCACCAGGCCGATCGCCGACTCTTCACTGGCAGACTTGCCCGACTTCGCGATGAACGCCGCGCGGACCTTCGCGACGGTGCCGGCATCGAGATCCGGCAGCAGCTCCTCGAGCGCGGAGGCGAGCTGGTGCGCGTTGCGCGTGCGATCGGCGAGGCGCGCCATGCCCGGATTGAGATAGCCACCGCGACCGAGGATCACCGCGGTGCGCTCGCGCGCGATCTTGCCACCGGCATCGGCGAGCGCCGCGGCCGCGACCTTCAGTGCGAGCAATTGATCGGGCTCGGCACTCGCCGCCGCGACCGGCATGATCCCGAATGCGATCGGATCGAACGAGGTGTCGGTGAGGAAGCCACCGCGCGTGCACGTGAAGCCGTTGGCCGCGGCGAGCGCGGGCTCGATCCGCGAGGCCGGGACGTCGCGGATCGCGTCGACGCCGGTCGTCAGATTTCTCCAGTACGTCGCGAGGTCGGGTGCGCCCGGAAAGACCGTGCCCATGCCGACGATCGCGATCGGCTCACGCATGACTAGTTCGTAGGCCGGCGCGACAACGCACGCGGATCGGACGCCGTCCAGATCACCTGCGCCTCGCCGCGCGCCGCCCCGAGCTCGGTCATCAACGCCTCGACGCCGCGCTCGGGATCGATCAGCCGGATCTGGCGCTTCGCGTACTCGCGCTCGAGCTCGGCCGAGACCATGCCGGTGCCGGCCCACGGGCCCCAATCGATCGAGACGACGCGGCCGGTGATCCGGCGCTGCAGTCCCCACGCGAGCTTGTCGAGCGCGTCGCCGGCGGCGGCGTAGTCGACCTGGCCGCGATTGCCGAACGCGCCCGAGATGCTCGAGAACAACACGACGAGCTTGACGTCATCGCGCAGCTTCTCGACGAGCGTGCGCGCGCCGGTGAGCTTCGTCGAGAACACGCGCTCGAACGACTCGGGCGTCTTGTGACGGATCAGCTTGTCCTCGAGGATGCCGGCGCCGTGGATCACGGCGTCGATCCGGCCGTGCTGCGCGTAGAGCTCGTCGATCAGGACGCCGAGCTCGGGCGTGCGGACATCGACCGCGTGATACGTGGCGCGATCGCCGAGCGCCTTCAGCGTGGCGCGGATCTCGCGATCGGCGAGCACGCGTGCGACCCGCGCCTCGATGATCGCGGGCGTCCCGCCGAGCTTCGCGAGGACACCGCGCAACGCGCGCGCGTCGTCGGCGCCGGTGAGCTTCGGATCCTCGGGACCCGGCAGCACGGAGCGGCCGCACAGCTCGATCTTGCAGCCGTAGCGCTGCGCCAGCGCGATCGCGACCTTCGCCGTGATGCCGCGGGCACCACCGGTGACGAGCACGATCGAAGTCGCATCGAGATCGACCTCGCCGATCGGAATCTCGGCCGGAATCACCTCGAGCGACGACCGCACGCCGGCGATGTACCCGATCTCGGTGTGTTGATCGTCGGCGTGGAGCTCGCGATGCAGCGTCGCCGCGGCATCGTGGGACGAGTCGAGATCGACGACGCGCGCGCGCACCTCGGGCCACTCGGCGGCGACGGTCTTGATCAACCCGGCCGGGCCGCCGAAGCCGCCGCGCCCGAGCTCGCCGTTCATCGTCGCGACGTAGATCAGCTTCGCGCCGCCCATCGCCGCACCGCGCACGCGCTCGAACATCGCGCGCATCATGTCGACGCTGCCGTCGATCGTCGCGAGGTCGACGTAGCCGTCGACCGCATCCTCGGGCAGGCCGCGGACGACGATCGCACCCTCCGCGGCGAGCCGCGAACCGAGCGCGTCACCGATCAAGCCACCGTCGAAGATCGCGAACTTCTTGCCGGCGAACGACGTGTGGCCGTTGGCCGGCGCCGGCGTCGCGACCACGCCGAGCCGATAGCGCTGGACCGCGTTCGACAGGACCTCGGACGCCACCTCGATCTGCGCAGATGGCTGGGGGGATGGGTCGACCACCATGGTCTCGACCTCGCTGGCCGGAGCCGGTGCGGGCTTCGACGTATCGAGCCGCTCGACCAACCACGCGACCAGGCCGCGCAGCGTCTTCTTCGTCGCGAGCTCCTCGACGAGCGCGTCGGCGCCGTCGTTGCCATCGATGCGCAGCCCGAGCCGCTGGGCGAGCTCGCCGATGATCTCGATCCGCTTGATCGAATCGATGCTGAGGTCGGCCTCGAGATCGAGGTCGATGCCGAGGGTCTCGACCGGATAGCCGGTGCGCTCGCTGACGATCGAGATCACGAGCTGCATCGGATCTTGTTGCACGACCGGCGCTGCCGGCTTCGCCGCGATCGGCATCGGCGCCGGAGCAACGGGCGCCGCCACGGCACGGACCGCCGGAGCGATGTCGATCACGCGCGCGTCGCGCGAGTCGTCGACCATCGGCTGCGGCGTCGTGCCGAGGTACGCGAGCATGATGTCGCGCTGGGACGTGATCATCGCCCGCATCGTCCGGAGATATTCGATCACCACACCGTCGCGGTCGCTCTGCACCGGTGCCGCCGGGGCGGGCACATGGACGATCGTCGTCGGAAATCCGATCGGTTGCTGCACGGCTGGCCGCTCCCCTGAAGCGCTCCACGCGCGATGACCGTTGACGAACCACGGCTTCTGCTTCGCCGCCGGAGCCGCGAGGTCGACGATCAAGGCGTCGCGATGTTGGAACAGCGGCTCGACGTCGATCTCGACGCCGCTCGCCGCGAGGGCCGCGAGTGCACGCAACAGCGACTTCACGCCGCCGTCGCCATCGCACGCGATCGCGAGATGCGGCCGATCGCCGAGGATGTCGCCGACCAGCTTCGTCAGCACCTGACCCGGGCCCGCCTCGACGAACACGCGCGCGCCGGCGTCGTACATGCCGCGCACTTGCTGCGCCCAGCGCACCGGCTGCGCGACCTGCGCCGCGAGCAACGCGCGCACCGCATCGGGCGAGCTCGGATACGGCGCCGCGGTCGTGTTCGACCACACCGGCAACTGGGGCTCGAAGATCTCGAGCTCCTCGAGCCGATCCGCGAGGGCGCGATGCGCACCGGCGACGATCGGGCTGTGGAACGCGCACGCGACGGCGATCTTCTTGGCACCGATCTTCGCCTCGGCGCAGCGCGCGAGCGCCGCCGCGACCGCTTCGTTCGATCCGGAGATCACGGTCTGCTTCGTCGAGTTGTGATTCGCGACCACCGCGCCGGTGCCTTCGATCAAGGCTTCGACCGTGTCGCCGTCGGCCGCGACCGCCGCCATCGTGCCGGGCTCTCCGGCCGCCGCTTCGAGGATCGCTTCACCGCGTGCCGCGCTGAGCGCCAGCAGCTCCGCTTCGCCGAACGCGCCCGCGATCGCGAGTGCCGCGAGCTCGCCGTAGCTGTGTCCCGCGATCATGTCGGGGTGCACGCCGCAGCTCGCGAGTAATTCGGCGACCGCGAGGTCCGCCATCCCGAGCGCGGGCTGCGCGACGCGGGTATCGGTCAACGCCGCGGTTTGCGCCGCGCGATCCGCGGCACCGAACGCCGACGCCGGCAGCATCGTCGCGGCCCACGGCGCGCCGAGCTCGAGCAGGCGATGCAGGCGCGGGAACGCGACGAACAGCTCCGCCAACATGCCCGGCTTCTGGCTGCCCTGCCCCGGGCACAGGAACGCGACCTTGCCGGTCACGTGCTTCGGATCGACGACCCAGACATCCTTCGAGGTCTCACCTCGCTTGGCCTGCGCGAGCTTGGTCTTCAGATCGTCGAGGGTGTCCGCGACGATCGCCGCGACCAGCGGTCCGTTCGCGCGTGCGACCGATCGAGCGAGGTCGCGCAACCGCGCACCGCTCGCGATCGCGCGCTCGACCGCGGCGACGTCGCGCACGAGGAACAGCTCGGCCGGCCACTCGTGGCTCGCCTGGGTGTCGCCGCTGCGATGTTGCGCGAGCACGGCGTGGAAGTTGGTCCCGCCGAAGCCGAACGCGCTGACCGCCGCGATCCGCTGTTCCGCGATCCACGGCCGCGACTTGTCGAGGAACCTGAACGGGCTGGTCTCGCGCGACCACGCCGCGCTCGGTTGTTTGATGTTGAGCGTCGGCGGCAGCACACCGTGGTGGATCGACAGCGCGGCCTTGATCAACCCGGCCATGCCGGCGGCGCACTTGGTGTGGCCGATCTGCGATTTGACCGAGCCGAGCACGCACGCACCCGCGGCCGCGCCTGCGCCGGCGAAGACCTCCGTCAACGTGGCGAGCTCCGTGCGATCGCCGACGACGGTGCCGGTGCCGTGCGCCTCGACGAGCCCGACCTGCGACGGCGACACGCCGGCGGCCGCGTACGCGCGTTCGACCGCGCGAACCTGGCCCTCTTTGCGCGGCGCGGTGAGCCCGAGACTCTTGCCATCGCTCGCGCCGCCGACACCTTTGATCACGGCGTACACGCGATCGCCATCGCGCTCGGCATCGGCGAGGCGCTTCAACACGCAACACGCGACGCCTTCGCCGAGGACGATGCCATCGGCGGACGCATCGAACGTGTGGCACTGGCCGCTCGGCGACAGGGCGTGCACGCTCGAGAACATCAGGTAGTCGTTGATGCTGTTGTGGAGGTCGGCGCCACCGCACAGCACCATGTCGGAGCTGCCGGCGACGAGCTCCTTGACGGACATGTCGAGCGCCGCGAGCGATGCCGCGCACGCCGCGTCGACGGTGTAGTTGACGCCGCCGAGATCGAGGCGGTTCGCGATCCGACCCGCGATCACGTTCGACAGCACGCCGGGGAAAGAGTCCTCCGACAGCACCGGCAACGAGGTCTCGAGCGCGTCCGGCAGCGCGCCTACGTAGTGAGGGAACAGCGCGCGGAACGAGTACGCGCTCGACAGGTCGGTGCCGGCCTCGGCGCCGAAGATCACCGACGTCCGCGTGCGATCGAACGCGCGATCCGCGTAGCCCGCGTCGGCGAGCGCGCGCTTCGCGATCTCGAGCGCGAGTAACTGCACGGGCTCGATCGAGGGGAGCGACCTCGGCGGGATGCCGTAGGCGAGCGGATCGAACGGCACGTCGGCGAGGAAGCCGCCCCATTTGCACGGGGTCTTGCGCCCCGCATCGAGGCCGGTCGCGGCCGGATCGTAGTACGTGGCGATGTCCCAGCGCTCGGCCGGGACCTCGGTGATCGCGCTCTTGCCGGCGACGATGTTCGCCCAGAACGCGTCGGTATCCGGCGCGCCGGGGAAGATCGCCGCGACGCCGACGATCGCGATGTCGTTGACGCGGCTGTCGACGCTCGCGCCTTCGTACGAGCGCAGGAACTGGGTGCCGCCGACGCTGACTTGCTCGTGGAGCTCGGCGATCGACAGCGTCCGGTCGCGCAGCGCTGCAACTTGTCCGATCATGTACATGCCTTCGCGCTGCTGCGTGGCGTCGTCGACGGTGTCGACCCGATCGCCCTCGCGGCGCAGTCCCTTCGCCGCGATCCGCAGGCGACCTAGGTTGAGCTGCTCGAGTTGGGCCCACGCCTCTTTCGCTCCGACGCCTTCGCGCTCGAGCCGCTCGCGCTCGCGCGTGAACGCCTCGACGTACGCGGTATCGGCGCAGCGCGTGCTGTGCCCCGGCGAGGTCTCGAGCAACACCGTGCGATCGCAGGCGACCGCCGCGCGCTGAAAGCCCGGCTCGATCGCGCCACACTCGACGGCTTCGTGCGTGAACAGATACGCGGTGCCCATCAACACGCCGACCCGCGCGCCACGTGCGGCGAGCGGTGCCGCCATCGCGGCGATCATCGCGGCGGAGCGCGCATCGTGGATGCCACCGGCGAACAACACGTCGCACACGCCCGCGTTTTCATCGGCGAGCAGGCGCGCGATCTGCTGCTGCCACAGCACGAAGCTCGTGCGTGGACCGACGTGACCACCGCACTCGCTACCTTCGAACACGAACCGGCGCGCGCCGTCTTTGAGGAACAGATCCAGGAGGCCCGGCGACGGCACGTGGAGATAGGTCGCGGTGCCTTGGCTCTCGAGCGGCGTGGCCTGCGAGGGCCGGCCACCGGCGATCAGCGCGATCGGCGGCACGACCTCGCGGATCACTTCGAGCTGGCGCTCGCGAATCTCCGGCGGAACGAAGCCGAGGATGCCGACGCCCCACGGGCGATCGCCGACGAGCGCCTTGGTCTCGAGGAGGAGCTCGCGGACCTCCGGACCGCTCATCAGCGTGAGCGCGAGGAACGGCAGGCCGCCGGCCTCGGCGACCGCCGCGGCGAACCGCGCACGATCGCTGACGCGCGACATCGGGCCCTGCGCGATCGGATAATGCAGACCGTGCGCGCGCGCGAACGGCGATTCGGGCGCGAGCGGACGATGCTCGACCGCGAGCGCGAGATGGCGCGCGATCGCCGCGGTGATGCCGCGCACGACCTGCGCCGCCGAGCTCGGCCGCGCGAACGCGCCGTCTTGGCCGACCGGCAACAACTGACCGGCGAGATCATCGCCGCCGAGCCGCGACGTCACTTGATCGCGCGACGTCATCTGCTTCGCGAGCGCGAGATCGGGGCGCGTGAACACGCGATGGCCGAACAGGATCGTGGTCTCGCTGCCGTCCATCGCGGCGATCGCGGCGCGCACCGGCGCCGACAGCGACGATTCGCGCACGAGCGCGAGTTGACTATCGAGCACGACGCCCGCCGCACCACCGGCGATGCACGCCGCCGCGGTGTGTTCGCCGATGCCGCCTTGCGCCCACACCGGCACGTCGTCGCCGGCCCAGCCGACGACGCGTTGCACGAGCACGAACGTGGTCTCGTCGCCGATCCGCCCGCCCGCTTCACTGCCCTTCGCGATCAACCCGGTCGCGCCCGCGGCGATCGCGGCTTGCGCTTCGTCGAGCGACACGACCTGCGCGATCACCTGGCGATGCGGCGCGAGATAGACGCCGACCATAGCGGGCTCGCCGACGATCACCGTCGTGATGTTCGCCGGCAGCTCGAGCTCGACGCCTTCCGGAATTCTCACCGCCGTGACCTGCGAGAGTGCGCGACGCGCAGCGCTCGGCTCTCTGCCGACGTCGAGGACGCCTAGCGCACCCGCATCACGAATAGCCGTGACCAAGCCGACGTCGCACCGCTCGAGGGGCGAGATACCGATGACACCATCGCGTGCTTGAACCACCGACATGCGACGACAACACGGTACCCATCGCAGCTATCCAGATCGAGAGCTTTCTCATTGCAATTCAACATCGCCGTTAACATGTACGAACCGTGCACAGCTTCGGTAAGGTGACGCACGGCTGAAACATGCACGTCACCATCGAGCACGTCTTCGCGGGCATCCAGCCTGCCTCGTACGAGGCGCTTTACTTCGACGAGGCGTTCAACGAGTCCCTCGGTAGACATTTGCGCATGGGGCGCAAGCTGGTGCGCCTCGACCGCAGTCCGGAACGGATCGTGAGGCACGTGCGTTACGAGCCTGCGCAAGCACCGGGCAGTGAGGCGAAGCAGGCGTTCGGCTCGTCGAGGGCGAGCTTCTTGGAGGAGCTCGACTACGACCCGCGCGAGCGGCGCGGTGCGTGGCGCACGGTTCCGAACATGTTCCCCGAGCGTGTGAAGAACACCGGCACGATCGCGTTTCTCGACGATGGCGCAGGGACCAAGCGGGTCGTCGAGGGCGATGCGATCGTGCGGTTGTTCGGCCTCGGCGGTCGCGTCGAGAAGATCATCGTCGGCGAGATCGTGAAGAACTACGAGGCGAGCGCCGCGTTCACGCGCGACTGGCTCGCGACGCACTGAACACGACCATCGTCGTCGCGTGATCGGCGTGCGGCAACGGCCACCGCGACGTCGCCGACGACACCACCTCGACCTCGCCGAAGCCGGCGGCGTGCAATTCCTCGACGATCTGGTCGCGCGTGCGCGCATCGCGCTCGAACGTGCGTCCGCCGGTGAACCGCTTCATCGCCGCCTCGAGCAACTTGCCGACGCGACCCGGCGCCGGCTCTTCGGACGACGGGACGAGATCGAAGATCAACCGCGGTGCCGCGATCTTCGCGAACAACCGGCGGCGCTGCTCGCCGTCGAGGTACATCAAGAAGCCCTCGGCGATCACGACGTCCGCCGCGGGCAGGTCGATCGCGGTCACATCACCGGCGACGAGCGCGAGCTGGTCGAGGACGGCGCGACCGGCGGCGCTGCGCGCGAGCAACTCGCGCTTCTTCGCGATCACCGGCGGCAGATCGATCTCGGTGTACGTGCGCGCTTCGCAATTCGCGGCGCCGCGCCGGCTGAGGCCAGCCGCGATCTCGACGACCGCGCCCGTGGTCTCGGCGAGCAGGTGATCGATCATCGCGTGGCGATGGAGCAGCGCATAGCGCAGCTCCGGCATGTCGGGGCGAGCCCACCGGGCGATCCCGAGCGCGGCGTTCGTGACGTCGAACACCCGCTTCGCGTCGTCGGTAGCAAGCAACTCCGCACACGAAAGACCGCCCCAGGCCCAGACCTGGGAGGTGTACAGCGCTGTTACCGATAGATCGCCCACAACCAGCGCAGCATAGCGCCGAGGTGCTCTATACTTCCCTGGTCGTGACGACGAAGAAGAGTGGGGGACGCGACTCGCGGCAGGACGCTGCCTCGGATGACGTCGAGGAAGGCGCGGACAAGTTCCGCGTCGATCGTGTCTACATCCCGGGGGCCGCGCCTGCGTCCACCACGGCCCCGCCGCCGCAGCGCCAGAGCGCGCCCGCGATCTCGGCCTCGACCGCGTCACTGATGACCTCGGCGCGGACGCGCAAGGCCTCGACCGTGAGCCCGACCGCTGCGGTCGAGACCGAGGGCGAGCTCGCGCTCCGCCGCCAGCTCTCGCGTTTGCAGCGCCAGCTCGCCGACGCGCAGCGAGAGCTCGCGAACAAAGATGAGGAGATGGCCGCCGAGGTCGAGAAGCGTGCCGACGCGATCGACGCGCACGACGCACTCCTCGAGGATCTCGTCATCCACAAGCAGCAGCTCGACGAGCTGCTCGCCTACCGCGCGCGGACGACCGGCGTCGAGCAGCGGCTGCAAGAGGCCGTCGCCACCGCCGACGAGCTCGCTCACGTCCTCGAGCTCGAGCGCGGCAAGGTCAGCGCCGCGACCAGCCGCGCCGACGAGCTCGCCGCCCACTTCGACGACGCGCGCTCGAAGTGGACCGCCGAGCGCCTGAAGCTCGACGAGCAGCGCGTCTCCGAGACCGCGCAACTCGATCAGCAGAAGCGCGCCGCGATCGAGGCTGCCGAGACCTCGATGCAGGCGACGACCGAACGCCAGCGCGCCGCGCACGACGAAGAGGTCACGCAACTGCGCGGCGCGCACGAGCGCTCCGTCGCCACGCTGCGCGGCGAGCTCGAACCGCGGGCGCTCGAAGCGCGCGGTCTCGCCGAGGAGCGCGAACGCCTCACCAGCGAGCTCGCGGCGACCCGCGCCGAAGCGACGCGGGCACAGACCGAGGCGACCGAAGCGCATACGCGCGAGGTCGCGCAACTGACCGAGCAGCACTCCAGCGATCAGTCCGCGCTGCTCCAGCGCCACACCTCGGAGGTCGCTCGCCTGACCTCGGCGCACGACGAGAAGGCCACCGCGCTCGAGCAAGCGACGCGCAACACCGAGCTCCGCGAGCAGTACTGGGAGAACACGGTCAACGGCCTGCGCGAAGCCCAGAAGAAGCTCCAGCGCGAGGCCGCCGAAGCCAAGGAGCGGATCGCCGCACTCGAGGCCGACAAGACCTCCGTCGAGGAACGGCTCGCGTCGGCCACGACCGCCAACATGTCGATCACCGACACCAACCGCGAGCTGTCGCTGCGCGCCGAGCTCGCCGAAGCCGACGCTCGCCGCAACTCGCTCGATCGCCAGCGCTTCGCCTCGTACCTCGAGGAGGGGCTCGCGCTCCTCGGCGTGATTCCCGCCGCGTTGCCCGAGCCCGACGAAGAGACGCCTTAGCGCTGCTTCTGCGAGCGCGCTTGCTGCTTCGACATCGCGCGCGCTTGCGGGTGCTGCTCGAGCACGGCGCGCGCGAGCTTCTGGAGCTCGGGGTGGACGCGAAACTGCGGCGCCAGGAACCGGCTCAGGTTGTTGACGTCCTCGTCGGCGAGCTGCTGGAGCTCGGAGCGCGCCGGGCCACGCTGGTTCGCCGCGAACTTCGCGAACACGCGCACGACGCGGATCTGTGTCGCGAGTTGCGCCGAATCTTTCTTCGGCAGCTCGATCGTCTCGAGCAGCGCGAGCGCATCTTTCGGCTTGCCGGTGCGCGCCCACGCTTCGGAGATGATCGCCGCGGCCATCGGCCGAACCTCTTTGCGCTCGGGGTTGTCGACGTTGATCGTGTCCGCCGCCTTGCGCGCATCCTGGGTGCGGCCGACGCCGAGATAGAGCTGCGCGAGCAACAGCGAGACATCGTCCTGCATCGCCGCGTGGAACTTGCTCGTCGGCACGGTCTCGAGCAGCTTCAGCGCGGCTTTCGGATCATCCGCGGCGAGCAACTGCGCGCGCGCGAATACGTTGACCGGCTCGTTCGCGTCCTTCTGTGCATCGAGCTTCGCGAGTGCTTCGCGACGCGCCTCGGGAGAATCCGCGGCACCGCGCAGGAGGCCGATCAGGCCGCGCTGTTTGCGCAGTTGTAGGAAGGCCCACGTCATCACGCCGAGCAACACCGCGGTCAGCACGGCGACGATGATCATCATCACCGTCGATCCGGTCTGCACCGCGAACGCCCACGCCGCGAGCGTCACGACGGCGATCGTGATCAGCGTCTTTTTCTTGATGCCGCCCACCGGGGGAGCAGCAGGTTCTTCATCAGCCACACTGCGTACTAGCCGACTCCCGGGGCGGTTGGCAATGCGATTGCCGGCTCGCGCGGAAACCAGGCCAACCCGGCGTATTCGCTAGCCTGCTATCTGGAGAAAAGGTCCCGGGTGCCGGCGTTCGGAGCGGCGCGACCCGGCAGCTCGCGTGACGAACTGGCGCACGCACGGCACTCGAGGTGAGCTCGCAGCAACTAGGAGTACGCTCGGTGCGTGGCATCCTGGTCGCTGTTCGACTACGACTGGCGACGGATCGCGCGCTGGTGTCTCCTCGGCGCGATCGTGATGTGCCTGTGGCTGCTCGCTCCGGTCGCGAAGTGCAGTTACTACGCATTTCGCGACATCCCGCTCGACGAGAACGAGACCGCGCCGCTCGATCCGACGAAGGCTGATCAGCAGCGCGTCGACGAGGGCAAGAGCTTCGTCGGTGGCTGGGTCCAGGCCACCAAGTTCTGCTATCGCCGCACGCCGCTGCTCGATCAGGAGCCGTGGAAGACCGACGTGTTGTTCGCGTTCATCGGCGTCGCGGTGCTCGGCTTCACGCTGCACCGCCTGCGCAAACGCTAGTACCAGTGGTGCTGCTGCCAGAACGACTTCGCGTTGTCCCAGCTGCCGTAGCGCTGGTCGACGTACTTGGACGCACCGGCGTACTGCGCGTCGAGATCCGACGACCGCCAGTTCGCGCCCATGTACTGCTTGCGGGTCGCCTTCAGCATCTGGAAGGCGCCGTACGCGGTCGAGGTCGGGTTCTGCGCGTGCGTATTACCACCCGACTCGTGCTGCATGATCCAGTTGGCGCTCGCCGGCATCCCGCCGCTGGCGGTGGAGAGCTCGTTGGTCGAAATCGTCTCGAACAGGTTGGTTGGCATCACCGACCAAGATGCAGCCGGAATGCCGAGTTGCGTTCGTCTCCCGAGGTCGTCGGTTGCCGGCCCCGGGAGACGAAAACTGCATGCGGAGTGCAGCGGAATTGTCGGCGCCCTCGCCTTCGGCGCGAGCGCACCGGCAGCTCGATCCGCCGAGTGGCAGCAGGTGTCGCCGCTATGCCTCGGTGTTCGCGAGCTCGTCACCCTCGGCGAAGAACTGTAGCTCGCCCGTGGTGTACGGGTTGAACGAGGGCCGGCGGAACGGCTGCGAGTCATCGACGATCAGCGCGGGCGGCAAGCGGCGGCGCCCCGGCTGGACCTGATCCTGGAGCGGCCCGGCGATCCGCAGATACGCACCGACCGCGCGGCGCGCGATCACGAGAGGCAGCGCGCCGACCAGGGCGCACGCGAGCGCGTACAGGCACGGCGTGGAGGCGAGCGCGAGCGCGTCATCGAGCTCGAGCCCGATCGCGACCCAGGTGGCCGTGAACGCCGACCACCCTGCGAGCAGCGCGACCGGCGTCGCGACGAACGAGCGGAGTGCGAGGGCGCGACCGTCCATCGCGCGGCGCGCGGTCGCGAACACCAACACGTTGATCGCATTTGTCACCGCGGTGCATGCGACGAGCGTGAGGGCGAGCGCCCGTGGATAGCCGTCGATCGTCAACGCCTCGCCACCGATCACGGCCACGCTCGTGACGGTCGCGGCGAGGACGAGCATGCCGGCGCGGCGCGCACCGTACAGCTCGGTGACGAGCTGACCGACGATCAGCGCGAGCGGAAACAGCAGCACGCCGATCGACAGCTCGGTCGCCCCGGCGAGATCGATCGGTAAACCGGTCAGATCGATCACCCACGTCGATGCGAACCACAGCGGTAACGCGAGCGTCGCGATCAGGAACAGCGATGCGAGCGCGAGGAACGTTCCTTCCCGACGACCGTGCAATCGCGCCGGTGCGATCAGATCGCGCCCGGGAACATCACTCTGACGCGACGGGAGCAGCCAACGGTCGTCCTGCATGGTGATGCAGGTTTCAGGATCCATGCCACGCGAGGCCGCCGAGAATGCGAATCAACGCGGGCCAGGTGAGCGTCAGCGCACGGGTTGGAACGATTGACCCGTTCGAGAGACGAGCACGAGGTCGGAGCTCCAGAGCTCGACCTCGAGCATGGAATTGATTCCCGCGCCGATCGCCCAGCGATACCCGGGTGGGCCGGTCTCGTCGACGGCGAGCACCTGAGGATCGTGCTGATCGATCCACCGCTTCGACTCGGTGACGGCTTCGCTGTTCGTGCCATCGCTGAATTCGATCGAGGCCGTCGTGAAGAACTCGCCGGTCGGCGACCACTGGACGGAGCGCGTCGCCTTGTCCCACGCGTACGGACGGAGCGTCGCGAGCAGATCGAACTGACCGGGTACGGAGGCGAAGTCGAGGACGCTGGCGCTGCGCCGCCCCGTGGAGAACGTGAACGATTGGTGGTCGCCGTACGAGAGTTGATCGCCGGAGACGAACACCGCTCGGCTCGGCGGGTAGGTGAACTGCAAGATGGTGTTGTTGCGCGTGACGACGGTCGTCGCGGCATCGGCGACCTCATCGGTGTCGAGCGCAAACTCGTAGTCGTTGGTCAGCATCGGCGAGGCGGTCGTGAACGACAGCAGTCCGAGATCGGTCGGCCCGGAGATCACGCGATCATGGAAAATTCCGACGACGAAGTTGAAGCTCGTGATCGCGACGTCGTAGCTGCCGGCCGGAATCTCGAGCCGGAACGGCTGCGTCGGGTCGTTGACGGTGACGCGCTGCGACCCGATGCTGACGAAGCCCTGCTGATCGAGCTGACCGGTGACCTCGAGCTTGGGGCCGCCGGTCTCGATCATCGGCGGCGGTGCGGCACAGGGTGGGTGCCACGATCCGATCGTCACGATCGCGTCGGCGACGGTGCCGAACAATTCGCCGGCCTGGAACGCCGTATCGCTGCACACCATCACGAGCTCGAAGTCGCCGTCGATCGCGAGCTCGTAGGTGTTGTTGAGACCGTCGTAGACGCCGTCGATCGTCTGCCACGGCCGGCCAGCGATCTGCGCCATGAAGTACACGGGCTGCGGCCCCGCGACCACGAGCTGGATCTGCGTCGGGTCGGTCCCGCATGCCGCCAGGACGGCGACGAACCACACGGCCCTCACGAGGCCAGCTTACTCGATTCGGATGGCCTGCGCCGAGACCTACTACGTCGGTGGATCCGGCAACCAGATGACCCGCAAGGCCCGCTCGGTATCGATCACGCCGAGCATCGCCGCGGCCTGATCGGGGTGCCGGCGATACGCTTCGATCACCTCGAGCGCCTCGTGCGCTGTCGAGAAGCGCTTCGCCGGCACGCGCGCGATCAACTTCGCGAGGATCGCTTCGAGCACGCGATTGCGCTCGATGTTCGGAGCGCGCACCCAGATCGGCGGCGGATCCTTATCCATCTTCGCGACCGCGACCTCCATCGCCGAGCCTTCGAACGGCGACGTTCCAGACAGCATCTCGTACAGCATGATGCCGAGGGCGTAGAGGTCCGCACGATGGTCGACCTTCTCGGCGCGCGCTTGCTCGGGCGCCATGTACAGCGGCGTGCCGACGATCATGCCGGTGCCGGTCAGCTTCTCGAGCGTGTCGTCCTGCTGGAGCGTCGCGATGCCGAAGTCGACGATCCGCGCGACCTCTTCGGGCGTGCCGGCGGCCTCGACCAACACGTTGTCGGGTTTGAGATCGCGATGTACGAGCCCCATGCCGTGCGCGTGATCGAGCCCGCGCAACAGGTGCGCGACGATCCGCAGGATCCGCTGCACGTCGAGCGTCTCGGTCTCCATGATCAGCCCGAGGCTCTTGCCCTCGACGAGCTCGAGCACCATCACGAGCTTGCGATCCTCGGTCTCGCCGACATCGAGCACCGCCGCGACATTCGGATGCGCGAGCCTCGCGGCGACCTTGGCCTCGCGCTGGAACCGCTGCACGAGCGCCGGCTCGTGCATCAGGTGCTCGTGCATCACCTTGATCGCGACCCAGCGATCGAGCTTCGTGTGGCGCGCGCGATAGACCGTTCCCATCGCACCCGAGCCGAGCTCCTCTTCGACGCGATAACGCTCGAGCACGACTTCGCCGATCGGCAAGCTCGATTCGGGAGGCTTCGTACGCTTGCGCTCGGTGGGCCCCACGCCGAGACGCGTGCGCTTTCCACGCTTGGTCGCGTCTTCCTGCGGCGGTGGCACCGACCGATAGTAACTGAGGTACTGTCGCTCTGCGCATGCCCACCAAGGTCGGGGCCGACATCGAGGTCCAGCAGTTCGCGTTCGTCGGCGATGAAGCCGGTCGCCGCCTCGTGTTCCCGCACGCTCAGACCCACAAGGTCGAGGGCAGGAGTGGCAGTGCGACGTACGGCGCGGCCGACTGCTCGTTCGAGAAGCTCGAGGGCCAGCTCGGCATCCTGCGCTGGGACGCCGAGTCCGCGTCGATCGGCACGGCCTGGCTCGAGTCCGATACCGGTCGCTACAGCATCACCGCCGATCGCGTCGAGATGCCACACGGCCTGCGGCTCGTGCGCGCCGCCGACATCGCCGCTGGTGGCCGGCTCGAGCTGGTGTCGCCGCACGTGTCGTTCTCCGAGCTGCGCGTCGATATCAACGGTCCGTTCGGACGCAGCAAGCCCGCGGACGCGCCGGCCACGCCGAAATCGCCGACGCGCCGGCAAGAGAAGCTGCGCTTCCTCGATAGCCTGACCGGCCGGATCTATCTGACGTTGAAGGTCCAGCTCGATCTGCCGGTGCTCGGGATTCGCACGCTCGATCAGCAACTGCGCGTGCCGATCCAAGAAGGCAGCCTCGATTTTCGCGCGCTCGAGGACAGCCTCGATTGGCTCGAGGGTGCGTTCCTCGACATCAAGCACGACGACGATCTCTTGAAGATCGTGTGGAAGGTGCCGATCTTCGGCTCGTCGCATGACCTGATCACGTGGCAACTCGACAACGATGCGTCGGCGCTCGCGGCGTTCGGTCGCGTCCCCGTGCGTTCGCTGACGGACTTCAAGACGGGCGCCGCCGGACCACCGAAGAAAGAGCCCAAGAACGGCGGCGTGCTGCGCTCGCTCAAGGTCGACGGCATCGACATCGCGATCTCGCTGCTCGCGCCGCGCAACCTCGAGATCGGTCAGGGTGTGATCGCGTTCGGAGGCGACGACACGCCCGGCATGGTCGACCTCAAGGTCTCCGGTGCGATCGGCAACAAAGGTGTCGGTCGGTTGAGCGGTGCGATCGGCAGCATCGACACCACGGTGAAGGATCTCAAGGTCGGCCCCGCCGAGATCACGTGCGACCGGTTGCACTTCGACGGGCTCGATCAGCTCGAGGTGACGTTCGACGGCTTCACACCGACGAAGATCTCGATGGTGATCCATCGCGTCACCGCGACGAACCTCGCGATCAAGCTGGGCTAGTCATCGTCTCGGGGATCACCCAGCGCTCGAAGTCTTCGGGCGTCACGAGGCCGAGCGCGGCCGCGGCTTCCTTCAGCGTGGTGCCGTCGTGGTGCGCGCGCTTCGCGATCTTCGCGGCGTTGTCGTAGCCGACGTGCGGCGCGAGCGCGGTGACGAGCATCAAGCTGCCGTGGAGCTTGGTCGCGATCTCGGCGCGATTCGGCTCGATGCCGCGCGCGCAGTGCTCGTCGAACGAGGCGCACGCGTCGCCGAGCAACCGGACGCTCTGCAGGACGGCGTGCGCGATCAGCGGCTTGTACACGTTGAGCTCGAAGTTGCCCGACGCGCCGGCGACCGCGAGCGCCGTATCGTTGCCGAGGACCTGCGTGCAGACCATCGTCATCGCCTCGCACTGGGTCGGGTTGACCTTGCCCGGCATGATCGAGCTGCCGGGCTCGTTCTCGGGGATCCGGAGCTCGCCGATCCCGCAGCGCGGTCCGCTCGCGAGCCAGCGCACGTCGTTCGCGATCTTGATCAGCGAGGCGGCGAGCGTGCGCAGCGCGCCGTGCACGAACAGCACCGCATCGTGCGACGCGAGCGCCTGGAACTTGTTCGGCGCGGTCACGAACGGATGGCCGGTGAGCTCGGCGAGCGTGCTCGCGATCCGCACCGCGAACTCGGGGTGCGCGTTCAACCCGGTACCGACCGCGGTACCGCCCTGCGCGAGCTCGTAGACCGGCACGAGCCCCGCGCGGATCGCCGCGAGCCCGTGATCGAGCTGTGCGACCCAGCCCGAGACCTCCTGGCCGAGCGTCAGCGGCGTCGCGTCCTGGAGGTGGGTACGGCCGATCTTGACGATCTCGGCGAACTCTCCGGCCTTCGCCGCGAGCGTCGCGCGCAGCGCCGCGACCGCCGGGATCAGGTGGGAGCTGATCCGATCGACGAGCGCGAGGTGGATCGCGGTCGGGAACGCGTCGTTGGTCGACTGCGCGCGGTTGACGTGGTCGTTCGGGTGAACCGGCTGCTTGCCGCCGCGGGTCCCGGTCGCGAGCTCGTTCGCGCGGGCGGCGATGACCTCGTTGACGTTCATGTTGGTCTGCGTGCCGCTGCCGGTCTGCCACACCGCGAGCGGGAACTCGTCGGGAAACTTGCCGGCGATCACCTCGTCCGCGGCGTCGACGATCCGGCGCGCGAGCTCCGGTGGGAGCACGCCGAGCTCGCCGTTGACGAGCGCCGCGGCCTTCTTGATCATCGCGAGCGCGCGGATCAACTCGGGCGCCATGCGCTCCGTCCCGATCTTGAAGTGATGCAGCGAGCGCTCGGTCTGAGCGCCCCAGTAGCGCTCGGCCGGCACCTCGATCGTCCCCATGCTGTCGCTCTCGGTCCGGGTCGTCATGAGCCGGGCTTACCACGCGGGGCTGCACACGGTCGTGCGCGAGTGGGGCTGCCCCTCCCCCACGAGGCCCTCAACCACGCGAGATCGCAGCGCCGCCGTCCGGCCCGGGCATTGCTGAGAGGGACCCGAGGATACGAAGGAGCGACATGACCCTGCGATCGATTTCGATTTCTGGAATGCTTGGCACGCTCGGCATGATCGCCGCGTGCGGCACCGAGCCCGCCACCCACGTCGAAGACCTGCCGGGCGCGCGCAACGCCGCGTATCACGCCGCCGCGCAGCGCTACGGCCTCGACGAGGATTGGCTCGTCACGATCGGTTATCAGCAGGGCCGGTTCGATCCCGCGCAGCAGCAGGACAGCACCGACGATCCGGCGATCGACATGACCGACCCGAGCGCGGAGCTGCTCGTGGATACGCCGGTCGACGAAGCTGACGACGCCACGCCCGCGACCGCCGATCCCGTCGCGATGGCGCCGGACCAGAGCTGGGGCCTGATGTACCTGACCGACGCCCAGATCGCGCGGGCCGCGCAGCTCACCGGCCGCGACTCGGATGCGCTGAAATCCGATGTCGCGGCGAACATCGACGGCGCCGCCGCGATCCTCGCGGCCGACGCGCACGCGATGGGCTCGGTGCGCGACGCGACGACCGCGTTCCTCGGCGTCGAGGACGAGGCCGCGACGCTCGCCCTGACCTCGCTCGACAACGCGATCGCCACCGGGTTCGACGTCACGACCGAGGACGGCGAGCGCCTCGTGCTCGACGGCGACGGCGCGCAGCTCCAGCCCGCGAGCATCTCGCCCGACGACGAGACCGATGCCGGTACGCTCGGCCCCGACGCGATCGGTAGGGTCAAGCCGGGCACGACGCCGCCGTTCCAGTGGATCCGGTCGCCGAACTTCGGCAGCCGCGATGGCTACGCGATCCGCTATGTCGTGATCCACGACATCGAGGGAACGATGGCGGGCGCGATCTCGGTGTTCAAGAACCCGGCGAACCAGACCTCGGCGCACTACATCGTGCGCTCGCACGACGGTCACATCGTCAAGATGGTGTACGAGCACGATGACGCATGGCACGCTGGTCATGGCTGGTTCAACCGGCACTCGATCGGCATCGAGCACGAGGGCTTCGCGCACAAGAAGAACGGCGGCGGCTACTACACCGACACGCTGTATAGCGCGTCGGCGGCGCTGACCTGCTCGATCGCGCACCGCTATCACATCCCGGTCGATCGCAAGCACATCTTCGGGCACCTCAACGTGCCGTCGAGCCTCGCGTCGCACACGCTGTGCAGCGACGCGCGCGGCGTCGCGGGGCTATGCGGCGGCGTCGGCCATCACACCGATCCCGGCAAGTACTGGGACTGGAAGAAGTACATGAAGCTGGTCTCGACCTGCGTCGCCGCGGCGAGCTAGCTCACAGGTCGTCTTCGGGCTGGACGGCGCGCCCACCGCCGGCGCGCAGGCCCTCCGCCCGCTGGCCGGCGTCCGCGAACTTCGGGTCGCGTTTGGTCACGGCCTCGAAGTAGTACAGGGCCTCGCCGCTGTCGCCGATCGATTCGTAGGTGTTACCGATCTCGTAGTACAGGCTGAGCCGCTCGCGATCGCTCGGGTTCGCGTGCAGGCCTTGCTTGAACTGATGGATCGCTTCCTGCGGGTTGCCCTGCTCGCGCTGGCACATGCCGAGCATCACGCGGCACTGCGCCTCGCGGCCGGGCGCGCGCATCGCCTTGTCGAACGCCTTCGCGGCCTCGTCGAACAAGCCCATCTCCTTGTAGGCGAGGCCGAGATCGTAGTGGGTATCGGCGTCACCTTCGTCGACGGGCTTCTCGAGCAGCACGCTCGGCTTGCGCTTGGCTCCCTCGGAGGCGGCTGGTTCGAACTCGACGTCCTCGACGTCCTCGACGTCCGGCGAGACCTCCTCGAGGTCATCCGAGATCTCCTCGATCTCGTCGAGGTCGAGCGCGGCGGTGCCGTCGGTGAGCTCGATCGGCGCGGAGTCGAGCTCCACGTCGACGCCCTCGGTCTCGACCTCGTGGCCCGCCGCCGGCGTGTGGACGATCGGTTGCTCGCCCCGCTCGAGCGCCTGGATCTCGCGCATCTTGTTGAGCACGAGCGGATGATCCGGATAGCGCTCGAGCAGCGCATAGAGCGCGTCCATTGCCTCGGGGAACATCCCCTGCTGGGCGTAAAAGTCCGCTTCGTCGAGATCGTCCTCGACGAAGCTCTCCGCGTGCGCCGGCTCGATCACGTCCACGCTGATCGCCGTCGCGTCGTCGTGCGCGCCCGCACCGTAGGGATCGTAGGAGCCCGCGACCGCGAGCCCATCGTTGCCTTCGTTGCCTTCGAGGTCGGCATAGACCTGCGGATCGCGGAGGTTCGGGAGGGACGTCTCCTCGAAACCGCTGACGGTGTATGCCGCGGCGGTCTCGCCCTTGTGCATGTGGGCGTCGAACGCGCGCGCCGCATCCGGATCGAACGGCAGATCCTCGTCGGACTGGCCGAGCTCCGCGGCGACGCCTAGGTCGATGTCCTCGCCGAGCGCGGCGTCGTCGAGCTGAGCCTCGAGCGCGTCCTCGTCGCTACCGCTCCACGCGCTCGGATTCGGTGCGCGCGAGTGCAGGATCGCGCTGTCGTCGTCGTCGTACGCGCCGTCCATCTGGGCAAGCGCTTCGATCTGCTCCGAGGGCACCTGGCGCGTCGACTGGCCGTGCGAATCGAAGCTGGCGTCGTACTCCTGCACCGGCGCGCGCGGCGGCCGGCCCGGCGCGGGGCTACCGTTCGCGATGTCCTTGCCGCCGATCAACTCGTCGGGATCGAAGTCGTCGACTGAATCGCGGGGCGAGACCCCACGCGAGCGGCCGATCGCGCGCGGCGGCGGCGTCGATAGCTCGAGGTCATCGAGGTCGCCATCGACCTCCGCGACCCCACCACCCGAGTACTCGACCTCGGCCGACGCCGAGGACAGGCGCGCGACACGCAGGCGGAACCGGCGCGCGAGCTCGAACGCACCCGTGTGCGTGCCGTTCATCGCGAGCAGCTCCTGGAGGTACATCTCGGCGCGATCTGGATCGCTCGGCGCGATCAACTCGGCGAGCTTGAGCAGTTCGACCTCGGCCTCGTGCTCGCGGCCCTGGGAGATCAGGATGTCCTTGAGGCGCTCGTGGGCCTCGACGTTCTCGGCGTCGAGCGTGAACACCCGACGCAGGTGGTCGACCGCCTTCTGGTGCAGCCCGTACTTCACGTAGACGTCGGTCTCGGCGAGGATCTTCGAGATCTCCTCGGCATGACGTTCGCCCGCGGCAGAGCGCGTGCGCGGATCTGGCGGCGGCTCCATGTCCGCGGAGAAATCGGCGTCGTCGTACTCGGGCAGGGCGAAGTCGACGCCCGAGAGGCTCTGCTCGTCGACCAGCGGCATCGAGCCGGTCATCCGCGCGGATGGTGGGATCGCCGGCATGTCGCTGGTCAGCGAGAACTTGGCGCCCTCGGCGGCGAACTTCGCGTCACTCGTCGCGGCGCGCACCGCGGCCGGCAGCGGCGTGTTCGCGCGCGGCTGCGGCGGCGGTGGTACGGCCGCGCGCACCGGGGCCGGCGCCGGGTTCGCGCCGACGAAGGTCAGGGCGTCCTGATCGGTCGGCACGATCTCGAGGATCTTGCGATAGACCTCGCCGGCCTTGTCGCGCGACTTGTTCTCGAGGTGGATGCGCGCGAGCTCCTTGAGCACGCTCACCGTCTTGGACTTCTGCTCGAGCGCGGAGAACGCGATCGCGAGCAGGCCGAGGGTCTCGACGTCGCGCGGATCGGCCTTGAAGCACGCCTGCAGCTTCTGGAGCGCGCGGCGCGGATCGTTGCGGCGCAGGTACAAGCCGGCGAGCTCTCGGTTGAGCGCGTGGTTGTCGGGCTTGTGCCACAGCAGGCGCTCCGCGACCTTCACGAAGTCGTCTTGGCGGCCCTGGCGGCGCAGCTGCTCGCACGCGTGGGTGAACTGGGTCGCCGCTTCGTCGAGCAGGTTCTCCTTCGAGTACAGCTCCGCGAGCTTGATCCGCGTCGCGATGTTCTCCGGGTCGAGATCGACGAGCTTCTTGACCGTGTCGAGCGCGTCCTTGGTGTTGCCCTCGCGATGGAAGTGCGCCGCGACGCTCTCGTAGTGCTGCATCGCATCGCTCATCAGACCGAGCCGGCGATAGAGCTCCGCGAGCTTGAGGATCACGTCGACGAGGCGCGGATCCAGCTTGAGGATCTGCTTGTAGACGGCGACGGCCTTGAGGAAGAAGCCTTGCTCGTCGTAGAAGCGCGCGACCTTCAGGTACGTGTCGGTGGCTTCTTGCTTCGCGCCCTTCTTCGCGTAGAGGTCGCCGATCTTCAACCACACGCGGACATCCTTCGGATCTTCGGAGACGATCCGCAGGTACTCCTTTACCGCTTTGTCGATCTGTCCCTTATCGACAAACTTCCGAGCCGCATCCATGACCTTTTCTTTGTTAAAAGCCACGGTTGCTCTGGAACCTGCGGGTGCGATGCATCACAGCGAGCGACTTGAAAGGGTACCCGGCAGGTGCCTATGGGTCAACGAAATCCACGAACGAATCCCGAGCGTTAACCCTCCTGGCGAACCACATGTGATCCTCGCCGATCAGGCGGCGCGCTCGGCCAGCATCCTCGCGACAAATCCGGTATCGACGTCCCCCTTGATGTAATCGGGGTGATTCACGATCCGGCGCAAGAACGGGATGTTGGTGCGCGGGCCCTCGATCACCATCTCCTCGAGGCAGCGGCGGGCGCGGCGCACCGCGGCGGGCCGGTCGACGTCGTGGACGATGACCTTGGCGAGCAGGGAGTCGTAGTTGGGGGGGACGACGTAGCCTGCGTACACGTGCGTATCTACACGTACACCGAGCCCGCCCGGGAAGTGGACCGCGGTGATCTTGCCCGGCCAGGGTGCGAACGTGGTCGGATCTTCGGCGTTGATCCGGAGCTCGATCGCGTGACCGCGCGGCTTGCGCTCGGTCTTGAACGAGAGCGGTTCACCCGCGGCGATCCGGATTTGCTCGCGCACGATGTCGAGCCCGGTCACGAGCTCGGTCACGGGGTGCTCGACCTGGAGCCGCGTGTTCATCTCCATGAAGTAGAAGCTGCCATCGGTGTCGAGCAGGTACTCCATCGTGCCGACGTTGGTGTAGCCGATCGCCTCGATCGCCTTGACCGAGGCCTCGGTCATCTTGCGACGGGTCTCTTCGTGGAGGATCGCGCTCGGCGCTTCCTCGATCACCTTCTGGTGACGGCGCTGGATCGAGCACTCGCGCTCGCCGAGGTGGGTGTAGTGACCGTGCTTGTCGCCGATCACCTGGATCTCGATGTGGCGCGGCTTCTGGCAGTACCGCTCCATGAACATCTCGGGGTTGCCGAACGCGGCCTGCGCCTCGGTGCGGCCCGTCGCCCACGCGTCGAGCAGCTTCTCTTTCTCGTAGACGATCTTCATGCCGCGGCCACCGCCGCCGGCGCTCGCCTTGAGGATCACGGGGAAGCCGATCCGCTGCGCGGACTCGAGCAGCGCGATCTCGTCGTGGATGCCCGCGGTGCCCGGCAGCATCGGTACGCCGGCCTTGCGCATCGCTTCGCGCGCCGAGATCTTGTCGCCCATCAGGCGCATCGCGTCCGGCGAAGGCCCGATCCAGGTCAGCTTGCACTTCTTGCACACCTCGGCGAAGTCGGCGTTCTCGGACAGAAAGCCATAGCCTGGATGGATCGCGTCTGCGCCGGTGACCTCGGCCGCCGAGATGATCTGCGGGACGTTGAGATAGCTCTGGCGCGACGGCGGCGGCCCGATGCACACGGCTTCATCGGCGAACTTGACGTGCAACGCGTCGGTGTCGGCGGTCGAGTGCACCGCGACCGAGCGCAGCCCGAGCTCCTTGCACGCGCGGATCACGCGGAGCGCGATCTCGCCTCGGTTGGCGACCAGGACTTTCTTGAACATGATCAGGTGATCTTGAAGAGCGGCTGGCCGTACTCGACGGAGGTGCCATCCTCGACGAGGATTCCGGTGATCGTGCCGGCGGTGTCGGCCTCGATCTCGTTCATGAGCTTCATCGCCTCGACGATGCAGAGCGCCTGGCCCTTGTCGACCTTGTCGCCGAGCGAGACGTAGTTCGCCGAGTCCGGGTTCGGTTTGCGATAGAACGTGCCGACGAACGGCGACGTCACGACGTGGCTCTTGTCATCGATCGCGACGGCCGGGGGTGCGGCGGCCGGCGCGTGCGCGTGCGCGGCCGCATGAGGCATCGCCGCCATCTGGGGCAGCTGCGGCAGCTGCATCATCTGCATCGCCGTGCCACCACCGCGACGGATCGTGAGCGTCGTGTCCTTGGTGTCGACGATCAGCTCGGACAGGTCGTGCGCGGTGGCGATCTCCGCGAGCCCTCGCGCCATCGTGACGAGCTCGTGCTCACTTGCTCCGGGTTCGCGGTCTGACTTTGCCTTTGCCATGAGATCGGTCGGAACTATCCACATGAGCGAGAGCGGCGTCCAGGCCCAGGTAGTAGCTTTGTGCTCGGAATCCGCTGATCACTCCGACGCACCGCGCCGCGGTGATCGATTCGTGCCGAAACGGCTCGCGCGCGTAGATGTTCGAGAGGTGGACCTCGACCGTCGGCAGCCCGACGGCTTCGATCGCGTCGCGGATGCCGATCGAGGTGTGGGAGTAGCTCCCGGGGTTGATCACGATCGCAGCGGCCCAGCCGGCCGCGCGCTGGATCAGGTCGATCAGCTCGCCCTCGATGTTGCTCTGCGCGCAGCGGACCTCGGCGCCGCGCTCGGCGGCGCGCCGGGCGAGCTCCGCGTCGATGTGCGCGAGGGTCAGCGTGCCGTAGTGCTCGGGCTCGCGCTTCCCCAGGAGGTTCAGGTTCGGCCCGTGGAGGACCTGGATCCGGATCACAGCTGCGCGGAGAGCGCCGGCCCGGCCATCCGTGCGAGGAAGCGCGCCTTGCCGAAGTTGCCCTCGGGCTGCATCACCACCGCCACGAAGTACTGTGGCGACAACATCCGGCACACCAGCACGAGGCGCTGCGCCTTGACGGCGAGCTCCTCGAGGTTGCCGACCTGGAGGCTCTCGCCGGCCTTGCGAACCTGCGACAGGATGAACGAGAACTCCATCCCGACGGTGTTGACGTCGAGCCGGTCGGCCTGGCGCACGTATTGTTCGACGGCAATGCCATCGAGTCCCATGACAACCGCGGCGATGCCGCCATCGATGTTGTCGACGATCTTCTTGAGATGCTCGGCGAACATGGTCTGTAGACGGTACTACATCTCGGGGACGGCGGGGCAGACGTTGGTGCCTGTCGCCGACACGCAACAGTCGACCACGCCGTCCTGGAACACGTTGCAAGCGTTGCCGCTGCGAGGTGTGTTCGTGTCGTTCAGGCAGGGCGTACCGGCCTGACTCGGCGTCTTCGCGCCGAACACGATGCCGTTGTCAGGCGCGACGATCGTGATCGGATACTGGAATGGCTCGCCCTCGATCCGCCCGCCCCCGAGCGTGCCGTAGGCCGAGACGCTCGCGACGACCTCGACGTTCTGGCTCGCGCTGCCGAGCGCCTTGATCGAGCTCACCGGGAGCAGCTCGAACGAGACGTTCGTCGTGCCGCTGTTCGGTGCGAGGCTGCCGGAGAACAGCGCGGTGAATTGCTGCTGCATCCCTCCGTTGGCGACCTGCAGCGTCACGTTCGCGCCCTCGAGGTGGATCGTCCGCTCGGCCTCGTGGCCGAGGACCGCGGTGATCCGGCTCTCGAGCAGCGGCGTGAACACGTAGCCCTGGGGAGCCAGGTACGAGATCGCACCCGCGGCGATGAACGGCTGCGCGGGATCGCCGGTGAACGCGCAGGACACGCCGCCGACGGGGGGCGCGGTGTTATTCAGGATGAAAAAGCCTTCGTCGCCCTTGTCGGCGCAACCGACGAGCCCGACGAGCGACATGAACGCGAGAGCTGAGACGAGCCGCATGGCTTCCTCCATCAAAAATCGTATCAAGGTAAAGTCGACGAACGCAAAGTTCTTACCAACTCGGTCAGCTCGGTCACCGCGAGCTCGACCGGCTCACACGCGCCCACCTCGCGGATCGCGATAAATCGCACGCGATCGGCGACCCGCTTCTTGTCGACGTGTAGGCGAGCCAGCACGGCGTCGGTTAGATAAGTGTCGGGATCATGGGGCAAGCCGGTTCGCTCGAGCGCCTCGGCCACGCGGCGCTCGAGCGCAGGGTCCGCGAGCCCGAGCGCGGCCGAGACCCGACACGCCGCGACCAGCCCGAGCCCGACGGCCTCGCCGTGGAGCATGCCGGTGTGCGACTCGATCGCGTGGCCGACCGTGTGGCCGAGGTTGAGCAGGGCGCGCACGCCGGTGCGTTCGTGCTCGTCGCGGCCGACGATCGCGGCCTTGAACGCGATCGAGCGGGTGATCGCCTCGCGCAGCGCCTCGGGGAGCGCGCCCGGCGGGGCCTCGGCGCTCGCCCACGGCACGCTGCGCTCGACCGCGTCCCACAGCGCAGCCCCGTCGAGCAGCGCGTACTTCCAGAGCTCGCCGAACCCGGCGCGGCGCTCGCGGGGCGGCAGCGTCGCGAGCGTCGCGAGGTTGCACGCGACCAGCTTCGGCTGCCAGAACGCGCCGATCAGGTTCTTGCCGGCCGCGGTGTCGACCGCGGTCTTGCCGCCGATCGCGGCATCGACCATCGCGACCAGCGTCGTCGGCAGCTGCACCACGGTGATCCCGCGAAACAGCGTGGCCGCCACGAAGCCGGCGAGATCGCCGACGACGCCGCCGCCGAGCGCGAGGATCGCGGAGCTACGATCGAGGCCCGCGGCGATCAGCTGATCGCACACCCGCTCGTAGGTCGCGAGCGTCTTGTGCGCCTCGCCGGCCTCGATCACGAGGGTGACGTCCGGGGTGAGCTCGCGCTCGGCCTGTGCGCGCCAGTGACGCGCGACGTTCGTATCGGTGACGAGCGCGACCTTGGTCACCGCGCCGAGCCGCGCGAGCCCCGCGCGATCGAAGCGCTCGGCGACGACGATCGGGTAGCTACGCGCGCCGAGCGCGACGACCGTGCTGCCAGGGCCCGCGTACGCACGCGCGGCGTCCGCGACCTGCGCGACGACCTCGGCGACCGTGCGCCCGTTGGTATCGACGACGACGTGGGCCCGGCGATAGCTCGGCGCGCGCGCCGCCGCGAGCGCCGCGACCGCCGCCGGGCCGCGCTGGAGCAACGGCCGGCTCGCCGGATCGCCGGCGCGCTGACGTGCGGTCTCGGCGTCGACCTCGAGCGCGATCACGCAGCCGGCCGCGCGCATCCGCTCGAGGTTGTCGCCCGATGCCGCGGCCCCACCGCCGGTCGCGACGACGACTCCGCCACCCAGCCGCGGGTCGGCCGCATCATCGCCCGCGATCAGCGCCGCGAGCGCGGCCGC
>JBDTJY010000003.1:0-4990 GCA_039935615.1 Kofleriaceae bacterium
GAGCTCGCGCACCTCGAGCTCTCCGCGCCGGCGAAGGGGCAGGGCCTGGCCTGCAAACGGGGCGCGACCACCGAGGAATAGCGGCGCCAGCCATGTATAGTCACCGCTATGGCAGAAACGTCGGGGCCCCTACCTAGCCCCCAGCGCCTGCTCTCGATCATCGAGCTGCAGAACGTGATCGCGGCGGCCGCGTTCAACACCGATGAGATCATGCGCCTGGTCGCCGAGCGCGCCGTCGCGATGGTCGAAGGCACCGCGGCCACGGTCGACCTCGTCGAAGGCGATGACGTCGTGTGCCGCGCCTCGTCGGGTGGTCACAACCAGCTCGGCATGCGGCGCTCGCTCAAGTCCACGCTCGCGGGTCGCTGCGTCCTCGAGCGCAAGCCGGTCCGCGCCATCGATGGTCGCGCGATCTGCGTGCCGCTGATCCACGGCGAGCACGTCGTCGGCGTGCTCGGTGCGACGCGCACCGGCGGTGAGTTCGGCGAAGAGGATCTGCACACGCTGAAGATCCTCGCGAACATCATCGCGATCCCGCTCCATCGCACGCGGAGCTTCCCGCGTCCGCGCTACGACAACACGCACGACGCACTGACCGGGCTGCTCAATCGCCGCGCGTTCGAAGAGCGCGTCGGGGTCGAGCTCGCGCGCCGCGCGCGGTACCAACAGTCGTTCAGCCTCGCGATGCTCGATCTCGATGGCTTCAACACCGCGAGCGATCGCTTCGGCGAAGCCGGTGGCGACGAGCTGCTGCGCACGATCGGAACGATCCTCAGCAAGCACACGCGCGTGATGGATGCGTGCTTCCGCCTCGGTGGTGACGAGTTCGCGATCGTGATGCCGGGCACCGCCCTCGATGGCGCGCAGATCGTGATCGACCGCTGCCGCGCGCACATCGTCGAGGCCAACCTCCTCGAGGGCACGGTCACGGCGAGCGTCGGGATCGTCGAAGCGATCGAAGAGACCTACGAGCAGCTCGTCGAGCGGACGGCCGCGGCGCTCGGCGCGGATAAAGCCACGCGTCGATGAGCGACGGTGCGCGGGTCGTCCGGATCCCGCCGCCGCTCTACTACGGCGTGGGGTTTGGTCTTGGAATGGTGATGCCGCGCCTGGCGATCGGAGACGTCCGGATCGCGGGGTTGATCGTGCTGGCGGTGGGTGTGGTGTTCGCGCTGTCGGGTGTGGTGACGGTGGTTCGCCACAAGACGACGATCGTGCCGCATCACGCGGTGGCGACGTTGGTGACGAGCGGTCCGTACCGGCTGTCGCGCAATCCCATGTATGCCGGCCTCGCGATCGCGTACCTCGGCGGTGCGTTGCTCGCCGGATCGTGGTCGCCGTTGATCCTGCTGCCGGTGGTGTTGGTGATCGTGCGGCTCGCGGTGATCGGTCCCGAGGAGCGGTACCTCACCGGTCACTTCGGTGCGGCGTACACCGACTATTGCGCGCGCGTCCGCCGCTGGCTCTGACAGCGGTCTCGGCGCGGATAGCGACCTGTGAACGCCGCATTACACGGGGCGTTCTGGTGAGGCGGCCGGCGATCAGAGTTGGCAAGCGCGTGCTAGCCGCGGATGTGTGCTGACCGGATCGAGAGGTGCGATGCGCGCGACGGCTTTGCGCGGAGACGGCGCGAATTGCTACGTCCGCGTCGTGCAGACCTGTGCACGAACGCGAGTACTGCACCGAAACCAGTGAGTGGCACGGCGCTCGCTGTGTACTCGATCCGATGAAAACGCTTGGTGTTGCAATCTGTTTCACTGCCTTCACCGCGTGTGTCGATCAACCGACGCCGACGTTCGAATCGGACTCGGTGCCGCTCGAGATCGAGACCATCGCGCAGCAGCCGCACGCGGCGGTTTGCAATGGTGGGCGGGTTCGCTGCTACGCCCAGCAACGCACCGACGAGACCGGGCGGGTCAAGGCGTTCGCGCAAGCGTCGGGGCTCGGCGCCGACGATCTCGCGAGTGCCTACGCGCTCGACGTGTCGGTCGATCCGAGCGCGACGATCGCGATCGTCGACGCGTACGGCTACACCAATCTCGCGAGCGACCTCGCGCAATACCGGTCGCAGTACAGCTTGCCCGCGTGCACGGTGGCGAACGGCTGTCTGAAGATCGTCAACCAGCAGGGCCAGACCTCGCCGCTGCCGTCGAACCCACCGTCGAACGACGATTGGACCGTGGAGACGGCGCTCGACGTCGACATGGCGAGCGCGGGCTGCCCGAAGTGCAAGATCTTGGTCGTCCAAGCGGATGACGATCAAGGCAATGGCCTCGACATCGCGAACGCGACGGCGGCCACGCTCGGCGCGACCGTGGTCTCGAACTCGTGGGGTGGCCCCGAAGACAGCTCGGTCGCCAGCCAGGAGACGTACTTCAACCATCCCGGCATCGCGGTGTTCGTCGCGGCGGGCGACAACGGCAACACCGGGACCAGCCCGGACTATCCATCGACGTCGGCGTACACGATCGGTGTCGGCGGCACGACGCTGACGGCGTCGGGCAGCGCCCGTGGCTGGACCGAGTCGGCGTGGAGCGCCGGCGGAAGCTCGTGCTCGAATAACGTGGCGAAGCCGTCGTGGCAGACCAGCTCCGCGTGTACGAAGCGGGCGGCCTCGGACGTGTCCGCGGTCGGTGATCCGAACACCGGTGTCGCGGTCTACAACGGCGGCTGGCAGGCCGTCGGTGGCACCTCGGCGGCCTCGCCGTTGGTCGCGGGCATCTACGCGTTGACGAAGCACGGCGGCGCGACCGCGCAGTTCGCGTACCTCAACACGGCCGCGTTCTACGACGTGACGACCGGCAAGAACGGCACCTGCACGACAGCGATGTGCAAAGCGGCCGCGGGCTGGGACGGCCCGACGGGCGTGGGCACGCCGAACGGCGCGATGCTCGCCGCGCTCAGCGGTGGCAATGGATCGGGATCCGGCTCGGGCTCGGGCAGTGGTGGCGGCAATGGCTCGGGATCGGGAACGGGCATGGGCAGCGACACCGGCAGTGGCGGCGGTAGCACGGGCAGCGACACCGGCTCCGGTGGCGGTGCCACGGGCGGCAGTGACGACAACGGCGCTGGCACGCATGGCGGTTGCAGTGTCGGCGGTGGCACCGGTTCGGGTGCGCTGCTGTTCCTCGCGCTCGCGTTCGTGCGCCGCCGCCGTCGCGTTAGCCGCGGGTAACCGTCAACTCCGGTGGATCGGTGTTGAGGGGAGTCGTCCACGTCCCCGCCTGGTCACCGCTCGTCGCCGTCACGTGTATGGATCCCCGCGATGTGCGTCGTGATCGAACCACGCGTGGTGGTCCGATTTGATCACGCCGTCGTAGTGCGCGGCGAGCCAGTACGCGATCTCGAAGCCTACGACTTCGAGCATCGTGCCGATCTGGCCGATGCCGTACTCGATCGCGACGATGGTGGTCACGCCTTCGAGTCGCGCGCGCACGCTGTCGGGCACGACGGTCGCGGCGATCTCATCGAGCTCGGCGATCTCGCTCCGCACGCGGTCCGGATCGGTCCACTCGTGAACTTGCAGCGGTCGCTTGTCGGGTTGGCCGACCTCGGTTTCGCTCCACACGAGCCCGGCCAGGAACGCATCGACCTGATCCTCTTCCAGGCCGACCGATTCGCCCAACGTCCACCAATCCGGCAGCGTCATCGCGTCGCGGATCGCGGCGGCACCGGGCACCGGCTTTGGGCTCTTCAGGTAGATCGTGATCCAGGCAGCCACAGCCGTAGAATGCGCGGGAGCGGGCCGATCTGCGTCGGATTTGTGCTCGTTGCGCGGTCGCGCTTGACAGCAGACCAAGGGGTCGCTAGAAATGCGCCCTGCCATTGCGGGAGTAACTCAGTGGTAGAGTGCAACCTTGCCAAGGTTGACGTCGAGGGTTCGAATCCCTTCTCCCGCTCCATAGTTAGACGATCGGCCGAATTCTCCACACCACTTCCCACACCACCTGGGGATCCGGCCGGAACTGGTCGGATATGGATCGAGCGGAGATTCTCGCCAACGTTCGTTGCCCCTGCGGCTCGGGGAAGACATTCGCGGTGTGCTGCCAGGCGAAGGAGATCGACCTGGACGCGCTGAAGGCGGACACGATCACCGCCCTCCGGGCGTCGGGCGTCGCGCCCGAGTTCGTGTACGCCTACGAACGGACCGGCCTGATCGTCGTGTCGACCTACCGAGACCGATTCTCTGCCGCTGACCTCGACGAATGGGATGACGCGGTCGCCGAGTATCGCGAAACCCACCCGACGAACTGAGCTGTCGTTCGACGATTGGTGGGCTGCTAAGGAAGGGGAGAGAATGAGCAAGAGAGCTGAAAAGCGCGCGGCTGCGGCTGCGCCATAGGTGGGCTTCGACCGCGAACGCTACCGCGCGGAACTCGCGAAGCGCGGCGTGGAGTACTACGTGGCCGGTCGTCGCGCGGCCTCGATCGCAGCCACGTCGATCTTCGTCATTCCCATCATCGCGTCAAACGCCCGCTTTGCTTCATCACCGCCGGCGGCCATCGCCTCGGTCAGCACGCGCGGGGTGATTTGCCAGGACACGCCCCACCTATCCTTGCACCAGCCGCAGGCGCTCTGCTTCCCACCGTTCCCGATGATGGCGTTCCAGTAGCGGTCGGTTTCCTGCTGATCGTCGGTGGCGACTTGGAAAGAGAAGGCTTCGTTATGTTTGAACTCCGGACCACCGTTGAGACCGATACAAGAGACACCGGCGACCGAGAATTCGACGGTCAATACGTCGCCCTTCTTGCCGGATGGGAAGTCACTCGGCGCGCGCTGGATGGCACCCACCGCACTGTCCGGAAACGTCTCGGCGTAGAACCGGGCAGCAGCCTCGGCGTCCCTGTCATACCAGAGGCAAATCGTGTTCTTCGTCATTGCGGCTAGGCCTTCTTCATTCCCTTGGGATCCATCCACATAATCTCCCAGGCGTGGCCGTCAAGGTCGTCGAAGCTGCGCATGTACATCGAGTCGTTTTCCTGCGGTTTCT
>JBDTJY010000004.1:0-35821 GCA_039935615.1 Kofleriaceae bacterium
CTGCGGCATCGGGCCGATGTACGTCGACGCCGGGCGGATCAGCTTGCCGACGCGGCGCTGCTCCAGCACGTGCGCACACCAGCCGGCGACGCGACCGACTCCGAACGTCGGCGAGAATTGCTCGCGCGGCAGGCCGACCGCATCGAGCAGCACGGCGGTGTAGAACTCGACGTTCGCGGCGAGCGGGCGATCGGGCTTCTTCTCGCGCAGGATCTTCGCGGCGGCTTGCTCGACGGCGTGGGCGAGCGCGAGCCGGCCCGAGCCGTTCGCGAGCGGCTTGACCGCGACCTCGAGCACCGCGGCGCGCGGATCGCGGACGCGATAGATCCGATGGCCCATGCCCATGATCCGGCGACCGGCGGCGAGCTCGGCGAGCAGCCAGGCTTCGGCGTTCGCGGGCGTGCCGATCGCGTCGAGCATGTCGAGCACCGGGCCCGGTGCACAACCGTGCAACGGGCCTTTGAGCGCGCCGACCGCGCCGACCACCGACGAGATCAGATCGCTCGCCGTCGAGGCGATCACCCGCGCGGTGAACGTCGACGCGTTCATGCCGTGATCGATCACGGTCACGAGGTACGCGCCGAGCGCCTTCGCGGCGGCCGGTGCCGGCGTCGTGCCGATCGTCATCCGCAGATAGTCGGTCGAGTGATCGAGCGACGGCGACGGCGCGACCGGCGCCTCGCCGCGATGCTTGCGGCTCCACGCGGCCACGAACACCGGCGCGGCACCGATCGCGGTGATCGCATCGACGCGGTCGTCGCCGGTCGCCCACAGATGAGCCATCGCGGCGCGCAGCGCTTCCATGCCGTCCTTCGCGTCCAGCGCATCGCCGAGCCGAGGCAGTGCCTCCCACGCGGATGCGCGCGCCTGGCCGAGCGCGTGCTGCAGATCGCCGATCGGCGTCGCGCCGCCGGCCTCGAGCACGCGTTGCGCGGCCTGTTCGAACGTCGCGGTGACCGCGAGCTGCTCGGCGTCGGCACCGGCGATCACGAGCCGGCCGTGTTCGCCGTCGACGTGAGAGATCGCCGTGTCCGCCGCGTTGACGCCTTCGAGACCGGATCCTTTTGCTTCGCTTGCCATGCTCCCGGTGTAAGGTGGATCCTATGGTTGATCAACGTAGATTCGAGAATCAACCTTCACATTTTCTCGAGGCCAAACCGGCGGCGAAGCTCCTCGGCGCCGAGCTCCGCACGCTGTACGCGTATGCGAGTCGTGGCCTGGTCCGCAGCGTGCGGGGTGCGCGTGGTCTCAAACGGCTGTATTCCGTCGAGGATCTCGATCGGCTGAAGCTCCGCAGCGGCGCGCGCGCCGGCCACGGTGCGGTCGCCGCCGGAGCGTTGCGCTGGGGCGAACCGGTGTTGGATTCCGCGATCACCGAGATCACGCCGCGCGGTCCCGCGTATCGCGGCAGGCTCGCGACCGACCTCGCCGCCGCCCATGTGCGGTTCGAGAATGTCGCGGAGCTGTTGTGGTCGGGCTATCTGCCGACCGAACCGATCGCGTGGCCACGCCCGGCGCTGCCGCTCGCCCAGCTCGGCAAGCTCGTGCCCGCGGGGGCCCGTCCGCTCGAGGTGATGCAGTTGCTCGTGCCGCTCGCGGGGCTCGCCGATCCGAATCGCGGCGACGGCCGGCCCGATGCGATCGTCGCGCTGCCGGCAGCTCGTGCCGTTGCTCGCGGCGGCGCTGGCGTCGAGCGCGAATGCCGAGCTCGCCGCCGCGCACTTCACGCGCGCGCTCAGCGCACCGTCGGTGGCGGCGATCGCGGCGCGCGCGCTCGGCCTCGACGACGAGATCGCGCCGACGATCGAGACCGCGCTGATCGTCCTGGCCGATCACGAGCTCAACGCGTCGAGCTTCGCGGCGCGCGTCGTCGCGTCGACCGAAGCCGATCCATACGCGTGCTTCTCCGCCGCACTCGCCGCCGTCTCCGGGCTGCGCCACGGCACCGCGGCCGAAGCCCTGGTGCGCTACGCCGACGACGTCGGCTCGCCCGAGCGCGCGGCGCGCGTCGTCAAGGAGCTCCGCACGCGCGGGGAAGCGCCGCCCGGCTTTGGCCATCCGCTCTATCCCGATGGCGATCCACGCGCGACGCCGCTGCTCGCCGCCGCGCGCGGTTCGAGTCACAAGCGCGCCCGCACGCTGCTCGCGATCGCGGACGCCGTCGCCGCCGAGAAGAAGCCGCGCGGCCTGTATCCCACCGTCGATCTCGGACTCGCCGCGCTCGTCACCTCGCTCGGCCTTCCTGCCGCCGCCGGCTCCGGGCTGTTCGCCGTCGCCCGCAGCGCCGGTTGGCTCGCCCACGTGCTCGAGCAACGCGCCGCGGGCTACCTGTTGCGCCCGCGCGCTCGCTACACCGGCGTCGCTACGCCTTGATGCCGTGCGGCGCGGCCGGATCGAACTCGGCCTTCGAGACCGGCAAACCGCGCAGCACCAGCGTCAGCACCGTGCCCGGCGCCGCGACGTACACTTTCGGCAGGAACAAGAAGTAGTTCTTCACGTCGTCCTCGGGGGCGATGCCGTGCTTCTCGGTCCCGGGGGCGCCCGTGCACATCCGCATCTTTTGCCCGGGCTCGAGCACGAAGCCGGGGTCGATGACCCCGAGCAACGACTTCTTGTTCGAACCGCGACGACCGACGGTCATGCCGCAGCCGCGCGTGGAGAACGGGGCCTTGCCGACGTTCTCGAGGATGACCCACTCGCTGTTGAGTGCGTCGGTAGAGTCAGCAGCCTTGATCTCGACGAAGCGGATCGCCATCGGGCGCGGAGCATACACGCCCAGTCGGCCGTTGCAATCACGGCCAATCCATCGATAATGCTCGGCGATGGGCTGCTGCCGATGAAAGAGGTGATCCGAGTGGTCGCGGCCGTCATCGATCACGAGGGCCGTTACCTGATCACCCAGCGCAACTCGAACGCGGTCCTGCCCGGCCTGTGGGAGTTCCCCGGCGGCAGGATCGAGCCCGACGAAGAAGAGACCGCGGCGCTGACCCGCGAGGTCCGCGGCCGGATCGGCGTCGAGGTCATCGTCGGGACCAAGCTCGGCGAGCAGATCCACGAGTACACGAACTACCAGGTGCAGCTCACGATGTACTCGTGCAAGTTGCCGGCGGAAGCGCGGCCCTATCCCGCGACGGTCGCAGATCTGCGCTGGGTCGCCTCGCGCGAGCTCCTCGACTACGAGTTTCCGCCGGCCGACGAAAAGACGATGTCGAAGCTGCTCGGGCTCGTTCGAAATTGATCATCCGTAGTCTGGCGCTCAAGACCGAGCTCGGACTGGCGGCGACCCGGGGCGTGATCACCGATCGCGGGGACTACGTCGTGATCACGACGCCCGATGACCCCGGCTACTACTACGGCAATCTGCTGCTGCTGCCGGCGCCGCCGCAGGTCGGCGAGGTCGCGTTCTGGACCCGCCGGTTCGGCGACGAGCTCGGTAAGAACCCGGCGATCAAGCACGTCACGCTGTGGTGGGACGGCGTCACCGGTGATACCGGCGCCGAGGACGAGCTCGTCGCGAACGGCTTCCGGATCGAGCGCAGCGTCGTGATGACCGCCGATTCGATCCGCGCGCCCGCTCACGCGGTCAACCAACTCTCGCCCGAGCAGGTCCTCGACACCGCCGACCTCGCGTTCGCGACCGGCGATCGCCACGACGAGAACTATCGCGAGTTTCTGCTGCGCCGCGCACGCTGGCAGAGTGGGCTCGTCACGCGCGGCCTCGCGAAGTTCTTCGGCATCTACGACCAAGACGAGCTGGTCGCGAGCCTCGGCCTCGTGCCGATGGGTAACGTCGCGCGCTATCAAGACGTGCAGACCGCGGCGGCGTTTCGTCGACGAGGATTTGCCGCGACGCTGCTCGCGACCGCCGCGCGCGAGGTGCCGAGCCCGCGCTACGCGATCATGTCGGCGCCCGGCAGCGATGCCGAGCGGGTCTACACCCGCGTCGGGTTTCGGATCGCGGAGCAGACCGTGTCCGCGTGCCGCTACCCGGTCAGTGGATGATCTTCGCGATCACCATCGTCACGAGCAGCGCGCCCGCGACCGCGGCGACGAACAACAGCGCGAGCTGGACCCGCGTCAGCGCCTTCGCCGGCGTCGCCGCCGCCGCCGCCCAGTCGTGCGGCTGATAGCGATCACCGACCGGCGACAGCAGATTCGCGGCCTTGTTGAGGTTGTGCGAGCCCGAGCGTCCGACCTGCGGCGCCGGGTTCGGCACGTCACTCGGCGCGAGGTCGGTCATGAACGGTTGCCCGGCGGCGTGCACCGGATACGGCGAGTCGGTCGGTGCGTGCGAGCGCGGGTTCTGTCCTTCGAGGATCGCGAGCTGCGACGGCGTGAGCTTGACCGAGTCGTGCGTCGCGCTCTGCGAACCGATGCGCTGCACCGGCTGACCGTGGCGCGGATCGATCGGCACCGCGGCCGCGGTCGGCATCAGCTCCGGCCCACCGTCGAGCGGCCCCGATCGGATCGGGGGCATCTGCGCCTCGTGGACGACCGTCGCCTTGTACGCGGCCGGGCTCTGGATCCCGGTCGCCGGCGTTCGCGGTTTCGGCCGCGGCCCCGGCGTGTTGCCCTTCTCCTCGTCGGCGATCACGGTCGGAATCTGCGCGAGGTCGGACGGATACTTCTGCACGCCGGCCGGCGTGTTGCGCGACGGCGGCGCCGGCAGCGGCGCGGGTCCACCCGTCACCGAGCCCTGCGGCACCGGCACCTTCTGCCGCGCCGCTTGCTCCTCGAGCTTCTGTAGCAGCTCGAGCGGGTTCTGCTCGATCCGCGTCTTCTCGGGCGGCGGACCGTCGTCGTCGTCGCGCGGCTCGTCGTTGTCGGTGCCGAGCCGCGCTACCAGCTGATCGAGCGAGGCCTCGCTCGCGCGGCCGACCATCTCGACGTCGCCGGTCTCGAGATCGAGCTCCTCCTCTTCGTCGTCGCCGGGTACGCGAGCCTTGCCGAACGGCACGGTCTCGCTCTTCTTCGCATCGGCCGCTTCGTCCCAGCCGGCGTCGATCGACGGATCGCGCCCCGAGATCAGCTCGCGCATGCGCTCGCCGTGCTCTTCGATCTCTTGCTGGAAGTGCACCTCGAGCCAGCGTCCGATCTCGCCGGGGCCCGAGCCCTTACCGCGATGGTGGAGGTAGCCGAGCATCGCGTCGCCGAACGCCTCCGCGCTCGGATAGCGATCCTCGCGCTGCTTGGCGAGCGCCTTCATCACGATCGCGTCGATCGCCGGATCGATCTCGACGTTGAGCGACGACGGCGGTGCCACCGCGCAATCGATCACCGCTTGATAGGTCTCGTACGGCGAGTTGCGCTTGAACAACCGGCGCCCGGTCAGCAACTCGTGCACGATCACGCCGAGCGCGAACACGTCGGTGCGGCGATCGACGCTCGTCGCCACGCACTGCTCCGGCGACATGTACGCGAACTTGCCCTTGATCGTGCCGGCCTTGGTCTTGGTCTCGCGATACTCGGCGCGCGCGATCCCGAAATCGACGACCTTCACGACGCCCTCGAATCCGACCACGAGGTTCTGCGGCGAGATATCGCGATGCACCATGTTGAGCGGCTTGCCGCCCTGCTGGCGCTCGTGCGCGTAGTGCAACCCGGCCGCGGCTTGCGCGGCGACGTTGAGGACCAACGGCACCGGCATCCGTCCGCCCTGCACGCGCTCCGCGGCGCGCCGCGCGATCATCGCGAGCGAGAGTCCCGCGAGGAACTCCATCACCATGTAGTAGCGGTCCTCGTGCTCGCCGAGCTCGAACGTCTGCACGATGTTCGAGTGATCGAGGACCGCGGCCATGCGCGCCTCGTCGAGGAACATCTTCACGAACTCCTGGTCGTCCGCGAGATGATCGTGGAGGCACTTCACCACCACGTACTTCTCGAACCCGTTCGTGCCGTCGATCCGCGCGAGATAGATCTCGGCGGTACCACCGAGCGCGAGCAGCGCCAGGATCTCGTACTTGCCGAGGCGCTTGCCCAGAAGCGACCCGGCGCCCGCCGGAATGCCGGACATCCCGGTAATTGTAGCCTGCCAGTGCCGGGGATGGCCCGGTCGGGCGGCTACAACTCCATGATCTCTTTTTCCTTCGCCTTTGCGATGTCCTCGATCTGACCGATGTACTTGTCGGTCAGGTCTTGGATGTTCTTCTCACCCTTCTTGCGTTCGTCCTCGGACACCTGCTTGTCTTTTTCGGCGTCCTTGATCATGTCCATCGCGTCGCGCCGAGCCGACCGGACGGCCACGCGGGCTTCCTCGGTCTGCTTGCCGACGGTCTTGGCGAGGTCGCGGCGGCGCTCCTGAGTCAGCGGTGGAATCGGTAGGCGAACCAATTCACTATCCGCTACCGGGTTGATGCCGAGGTCGCTCGCGCGGATCTGCTTGTCGATCACGGCGATCATCGCCTTCTCCCACGGCTTGACCGTGATCAGGCGGGCGTCGACGACCTGCACGGTCGCGACCTGATTCACCGGCGTCGGCGTGCCGTAGTAGTCGACCTTGATGCCATCGAGCATCGCGGCGTTGGCGCGGCCGGTACGAATCTTCTGGAGGTCGCGCTTGAACGACTCGACCGCCTTCTTCATGCCGTTATCGGTGTCGGTGGTGATGTCTTCGATCATGGTTAGCTCGCGAAGCGGGTTGTATCGGTGTCCTTGACGACCACGGTGCCGACCGCCTCGCCACAGACGACGCGCTCGATGTTGCCACGGTTGGTCATGTTGAAAACGACGATCTTCATCTCGTTGTCACGACACAGCGCGAACGCGGTCGCGTCCATGACGTCGAGATCCTGGCGCAGCGCATCGGTGAACGTCACCTTCTCGTAGCGCTTCGCGTCGGGATATTTTTTCGGATCCTTGTCGTAGATGCCGTCGACCTTGGTCGCCTTCAGCAGCACGTCGGCACCGATCTCCATCGCGCGCAACGCGGCGGCCGTATCGGTCGTGAAGAAGGGATTGCCGGTGCCGGCGCCGAAGATCACGACGCGACCCTTCTCGAGATGGCGAATCGCACGGCGGCGGATGTACGGCTCCGCGAGCTGTGACATCGGAATCGCAGACTGCACGCGCGTGACCACGCCGCGGCGCTCGATCGCTTCCTGCAGCGTGACCGCGTTCATCACGGTCGCGAGCATGCCGACGTAGTCGCCGGTCGCACGATCCATCCCGCGCGCGCTGACGCCGCGAAAGATGTTGCCGCCGCCGACGACGACCGCGACCTGGACGCCGAGGTTCGCGGCATCCGCGATCTCGGTGGCGACCGTCGACAGCACCTCGGGGTTGATGCCGAAGTTCTGCGGACCCATCAGAGCCTCGCCGGAGATCTTCAGCATGATTCGCTTGTACGCGGGCTTGCGAGACTCCGTCATGACGCTCGGACTCTACCAGCTTCTGCTGAGGTGGCGGCTGGATCAGTAAGACTTCGCCCACACGACGCGCTGCTTGCTCGGCTCGCCGGTGAACGGACACGTGCCGGGCTCGCCACCCACGAGCGGGATGCAGCGCACGGTGACCTTGAGATCATCTTTGATCTTGGTCTCGAGCGCCGGATCGCCGTTGTAGTGCGTCATCGCGAAGCCGCCGTGGATCGGCGTCGGATCGTTCGGCTTGTTCTTCGGCGGATCGGCAAAGAACGCGTAGAAGTCGTCCTTCGTATCGATCACCTTCGTGTGCTCGTCACGGAACGCCTTCGCGCGCGCGAACAAGCTGTCCTGGATCTCCTGGAGCAAGGCCGGCAGCGTCGCGACGAGCTCGGCGCGGGTGACGCCGGTCTTGTCCTTCGCCGGCTTGTCGCGGCGGCCCATGAACACGCCATCCTTCTCGAGATCGCGCGGACCGACCTCGAGGATCACCGGCACGCCCTTCTTGACCCAGCCCCAGCGGCGCTCGCCGCCGTTTTGATCGCGGATATCGAGCTCGACGCGCAGCTTCTCGTCGTTGTAGCGCAGCGCGCGAAGCTCGGCCGCGAGCTTGGTGCAGTACTCGACGACGCGCGGCCGATCTTCGGGCTTCTGCGCGATCGCGACGATCACGACGTGACGAGGCGCGAGCCGCGGCGGGCACACCATGCCGTCGTCGTCGGCGTGGGTCATGATCATGCCGCCGATCAGGCGCGTCGAGACTCCCCACGACGTCGTCCACGCGAACGTCTGTTGGTTGTTCTGATCCGCGAACTGGATGCCCGAGGCCTTCGAGAAGTTCTGGCCGAGGAAGTGCGAGGTGCCGCTCTGCAGCGCCTTGCGATCCTGCATCATCGCCTCGATGCAGAACGTCTGCACCGCGCCGGGGAAGCGCTCCGCGGCGGTCTTCTCGCCCTGGATCACCGGCATCGCCATGTAGTTCTCGGCGAAGTCGGCGTACACGCCGAGCATCTTCATCGTCTCTTCGATCGCTTCTTCCCTGGTCGCGTGCGCGGTGTGGCCCTCTTGCCAGAGGAACTCGGCAGTGCGCAGGAACATCCGCGTGCGCATCTCCCAGCGCACGACGTTCGCCCACTGATTGATCAGCAGCGGCAGGTCGCGATAGCTCTGCACCCACTTCGCGAACGACGCGCCGATGATCGTCTCGGACGTCGGCCGCACGACCAGCGGCTCCTCGAGCTTGCCGGTCGGCACCAACTTGCCGTCCTTGAGCTCGAGGCGATGGTGCGTGACGACGGCGCACTCCTTCGCGAAGCCCTCGACGTGCGACGCCTCCTTCTCGAGGAACGACAGCGGGATGAACAGCGGGAAGTACGCGTTCTGGTGCCCGGTGTCTTTGAACATCCCGTCGAGGCCGTGCTGGATGTTTTCCCAGATCGAGTAGCCCCATGGCTTGATCACCATGCAGCCCTTGACGTCGCTGTTCTCGGCGAGGTCGGCGGCCTTGATGACCTCCTGATACCAGTCCTGGTAGTTGACCTCGCGCGTCGGGGTGATCGCGGTCCGCACTTGCTGCTGCTGCTGGGGCTTGCCGTTGCTCATCGCCGGCGAGGCATACCATTGGTCCGCGCGATAAACAGTTTCTCGGTACGTGGCGTTGGTTCGCCGACGACTCGGCACCAGACTACGTGTTCATGCGGATGCCAACCATCTATCTGCCGCACGGCGGCGGCCCATGGCCGTGGGTCCACGTCCCGTTCGGCACACCGACCGAGCTCGCCGCGTTGAAGGACTACCTGATCGGGGTCGCGAACGTGCCCGCCCGCCGCCCCACGGCGTTGCTCGTGATCTCCGCTCACTGGGAAGAGAGCGTGCCGACGGTGATGACGTCGCCGCAGCCGCCGATGCTCTACGACTACTACGGCTTTCCGCCGGAGTCGTACGCGTTGAGCTGGCCGGCGCCGGGCGCGCCCGAGCTCGCGACCCGGGTGCAGGAGCTGCTCGCCGGGGCGAAGCTGCCGAGTGCCGTCGATGGTGACCGCGGCTTCGACCACGGCACGTTCGTGCCGATGAAGCTCGCCTATCCGGATCCGGATCTTCCGGTGCTGCAACTCTCGCTCGTCACCGGCCTCGATCCGGCCGCGCACCTCGCGCTCGGCCGTGCCCTCGCGCCGCTCCGCGACGAGGGCGTATTCATCATCGGCAGCGGCATGAGCTATCACAACCTGCGCGCGTTCCATCCGAGTGCGGCGCCCGCGGCGCTCGCGTTCGACAACTGGTTGCGCGACGTCGTGCCGCGCGAGCAAGCCGCGCGCGATGCGGCGCTCGTCGAGTGGACCCGAGCGCCGAGTGCGCGCGCCGTGCACCCACGCGAGGAGCACTTGCTCCCGCTGATGGTGGTGGCCGGTGCGGCCGGTGCCGATCGCGCGAAGCTCGCGTGGGATGGCACTGTCAATCAGCTCAAGCTCAGCGCATATCATTTCGGCGTATGACCCTCCTCGCCACCGCTCACCTCGCTAGCGGGGCCCAGCGCTTCGCTCAGACCATCCGCGCGACCAAGACGGTGAGGCGCGGTACGCCGATCGTGACGACCGTGACCTAGTTGACGACCGCGATCTGCGCGCTCGGCTGATCGGCGCTCGCACCGATGTACAGCTTGCGCGGCGCCTTGCCCGGCGCCGTCACGGTGATCCCGACGACCGACGGGGCGTAGACGATCGCGAGCCCACCTGCGGTCGACGATGCCGCACCGCTCGGCAGGAACGTCGAGCCGCTGAGGTCGCCGTAGACGATCTTGGTCGCGGGCTCTCCGTCGTCGACCGTGATCGTCGCCTGCGAGACCGGTCCCGCCGGCGCAGACGACGTCCAGATGCCGACGAAGTTTGCGGCTCCGAACTGCTTCACGAGCGCAGGATCCGCCGATGCGGTGAACGTGTCGGCGAGCACCGCGACCTCGAGGTTGGTCGACGCGCACGCGGTCGGCTGGTTCGCGTTGATGCACGACAGCCCGGTCGAGCCGGCGGCGTGAAGCTCCATCGCCGCGCACGTGCCCGGATAGGCCGCGCTGAACGAATCGATCATCACCGTCGGCGTCGCCATCGGCTTCGTGTCGAGCCCGTTCTCGACGACGATCGCCGGCTTCAAGAGGTTCGTCGCCCGAATGTCGTTAGCCTGCAGGGTCGCGGTGGTGTCGGTCCAATCCGCGCACGTCATCGTGGTGAACAGCTTCAACATGTCGACCGGGTGCACGGCGAACGTCGAATGCGCGTCGCAACTGATGCTGCGCGAGATCTTGATCCGCAGCTGATCATCGCCGGGCTTGTAGTTCGCGCCGCCGTAGAACACCGAGGTGTACTCGGCGGGAGCCTCCGCGCAATTGCCGGCGCGCCCGCGCATCTCGACTCCCGAGAGCCCGGCCTTCGGCAACGCGACGTCGAACGTTCCGGCCAGCAGCGTCTGCAGCCCGGCGAAGTTCTTCGGCGCCGTCGAGAGATCGACGCACGACACCCCCGCGGTGCGTTGACCGATGTCGATCGTCGGTTCCGTGTCGCCGTTCGGGATCACCAACAGATCGACCGCGGTTACGCACGACATGTCGAACGAGGGCACCTCGCTCGGGACCAGCAGCGACATGTCGACGGATGCCTCGCCACACGCTGCGATCAAGACGACGAACCCGAGCGCGAGCCGCATCAGAAGCCCTTGAGGGTGGTCGGCTCGCGCGACGCGTAGTCGTACGTCAGGATGATTCCGCCGAGCAGGACGGCCGCGCCCGCATACCAGTACCACTTCGAATACCACTTCGATGAGTGCGAGCCGTCCTCGCCATCGTCGCGAGGATCCGAGGGCAACGTGTTGCTCGTGCCGCCCTCGAAAGCGCTTTTGACGTCGTGCACGATCGCCGCCGAGGACGCGCTGCCGTCGAGCGAGAACGTCTTGGAGACCTTCTTCAGCGAGATGTCGTAGAGGCGCACGTTGACGTGATCCTCGTTCGCGCCCTCGATCATCAGGATCCGATTCGAACCGGTGAGCGTCGCCAGCGAGCGCGCACGCTCGAGCCGCTCTCCCGGCGGTGCCGCGACGGCCTCGTCGAGCAGCTTCGCCGCCTTGTCGAGTTGACCTGCCGGTTGCAGGGTCTCGTCGATCTTCTCGGCCTTGCCGTCGGCGATATCGACGATCTCGGCCAGCGTCTTCATGCCGTCGGCCGAGATCTGAACCAGGTGGTACCCGACCGGCAACTTGATGCGCCCGCCGGCGGCCTTCTGTTCGTTGCCGTCGATCGTCACCGTCGCGTTGTCGGGCTCGATCACCGTCCTCAGCGTTCCGGTCTCGGAGACTTCACGGTGCGCGTTGATGATGATCGAGCGGATCTGGGGCGACGGCAGCTTCTTGTCGATCGCCCACGCCGGATTGAAGCGGACGGCGGCGCGGAAGTAGCGCAGGGCATCGCCTTCTCTGTTCTGGTGCGCCGCGATCATGCCGCGCCAACCTTCGAGCAACGACAGCGAGATCGGGACGTCGCCGGTGCCGTGCTCGAGCAAGCGCTTCTCGTCTTCGTCGATGATCTTCAGCGCCGAGTCGAAGTCGGCGCTCGCGTAGGCATTCTTGATCGACTCGAGATCCTCGGTCAGCGGGTTGCGGCCCTCGAGCGTCGCCTCGAGCGTGTCGTCGAGATGAAACAACATGCCGCGCTGATCGAGCGCGCGATGGATACGCGCGATCTGGCCCGAGGTCGTGCCCGCGGCGTTGACGACCACGATCTGTTCGTCGCTGTCTCGATCAGCGACGGTGATCAGGTGGCGGTCTGCATGAGCGGTGGCCGTCGTGAGAACCACGACGGCGGCGACCGCTAGTCGCTGCACTGCTGATTCTCCAGCGACACGTGGACGTGTCGGGACTTTCCTGCCTCGACCGTTTCCTTGCACTTGAACTGCTCGGTGTCGTTGTGCACTTGCATCGTGTACGTGCCAGCGGGGAGGTAGAACTTCGCGCCGGGCGTGTCGTGTGACTGACCCGCAATCGTAATACTCGCATACTCGCCGTTCCATTCGTCGACTTGGAGGAACGACTGACTGTTCCCGTGTGACGAGCTTGGCGTTTTCGCGGTGCCCGCTGGAGCGGGTTGTTTGCCGGTGCGTCGCGCCGCCGCGACCTTCTCCGCGAACGAACTGTTCGCAGGCGGCGGCGTTGTGGTCGCCGCAGAGCCACTAGCGGCCGGGGCCGGCGGCGGCGCCACGTCGGTTTTAATGTCCGGCTTGATCTCCGGCTTGATCTCCGGTTTGATCGGAGGTGTGGGAGGTTGCTCGACGACCGGCGGTGGCGCTTGGACCGCGACCACCGGTGGCGGCGGTACCTCGATGATGTCTTCGGTGTGCTTGCTGCCGAACGCGACCGCCGCGATCGCGCCGGCCAACGCGGCGACGCCGAGCACGCCGAACGCCCAGCGCGAGCTCTTGTCGCCGACGTCGATCGTCGCCGACGAACCGGTGAACGTGTTGCCACCGTGCACCGATGCGAGCTCCGGCGCGGGCAACATCGACGCGGCGAGCGCCATCAGTTGCTGCGGCTGCGGCTGCATCTGCGGCATCACCTGCATGGGGGGCGCTGCGGTCGGCATCGCCGGCGGCACCGTCGGCACGATCTGATCGAGCGCGATCATCTTCGTCTGCGCACCCGAGTCGAGGATCTGTGCGACGAACTCGTTCGGTGGCGGTGGCGGTGGCGCTGGCGGCGGCACCTGGTGCTCGACGATCACCGGCGGCTGCGACGGCGGGCGATGCGGCTGGCTGATCAGCGAGCGCGTCACGATCGTGACCGGCCGATCGGTGTGCATCGTCCTGGGACCGGCGTGGGTGCCGCCCGCGCCCGGCGTGACTTTGCGGATCACCCCGGCGAGGTCGTTCGCACCTTCGCGCCAGCCGTTCGCGAAGCGCTCCTCGACGAGCGCGTCGATGAACTGCTGCATCTTCGCGAACCGCTCGCGAGGATCGTGCGCGAGCGCCTTCATGACCAGCGCGTCGATGCCGACCGGGATCGAAGCCTTGACCTGGCGCGGCGGCACCACGTGCAGCGGTGCACTCTCGCGTTCATCCGCGGTGACCTGCCGGCCGAGCGGATGTTGGCCGGTGATCAATTCGTAGAGCACGACGCCGAGTGCGAACACGTCCGAGCGCGGCGTCAGCGATTCGCCACGCGCTTGCTCCGGCGCCATGTACGCCCACTTGCCCTCGACGATGCCGGCGCCGCCACCTTCACGGCGCGCGATGCCGAAGTCGGCGACGCGAACTTCGCCCGAGGTCGTCAGCAAGATGTTCGACGGCGAGATATCGGCGTGGATCACCGCGCCGCCCGGGCGACCGTGCGCGAACTCGAGACCGGTGGCCGCGTTCTGGACGATGTACGTCGAGACGCCGATCGGTAGGCCACGCGTGCCGCGCGCCTTCAACAATTGGCGGAGGCTCGGCCCGTCCATGAACTCCATCACGAGGAAGACGTCGTTGCCGTCGCGAGCGAGATCGAGCACCGACACGATGTTGCCGTGCTGCATGCCGACGAGCAGCTTCGCTTCGCCGATCAGCCGCTCGACGAACACGGTGTCGTTCGCGAGCTCGGGCAACAACCGCTTGATCGCGACCGGCTTCTGAAAGCCGTGCGATCCCATCGATTGGCCGGCAAACACTTCGGCCATGTCACCGGGACCGAGGAGCTCGCCCAGGACGTAGCGTCCCTGCCGTTTCCCGGCAGCGCTGTCCCGCTGGAGAAGGTAACCCTCTCCTGTGTCAGGGGTCCCGGCCACTTCGCCCTTGGGTTGCAATCAAGATACCAGCTCCTGACAGACCGATCGACTTCGAGTTTCGATTCGCTGACGCAACTGCTCCAGAGCTATCCTACATGATCGGGGGACAGACCCCACTCCGTGGGGAAACCAATCCCTACAAGGGTTTGTGTACGATTTTGCACATGAGGCGAATGCACAACGGGAGGTGCCTCGCGTAACTTTCGTTCGATGGCAGCACAGACCCCCACCGCCGAGAGCCAACGCATCTTCGCTGCCGGAGTATTCGAAAATCAGGTCGCGCTGGTCACCGGCGGCGGCTCCGGAATCGGTCTGGCAACCGCTCGCGAGCTTGTCAGGCTGGGTGCGCACGTCGCGATCTGCGGGCGCACGCAAGCCAAGCTGGACGCTGCGATGGTCGAGCTCGGTCAGCACGCGTCAGCGTACGTCTGCGATATCCGCGAGCCCGCGCAGGTCGAGGCGATGGTGAAGAGCGTGATCGAGAGAGCCGGTCGCCTCGACATCGTGATCAACAACGCGGGTGGACAGTTTCCCTCGCCGGCACAGCACATCTCGCCGAACGGATTTCTCGCGGTCGTGAAGAACAACCTCGTCGGGACGTTTCACGTCTCGCGCGAGGCCGCGAACCAGTGGATGATTCCGCAGCGCGGCGGGCGGATCGTCAACGTGATCGCGAACATCTATCGCGGGTTTCCCGGGATGGTGCACACCGGTGCGGCGCGCGCCGGCGTCGAGAACATGACGATGACGCTCGCGGTCGAGTGGGCGCAGTTCAACATCCTCGTCAACGCGGTCGCGCCGGGCATCATCATCTCGTCGGGCACCGCGCAGTATCCGCCGCAGTTGCTCGCGAGTGGCATCGCGAATACGCCGCTCAAGCGCGCCGGCACCGTCGAAGAGGTCGCCGCGTCGATCGTGTTCTTGGTCTCGCCCGCGGCGCAGTACATCACCGGCACGACGCTGCGGATCGACGGCGCGCAGGCGCTGTGGGGCCACACCTGGGAGATTCCGTGAACCTCGGCCTCGACGGCAAGGCGGTGCTCGTCGCCGGTGCGAGTCGAGGCATCGGCAAGGCGATCGCACTCGCGTTCGCGCGTGAAGGTGCGCGCGTCGCGGCGGTCGCGCGCGGCCAGGCCGGGCTCGACGCGCTCGACGTCGAGGTCAAGATCGTCGCCGACGTCGCGACCGCGGAGGGTGCGGCGGCGGCGGTCGACGGTGCGGTCGCCGCGTTCGGCGGGCTCGACATCGTCGTCGCGAACGTCGGCAAGTCGTTCGCACGCGACGCCGCGCAGATGGACGACGACGACCTCGCGAAGTCGCTCGACATGAACCTGTGGACCGCGGCGCGGGTCGCGCAACGCGCGGTGCCGCATCTCGCGAAGACGCGTGGATCGATCACGATGATCTCGTCGATCTGGGGCCGCGAGGCCGGTGGCGCGCCGGGCTACAACATAGCGAAGGCCGCGGTGATCGCGCTCGCGAAGGCGCTCGCCGGTGACTACGGCAAGCTCGGCGTGCGCGTCAACAGCGTCGCGCCCGGATCGATCTTGTTTCCGGGTGGTGGTTGGGAGCGCCGGCGAGACGCCGATCCGGCCGGCATCGCCGCGATGGTCGAGCGCGAGTTGCCGTTCGGGCGGTTCGGCACCGTCGACGAAGTCGCCGATACGGTCGCGTTCGTCGCGTCCCCGCGCGCGAGTTGGATCCACGGCGCGTGTCTCGTCGTCGATGGCGGGCAATCACACGCGTTTTAGGAAATTCGACGAGGGTCGACGCGTAAGCGTCGAGCGTAAGCGTAAGCGATCCGGGGCGCGAGCAAACCTCCGCGGCCGACCGTCGTCGAGAACCGGCGATCAATCCGGCGCTGTCGGAGACTGCTCGATTCGCTCGCGTTAGCCTGATCCGAGGGTCGACGCGTAGGCGTAAGCGTCGAGCGTAAGCGTAAGCGATCCGGGCGCGAGCAAACCTCCGCCCGTCGTCGAGAACCGCCGATCAATCCCGCGCCGTCGGAGACCGCTCGCTTCGCTCGCTCCAAGTCGCGCTTACGCTTACGCTTGGTCGCTTACGCCCACGATGAAGAAGGTCACGCTCGGCGCACCGCCCGAGAAACCGTAGCTACTGGAGCGGCGGCGGCAGCGCCCAGAACGCGCTCATGTTCTCGGTCTGCGAGTCCTGGAGCGGCAACCAATACGGGACGGTGCTCGGATCCATGCCGGTGCCGAGCTTCGACTTGTCGATCGCGGTGACCCACATCTGACGGCGCTGCGTGCCCTTCGTCCCGGCGAGCGCGTTGCCGTAGTCGCGCAGGCTGTAGAACACGAGCCAGACGTAGCCACCGTCGTCGTACGGGCTGAAGTTCGGCAGGTAACAATCGGCCTGGCCACCGCACGCCGTATCGAGGCGCGTCGGTGCGCCGCCGGCCGTCGCGATCATGAACAGCGAGCCGGGGTAGGGCACCTCGACGTTGTTGACCGTGTTGCGACCACGCGAGTTCGTGCCGGCGGCGTACGCGATGTACGTCGAGTCGGGCGTGAACGTCGGCCACGACGGCGCCGCGTACGCGGGGCCTGCGGTCGCCGCGTCGACGAGCGAGACCGGTGCGCCGAACGTATCGCCGCCGAGCGACGGCAGCACCTGCAGGTCACCGCGATCGTAGTCGACGGCCCACGGTGCGGCCGCGCCGCTGAGCGAGATGTTGTTGACGAACACGATCGAGTTGCCATCGGGCGACCACGACGGGTGCGCTGCCATCGTCGGCAACGCTACGCCGTTGGTCGCGACCGACGTGCCGGTCTGCGGATCGATCAGCTGGAGCGCCGTGCCGGGGTTGATCAGCAGGCGCGAGCCGTCGGCGTTGAACGTCGAGAACAGCGACGTGTACGAGGTCGCCGTCACCGGTGCCACCGTCGGTGCGGGCGTGCTCGTCAGCAGCGCGGGGTCGCTGAGATCGAACACCGCGCCCTTGTCACCACCGCCCCACAGCTCGCCGGCGAGATAGCGACCATCGCGGCTGACCACGTGACACGCGACGCAGTGGTTGTTCGCATCGGCGGGGCTCGGCGGCGGATTCGGAATCGCGAGCGCTCGGCCCGCGCTGTCGATGCGTTGCATCTGACCCTGCGAGAGGTCCCAGTAGTAGATCACGCCGGTGACCTGCGCTTGCACGGCCTTGACGGTGATCGGCGGGCTGCGCTGCGGGCCGGTCTGGGCGTCCCAGTGATCGACGTAGATCGTGATCGGCGCGTTGTGCGTGCTGTTGACGATGGCCTGCCAGTCGGTGCCGAGCGGTAGCAGATCGAGCTTGAACCCCGGCGTCACCGCGAGGATGTTGTCGACGGTCGCGAGGCCACCGACGATCCGCACGCGATACAGATCGCCCGTGGCGGCGGCGCCTTCCCATTGAATGTCGGGCGCCGGTGCGGTCACCGGCATCACCGCGGTGTCGAGCGGATACGCGATCGCCGGCGACAGCGCACCGGTCGGCGGTTGATCCGGGAAGTTGGTCTCGCTGCCGGGCGGCGCCATCGGATCGACGTGCGTCTGATGCATGATCACGCTGACGCCGGTCGATCCGCTCAGGGTCTCCGCCGTCGCGGTGACGGTGCCGGTGCCGGCGGCCGCGCCAGTCGCGGCGAACTCCGCCTGGGTCAGCGTGCCGATCTGCGCGGCGTCGTTGTCGAGACTGAACACGACGTCGGTCAGGGTCTCGGTGTGACCGTCGAGGTAGTGGCCGACCGCGGTGTAGTCGACCGGCTGCGCGGTGCCGGAGTCCCACATCACCGTCGCGTTCGCGGGTTGAACTTCGATCGTCTGTAAGCCGGTGGTGCCACCACCGCTCGGCCCACAGCTCATGAGCGCGGCTACGAACACCATCGCTGGCACCATCGCTGGCGTCCTCATCATGCGCGCAGGCTAGCATCGGCTCGCGCGGCGCGCGTAGAAATCCTCGACGGACCGCGAGCCTTCGCGCGCGCAAAAATTGTCACCGCTAGGGTCCGTTGTCCCCACCATGAAGTCGATCTGATACCCTGGTCGCGTGAGTGGTCAGGGCAAGGTGTTGGCCAGTACCACCGTGGCGGTGGTCGCGATCCTGATCGCCGCGTTCAGCATGACGTGGTTCCGGATGCACCTCGAGGTCACAGGCGACCTCGGGATTGGCCAAGCCGCGTCACTGCTTAGCTCCGCGAAGGTTCAGATCGGCCTGCACTCGGCCACCGCGTGCATGCCCGATGGCTCGTGCTCGTCGATCGCGCTCGGCAACTTCGACGGGCTCTACCCGACGATGGCGACGTTCACGTTCTGGGTCAGCGTGCTGTTCGCGGTGGTCGTGGCGTATCAGGCGATCGCCCGCGTGCTGACGGGACAGGCCGGCGAAGCGTTGTCACGCGTCGGTTACTTCCTCGTGCTGCTCGCGCTGTGCGGCGCGGTCGCGACCGGTTTCATGTTCGCGCCCGAGACCGGAGCGAATGATGTCGCGACCGTGATCGTGCACCGCACGTGGGCGCCGGGCCTGATGATCCTCGGCTACATCGCCGGCGTGATCGCACTCGTGATCTGCGCGTCCGAGGAGGACGAGCTGCCAAAGTCGTCGGCGAGCATGTCGATCCCGATCAAGCGCGTGGTGATCAGCGAGCCGATCGTGCCGCTCGCACGATCGCGGGTCGTGACGGCGCCGACGATCGAGCTCGTGCCCGAGCCCGCACCGGCTCCCGTCGCCCCGCCGGCTGCGGTCGTCGTGATCACCCGGCCGGCGAGCGTGATCCCCGCCGCCGGCGCCCCCACCGCGCTGCGCCGCAAGCTGGCCTACGCGACCGCGCGCGCCGTGTTTCACAAATCCGGCATCGATGCGGAGCGCGAGGACGGCACGCATCGCAAGGTCCTGTGGCCCGATGTCGTCGGCGTCGTCGCGCGGCGCCTGCCCGCGGAACCGCCGTACGATGGCGAGACGTTCATCGATCTCGTGTCGGTCGCGGGCGCGACGCTGCGGTTCTTGCCGTGGACCGAGCTCACCGGTGCCGCGCTCGACGATGCGCTCGCGACCGGCAACGAGTCCGAACGCGCGCGCACGTTCGTGCAGCTCGTCGCGATGGCGTGTCCCGACGCGCGGCTCGACAGCGCGACGCGCACGTTCCTGGGCGGTCGCGGCCTCGCAGCACAACTACCGAACGCCGCGACGCTCGCACAACACGACCAGAGGCTCGCATGACCCCACGCCAGCGCAACCTGTACGCGAGCACGGTCTTCGCTGTCGCCGCCGTGCTGATCGCGATCTTCGGCCTCACCTGGTTTCACATTCGAATCAACCTCGTCGACGGAGTCCAGGTCGGAGACGAGATCGTCACGGGCGCGACGCTCCACCTCCGGCTGCACTCGGTCACCGGCTGCGTCGCCGGGACCTGCGGACGCGAGGCCCTCGGCAGCGACGGCGCGTTCCCGATGCTCGCCGGCTTCACGTTCTGGGTCAGCCTCCTGTTCGCGATCGTGGTCGCGATCCAGACCGCGCTGCGCGCCACGTCCGGACCCAGCCTCACGATGCTCGGCGCGATCGGCACGATCCTCGCCGTGCTCGGCTTCGGTGGCACCGTGGTGTGCGGATACTTGCTCGCACCGTCGAGCGCGGTCGGCGATCTCGGAGCGGTGACGGTCCATCGCACGTGGGCCGCGGTGCTCTTGCTCGTCGGCTACGGCGCGGGCGCCTACGCGCTGTATCTCGCGAGCGCGGATCAGGACTTCGCGTCGTCGGAGCGCACTCTCCAGCCGCTGGTCGCGCGAGCGCCGATCGCACCGGTGGTCGCGCGCACCGACGACGCGATCGCGCTCGATGTCGAGCCCGAGGGTGAACGCGATCCGTTCTTGCCGCCGTCCGACTAGCGATCAGTTCGACACGTGATCGCGCTCTTCGTCCGGGTCGTCGTCCGACTGGACCTCCGCGAGGATCGCGCGGACCTCGAGCACGCGCGGCGAGCTCACCTCGTCGACCAGCGACTCGCCATTCTCGTGGGCGTCGAGATAGCTGACCGCCTCGGCGACTTCGTCGACCGAAGCCCCGGTGGCGACGATCCGCGCGAGCGTCGTATCGTCGACGTCATCGAGAATCGGTCGGAGCTCCTCGTAGCTAGAGTTTGTAGACGTCATGCCGCTCACCCATGCATCGGGTGCGCCCGACGCGAGGTGGCGTCGCTCCGCGAGCGGGTCACGAGCACCGGCCGATGGACATGACGCACGACCGACTCGGCGACCGAGCCGAGGAACATCCGGCGCAGTCCGATGCGGCTGTGGGTCGCGACCACGACGAGGTCGACCGATTGACTCTCGGCGGCGCTCAAGATCTCCGAATCCGCACGACCGACCCGGAGCTCCGAGATGGTGTCGACGGGGAGTGTCGCCCGCCAGCGGTCGAGCGCCTCCTCGGCCGGCGTCTCGAACGACGGGTCGATGTCGATCGGCGCGAACGCTTCGCCGTAGAAACTCGGAGATTCGATGACGTGGAGCAGCGTGATCTGCCCCGGTGGCTGCATGACCTCGACCGCTTGCTCGACCTCGAGCTCCGATTGGGCGGACAGGTCGACCGCACACAGCGCGCGGGTGAAGGGCGGGGCGACCGCGTCGTCGGGGAGCACGAGCACGGCACATGGCGCGTGCCGCACGACGTGCTCGGCGACCGATCCCAACAACAGCCGCGCCAGGCCGGTGCGGTCACGCGTCCCTAGCACGATGAGGTCGATGTCCCGATCATCCTTGGCGAGCTCGACGATCTTCGTCCACGGCTGGTCGTCGAGGATGCGCGCCGTCACGTTCGACGTGCCGAGCTGGTACGTCGCTTCGGCGAGGTTGCCGAGCCCCCACCGGGCATGTTCGACAAGATCGTGAATGATCTCGTCGACCGAGCCGGTCGACGGCGCCGTGCTCCAGGCGAAGGAGATGACCAGCTCGCTCCGGTGCTGTGTGGCCAGCCGCAGCGCGACCGTCATCGCCTCGCGCGAGCAAGGCGAAAAATCGATAGGGCAGAGGATCTTTCGAAGGCCCATGCGATCTTGCGATGCAAGACGGCAGCCCGCGACCGAATGCAATTCTGCCGACGACGATCGCGCCAACGACGCACCAACGACGCACGCGCCAGAAGACTTCGTGGGGCGCCGGCGCACTGTGGAATGTGCGCAGAGCGCCCGTGCACGTCGACGCTAGACGCCCGGATCGCTGTACGACTCTTCGTCTTCGTCGCCGGGCGCCGTCGGTGCGCGACCCTGCTCGGTGTCCTTGTCGAGACCGAGGCGCCGGATCATCTTGTAGATCGACATCCGCTCGATCCCCGCGGCGCGCGCGGCCGCCGAGATGTTGCCGTCGTGCGCCTCGAGCAGCTCCTTGAGGTAGCGGCGATCGAACTCGTCGACGAGCTTCTGCTTGGCCACCTTGAACGGCACGTCGATATCGATCGACGCGAACGAGTCGCCTTCTTTCTTCATCGGCGCTTCGATCGCGACCGACGGATGGTTCGGCAAGAGGATCGCGCGCTCGACGGCGTTGCGCAGCTCGCGAACGTTGCCCGGCCAGGTGTGGCGGTTGGCGCGCGCGATGAAGTCGTCGGGCAGGCGCGGGTCGGTGTTGCCCGACGACACCGAGAGCTGACGCAGGAAGTGCTCGACGAGCAGCGGCAGGTCTTCACGGCGCTCGCGCAACGCGGGGAGCTGGAGCTTCGCGACCGCGAGGCGGTAGTAGAGATCCGAGCGGAAGTTGCCGCGGTTGACCTCGGCCGCGAGGTCGCGGTTGGTCGCCGCGACGATCCGCACGTCGGACGCGAACAGCTTGGAACCGCCGAGGCGGCGCACGCGGCGAGTCTCGACCGCGCGCAGCAGCTTGGCCTGGACGTCGAGCGGCAGCTCGCCGATCTCGTCGAGGAACAGCGTGCCGCCGTGCGCGAGCTCGAACACGCCCGCGGTCGACCTGATCGCACCGGTGAACGCGCCGACCTCGTGGCCGAACAACTGCGATTCGAACAGTTGCTCGGGGATCGCCGAGCAATCGAGCACGACGAACGGCTCGTTGCGGCGCGGCGACGACTGGTGGATCGCATCGGCGACGAGCTCTTTGCCCGAGCCGGTCTCGCCCTGGATCAGCACGGTCGCGTCCGACTGCGCGAACCGGTTGACGAGCTCGAACAGGTGGCGCATCGCAGCGCTGCCGCCGATCAGGTTGTGCAGCCGCGCTTCGTTCCACAGTGGCATCGCCACCGCGTCGTCCATCGGCTCGAACACGATCGCGCTCTTGCCGATCTGGATCGTCGAACCCGGCGTGATGAAGCCGTCGATGATGCGCACGCCTTTGACGTAGGTCCCGTTCGTCGAGCCGAGGTCGCGCAGGCGATAGCCTTCGGGCGTCATGCGCAGCTCGCAGTGGAGACTCGAGACCTTTCCATCGGAGAGGTTGAGGTCTGCGCCGAGCCGGCCGATCTGGATCTGCGGCGCCGCGAGCTCGATGATCTTGCCCTGGTCGAGGCCAGCGACCACCGACAGGCGGCAACGGCGCACGCTGACCGTGCGGGGCAGCCCCTGATACGACGTCACCCAGGTCGGGGTCTCGAGGTCAGCACCTTCCACGAATTCATTGGATCGTAGCACGCTCATCGGACGGCTCCTTTTTCTGCGATGCGAACATGGCCGGAGGCGCCCACCTTGATCTCGGCGGGGCGGTTAGCAGCGTTCTTGTCGAGCTCGGCGACAACGGTGAAGAAGTCGATCGAGGGATCGTGGTCGTCGGTGATCGCCGACACGGTGACCTTGATGCTGTGCTCGCCGACGCTCATCTGGACGACGTCGCCGATGTGCACGGCTTCATGGCTCGTGCGCGGCAGTGCGAACTTGACGATCGGATCGTTGGGGTCGAACACGCGCGCGATCTGGCCGCCCTTGCGAGCCATGTCACCGACGTGGACCTTGATCACCGCGATCGTGCCGTCCATCGGCGCCTTGATGTTCGCGGCGTCGATCAGGCGCTTGGTCTCGGCGATCTTGACCTTCGCCTGTTGGATCGTACCGGCCGCGCCCGCGCCTTCGCCGCCCGCGGCGCTAGCCTCGGACACCGCGGCGTTGACGGACTCGATCGACGAGGCACCGGTGCGCGCCAGCCGACGCTCGATCTTCGCCTTGCGGGCCGCCGCGGCATACTGCGCTCCCGCGCGCGCGGCTTGACCTCGCGCATTGATCATCTGACCTTCGGCCTCGGCCTGCTCCGCGCGCAACGCCGACACGTCGAGCTGAGCGATCGGGTCGCCCTGGCGCACGTAGCCGTCGGTGTGGGCTTGGAGGGTCATGACAGTTCCGTCGGATTCAGCGGTGATGACGTGGGAGGTGCGCGAGGTGATCACGGCGGTGCAGTCGATCTGCTTCAGCGCGTGCACTGGAGCGACGATCTTCGGCAGCTTCACGATCCAATCAGCCGCGCTCCGGGGCGTTTCGGGCGACCCGCATGCTGCTAGCAGCAGAGCGAAGAGCGTGGGCAGCTTCATAAGGAATCTCCGGAGCGTTGGGGGTGGTGCTTTGCGACGCCGCGAGGAGCTGGGCGTAGAGCCCACCATTCGCGACGAGTTGATCGTGGTTGCCTTGCTCGACGACTTTGCCCTTCTCCATCACGACGATCAGATCGCAGTTGCGAACCGTCGAGAGCCGGTGGGCGACGGTGATGCGCGTGCAGCGCAGCGTCTCGAGACCGGCGATGACCTTCTTCTCGGCCGAGTTGTCGAGCGCCGAGGTCGCTTCGTCGAGCAGCATCAGCGTCGGGTTGCGGAGCACGGCGCGGGCGATCGCGACGCGCTGGCGCTGGCCACCCGAGAGCGAACCACCACCGTCCGAGATCACGGTGTCGTAGTTCATCGGCATCTCGGCGATGTCGTCGTGCAGGCACGCGACCTTCGCGGAGTGCTGGATCCGGTCGAGCGCGGCGCCCGGCGAAGCGAGCGCGATGTTCTCGCGCATCGTGCCGCCGAAGATGAACGGGTGTTGCGGGACGATGCCGATCTGCTGGCGCACGCCGCGGAGGTCCATGTCGTGGAGCGGCTTGTTGTCGTAGAGCACGTCGCCGCTGATCGGCTTGTAGAGACCCGAGAGCAGGTTGAGCAGCGTCGACTTGCCAGAGCCCGAGGGGCCGACGAGCGCGACCGACGCCCCGGGCGGAATCTCGAGTGAGACGTCGTGGACGACGACCGGCGCCTGCTCGCCGTACTTGAACGTGAGGTTCTTGACCGTGACCTGACCGCGCAGGCGCGGCGGGTTCGCCGCCTTGTCACGATCCTGCTCGACCGGGGTCTGGAGCACGTCGTCGATGCGGTCCATGTGGCTCTTGACGAGCTGGAGCTCGAGAGCGCTCGACACCAGCGCCGACAGCGGGCCGAACAGGCTCGTCGCGAGCGAGTTCATCGCCAGCATCATGCCGATCGACATCTTGCCGTTCATCACCGACGTCGCGCCGATCGTGAGGATCAGCATCGGGCCGAGGGACGCGACCGCGCCGCGGATCGAATCGACGTACGCCGAGGCGCGCGCCTGCTGCATGGTCACGTTGACCTGGTCGGTGTAGAGATTCGACCACTTCTCGAGGCCGAGGCGCTCGGCGCCCGCACACTTGAGGGTCTCGATGCCGCCGAGCAATTGCACCATGTACGAGTGCGCCTTCGCCTGCTTGTCGAGCGAAGCGGCGAGCAAGCGCTGGTAGGTCGGGCGAGCGCACAGGAACACCAGCGCCTCGGCGCCCGACATCAGGATCGTGATGATACCGAGCAGCGGGTTGACGTAGAAGATCACGCCCGCGTACATCAGGACGAACAGACCGTCGAGCACCGCCGACATCGACTTCGACGTCACCATCTCGCGCACGGTGCCGTTCGAGTCGACGCGCATCATCAAGTCACCCGTCGAGCGGCGCTGGAAGAACGAGTACGGCAGCGACACCATGTGGTCGAGGAAGCCGAGCGTCATGCGCGTGTCGAGCGCGATCCGGAGGTGGAGCATCACGAACGAGCGGACGACCTCCGAGACGATGTTGAAGATCGTCATGCCCGCGATCGTCGCGAGGCACACGTAGAGCAGGCTGTAGTCGCTGCGAGGCACGACCTTGTCGATGATCATGCCGGTGACGAGCGGCATCGCGAGCGCGACGACGCGCAGGAACAGCGAGATCACGATCACGCGCGTGAACAAACCCTTCTCCGACAGCAGCTCGTCGACGTAGCGCTTGAGGCGACCCTTCTCGTACTTCTGCTTCGTGAAGCGCGCGGTCGAGGTCAGCTCGATCGCGACGCCGGTGAACTGCTTCGCGAACTGGTCCATCGGCACGTCGCGCGGACCGGTCGCCGGATCGACGATGCGCACGCCGCCCTTGACGACGCGCTCGAACACCACGAAGTGGTTGAACTCCCAGTGGAGGATGGTCGCCTGCTTGAGCAGCTTGACCTGCGAGACGTCGACCTTGATGCCGCGACCGGTGAGGCCGTACTTCTCGGCGGTGTCGAGGATCGACTTCGCGCTGACGCCATCGCGGCCGATGCCCATCGCCTCGCGAACCTCGGCGAGCTTCACTTCCTTGCCGTGGAACGCCATGACCATGCACAGCGACGCGGCGCCGCAGTCGGTCCACTCGAGTTGCTGCGTGAACGGAACGTCACGCTGCTTGCGAGCGAAGCCGATCCGCTCGAGCGCCGGATAGCGCGCCGCGATCGATTGGTTGGTTTCGGTTTGAGTCGACATGGGGTGGTGCTCCCTAATCGAAGTACTTTTCGAACAGCGGGAAGATGGAGGCGAAGAACGGCTTCGACTCGATCTGGATCTCGGCCTTCGTCGACATGCCCTCGTGGAGCTGGAACTCGCGCTTGCCGACCATGAACGTGTCGGTCTCGAACGTTCCCTTGACCCGGATGTAGCTGGCGCCGTCGTTCGGAATCTTCAGCGTGTCGGCGGCGGCCTGACCGACCTGGCGGCGCACGTCGGCGGCGCCGAACGCGTCGTTGCTGATCTCGGTGATCGGGAGCTTCGGCCGCTTCTTGTTGAAGCCGTCGATGCCGACCTGCAGCTTCATCTCCATCTTGATGCGAGGACGGTCGGAGGCCGGCAGGAACGCGAGCTCCTCGGGCATCGTCCCCGGCTTGACGATCGTCATCAGCGTGGTGCCGGCGTTGATCGCTTCGTTCTCGTTGCCGTGGATATCCGAGACCCGACCGTCGGCGGTCGCGTGGATGTAGCGCTGGTCGACGGCGGCCTTCGCGTGAGCGAGCGCGATCGACGCGGACTTCACCGACTTCCTGGCCTGTTCGTCTTGATCGTCGAACAGGTACTGCTGGCGCGCGTTCTCGGCGTCGGCGAGGAACTGCTCGTAGTCGGCGTCCTCCTTGGGCGAGGACAGCTTCGCGACGACGTCGCCGGTCTTGACGAGGTCGCCGGCTTGCACGTAGAGGTGCTCGAGGCTGCCCTGCGCGAGCGTGACCACCGGCGTGCCGGGGTAGTGGATCATGCCGAAGCCCGTCGAGTAGGTCGGCACGCGAACCACGATGCCGAAGATCATCGCGACGATGATCGCGCCGATCAGCACCGGGTACGCGCGACGGATCCACGTCGGCGACAGCTCGGTGACGACACCTTCGCTGCCCTTCTTGCGGTGGTAGTCGAGCGCCTCGGGGCGGTACAGCGACTTCTTGTCGGCGGCGTGCTCGAGCTGACCTTGCAGATGCTGCACGACGAGGTGATGCAGCACCGCGGCGCTCTCGCGCGCGATCGCGGCCATCGTGATGTGGTCGGCGCCCACGAACACCGGCTGGCGCGTGTTGCGGATCAGCTGGATCACCGCGATCGTCTCGGTCGCCGTCGCGATCGGGATCAGACCGCTGTGCGGACCGACGAGCGCGCGGCGGGCTTTGCCGACGGCGAGGACCGGTTGGGTGTCCTTCGGCAGCTCGCCATCGGGGCCGAGCGAGTAGAAGCCGTCCGGACCCGCATAGATGATGATGACGTGGAGCGAGCTCGTGAGCTCCGCCACGGCATCGCGCAGCAGGCGGTCCGCGCTCGCGAGATCCGCCTGCAGCGCGAGCCGGCGAACCCAACCGTAGACGGCGGGCGCGAGCTCGAGCGGCAGCGGCACTTGGTTCGGATCGAACGCGGCGCCACCGGCGAACGCCATGAACGCCGGTGCTTGCTCGAGCACGGGCGCAGGCGTTGTGGCCGGAGGGGCGGGAGCGGGCATCAGGTTCGGTTTGGAGCCGGTCGCGGCGCTGACCGGCAGCGGTTGGGGCTTGGAACCGGTCTCGGTCTTCACGTGACCTCCAGCGACAGGCGGCGCCGGGAGGCGGCGCGGCTGCGAGCCGGCGGCCGAGCGCGAGCGCGATTGGCTGTGAGCTTCCGGAAGCGGTGCGGGCTCGCGAATCAACGTCGGCGCCTTCGAGGGACGAGGCGCGCTCGTCACGATCGAATCACTGCGCGAGCGCGACGGCGAGCGCGGGCGCTTCTCCTCGAAGTCGTCGGCAGCCAGATGCGTGGGTGGTTCGGCGCCCTGGCCCCAGTCCGTACGCGCATCGCGCGAGGCGCGACGCATCGTCGACATTTCGGCGTTCGAGTGTTCGTACCGCATGACCGAGCTGACCTAAGAGCAAAGCTAGGACCAGAGTGTCGTGATGCGTAAACCGTTGTTGCCAGTCGGGAATCGGAACGTCTACCGGGGGTGGCGACTCGGTTCCGCATACCGCGGGTTACGAGCCCGCAGGTGATCAAGGGGGTGTCTCCACGAGGTGACGGTGACTTGGCGATCGGCATGGATGTCGCTCTAGGGCTCTCGTATGAAGAGCCGGATCTTGCTTCCCGCCATCCTGCTGGCCGCCGCGACGTCCGTGTACGCACAGCCCAGCGGCAGCGTGGACGACGATGATAGCGACGCCGAGATCGGTGGCCCCGAAGCCACCACGATGTTGAAGATCCACTTGGGTGATGTGGTCGGCGTGATCGTCACCCAATCGCCCGACCTCGCCCGCGCGAAGTTCGATCGCACGATCGCGAAGGATACGGCGGAGGCGTCGCGGCGCGACCAAGCGTGGGTGCTGTCCTTCACCAGCAGCTACTCGCAGAACGGCATCGCCGACCATGTCGAAGCGCCGCCGTACTCGGTGGTGGAGCAGGACACGCTGCTCGGCACCCTCGGGCTCGGTCGCAACCTCCCGACCGGCGGCTCGATCTCGGTCGAGGTCGGAGCGCAGCACCAGCACACCGAATACAACATCCTGGACACGCTCCAGAACATGACGGCCACCAACGCGTCGAGCACCGGCACCACCACGGGCTCGGGCGCGCCGGCCTCCGAGGATGCGTTCAGCATCAACTCGCACGCGCAGCTCTCGGTCAAGCAACCGCTGTCGCGTGGCCTCGGCAACGTCGCGCTCGCGAACGAGCGCAAGGCCGATCTCGCGGCGGTCGAAGCGACGATCAAGGCGCAGCTCCAGGCCGAGGACACCTTGAAGGACGTGATCTCGTCGTACTGGGAGCTCGCGTACGCCGGCTGGGAAGTCGACATCCGCATGCAATCGCTCGATATGGCGAAGAAGCAGGAAGCGCTGACCCACGATCAGGTCCGCGCCGGCACCGCATCGTCGACGACGGTCAGCCAGGTCGACGCGCAGATCTACCAGCGCGAAGAAGAGCTGCTGAAGTCGAAGATCGACGTCGAATCCAAGTCGATGGATCTGCTCCGCAAGTCGGGCTTCACGCTCGAGCATCGCCAGACGCTGCTGCACCCCGCCGAGAAGATGGAGATCGGTGACGACGAGTTCGACATCGACGAGGTGCTCGCGCGCGCGAAGGTCGCGAATCGCAAGCTCGCGACGCTCCAGATCGAGCGCAAGTCCGCGGATGTCGACATCCAGGTCGCCGACGATCTGACCAAGCCGCAGGTCGACCTGACCGCGTCGGTCGCGCTGATCGGCATCGGTGACACCGCCGGCGACTCGATCGCGGGCATCGGCAATGGGGATGGCTATCAGGCCACCGTCGGCCTGTCGGTGTCGTTCGAGCTCTCCGGCGCGGCGAAGAAGGGGCGCGAGGCCGCGGTCGCGAAGAAGAGCCGCCTCGAGATCGATCGGATCGATGCCGAGCGTCAGATCGAGACGCAGACCGTGCTCGCCGTGAAGCAGGTCGCCGCCGCGCGCAAGCGCGTCGAGTGGGCGACGAAGGCCAAGCTCGCCTCGAACGACAACGTGCGCTCGGAGCGCATGCAGTTCCAGGCCGGCCGCACGACCAACTACAACGTGCTGCAGCGCCAGGGCGAAGCGATCAACGCGCGGCTGTCGCTGGCGCGTGCCGTCGCCGACTACCACATCGCGGTCGCGACGCTGCAGTACCTCAGCGGCACGTTGCTCGATCAGTACGGCATCGATGTGAAGCCGCATGCACGACGCTGAGCTCGCGATCGCATCCCCAGGGTGACGAACTGAAGTCCCCACCCACGTAGCAACCCTCGCAACTCCTCGAACGATCACTCGCCGCCACCTGGCACGCCGTCTGCTGAAGGAGACACCATGCGCACCACCGCACTCACCGCAACGCTCTTCGCTTCGCTCCTCCAGTTGGCCGCTGGCTGCGCGCGGATCGGCGGCGGCATGGGCAACGGCCCCGGCCCCGACGCAGGCGACGCCGCCGAGGCGTGTGACACGCCCACCGTGAAGACGATGGACGTCACGCTGTCCGACAGCAACACGATGAAGAGCATCCCGTCGGGCTGCTGGCAGTTGAAGGGCACGCTCACCGTCATGGGCGCCGCGACCTCGCTCGCGAAGCTCGGCGACCTCCGCACGGTCGACAGCCTCGTGATCAACAGCGGCAACCTGACGACGATCGACACGACGTCGCCGCTCGCCGTCACTCACTCGATCGACATCGAGAACAACGCGAACCTGACGAGCCTCGCGAACGTCACGCTGCCGAACGATGCGACGTGCCTGACCTACATCGACTCGATCACGGTCAAGGCGAACCCCAAGCTCACCGACCTCGGCGGCGTCGCCAACATGATGTGCGTCAGCGCGGCGGCCGTGATCTCGAACAACGTCAACCTCACGAGCGTCAAGCTCGACCAGGCACAGCGCCTCGAGGGTGGCCTCGAGATCTCCTACAACGACCGGATGACCAGCATCACGCTCGGCAACGTCCAGTCGATCACCCACGACATGATCATCCAGAACAACAAGGCGCTGACCTCGTTCACCACCCTGTCGAAGCTGCACTTCATGCACGGCAGCGTGTTCATCGATACCAACCCGCTGCTCGCCACGCTGCCGACCGAGATGGTGACGCCGGGCCCCGTGGTCGAGGTCAACCTCACGATCACGAACAACGCCGCGCTGACCCAGCTCGGCGCGTTCACCAAGATCGCCGGCGTCAACGGGATCATCAACATCACGAACAACGCCCAGCTCGACTACTGCCAGGCGCAGGAGATCGGGTGCTGCGTCGGCCACAACGGCACCGCGCTGATCTCGAGCGGCAACAAGTCCCACACCTGCAGCGCGCATCCGTCGTGCTGGGCCGCGAACGGCGGCCGTTGCCTCTACGCCGCAACGAACTGAGTCCGAGGAGCAACCATCATGCGCAACCTCACCATCGCCATCTTCGCTGTTGCCGCGCTGTCCACCGCGGCCGACGCAAAACCCCGCAGGGTGGTGGTCGTCGACTTCGACGGACTCCCTCGCAACCTCGCCGATACCGGCCGCAGCAACGTGATGTCGCTGCTCGGCAACGAGTACGACCTGGTCCCCACCAAGAAGTGGGAGTCCGCACGCGCCAACGCACCGGGCCGCGGCCCGCAACAGTGGCAGCAAGCATCGAAGAGCTCCGGCGTCGACGCCGTGATCGAAGGCTGGGTCAACTCCGAAGGGCGTCATCACACGCTGACCGTGCAGGTCCGCGATGCGCTCACCGGCAACGAGATCGACAGCGTCTCGGTCACGATCGGCGACAAGGGCCTGACCAGCGAGACCCAGAAGTCGCTGACCACGCAGCTCGACGACATCCTGACGTGGATCGACGCCGACGCGACGTCGGACGACGTCACCGCGAACCTGCCGCCGCCCAAGGCGATCATCGACGCCCACAAGCCGAAGCGCCACGTCGACGACGATGATGGCGACGACGACGACCGCGACGTCGACGTGGTCCGTCACGGCGGGCGCCATCACCACAAGTCGCTGCGTCACATCCCGGCCGACGACGATAGCGACGACCGCAGCGACGACCGCCGCGACCGCCGCGACGACGACCGTCGCGATAACAACCGCCGTGACGACGACCGCCGCGACGACCACCGGAGCTCGCGCGACTTCGACGACAGCCGCGACCGCGACGACCTCAAGCGCTCCGACAAGGACCGCGCCAACGCACCGTCGCTCAAGGCGATCGCGACGGCCGATCCGATCGACGCGAACAACACCAACGACCTGCAGACCTACCTCCCGGCGGACTCGGAGGAGGCCAAGGTGATCGCCCAGTCGAAGGCGCCGCGGATCATGACGCCGACGCCGAAGTACTTCCTCGAGGGCGGTGCCTTCATCAGCTCGCGCGGCATGAACTTCACGCACAACCCGCCGGACTCGGTGCAGGAGGCGCCGGACTATCCCGCGCAGGGCCTCGCGGGCATCTCGATCCAGGCCTCGATCTATCCGTATCCGGTCAACAAGCTCGACTACGACCCGTCGGGGATCGGCTTCTCGTTCGGCATCCAGAAGTCGGTCGGCTCGCTACTCACGACGTACGACGCCGACCTGAATAGCTACGGCGACTACGTGATCGACAACACCGCGTACAACGGCGCCATCCACTACCGGATGCCGTTCGACATCCTGATCGCCGACGGCGATCTCTCGTACGGCAAGTTCGGCTACGCCATCGAGGGCCTCGGCACGAACATCCCCGACGTCGACTACACGTATCTCGGCATCGGCGGCACCGTCGATCTCAAGGTCACCGACCGCACGCGTGCCGGCTTCGGAGCTCACTACATGTACCTCCTCGATGCGGGGGACGTCAGCGACGAGAAGTGGTACGGCTCGGGTTCGGCGTCGGGCCTCGACCTCGAGGCGCACTTCCAGATCCCGATCAGCGACATGCTGTTCGTGCGCGGCCAGCTCGACTACCGCCGCGTGTCGATGGACTTCGAGCAGTCCGGTGACGTCTCGAACGCGCTCGAGATCGGCAGCATCACCGACAGCACCATCGGTGGCTCGGCGCTGCTCGGCGTGCAGTTCTAACCGTCTCGCGCATCGCATACCCCAACGAGGTCGGCGAGTGCCGGCCTTGTTGGCATTTTCGGCCAGTAGGGGTGATCTCGCGGTTGTCTACCGACGGTGGCGATCTGCGGAGTGGTCACTCAGGGTGACGTTCGTATCCCTCGATGATCAGGACCGTTGTCGTCGGAGAAGGCCTGGCACGCCGTCTGCTCTAGTAGTCATCAAGCTACTCAACCACCACCAAGGAACTCAGCCATGTCTACCGAAAATGACCCGTTCGTCTCGATCGACTCGCAACAGCTCACCACCGTCGCCGGTGGCGCTGCGCGAGTCGCCTCGGGCGGCGGCGGCAGCAGCAGCTCCGACGACCAACTCATGACGATGCTCCAGCAGATCGGCTCGTCGATCCAGGACCTCGCCTCGAACAACAACGGCGGCGGCGACCAGATGATGCAGATGATGATGATGATGATGATGATGGGTGGCGGCGGCGGCGGCGGCAGCAGCGGCGGCTATGGCGGCTATGCCTCCGGCACCCCGACCTATGTCGACGTCAGCGCGACCGGTGGCGGCGGCGGTGGCTGCGGCTGCAAGGGCTGGTAGTCCCGGCCGTCACACCACGGGTCAGTTTCGAAGCACGGCGCCGAAAGGCGCCGGTGCTCGTTTCGGCGGTAGGCAGCCTTGTACTGCCGGCGCCTACCGCCGATATCAGCCGGCGCGAGCCCGTTCGAGTCTTGTCACGGACGTACTCGCGGCACGCGCGCTGCACTAGCTCCCGGCATGTACGACCTCGATGCCATCAACGCCGATCAGCTCGTCACGCGGACGGATCTGGTGTTGCGAGGGAATCTCACGATGTATCGCAGGGCCGCGCTCGTCCGCGGCTCGAAGAACTACAGCGTCGCCGCGCGCTACGCGATCGCACGCAGCGCGGTGATGACCGCGGGCGAGTCCGAGGAACGCACGGTGTTCGTGCGCAATGCCTCGGCTCGTCCGTTGTATCTGCTGTGCGCCATCACCACCATCGCGTGGCTTTGCGTGGCGGCGGTTTGTCTACTCGTGTAGTCGCGCGTTTCGCGCGTTGCCCGGCAAGTGCCGTGTAATCGCTCGAATCGGCAAATGGCACGGCCCCTGCTCTAGACCACTTCGCAAGCATCGCAACCATCCACCGAGGAACCGAACATGTCGAAGAACAAATTCAGCTCGATCGCCCGTCACCAACTCTCTGACGTGATCGGCGGCGTCACGCGCGCGGCGGGCACCAGCTCGACCGACCAGACGCAGCAACTCCAAATGATGATGTCGCAGATCGGCGACTCCATCAAAAGCCTCGCGTCCAATCAGAACAACAGCTCGTCGAGCATGATGATGCCGATGATGATGATGATGATGGGCGGAGGAGGCGGCGGCTCTGCTCAAGTCGCGGCGGCACCGCCCCCGCCGCCGCCGCCCGCCGGCACGATGGTCAAAGTCAACGTCCACGGCTAATCGTCATGCTCGACGAAGCCTTCTCGACCGTCGAGCCGCCCGAGCTCGAGACCGTCACGGGAGGCCGCATCTCAGCGGGGCCACCGCAGACGGATCCCAAGTTGCTGCAGGCGATCGCGCAGCTCGGCGACACCGTCAAACAGCTGGGTGCTGGCCTGTCACAGGCCAGCCAACAAAACGCTCAGGGCATGCAGCAGATGATGCAGCAGATGATGCAGGCCAAGGGCGGACCGAAATAGGAGAGCTCCATGCAAACGATCGATCCCGAGCGTCTCGCCCAGGTCGTCGGCGGCAAAGGCAGCGGCGGCAAGCTGCCGACCGTCGAAGCTCCGTCGAACATCAACGAGCTGCTGCAATCGCTGCAGCGCAAGTAGGCGACGCTCGGCGGACTCGGCGCGGCTCAGTCGTCGTCGACGAGGCGCAGCCCGAGTTGCGGCGACTCGACGGTAGGCTCGGTGTTCGCGAGTCGAACCGCACCGGATTCGTCGGTGTAGTTCGCTGCGAGCCGCTGCTCCGAAACCGGATCGATGTTGCGCAGTCGCTCGAGAGCCAGCGCGACGATCTCGTGCCACGGGATCGATTTGCGACCACTGTCGACGAGGTTCGCTTCGATATCTCGCGCGAGCCGACGCAGATCGTCCTCGTGCACGCCCTGACGATGAGCCGCGACACGTTGCAGCGATCGGAACAACTTATCTCCGTCGAACGGTTCGACTTCGCCGTCGCGCTTTTGCACCTTGAGACCCGGTGCGCCGACCTTTTCGTAGGTCGTGAAGCGACGCTTGCACCCGGTGCAGACGCGACGACGACGCAGCCCATCGGCGGTGACCCTGGTTTCGGTCACGCTCGAATCGCCGCCGCAATACGGACACTGCACCGCGTAAGTCTAGCGGGCGGATGCCGAACAGCGAAATTTAGACATCAAGCTCGGGGTGCTCCCGGTGTCCGACATCCGGTAGAACACGTCGCCGCGCACGGCGAGAACCTCGGGAAATCCCACGCCGATCGAGGCGATCGGGAGCACCTTGCCGTCGACCACGCGCGAGACGGTCGACAGGCCGAACAGGTTGTTGCCCACGTAGAGCGTGCCCCCATCGTAGGCGCAATCGGCGAGGTGGCCGGGGTCGGCGACGGCGATCGCGCCGGCGCGCTCCACGACGAGCTTGTCGTCCCCCGTGACCGGGTAGAGATGGCCGTCGGCCTTCGACGCGACGTAGCCGCCGTGCTCGGTGAGGCAGAGCCCTTCGTAGTTGCGACCGCAGTTGGTGCGCGTGCCGTCGCAGACCATGCCGTTGCCCTTCGGCGGCTTGTCGCCCAGGCCGCCGGTGGGAGGCAGATCGACCGGACCGAGCGCGTACGGCCCGGCGACGAGCACGAAGCCCGTGCCGCTGCGCTTCCATTCGAGGATCCAGCCCGGCGACGTGATGCCGAACAAGCGATCGCCGCGCGCGGCGAGGCCTTCGATGTCGTCGCTTGCAAGGTTCAGGGGCAACGTCCCCTGTTCGAGCGTCTTGCCGGAGGCCGGATCGATCACGCCGTACGCGCCGTGATTGCCGCTGTCCCCGGCGACGACGAGGCGCAGTGCACCATCGATCGTCAGCCATGCGGCACCGCTCGCTTCGGGCACCGGCGTCGTGGGCTCGAACGGCAGCGCTTCACAGTCGGATACGCCGCTGGCATCGGCCGCCGCAGCGACGGGGACGGGCACGGGGGCCGGAGGTACCTCGGAGCGCCCGCATCCGACGACGATCAACGCGAACATCCATCGCACGACTGCGCTATAGCATCGACCAGAGCGATGTACCTCGTGAAGGAGATGTTCGGCCCCACGCTGCAAGGCGAGGGCGCACACGCGGGGCGGCCGTGTGTGTTCCTACGGTTCGCCGCGTGCAATCTTGCTTGTGACTGGTGCGACACCGATTTCGCTGCCGAAGGTGCGGT
>JBDTJY010000005.1:0-28140 GCA_039935615.1 Kofleriaceae bacterium
TTCAGCATCGCCGCGCCGACTCGACTGGAATTCTCGACGAGATTTTCTTCCTCGATGATCTTCAGCGACGCCGCGCCGGCTGCCGCTGCGAGCGGATTGCCACCGTAGCTCGACGACGAGCCCGAGCGGTTCGACCACGGTTTGCTCACGCTGATCTCGTCGGTGGTCGCGAGCGCCGACAGCGGGAAGCCACCGCCGACCGCCTTGCCGATCGTGACGATATCCGGAACGACGCCGGTATGGTCGATGCCCCACCACGTGCCGGTGCGACCGAGGCCGGTGATCATCTCGTCGGCGATGAACAGCGCGTCGACTTCTTTCGCGATGCTCGCCATCGCCGGCAAGAATTCCTTGGGCGGGATGATGTTGCCGGCCGTGCCCTGCATCGGCTCGACGATGATGCCGGCGACGGCGCCCGCGGTCGCGACCTTGACGTACTTGCGCGCGACCTCGGCGCACGCGACGCCGCACGTCGGGTACGTGAGGCCGAGCGGGCAGCGATAGCAATCGGCGTACGGCACCTGGTGGCTGCCCGGCACCATCGGGCCGAGGCCGTCCTTGAACGTCGAGCCCATGAGCGACAGCGCGCCCATCGTCTTGCCGTGGAAGCCGCCCCAGCAGCTCACGAACTCGTACTTGCCGGTGTAGCTCTTCGCGAGGCGCAGCGCGCTCTCGACGGCTTCGGCGCCGCCGGAATACATCTGCAGCCGGTGCACGCCGTTCGCGGGCGCGTGCTTCGCGAACCGCTCGAAGAGCTCGACGCGCGCGTCGCTGGTCAGCGAGCCGACCGCGGCGCGGGCCGCTTGCTTCTGGATCGCTTCGACCCACGTCGGGTGCGAGTGGCCGAGCGCACCGACGGCGATGCCGCCGATGAAGTCGAGGAACGTGTTGCCGTCGACGTCGGTGACCGCCGTCCCGCTCGCGGTATCGACGACGATGCCCGCGGCGAGTGCGTAGCCTTGAGCACCTGGAGCGATGTGCTCGTCCTCGCGTTGCCGCAGCGCCTGACTCTTGGGCCCGGGGATGGCGGTGACGAGGGAGCGATTCTGGTTCGCAGGCTGCGGCATGAACGAGGACGATCTCTTACCGCAAAGCCCGACCGATTCGTACCAGCCTGAGCACGGCAGCGATGTTCCCGATGGCGGCAACGATCGCCATCCCGGCGAGCATGAAGGTCGTCGCCGGCAAGCCCGGGACGTGGTCGTGGAGGTACGGACCGACCATCGCGGTCAGCCCGGCACCGGTGATCATGTACGTCGCGCGCTCGTGCCGGCGCATCAGGCCGCGCGGCACTTCGACGCCCATCGCCTCGGCCTTCGCGCTCGCATAGCTGACCATGAAGCACGCGAGTAACGCGCCCATCGCCAGGCCGAGCGCCCAGGCGTCCTCGCGGAACAAGAACACCGCGCCGCCGACGAACGCGAACTCGGTGTAGCGATCGGTCGCCGCGTCGAGGACCTCGCCGGCGTTCGAGCCGGTGTTGGTGAAGCGTGCGATCTGACCATCGAGGATGTCGAACAACACCGACCACGCCGCGAGCAGGCAGGCGAGCCCGAACCAGCCGAAGCCGACCGCGAGACCTGCGCCGAGGCCGAGCACGAGCGCGATCCAGGTCGCGCCGTTCGCGGTGATGCCGAGCGCGACGCAGCCTTTGACGATGGGCTCGACCGCCCAGTACGTCCAGTCCATGACCTCTTGGCCGATCAGCGCGGTGCCGCCGATCCGGCTCACGCGTTCGCTTCGCGCTGCGCCGCGGACCGCGAGGCGGACCGCATAGAGCAGCCCCGCCGTCGCCGTGAGGGCGAGCATGAAGTACGCGAAGTAGACGTCCTTCAACACCACGGCGAGGAGTTAACCCGCCTTCTGCGCGCGCTCCGGTGCAAGCGCGAGCTCGCGACCGTCCGCGCGCGCGGAGGCGTACGCCGTCTCGATCAGCTGCACGCACATGGCGGCGTCGCGCGCTTCGCGACCGATCCATTCGCCACGCGCGACCTGATCCTTGAAGTCGATCTGGAGCGCCTTGAACCATTGCGCGTGCGAGGCGTCCATCCAGTGCGAGGCCGCGGACATCTTCTCGACGTCGACCTTGCCACCCGCGCGCTTGCGGTGGATCTCGATGTCATCGTCCTCGACCTTGATCGCGCCGTTCGCGCCGTGGATCGTGTAGATGACCTTGCGGAAGCCCGCGTTCCACGTCAGTTGCGCGACCGCGATGCCGGTCGGGAACGTCACGGTGCAGTTGAAGTTGTCCTCGGTGTCGAACGCCGATAGGTTCGACATCTTCGCCGTGATCGAGGTCGGCTGCGACGCCAACCAATCGAACGCGAGATAGAACGTGTGGCTGCCGTGATCCATCGCGATGCCGCCGCCCGAGGTCTTGCGCTGGCGGCGCCAGTCCGGTTGCCAGTCCGCGACGCCCTTGGCGTGGGTGGTGCGGAAGGTATCGAGCGTGACGAGGTGAATCGTCCCGAGGTCGCCGGACTCGAGCACGCCGCGGATCGCCTTGATCACCGGCGCGTGCTTGTAGTTGTGCGAGGGGAAGAACACCTTCTTCACCTTCTGGGCGTGGTCGAGCATCGACTGCGCGTCTGCCGCGGAGGTCGCGATGGGTTTCTCGCAGAACACGTGCAGACCGTGCTCGAACGCCGCATGTGCGATCGCAGCGTGGTCACAAGGTGGCGTTGCGATGTCCACGAACTCGAGGTTCTTCGCCTCGGCCTGGAGGAGGGTCTTGAGGTCACTGTAGATGCGTGCCTTCGGCAGCACCTGACGGGCCTTCTCGCGGCGTGCCGCACAGACGTCGGCAACCGCGACGATTTCAAACATCTCGGGTGCAGCGAGGTAGGCGGGAACGTGCCCCTTCTCGGCAATGAATCCGAATCCGATGAGTGCACCCTGTAATGGACGGGCCATGCTGAAACCTCGCGCAGTGGAGTAAGTCAATCCCGTGACAGAAGCAAGAACCGGCGCCAACGTTGGCCGCGCTGTAGGCGGCCGTAAATGGGGTGTGAGATCGCGCTGTTGACTTCCTGACGACCGATTGTGTTCAACCGCGTCAGGATTTTGCCGCTTCACCCTGTCGGACTCTCATGCAACGGGGCAAATTGCCCCTCGCATCTCAGGCTACGCTCGCGCTCGTGCAGTTCATCGCGCGAGTCGAAGCCGAGCTCGGCGTTCACTTCACGCGGATCGCGCCGATCGGATCGCGATTTCAAACCAATGTTCGTCCGCGACCCGCGGCCGGTGAGCTGATCACGATCACGTTCGTAGGTCTTGGAGCCGTGAACGCCGAGTCACTCGACTTGTGGCGGGCGCGCCACGCGGCAGCCGACGAGCTCGACCGGCGGTTCTATCGTCCGACCACGTTGGCGGACCTGATGACCGCCGTGAACGCCGAGCTCTGGATCGGCATCGCGCGCGAAGCCAACGCCGATGACCTCGCCGCGTTCGCCCTCGATCGGGGCGGAACGCTGTTAGCGGCGATCCGCGCCGAGCTCGCCGGCGAAGGCTCGCCCGGTCTCGTCACCCAGCACGCGCGCCGGTTCTCGCAGGTGCTCCACATCCGGTACGCGGACCAGATGTTGGACGAGCTCGCGACGCTCCACGCGGTCGAGCAGCTCATGGGCCTCGAGCACGCGGTCGTGTCGTGGATGCGTGCCGAGCCGCGCGACGAGCTGGTGGCCCTCGGCGGCGACCTGCCGGATGACGGAATCTCGGCGGGGGTGTCGGCTCTCTGGCAACACTGGTGGTGGCGACTCGCGCGCGCATGTACGCGTGCGGACCTCCGCGAGATCGTCGCGGCCGCGATCGAGCTCACCCACCGCGAGTGCCGCTACCGCACCCGCGCCGAGATCGCCGGCGAAGCCTGTGACGAGGCGATGCGGATGGCCGAGTGCGCGCGGGTCGCGAGTCGGGCCGAGATGTGGGCGACCGTCCCGCAGCCGATCGCGCTGTCCGAGATCCTGCGCGACGAGAACGATGCGCACTACGCGTCGTACATGGCGCTCACGCACTGCGCGCACGCGATCGCGGCGGCCCTGCGCGCCGACATGGACACCGGCGATGCCAATCGCCACGCGATGCAGCTCGTCGCGAAGTGCGCGCTCGAGCTACTGCGCTAACTCGAAGTCGAACGTGTCCATCGCTCAATCCCGCTTCGCCGCTCCGCGGAACGGCAGCACGAGGTTCGCGTCGGGCTTCTTGGCGTTCTTGATCGCGTAGATCCGCACGAAGGCGCCCTCGACGTTGGTCTCGATCTGACCGAAGCCGAGCTTGGCGAGCGCGGCGGCGAACTTCTTGACGTCGTCGAAATAGCTCGCGGCCTCCCAGATATGCAGGGTGCCGTCGAGGTGGAGGCAGCGGCGGGCCTCGCGGATGTAGTCGCTGAAGTTCGAGCCCATCAGCGACAGGCAGAAGATCGCCAGGTCGAGCGTGTCGTCTTCGAGCGGCACGTGTGCGATGTCGCAGGCGATCACGCGCTTGTCGATCGCGACGTGATCGAAGCTATGGATCGTGTGCTTGTCGCCCGCCTCGGCCGCGATCCATGCCTCGCCGCAGCCGAAGTCACCGACGACGTAGCCGTCGCGCTCGGACAGCCAACGGATCTCCTCCTTGAACGGCACGACCGGCCAGGTCTCGCGGAGCTCGCGATACAGCGTGTGGTAGTGCGCCCACTCCTCGGGGTTGTTGGCGAGCCGGTCGTGCGTCTTCACGCTGTCGCTCGCGTACCAACGGTTGTTCATCTTCGAGAAGTCGCCGTAGCGCTGCACCCGTTTCTCGACGTCTGCGGGCGTGCCGTCGAGCGGGATCTTGATCACCGCGCGCGCGACCTCGCTCATCTGGCCGGTCTCCAGTCGCGAGAGCCAATCCATGACGTCTTGCTGGGCCTGCGCGGGCGTGCGGAGGTTGCCCTCGGGTACGACGCCATCGACCGCGGCGTCCGCGATCGACTTCTTGTACTCGAGGCGGTGGAGCTTGCTCTCGCAGTACGACCAGCGCTGCCCGTTCACCATCGCGAACGTGACCGGGATGATCACCTCGACCTTGTCGAACCGGCTGCCCTGGCGGAACAGCCGTCCGACGAGCTGTTCGTACTCGGCGTTGGTCCACGGCAGCGCGTTGATGATCAGCTTCTGGCACACGTACTGGAGGCCATTGACGCCGGTGCCGATCCGGCTCGAGGCGATCAGCACGTCGACGTCGCCGTCCTTGTCGAGGAACGACTTGAGCCCGGTGTCGTCGGTGTCACCCGTCAGCATGCCGACGCGCAGGCCGGCCTTGACCAGCTCATCGCGCAGCGTCGCGACGATGCCATCCACGTAGTGGGTGTAGATGAGCACCTTCTCGCCCGGTCTGATGTGGTCGAGGATCACCGGCAGCCGCAGCTCGGTGAGCACCTGTTCGAGCTGGAGCACGGTGCCGCGAGCGATCGCGCGGATGCGATCTAGCTCGGGCGCGCAGTCGACCTCGATCCTGTGGATGTCGAGCTGGATCTTGTACTCGGGCTTCCACCGCGTGCCGAGCGTGACGAGACGCTGGTAGAGGCGCATGCAGTTCTGCACCGTCGGCACGACGTCGAGATCGTCGTGACGGTGGCCGGTGATCATCTCGACCAGGCTCTTGCCCTCCTGGAGGTTGTTGATCACCGGCGTGCCCGACATGCCGAGCACGCAGAGGTCCGCGTTCTTCTTGCCGGCCTCGAGGACCATGCCCTGCACGAGGCGCTTGCGCTTGGACATCACCGTCCCGGCGTCGCGCTGCTTCGCGTAGTGGATCTCGTCGATCACGATGAAGTCGACGACGTTTTTCTCGACGAACCCGACGAGATGTTGCTCGGAGTCCGCGAGCTGAAACTGTTCGAAGTTCATCACGAGGTAGCGCGCCGCCTTGCCCATCGGATCGCCCCAGGCCGGCTCCCACGTCTTGCACTGGACCTCGGCCTTCGGGAAGGTCCCCTTGATCTCGATGGCCCAGTTCTCGACGACGGCGTTGGGGCAGCAGATCACCGTGAGCCCGGCATCGACGACCCGCGTGGCGAGGATCGCCGACAGCGTCTTGCCGGCGCCCATGCCGGACCAGTTGCCGAACCGGCGCTGGGTGCGCACGCAGACGGCGACGCGGCGCTGCATCAAGTTCGGTGGCACGATCGCCGCGTCGGCGCCGTCGGGACGGAACGAATAGCCGGCGGGGAGCACCAGGGCTTCGGCCTCGGTGAACTCGGCGAGGAAGCGATCGCGCACGATGCTGGAATAGTTGTCGCCCTGAAACGCCGTGGCCTGCGCTCTGGCTGCATCGGGCTCGACGTAGGCGTGCCGCCACAGCTTGGCCTTCGCGCTCTCCATCAGGAAGGCGACGGTCTCGGCGTCGGCGTTGGCGATCAACACCTTGTCGAGTGCGTCGAGCGCGTCGCGGGTCTGGATCAACGGCAGGTCGTCGCCGCCCGGATCGGTGCCCTTGGCTTCCGCCTCGATCGCGCTCGCGTCGACGGCCTTGCTGACGTCGACCGTGGCGCCGGTGTCGTCGTGAACGCCATCGGCCTTCGCAGGTAGCGCATATGGATCGATCGGCGGTGGCGCTCTCAGTCCGCCCTCTGCGCGGTCGCTCGGCTCCAAGGCCAATGCGTCGCCGCCGAGGCCGCCGCCCGACGCGTACGCATCGACCATCGACGGCTGACCGTTGACGAACTTCTCGAGCTCCTCGACGGGGAACCGGCCGTTGGTCAACGCCATCACGAACGGCTTGCCCTTGTCCTTGAGCACACCCGCTTGCATCGCGAGCGCGAACCGCTCGCTCGGGTTGAGCTTGTCGAGGTTGCCGATCAGTGACTTCACGAACGCGCGGATGTTGTCGAGCGACCATCCGCCGTAGCAGATCGGACAGCGGCGATTGCCCTGCGTGCGCGCACGCACCGTGGCCTGATACTCGTGACCGTTCGGACAGACCCACCACGCGTTCATCACGTGATCGGCGGCGATCTCGCCGGGCGTGATCGCGTTCTTGCTCTGCAGCCACTCCGCGGCGATGTTGGGCGCGAGCGCGGCGAGCGAGCTCTTCGCGAGCGCACACGTCGGGCACGCGTCGTCGGCGAGCATGCGCACCGGCGGGCGCTGGAAGCCGTGCCCGTTCGGGCAACGCCACCACACCGGGCTCGCGTGGGTCGCGTCGAGCGTGGCGAACTCGATGCCCGGGTTCTTGTCGGCGTCCCACAGCGATGCGAGGCCCGGCCGCAGCTTGCCGAGGTTCGTGTGCGTGTTGACGCCCTTGCTGCACGTCGGGCAGCTCGGATCGTTCTGCATCGATCGCGGCGAGCGCTGGAACGTGTGCCCGTTCGCGCACCGCCACACCGCCGGGCGGAAGCTGCGCGCTTCGACCTTGCTCGCCGACTGCGGGTTCTGCCCCACGTCCCAGAGCGGCGCGAGCTTCGGATCATCGGCGACGAATTCAGCCATGGGTGCGTCCCCTCATCGTTTCGTCCGCATCGACCGTCTCGGCCTCTTCGATTGGGACGACTTTTTCCGTGCCGAAGCCTTCGCCGTTTTGATCGCGCGACGTTTGCCCGCTGGCGGCCGTGTGGCTGTGGCCGACGGTGTAGCGGCCGCGTCGCCACCAGCGATGTGAATCTTTTCCAACTCGTCAATGTCGGATTCGGTCAGCTCGGCTTGGAGGCGCTCGATGCTCGGAAGGCTCGCTTCAAGCCGAGCGGGCAGCGCACTCACTAGCTGATACTCAGCGACGCCGATTGGCTTTTGAATGTCGCGCAACGCGTACTCCGCGATGACGCGGTTGTTGGTCTTGCAGAGCAAGAGGCCGATTGTCGGGTTGTCGTTCTCGTGGCGCAGTTGCTCATCGACCGCACTCAAGTAGAAGTTCAACTTACCGGTATGCTCGGGTTCGAACTCGACGGCCTTGAGCTCCAGGACCACGAAGCAACGCAAGCGCAGGTGATAGAAGAGCAGGTCAATGTAGAAATCCCGCCCACCGACCTCGAGATGAACCTGACGTCCAACGAATGCAAAGCCGGCCCCCAGCTCGAGCAGGAACTTCGTGATGTGCGTGACGAGTGCGTTCTCGATCTCGCGCTCCTCGACCTCAGAGCCGAGCGAGAGGAAATCGAAGCGGTACGGATCTTTCAACGTCTCGCGTGCGAGGTCTGACTGAGGCTTGGGTAGCCGCTGATCGAAGTTGGTGACCGCTTGGCCCTCGCGTTCCAAGGTGCGAAGCTCGATGTGATGTGTAAGTAGCGGCCGAGACCACCCGTGCTCGACGGCGCGCGCCGCATAGCGCAGCCGCTCCTCGGTCGTCTTTAGCTTCGTGAGCAGCGTGATGTTCTGGCCCCATGGCAATTGGTCAACGAATCGTTGACCAACTGCGTTCCGGTCGGGCCACCCCTCCGCAAACATCCGCATGTACTTGAGATTCGTCTGAGAGAAGCCACGAATCTCAGGGAACTCGACGCGAAGATCCTTCTCGACACGACGGAGGTTTGGACGACGTTCCCGTGGCCACAGGATCCGACCGAAGCTCCCTGCGGCTGCCACCATCGACGAACCCACGTGGCGTAGTGCTTGGTTCGTTCCTCGTTGCTCGCCCGATCCTGAAGCCATGGAAGAATATGCCGCCTCAGGTATGCAAACGATAACTCGCCTTGCCCCCGCGCTTCCTCTTCTGTTGTGCAGTTGGCTATAAAGACGCAGTACTCTGGACTTGTGCCAAGCTGACTTCGCAAGAGGTCATCCCCCGTTGCGACAGGACGAATCGCTGGCTCTTTTCCTCGTGCCGATATCGGAAAGCCGACAGAGCCAGAGCGAAACGCCTCGTGGCCAAACTTAACGCCTTCGGTCATCATCTCCGCGGGGTTGGAGGTCAGCTCATTGGCGACGCTGACGTCCGCGTAAAGCTGAAGATGCGTTGGGATGCGATCGACTGGATACACTTGGTCGTCGACGACGAGTTCGTGAGGTCCCTCAAATGCGCCACGAATCCAGTTGACCATCGATACGTTCACGGCGGATTCGCCAGGCCAGATCCGCGACGACACCGCATTGGTGATGGTTCCACCGCTCGCGACGATGAAGTCGAGAGCCGATTCGCGTGTCGCCCCTACTCGAATAATGCTCGTCGCAACCAGCCCAGCGCGGCATCCAGGCCTTAACTGCCGATGTGCTTTTCGAAACCAGAGGGCGCACAGATCGGCGGTTCCCGGGGCGCCAGGGAACTGGCTTTGGAGTCTGCGCAGGTACTCTATTCCGAGTTCGGAGCGAATCTTACTCCCACCAAGAAACGGAGGATTCCCGACAATCGTGTCGACTTCCGGCCACTCCGTGAACAGCGCGTCCGCGCACACGATGTTCTGATCGAGGTTGTCGAGCGGCAGCGACGGATCGATGTCCATCTCGACCTGACCCGCGAGCGCGAACGCCTGCGCCCTGCGCTCCTCGAACGCGATCTTCTTCGCGATGTTGAGCGTGACCTTGGCCAGCTCGACAGCGAACGGGTTGATGTCGATGCCGTAGAAGTTGACCGCCGAAATCCCGCCGTTCCACGACAGCTTCCGCGCCGTCGACGGAAACCCGCGCATGCGCGACAGCAGCTCGGTGTCGAGCCGGTACAGCTCGCGGAACGCGACGTAGAGAAAGTTTCCGCTGCCGCACGCGGGATCGAGCACGCGGAACGCGAACAGCTCCTTGCGCAACTCGGTCAGCTCCTTGAGCGTCGTCGTGGCGACGATGCGCTTGCGCCACGGCTCGACGATCGTCGGGCCGACCACGCGCATGATGTCGTCGTGCGCGGTGTAGTGCGCGCCGCTCGCGTGGCGCTCGGCGTCGTTCATGATGCCCTGGAACACCGAGCCGAAGATGTGAGGATCGACGAACGACCAGTTGGCCTCGGCGGCCTTGGTCAGCGCCATGAGCTGGGCGTCGCCGAGCGGCAGCGTCGCCACGTCGGTGAACAGACCGCCGTTGAAGTACGGCACCACGCGCGGCGCCGGCAGGTCGCGCGTATTCATCTGCGTGAACAGCTCGTGCAGCCGGCGCTCGACGTCTTTGCCTTTGGCGCCGTCGTAGAGCAGTGACGTGAAGTAGTTCTGCGGCAGCAGGCCGATGTCCTCGGCGAACATCGCCGTGATGCACTGGAGCGTGAACCGGATGACGTCCTTCTCGTGGCCCGGGTGCTGCGCGCGCACACTTCGATACAGCCGCGCCACCAGGTCGGCGACATCTTCGGACACCTTCTCGACGTTGACGATCTTCGGCACCGCGCCGGGGGTCCAATCCTTCGTGAAGAACGGGAACGCCTCGCTGTACTTCGGCAGGTCGTCGATGCGGATCGCCAGCCGTGGTGCCTCGCGATCGCGCGCGAGATCGTAGAGCCGAAGATCGCGCTGGTTGGTCAGCACGACATATTGCGGGATCGGATCGAGCTGGAGACAGACGCGGACCAGGTCCCTCCACGCGACGTCCAAGCCGACGTCGTGCGCGGCGACCTCCACCAGCGTGCGGCGCTCGCGCCACCACAGCGCGACCTCGCGCTCGACGCGCTTGCCGGCGTCGGCGATCGCGAACGTGTGAGGGATCGCCGCGCCGTCTGGTCGGCCGGCGGGCCAGCCGAAGCATTCGAGCAGGTGCGTGGTGAACGCCACGTGCGCATCGCCGCCGCTGTAGCCGCCGGCCGCGCCGAGCGCGAACTGCTGGAGCGCGACCTTGAGCGTCCCCGCGACCACGGCCTCGGACTCCGGCACGCCGCCGCGCCGCCGCCCGCCCTGCTTGGGCTTGCCGTTCGGCTTCCTGGTTGGAATCGCGTCGAGGCCCGACCGCAGCGCGCCCAGCGCGCCGCCGCCGTCGGCTGCCTTGCTGCCCTGCCCGGCGGCCGGATCGATCTTGTAGCCAGCGCCGTCCGCGGTCTTCTCGCCGCCCGCGGCGAGGATGCGCTCGACCAGCACCGACTTCTCCTTGCCCATGTCGTCGAGGCCGACCGCACCGCAGATCTCTTTGAGCGTGTCGCGCGACAGCGACTCGTGGACGATCGCGTCCAGCTTCGCCCGCTTGCTCTTCGCCAACGCGTCGCGCAGCTCCTCCACTCCCATTCGGCTCGTGACGTCGAGCTCGAGGCCACGCCCGATCTCGAGCAAGGCATCCTTCGCCAGCGCCCCCAGCACCCGCCGTTTGAAACTCATCCCCTCGCATCGTAGCTCCCGACGCTGACGCGACAGCACCGAGGTGTCGGGATCTCCAAGACTTTCGTTCGAAGCGAAGCGTGGCTCGGCCACGAGCGGATCGACGAGGCCGTGTAGCACCTCCGCGGCGGTCGGTTTTCGGCCGAAGCGCTCCTCGTACGCGCGCGCGGCAGCGGACCAGATGCTGAAATGAAAGAGGCAGCCTCGATGGCTGCCTCGTTCGTGCGCGAAGGGGGACTCGACCGCCGGTGCCGATCTCAAGGGTGCGGTGCTACTTGTAGACGTCAGCGAACCACGGCTTCTGAAGGCGGATGAACGAGTTGACGACCTTCGCGAGCTGCGCGCCCGAACTTGCGGCCGCTGCAAAAACTTTCTTGTTCGTTCCATCCGGACCGACCACGCCGCGCACGTAGTCTGCCGCGTGGGTGTAGTCGCCGTCGGCGGATAGAATGTACGCGGTGTCAAACTTATTCTGCTGCGCCATCGTCACGAGGTCGACCGCGAGCATGACGTCGACTGCTTTCTCAACCTGCGTCTTGGACGTCTTGTAGCGCTGACTGATGCTCTGCAGATCCTGAAATACCTTCGGATCAATCTGCGTCTTCAGCGACCCAAGATAGGTGGCGAGTTCGTCGGCGGCATCGCTCACCACATCGCGGATCTCAAGACGACCGTAGTGCACGCTATGACGGGCGCCGTCGGATGCTTCAAACGCAGCGAGGAAGCTGCGTTGGTCGGCTGCGAGCTGAACGCTCCAAGCCTGGTTCATTCGCCCGATGTAGTATCGGGTTCCAATCCATTCCCGCGCGGGTCCTACGAGCTTCGCCGCGATCTTGGGATAGCTGAGCTGTCGGAGGTGGTCGACCCCCGAGTGCTTGATGCCGTGGTACCAGTTGTTCCCGTCGATAAAGAGAATCGCTCGCTCGACCGTCACGCTGCCTCCCGAAAGCAAAAAACCCCAGGTGTGGCTTTCGCCAGACGCTGGGGGGGTTAAACCCGTTCCCGTAAGAACGAGCTACAACAGTTGTAGGTCGCTCCAGAGGTTGCGTCAAGCACGACGTGTGCGCCAACCATGTGCGGGAGTTGCTTGGACAATCAAGCACTCCGCCTCGTCTTGGGCGAGCCCAGGCGTCGAGCACGTCGCGGAAGCGCTCGCCGGACGGGACCGGCGGTGACGCGACAGCACGGAGCCGGCCGGAAAGCAGAAGCGTGCGCTGCGTGCTCCAGGCGGCGTGAGTCGCGTGGGACTTTTCCGAAACCGAGTTTCCACGGAGCTGTTTCCACCGCGCGCCGTGCGACGCCGAAAATAAAACAACCACTGTTTCCAGTGGTTGTTTTCGTGCGCGAAGGGGGACTCGAACCCCCACACGGTTAAGTACTAGCACCTCAAGCTAGCGCGTCTACCAATTCCGCCATCCGCGCAGACTGTCAAAGAAGGAACAGAGAGGTACTGGACGGCGCGCGACCTGTCAAGAGACGCCGCAAAAGGACAGCTTGGTGCATAGTCCGCGTCCGTGTCGTACGCGCCGAGCCCGCCGCCGCCCTTATCGAGGGCGACTCTGGTCTTGGGCCTTTACGGCGCGATGGGCATCGTCGCGTTCGTGGTCGCGGCCGGCCGCGGCGATCCGGATCTGTATCGGCTCGGCGGCAGTCCCGCGGCGTGGCAGCTCGGTGCCGGGCCGCTGCTCGGCGTCGCGCTCGGCCTGGTCGTCGTCGGCCTGACGCGGACCGCGAGCAAGCACTATCAATGGGCGCGCGATCTGCGCTCGAGCTTTCGCGATCTCCTCGGACCGCTGACCGGCAAGGAGATCATCATCCTCGCGCTCGCGAGCTCGATCGGCGAGGAGCTGCTGTTTCGCGGCGCGATGATGCCGTGGTTCGGCGTGTGGATCCAAGCGGCGGTGTTCGCGGCGCTCCACATCGGACCGGGCAAGCGGTTCTTGCCGTGGACGCTGTCGGCGTTCGTGCTCGGCGTCGCGTTTGGATTTCTCGCCGAGTGGACCGGCAACCTCGGCGGGCCGATCGCGGCGCACTTCGTGATCAACTATCTCAACCTGCGCTACATCGTCGGCGAACGCGCACTCGCCCATTCGTGATCGAGCAGGCGGTACCACGCGGTGTCGCGGTTGCGACCCTTGATGATGTAGTGCGCGTCTTGAACGCCCTCGAAGCGAAAGCCGTACGACAGCGCCGCGCGGCGTGACGCTTCGTTGCGCGCATCGCACTTCCATTCGGCGCGGCGATAGCCGAGCGCGAACAGGTACTCGAGCAGCATGTGCGTGACCTCGCGCGACGCGCCGGTGCCTTGCGCGATCGGGCCGTACCAGATGCTGCCGAGCTCGATCTTGAGGTGCTGGGGCTGATTCGCGATCAGGTTGACGACCCCGAGCGGAGTGCCGGTGGAGGTGTCGCGCACGACGAACGGGCGGCCATCGGCGGCGGTGTCTTGGTGTTCGAGCCAACCACGGAGCGCGAGCGCCGTCGCGAACGGACCGGCCGACATGTAGCGCCAGATCCGCGCCTCGGGATCGTAATCCTCGACGGTGCGATCGCCGAGCGCGAACGGTTCGCCGTTCGACACCGCGAATAGACCATCGCTGTCACCGTCGAGATCGAGCGGCTCGACCACCGCGCTCCGGCCGCTCAGCGTGACCGGATCGGGCTTCCTCGGCAGGGCGTCGCGCTTGGCGAGGACCTCGGCGGGGAGGCGTGGCGCGGGGGTGGGCAGGTCCTCGGGGGCTGGCACGGCCATAGCCAGTTTGTTGCACGGCGGAGAGGGGGCTGCCTAGCCTCGGGGATGTTGCGAACGATCGTCGCCGTCCTGTGCCTGGTCGCCGTAGCGCCAGCGCACGCCGACGACACCTCGGCGTCCGACAAGCTGCGGATCCTGTACTCGACGCGGTTCACGTTCACCGACGACGGGTTGCCGCTGGTCACGGTCGAGATCATGGGCAACCGCAAGAAGGTCGAGCTCCGCGCGAAGGGCGGCATCGCGGTCCGGCCCGACGGCACGGGTGGCAGCACGGTCGAAGCCGAGGGCGGCGAGCAGTGGACGATCACCGTCGAGAATCCGAAGCCGGCGCTGATCCAGGACTGGACCGTCGTCGAGACGCTCGGTCCCGGCGATGCGACCGGCATCGCCGCGGCACTCGCGCGGTGGAAGGATCGCGGCTTCGATCCGAAGTCGTTCGAGATCGGCACGCTGTTCGGCACCGGCGGCGAGGTGATCGATACGCGCGAGGTCCGGATCACGATCGATCCGGTCGCGGAAGGCAAGGGCGGCGCGCGCGCGGCCGAGCTCGCGAAGAAGTTCGGCGTGAAGACCCAGGTCCATCAAGAGCTCGTGCGGCGGCCGGCCGGGACGATCGTCGCGAAGAGCGGCACGACCACGATCAAGAATCCGTCGGTGCTGTGGTTCCAACCGAAGCGCACGACCGAGACGCTGACCGTCGCCGATGTGCCGACCGGGACGGGTGGCAGCCAGCTCGAGACCGGCAGCGAGGATCGCCGCTACTGGGGCGCGGTCTACGTGACGCTCGATCACGATGGCTCTCTGGTCGCCGCGAACGCGGTGTCGGAGGACAAGCTGCTCGCCGGCGTGGTGCCCGCCGAGATGTATCCGGATGCACCGGCGGCGGCGCTCGAGGCCCAGGCGATCGCCGCGCGCACCGAGCTGCTCCAGAAGATCGGCCGGCGCAGCCTCACCGATCCGTTCCTGCTGTGCTCGACCCAGCAGTGTCAGGTCTACGCCGGCGCCGGCAAGGAAGACCCGCGGACGACGCGCGCGATCGAGAAGACCCGCGGCATCGTCTTGCTCCGCGACGGCGGCGGCATGGTCGACGTTCGCTACAGCGCGTCGTGCGGCGGTCACACCGAGGACAACGACGCGATCTGGGGCGGCGAGCCCGATCCGTCGCTGCGCGGTCGCCGCGACGATCCGAAGGCGCAGATGACGCGCGTCACCGACGGCAACCTCGACGAGTTCTTGGATCACGACGACGACGCGTGGTGCGCGAAGCCCAAAGCTGCGAAGAACAAGTTTCGGTGGACCGAGAAGTTCTCCGCCGACGATCTGACCGCGCGGGTCTCGGTCGAGTATCCCGAGATCGGCCACATCAAGGCGCTGACGCCGAAGCAGCGCGGCACCTCGGGGCGGATCCAGACGCTGTCGATCATCGGTGACAAGGCGACGGTCGAGGTCACTGGAGACCTCCACATCCGGCGGCTGCTCGGCGGCTTGAAGAGCACGCTGTTCGAGGTCAGGCGCGAAGGCGCGCAGTTCGTGTTCCGCGGCGCTGGCTTCGGACACGGTGTGGGCATGTGTCAGCTCGGTGCGATCGGCATGGCCGAAGCGGGCAAGCCGCGCGACGCGATCCTCGCTCACTACTATCGCGGAACACATCTTCACAAGCTGTACTGACCACGGCGCGGTACGGTGATGCATGGCGCGGATCTCGCGCGCACTTCGTCACCGCAACTACCGGCTGTTCTTCTTCGGCCAGGGCGTCTCGCTGGTCGGCACGTGGCTCACGCGCTTCGCCACGGTGTGGATGGCATACAAGCTCGCGCAGCGCGACTCGCCGATCGGGGCGGTCGTCGTCGCCGGGCAGGTCTGGATGGTCTACGCGTCGGCGAACGCCGGCACGATCCTCGGGCTGGTCGCGTTCTTCGGCCAGGCGCCGAGCGCGCTGCTGTCGCCGCTCGCCGGTGCGCTCGTCGATCGCTGGGATCGCCATCGCGTGATCGTGGTGACGCAGATCTGCGCGGCGTTGCAATCGGCGGCGCTCGCGCTGTTCACGTTCACCGGGTGGATGACGGTGTGGCACTTGATGCTGCTCGGCGCGGTGCAGGCGCTGATCAACGCGTTCGACATGCCGGCTCGACAGTCGTTCCTCGGCCAGATGGTCGAGGACAAGGCGGATCTGCCGAACGCGATCGCGCTCAACTCCTCGATGGTCAACGGTGCGCGGCTGATCGGTCCGGTGGTCGCCGCGGCGCTGGTCGATCTGTTCGGCGAGGGTTGGTGCTTCACGATCGATGCGCTGAGCTACGTCGCGGTGATCGTCTCGCTGCTGCTCATGCAGGTGCCGAAGCGCGAGATCCAACCGCGCACGCGCCACGTCGGCCACGACATGGCCGAGGGCATGCGGTTCGTGCTGCGCGAGCCGCTGATCCGCGCGGTGTTACTGCTGATGTGCGCGACCAGCATCCTGGGCGGCGCGTACACCACGCTGCTGCCGATGGTCGCGGGCTCGACGCTCGCCGGCGGCCCGCACACGCTCGGCATCTTGATGGCCTCGGCCGGGTGCGGCGCGCTCGGTGGTGCGCTCTACCTCGCGAACCGCCAGACCACCGCGGGTTTACCGCGCGTCATCAACTACGCGACCGTGACGCTCGGGTTCGGGCTGTGCGCGTTGCGGTGGGCGCCGACGGTGTACATCGCGTGCCCGCTCCTGTTCGCGTGCGGACTCGGCTGGATGATCCAGCTGGCGTCGACCAACACGATCATCCAATCGACGGTCAGCCCCGCGCTCCTCGGCCGCGTGATGAGCCTCTATGCGATGGCGTTCTTCGGCGGGATGCCGCTCGGCGCGTTGATCCAGGGCTGGCTCGCCGATCAGATCGGGCCGATGAACACGTTCCTGTGCTCGGGCGTCGCGGTCCTGGCCTGCGCCGCCGGGTATCGCTACGGCTACGACTCGCGCCCGGCGCCCGTAACGCAGCCGTTACCTCTCGGCGAGCCTGGGCGTAGTATCTCCGCACCATGACGCTTCTGCCGACGACGATGGTGGGTTCGTACCCGCGCCCGCTGTGGTTCACCCAACAACTCGCCGGTCGCGACGTGCTCGAGGCGTTCAAGATCGCATCGCACGCCGAGGCGTTCCACGACGCGACGCGCACCGTGATCAAGGATCAAGAGGATGCCGGGCTCGACATCCTCACCGACGGCCAGATGTGGTTCGACGACTACAACATGGGCATCGGCTCGTTCCTCTGGTACTGGCTCGAGCGCACCAAGGGGTTCTCGTCGGAGAAGCTGCCGCACCCCGCGAAGTCCAAGGCCAAGGGCCGCGACCTGTGGGCGCTCGACGAAGCGGGCGGTGTCGCGGTCGATGGTCCGATCGAGCGCGGCCCCGTGCGGATGGGCCTGATCTATCAGTGGGCGCAGCGCCACACGCAGCGGCCGATCAAGGCGTGCGTCGGCGCGGGACCGATCCAGCTCTCGACGCTCGCGTACTTTCGCAACGGCCCGGTCAAGAATCGCTACGACCTCGCGCGCGCCCTCGCCGACGTGTTCCACGGCGAGATCGCCGACCTGCTCGCGGCGGGCTGCAAGCACATCCAACTCGAGGATCTCGGCGCATGGATGCCGACCTTGTCCGGCGAGAAGGATTGGGACTGGGTGCGCGAGACCGTCGACCGCACGATGGCCGACATCCCGACCGGCATCGAGAAGTCGTGGCACTTCTGTCTCGGCAACGTGTGGGGCAACAAGATGACCGGCATGACCGCCGGTGGCTATCGCGAGGTCGTGCCGCACTATCACGACGCGAAGGTCGATGCGTTCGTCCTCGATTTCGCGGCGCGCGAGATGGACGACGTCGACCTGCTGCGCAAGCTGCCGAGCGACAAGAAGATCCACGCCGGCGTGATCGACATTCGCACGCTCGAGATCGAGCATCCCGAGCAAGTCGCCGAGCGCGTGCGCAAGGTGTTGAAGCACATCGAGGCCGAGCGCGTGACGCTGACGACCGACTGCGGCTTGAAGCAACTTCCGCGCGTGGTCGCGGTGCAGAAGCTCCGCGCGCTCGCCGAAGGCGCCGCGATCGTGCGCAAAGAGCTCCGCTAGAGCGCCGCTGAGTTACGATCGCGGGATGTCTTCCTACCTCAGCTACATGTTCGGCGACACCGACTGGCGTCGCCGACAGGACATCGATTCGGTTGCCTCGATGAGCGAGGCCATGGCCGACAACATGGCCAACCTCGGCTCGCAGGTCACGCGCTTGAGGGCGCAGGTCCACGATCTGTCGACCGCCGTCACGGTGATGATGCGGATGCTGGCCGAGTCGGGCGCGCTCGACGCGACGGTGCTCAAGTATCGCGTCGAAGCGGAGCTCGAGGCGATCGCCGATGCGCGGGCGAATCCCGCGGCACAGACCGTCCAGTGCATCACGTGCAGCCAGGTCGTGCCCGCCGCTCGCACGGTGCTGACCGGTGAAGGCACGATCTGCGATGCGTGCGCCGCCGGCGTGCGTTAGCGCAGCTCGCGAACGCCGGTGTGCAGCTTGCGCCGCAACAGCGCGCGCAGCGTCGAGCCCCTCCCCTCGTAGCCGACCGAGCCAGAATGAGGCGCTACCTCTTCGAGAAGACCGCGCGCACCGTCTCGAGCTCGCCGGTGTCGGAGTAACCGAAGCCGTCGACGTAGAACATCCCATCCGGCATCGGTCCCACGCGCGACCGTACGAAGCCGAAGGGGCTGCGGACCTGCGATTCCCAACGCACGAATCGCCAACCGGGTGCTGCAGTCGCGCGAAGCAGCGGCGGGTGCAACTCGTCGAACGTGACGAGTGTCGGACCGCACATCCCGACCTGAGCCCGTCCGTCGGCGACGCAGTCGAACACTTCCGACGAAGTTTGCACAGTACCGGCGCCAGCGACGACGATCTGCACGCGCCAGTAGTTCTCGCGAAGCTGATCGCGTTCTTCCTCCTCCTCTTCTTCGTGGCAACTCGCGATCAAGAGCAGCGCGATCAACAGCTCACGGGTCGGACGCAAGGCTCACCAGCGAACCGAGGCATCATCTTCCGAGTTGCTTCCGTCGACCGCGGGACTGCTGCGAGAGCCTTCAGATCCAAACGCGATCAGGATCGCCAAGACACGTGACATCGGGGGCACGCTGCGCCGCTTGCCCATGTGCTGCTACTGACAGCTGCTTGCAACAACGTCGTGTGAAGTATGAAAACGTCTATTCAGACGGTCCTCATGATCATTGATTAGCAACTCGACATTTCAGATATCGACACATTGAGAACGTTGGTGTAGGCCCGCAAACTACTGTATCCGGGGAAGATCGTCTCACCCCATCTGACAGATCGCCGCCGTCGACATGGAGTCTTAACGCCGCCGTTGTAATGAGACCTCTCATTCGGCACAGCGCCGGCGTTTTGATTTGATCGAACGTCGTGACACATGCGATGCCGCTCGCGTGAAGGTCACGAGTTGTCTCCTCCCTCTTTTCCTCCTCCTCACTGCGTGCGGCTCGTCGAACGGTTCCAACGCCGATGCGAGCGGCGGTGGTGGCGGTGATTCGAGCACGCATTCGGATGGAGCCACGAGCGACGGAACACCGCCGCCGCCAAACGCGCGTACGATCTTCGTGATCCCGATGGAGAACGAGCCATCGTCGGCCATCTACGGCAACCCCACCGACGCTCCGTACATCAACGGCCTGTTGGCCTCGGCAGCGCACTCGACGAATTTCGTCGACGAGCTCCCTGCACTGGTCAGCGAGCCACACTACGTGTGGATGGAAGCCGGCACGAACGCGTTCACGGATCGAACGTTCGCAAGCGATGTCGCCCCTTCGAGCACGAACAGCACGACGAGCACGGCCCATCTCGTCACCCAACTCGAGGCCGCGCACGTTCCGTGGATGAGCTATCAGCAGGGCATCACGTCGAACACGTGCCCGATCGCAGCGAGCGGCGTGTACGTACCGAAGCACGATCCGTTCGTGTTCTTCAGCGATGTCTCGGGAAGCCCACCGAGTGCATCGAATCAGCGGTGCTCCGCTCATCACAAGTCGTATTCCGACTTCGCACACGACCTTTCCGTTGGCATCGTGGGCTACGTATTCATCACTGGTGATCTCTGTCACGACATGCACGGCGACGCGCAGTGCCCGCAGGGCACGGCCGTGGCAGCGAACATCAAGGCCGGCGACACGTGGCTGTCGACGGAGCTCCCGCGGATCATTGCCTACACGCAAACTCACGATGCGCTGATCTTCCTCACCTGGGACGAGGGCGACGCCTCCAACCAGATCCCGTTCCTCGTGATCGGACAACACGTCACCGCTGGCGGCACGTCATCGGTCGCGTACACGCACAGTTCGATGCTCAAATCGACCGAGGAGTTCCTCGGCGTGCCCACGCTGGGTTCGGTCACGAGCGCGAATGACTTCGCAGCCCTGTTCCAAGGGGGAATGTTCCCATGACGGCGCGCTACCTCGCGGCCTGGGTCCGGGAGTAGCCATGCAGCGGCTCCTCGTCATCAGCTTCGCGCTCGCAGGATGCGAATGGGGCGGCGGCACCGATGCCACGGGCAACCTTCAGGTGCCCGACGCGAAGTCGGCGGCCGACGCGCGTCGACCTGACGCTGCGATCGACGCGGCCAAGCTCGACGGCACGGCCGCCAACCCGCGCCACCTGTTGTTGACGGAGATCGCGCTCGCGGGTGCAGGTGCGGAGTTCGTGGAGATCTATAATCCCGGCCCGCAGCCGGTCGACCTGCAACACTATTACTTGAGCGACAACGGCAACTACTTCACTCTGCCCGCGGCGGTACCTACGATTTCGCAAGGTGATTTCGTCGTCCAGTTTTCAGCCGGTGCCACGCTGGCGGCCGGCGGCGTCATGACCGTCGCGCTCGGCACCGCGGCGGCGTTCAACGCCGCCTATGGCTCGATGCCGACATACTCGATCGCCGACGCCACGGTGACAGTCACGACCGCAAGTGGCACGCCGTCGCTCACCGATGCGGGCGAGATCGTGGTGCTGTTCCAATGGGACGGCACGAGCGCGCTCGTCAAAGACGTCGACATCATGCTCGCGGGCGCACCGACCGCGAGCAACGGCCTCGTCTCGAAGAGCGGCTACGCGCAGCTCGCCTCGACGTACGCCGTCGACGCCAACACGATCGCAAATCAAGCGTCGGCGCCGGCGGCCGGAACTTCGACAAAGCGGATCGCGGCTGAGCCGGGCCACGAAACCCAGGCCAACCTGGGAAATGGCATCTACGGCGATGACGAGACCAGCGAAGACACCGCCGCGACCTGGGACGCGACGTTCGACGCACCGACGCCGGGCGCGGTCCCGGCGCTCTAGAAGTCGTACATGAGGCCGAGGCTGACCCGCCACACCGACGCGAACACGTCGACCTTGGTCGCACTAGGGTTGCGTAGGTTGCTGTAGATGTACTTCCCGCTCGCCTGATCGAACGCGACATCGACCGCGGGTGCCATGTACGGGAACGGCACCGACGAGGCGCGGCCCCATTTGTGATCGAGCAGGTTGCCGACATTCTCGATGTCCACCATCACGCGTGCGCGGTGGCCCAGCGGGTTCGGTAGATCCTGCGAGACGCGCACGTCGATCTTGTTGAACCAGGGACTTTGAAACGCGTTCCGGGGCGCGATCTGACCGCGATACTTGCCGAGTCCGGTCTGCTTGAGGAAGGCATCGAAGTCCGACTGCGAGATGCCATTGAGGATGACGTCGCTGCCGTCGCCTTTGGGCACGTAGAACAGCTGGCGGTTGTTCGCCGAGAACGTGCGCTCTTCGCCGAAGATCTTCGCGAGCGTAGTCCCGAAGTTCGAGTCGGAGAACGTCCACGAATACGGTTGGCCCGACCGCGATTCTGCGAACAAGCCGAAGCTGGTCTTCAACGACTTCCATGCGGGTGAATCGGTGAGGTCGCCGATGATCGCGCGCGAGAACTCGATCGCGCCGGTGAGACGATGCATGCGCTCGTAGTTCGAGGTCACGAGCGAAGGGTTGTTCGGATCGGTCACCGCGAGCAGCGAGTAGTTGCTCACCGAGCGCGAGCTGTTTGCCGGGTTGATCTCCGTGACGTGCTCGTACGCGTACGTCGCCGCTACGTAGAGCCCGAAGGGAAAGCCCTTGTCGATCACGACGCTCGCGCTGTGCCCCGAGCCTTGGTGATTGTTCGTCAACAGCATGTCGTAGCCGCGGCTCGCGTTGAATCCGTTCATCGCCGTGTCGTAGAGCGGGCGACCATCGGGCAACGTGCCGACGGGAACGTTGTCGGGCAGACCAGGGAGGTTGCGGCGCAGATCGATCCAGGTCACCCCCTCGTGGATCTTCGTGTACGTGTAGTTCACCTTGAGCTCGACGTTCTTGCCTTGCTCGTCCATCCCGGGGATGTCGAAGGAGTACTCGGCACCGGTTCCCACCTTCCACGCTGACGGCAACTTGAACTTCGGATCGAGCGCGTCGACGTTGCCGTTGCCGGCTTTGACCATGTCTTTGATCGGTTGCGGGATGTTGCGGCCGTCGAAGCCGTTCACCACCGCCGGATCTTGCGAGAACACCGATGCGATTCGCACTCCGTCGTTCGTGTAGTTGTTCGAGACCCACACGTTCGGCGAACCGCCGCTATAGAGCCCCGCGCCGGCGCGCAGATTGAGCCGATCCGTTGCGAGGTAACTCGCGCCGAGACGCGGCATGAGGATGCTGCGCCCGTTGAGCGTCGCGGTGTTCGCGAAGCCATTGCGGGCGACGAAGTTCGCGTTTTCGGTGATCTTGGTGTCGGCGGTGAGCGTCTCGAGACGAAACCCGCCGGTGAGCGTCAGCGCGCTCGTCAGCTTCAGCTGATCTTGCAGGTAGCCGGTGATCGTTCCGGCGTTCCAGTTCGCCGCACCATCGGCAGGATTCAAGGTCGTCGCGTTCGAGTACGAGATCGAGATCGGAGTCTGCGCAGCGAACGCATCGAGCGATGCGTAGGTCGCCGCGCCGTTGGTGGCCGCGATGAACAGGTTGTCGATGTGTAGGAGCTCGTACTCGAGCCCGCCCGTCACTAGGTTGTTGCCTTCGAGATAGTTGGCGACGGCCTTGGTGTGAAACGTGTCGTTGTCGAGCAAGTTCGAATGACGAAACTGGTCCGGACCGAGCACGATCTGACCGCCCTCGGGCGTCTTGATCGTTGCCTGCATGAACCCGTTGCCGTTGAGCGGGTCGACCTTGTTCGTGACGATCTTTCCACTGACCTCGAGCTCGGTCGACAGCTTGTCGGACCAGTCGGAGAACAATCGACCCGAGAACGTGTTCAGGGTGTCGAGTGCGTTGAACCAATCCGAGCTCAGCGGCAAGCTGGTCTGGCTCGACGACGTCGCGGAGATCGAGCTACCGCCGGTGCGCGCGTACGTCACCGTCATGCGGTGTTGTTTGTTGATGGCCCAGTCGAGCTTCGAAAATACATTCAGGTCGGCTTCGTCGAGGTTGCGCGACGGCACGCCCGCGTCGAAGTGATAGACACTCTGCGCGATCTGCTGCGCCATCGTCATCTCGTCCTGCGTCACCTTGGTGACGACGTTCGCCGCCGACGAGCCCTGAGGTCCGACCGAGATCGGAGTCGACGCGTTCAGGCCTTCGACGTCGATGAAGAAATGCAACTTGTCCTCGACGAGCGGACCGCCGAGTGAGGCGCCGTAGCGGTACTCGTGATACTTCGAACCGGCGAGATCGATACCACCGATGTGGTGACCGGAGAGCGCGTCGCTCGTGTACGTGCCCAGGAGCTCGCCCTTGAATTCGTTCGTGCCTGACTTCGTCACGATGTTGACGTTGCCGCCCATGAATTTTCCGTAGCGCACGTCGAACGGAGCCGTCTCGACGGTCATCTCCTCGATCGCCGACAGCGCGATCGGACTGCGCAGCGTCGGATAGCCGTTCTGATTGAGGCCGAAGTCATCGTCCTGGCGGATCCCGTCGACGGTGACGCTGTTGAAGCGTGGGTTCGCTCCTTGGATCGACATCGTGTGACTGCCGCCTTCGACGCTGACGTCGGGTGCACGTCGAACGAGGTCACGCGGATCGCGACTGACTGAAGGCAGCGCCTCGATCTCTTGCGATGTGACGACGGTGCGCGAGGAGGTGTTGCGCGTCACCATATTGCCCGCGACCTCGATCACCTCTTCCTGGAGATGCAGGCTCAGCGGAACATCGCGGGTCTTGCCGGCGGAGAGCACGACCCCATCTTCTTGCGCGCTCTTGTAACCGTCGACGGCCGCGGTCACTCGATATGGACCGCCGACGCGTAGGCCCGAGAATGCGAACGCGCCGTCGGAGTTGGTGTTCGTCGTTTTGATGTTGCCGGTTGGAATGTGGATGAGCGTGACCTCGACCTCGGTCATCGACGTTCCGTCATCCGCCGAGGTGACGGTGCCGCGTATCGTCGCAGTTGTGACTTGTGCGAATGCCGTAGACGACACCACGCAAAGGCAGATCACGATGAGCGCTTTCACACGATGCGAAGTCGCATGGGTGCGTCTCGTCGGCAACCAATAAAGCGGCTTCAATCAACGCGCGGATTACAATCAATACTTAATCCAACATCGGGACTTCTTCATCGAGTCCTCATCTCGTGCGTAAATTCGCGGACGCGGCAAGGTAATAGCCATCGGACGGCCCGAACCTGGCCTCAGACGCGAGCATGCGACGACCGAGCATCGCGCGGCTACATACCGTTAGCTTCGGTGCCACTCTCATTCATCGGACTCTCACTCGACGGCAACTAGGTTCGGCCCACCATGACCGAACTCAGGCGCGTCACGTTCGCACTGCTCGTGTTTGGTGGATGCAGCCTGAAGCGCTGGAACGACCAACGCATCAAAACGGTCGATGTCGGTCCGTTCGAGGCAGCCATTCCGGCGGGCTGGCGCGACGTTCGCGAATACGTCGACTCTCAGACGCATCCGAAGCCGCCGGCGGGCGCGCACGTGATCACGCCAGAGGAGGCCGAGACGAGCTCCGGGTTTCAGTCCACGATCATGACGATGTGGATTCCGACCGGCAACGCAGCTGGCATGCGGTGCGCCGAGATCGGCGACATGATGATGCGACCGCAAAGCGCGACGCTCGCCACGACGACGGAAACCACGCTCGGAGCGGATCGCCTGTGCACGTGGACGAGCGTGATGCAGAACGCCGCGACGACCTCTTGGTTCAGGTTCCACGGCGATCACGTTCTCTATGTCCAATGCACGCACGCCGATGAGGGGCTGAGCCGCGTCGGCGAGGTTGGTTGTGCGAGGTTCTGGCGATCGCTGGCGAGCAGCTAGCGGCCGGCACAGACGTTTGATCGGTCGAGCACGGTAGCTCGGCAGCGGGAATCGCGACTACTGGATGATCGGCCCGGAGCAGTCCTGCACGATCGACGGATCGAAAGCGATCGACCACTGGTGGATCACACCGGCATCGATTGGCCAAAGGTCGGTAACCACGATCTGCCAATTGCCGTTCAAGGTCGCGCCGACGAGCATCGTCCACGGATCTGCAGACGCGTAGTCACCCGGTGGCAATTCGGGATGACCGTCATAAGTCATCATCACGCCGCTGTTGTTGTTGACGTAGTCCAGCATCGGCGGATTGGTGGCCGTAGGCTTCCAGCAGTAATCAGCACCTTGCTCCGTGCCCGTGCCATCGCCATCGGTGTCGGCCGGATGGCCGAGATAGATCTCGCCGCCCATACGGCCAAGGAACTTCTGGAGACGAATCAGCTGGCCACTCGGCGCCTGCAGCGAGATCTCGACATCGCGCGACCATTCGTGGCTGATGTTGACGCAGACCGACACGATGTTGCTCGGTGCGGTCAGCAACTGCGTCGACCCAAACCCGCCGAAGTGAAGCGTCGACACGTACGACGCGTGACACTCGGACTCGACGCAATTCGGAGTTGCCGGGGCGCAGGTCGTCGACGTTTGGCACGTCGAGCCTATGATGCCGTCCGGCAATGCCACCGGACTGCCCGTCGGATGCTCGACCATTCCGCATACCGGGCACATGCCGATGCCCGAACATGAAGGGTCGGCGCAGTCGATCACTCCGTTGCAGTTGTTGTCGATCCCGTCGCTGCAAGTGGCCGGCGTATTTTCGGGCGCGGAGCAGTCGCTACTTCCACTGCCAGTCGATCCGTCAGCACCATTTCCGAATGTATCGGAGCGGCCCGATGGCCCGCATGCGAACGCCACCGTGGAGAACATGATCGCTTCGATCGAACGACGCATGCAGGCATCATATCTATCGGTCGTACAAATGGGATGAAGATTGGTTTCAGAGTGAAGCAGTTTAGAAACCATTAGAGCTGTGGGTTGGGTCTTGGGGCGAACTGCCGGTGAGGCGTTATCGGGCGCCACGTGAACAGAGATTAGAGTGCACCGGCGGATTCGCGGATCAGCACCACCGAGACCGCCTCACATCACCTCGTTCATCGAGTGTTCATCTGGGAACGGCCATTTCTTGGTAAGAATTCCGCGATGCGAAGTACCTGGCTCGTCACCTGTCTGCTCGCCGCGTGCGGACAGTCGAACGCGACCTCGGACGCGAGCAACGGTGTTGCCGTCGATGCCGGGATGAGCACCCCAACCGATGCGCCAAGCCTCATTCCCGACGGGGTGGTCGGCGTCGACGGCGCACCGATGCGCCGCCCGTGCACGAGCACGCTCGGCACCGCGTTGAGCGCGACCTACGGCCGGCTCGACGGATACCTCGTTGCGATTGTCCCTGCGGGTTCGGGCACGTGCAACGGCGACGCCGATCACATCCATCTACAGATCCTTGTCCACAACGCGGTCTACGACGTAGCCGTCAACGTCGGCGCGACCACGCACGACGTACACACCACGACGCGCGACCTTTCGTTCCCGGTTTGGACCGAGGGCTGGCATCCTGGCGCGCAGGAGGACTACGTCACACTCGGTGTGCACGCGACCGATCTCCCGCTCGAGACCGCGTCGCAGATCGCGAACGACCTCGACGCCGACTTCGCGACGGCGAACCACATCTCGATCTTCGCGACCGGCTACGGCCCTGATGGAACGCACCTCGTCCATCGCAACGGCAGCTCGCACGACGGGCTGATCGTCACCCAGCCGCTGTCGTCGGTAGCGCACACGCGCATGTTCTCGTTCACCAACCAATCCTTCTAGTCCCTGGAAACGGGGTCGTTGCCATAACTTCGCCTGCTAGGAATCACGGATCCATGGGACTAGCCTGCGCCCAAGGCAGCGGTTCGCATGGCTCGAACACGCCGGCGAAGTCACCGCTCTTTCACGGCCTCACAGCGCTTGGTGACCGGTCATGCTGAGACTCGTCCTCGTTGGAGGTTCATCGGCGCGTGTGGAAGTGTGAGCGGTGCGTCGAATGTGTCATGGCGCCGATGGGCATTAAGACTCCATGTCGCCGGCGCTGCTCGTGATGCCTGAGGTGAGACAGTCTTCCCCGGTTACAGTAATCGCTAGACCCACACGGCTTCGGCTAAGCTGCCAATATTGCCAATATCGATTGCAAAATGTTGAGTCGAAAAGCTGCCTGATTAGAGACGTTAATATTTCACGCGCGATTGTTGCGAGTTGCTGTCAGTGGCAACACACGGGCGAGGCGGCGCAGCCTGACGCCCAATGTCGCGTGTGCTGGCAATATTGTTGGTCGTTGGGTGCGGCGGCACTCCAAACAACACCCCCACGAACGACGGCAATAGCTCGAGAGATGACGCCTCGATCTCGACGGTGATCGATTCCGGTGTCGACGGCCCCCCAGGAACACCGCTCGGCGTTCCGATGACGTGTCCCGGTCCGGGAACGCCGAAACATGATGGTGGTTCTTGTGGCTCCGAGCGCTGGAACATCAAGACGGGAACGGACTCGGGTGCGAGCTCGATCAACCTCGCTCCGCAGCCTTCCACGATCGCGACGCTCGCCGCGCTGCCCGCAGCGGGCGGCGGCAACGGTCGCGAGATCCCCACCGAGGACACGGTATGGGAGATCAAGGACGTCACGCTCACGGAGCTCAAATTGGAGAGCGACAGCGACTACCACCTCGTCATCTCGGACGGCTCGAAGACCATGATCGCGGAGATTCCGTACATGAGTTGTTCGACGTCGAGCACGTGGACGTGTTTCATGTCGCGCAGCCGCTCCGAGATCGATGCGAAGTACACGGTCACTACAT
>JBDTJY010000006.1:0-8320 GCA_039935615.1 Kofleriaceae bacterium
GCACCGAACAACGCGACGTGGGAGGTGTCTCCGATCCTGACCTTGTGGCGCGCGCCGTCTTGCGTCTGAATGGTGAGCTCGGCGCCGGATCGTCCGACCTTGGCACCGGGCGATTGCACATACAGCGGGAGCGCGTCGTCTCTGGCGGGGACGAGTCGTCGCACATGGTCGGCGTCGTCGACGCCGCGCAGCAGATTTGTTTCGTCGGGCAGACAGATACCGACGAGGGAACACCTCGGGCACTTGGGACTTTCGACCAGAGGTGGAGGTGGCTCCAATTGCTCGACGCTCGCGCGTAGCTCGGCGATCAGCTCGAGCGTTCGTGCGCGTAGCGCCGCATCGATCGTCACTTCGACCCGTTGCTTCGAGGTCACGAAGTAGAGAATCCCGCGCTCGACCTGATAGCCGTTCTCTTCGAGGATCATCGCCTGGACGCACAACTGCACCCGCTCGGGTTCCCATGCGTGTTCCGGGACGTCGGGCGCGCGACCACGCTTGTAGTCGATCGGCGTCACGGTCTTGCCATCGGCCTCGATCAGGTCCATTCGAGCGATCAGGCCAAAGATCGGCGCCGACAACATGACGGAGCGCGCATGCAGCCGTTCGGGAACCGGCTCATCAGGATCCGGCAGGTTGCCGGTCTCGACGTTGACGTTGCGATGCTGGAACTGACCATCGAGGGTATCGGCGTTGTCGGTAAAATCACCGTGCACCCATTCCAGATATGCCAACCGCGGGCAGTACGCGTACTCGTTGAGCATGCGTGCCGGCACGAGATCGGGAGCGCGACGCGGAGCTGTCACTGGCTCCTCCGTGCGCGTTGGGGCGATGCGGATGCGACGGGTTGCGTGCTCGGAGCTCGCGATCGAGGTGTGCTCGCGTCGATCACTTGGGCAGTGTTCGCGGCGCGTGCGTGCTGGCCTTGGATCTGTTCCGCGAGCCGCACCGGTTCGATCACGCGTACATCCGGCCCGAAGCCGAGCAACCAGCGTTCGAGCTCCTCCGGTCCCGAGATGTCGAGATGAAGGAACAGGCCACCATCCGGCGCATCGATCAGACGTTGGCTCGCGTGCCATCGTCGCTCGCGAATCTCGCCCGCGACTCGCTCCGTGAAGAGCACTTGCACATGCTCCACGAGCTCGCGATGCCAGATGCGAAATGCACGCTCGATCGTGCGCCGCGTCGGGATGGAGCGTGACGGCTCGATCGGCAGTGGTGCGATCGACACGATCCGATGAACAGCGAACACTCGAATCGACTCGCGCAGCCGGCACCAGCTCGGGACGTACATCGCCTCGAGCGCGCCATCCCACTGCAAGAATCCGGGCTCGATCACACGCTCCGTCGTTGTCGAATCGGGAGTCCGATATCGGATCCGGACGGCGTACCGGCGCTCGATCGCGTCCGTCAAACACTCGATCGTTGCACGATGCTCCGCGTAGTCGATCGCAGGGAGAGCTCGAACGGAGAACGGCGCGTTCTCCCCGAACGGTAGTGATTGCTGAGCATCCGCGTTGGTGAGCTTGGACCAGAGGTTGTCGAGCGAGCGCCCGACCGAGGTTCCGCGCAAACCGGGCGCGAGCTGACGAGCCACGAACAACGCCATCAACTCGTTGCGTGCCGCACCCACGACCGCGGGAGGCAGCCAACCCTCCATCAGTTGCCAGCGCGACGCGCTCTCGGGGTTCTGGCGAATCGGGGCCCCCGCTTTGACCAGCGTATCTCGCGATCGATACACCGCTCTCAGTGGATATCCACGCTTCTCGGCAAAGGCCTTGAGCAGGATTCCGCGACGCGAGCGAGCCATCTCCATCAAGAGCGCGAGCGCACGCACCACGCCCGGATCCGCTACGTTGCTCGCACGCCGCCGCCCCATGGATCGATAGAGTGCCACGCATTGCTGCATTTCGACTCTACGATCGAGCGTTGTCACCGAATGACAACCAGCGAATCGTTCCGTCGGCGGTGTACAGCAAGCCGGCGCGAATCGACACCGCGAGCGTGCGCTCCAGGACCGCGGCGTACCCTGTCACCTGATCTGCGTAGTTCTGCGGAACCGGCATACTCGGCGGCGGCGGAAGATCCGTCTTGAAGTCCAACAGGATCGTGGTCGCCTCGACCACGGCGATCAAGTCGACGTACCCGGAGACGAGTTGCCCATCTGCCGCGACCCCGGTCACCGGATATTCGAGCTCGAGTGGTGTCGCGACGCCGAGCTCCGCGAGCGTCGAGAGCGCCCGTGTGACATCGCCGATCGCCTCCGGAAGGTTCTCGGACAACCCGGTTCGAAGACTCGCGGCCCGCACCGCATCCGCGACCGCAGCGGATCGCAACGCCAATCCAATCGCGACGTGAACCGTCTCTCCAAAGACTCTTCCGAACCGTCCTTTCTTTCCCCACCATGTTCGCGGTGTCGAGACATCCGTAAACGCGACCGGTCGCATTTGCTCGCGAGCAGCCTCCGTCGCAGCGCAGGTCCACTCGGCACGGAGCTCGACGTCTCGCGTCGTCGTCACGTGCGGCAGGTTCGCCATCGCCGGCGACACGGAATCGAACCAAGCCGCGTGCGCTGCCGGTGTATGTAGCGGCTGTTCGAGGACGTTCGGCGAGCGTGTCGTGCCGAGCATGCGCCCGAAGATCCAGCGATCATCCGCGGCGCCGACCTTCGGGACCACGAGGATATCGCGCGCGCGGGTCGCCGCGACATAGACGAGTCGCTTGCGCTCCGTGGTCCTCATCTGGCGTTCGTGCTCGGCGATGTCGAGCCCGGGTGGCTCCTCCCACCGCACCAGATCCATGCGCATCGCCCATCCGCGTCCGTCGCGCTCGGCAGTCCAGGCGTCGTACCGCACGCGATCATTCCAGGTCGCCCGCGCATCCCAGAGCACGACGACCGGAAACTCCAGTCCCTTGGCCTGATGCACCGTCATGGCACGCACGGTGGCGCCATCGACGGGGTGTGGACGGTCGAGTCCCTGCGGTCGATCGATCCAGCCGCGCAATTGCTCCACGATTGCGTCGAAGTCGAGGTGATCGCTGACCGCTCGTGCCTCGAGTTGGAAACACAACTCCCGCAATGCGCTCAAGCGTTGCGCGCCGTTCGGGCCGAGCGCGATCGTGCGACCGAGACCGGTTTGTTCGAGGAGTGCGCGCGCGGTCTGTCCTGGACTACGCTCGAACCGCCGCCGGCGGAGCTCGCGAACGACCGCACGAGCCTGCACGGCGCGATCGTCGGGGTCGTCGCGGCGGCTGCGCGCGAGGTCGGCAAGATCGACCGCGAAGAACGGAGGGCGCAAGATGGCCGCTGCGGCAACGCCATCGTCGCGATCGGCCAAGGCGACGAGACCGAGCAAGAAGTGCCGATGCATGGGGTCCGATAGGAACAACGTACCGCCGCGAGCCGCATACGGGATGCCGTCGCGATCGAACGCGTCGAACAGGACCGGGAGATTCGTCGTCGTGAACGCGAGCACGCCGATGTCGCCGTAGCCGATCGCACGGGGCTTCCCGGTCTCCGGATCGATGATCGAGACGCCACTCGCCTCCACGAGCCAGCGGATGTAGCGCGACGTCACCTCCGCCTCCAGCGCGCGGTACTCGGCGACCGTGCCACCGGCGACGAGGTCCATCGCGACCGCATGAACGGCCGGCGCCACGCCGGATGCGCGCCCGTGCGTCAGAGGTTGGTGGAAGACATCTCCCGTGTCACGCCGAAACCGTTCGCCGTGGTCCGACGATCCGAGGATCTCGAGAAACCGACCGTTCAGCCAGTCGACGAGGCTTGGCGAGCTTCGGTACGATCGCGCGAGCGTCAACGAGCGATACGGCGACCGCGCGATGATCTCGAGCACTCGCTGGTAGGTCGCGATGTCAGCGCGGCGAAACCGATAGATCGATTGTTTCGGATCGCCGACCACCGTCAGCGCGCCCGGCACGAGCTTCACGGCATCCCACGTCGCCGCCTCGGCACCACGTTCGCAGAGGAACATCACGATCTCGGCCTGCAGCGGATCGGTGTCCTGAAACTCGTCCACGAAGATATGGTCGAACAAGCGCTGACACGACCGCCGGATCACTCGATCGTCGCGAAGCAGGTTCCTCAGGCGTAAGAGCAGGTCGACGTGATCTACCGCCTGATGTCTCGCCTTCACGACGTCGTACAGCTGGAGGACGACCGGCCGCAGGCGGACGAGCCGACTTGCCATCCATCGCCGCAGCGGAGCCAAGAGATCATCGCGAAGCGAGCTCGCGCGTACTGGCTCGCGCCGCTCGTCTCCGTCGAGCGCCTTCCATACATCCCACGCACGAGAATCGTCGGTGAAGTCCTGCGCCTTTCGCGGCGAATCACTCATCCGCCCGCGTGGACCACGCTCGAGGCGATCCACGACCTCGCGAAATAGGATCGCCGGATCGGTCTCGGTCTCGAGCGAACGCAGAACCGCGGCCGTATCGATCAACCAGCGCCCACCACGGGTCTCCGCCGAGAGGCCATCGACGAGTCCGAGGTATTCGTCTGCATATCGGCGAAACTCGATCGCCCTGAACTCCCATTCGACCGGCTCTGGTGGATCGAGATCTCGTTGCAGAATGAAGGCGGCGATCAGTCCGTCGAGCCCGTGATAGGTCCAGTGTTCGGTCTCGAGCGATCGCAACCGAAGCCCGGCGCGTTGCACGTCGGCGATGGTGGCGCTCGTCTCGGCGCTGCGATCCGCGATAGATGATCCGAGGAGCAGATCCGCGAGCGTTCGATTCTCGGCGGCACGGATCAGGAGCTGAAAGCACTCGTCGGCGAGCGCGCTATCGTCCTCGACGAGCTCGTACCTCGGGTCGAGCCGGGCCTGGGCGGGCCATTTGCGCAGCAGCCGATCCGCAAAGCCGTGCATCGTTCCGATGTGCGCCGTATCGATGCCGCCGAGCGCACGCAGCAGCGGTGCCGCCCGTGGCGCGTCCGGCGACAGCTCCGCGAGGCTCTGCAGGATGCGCTGACGAACTCGTACGCGGAGCTCGCCCGCGGCCTTGCGAGTGAAGGTGATCGCGGCGATGCGGTCGATCGGGATCGGATCGCGCCCATCGGTCGGCGCGACGAGCTCGATCAACCGATCGACGACCAGTCGCGTCTTGCCGGTTCCCGCAGACGCATCGACGATGACGTTGCGTCCACGCTCGTGGACGGCCAGGTCGCGATCGTCAGCCGTCATGCCTTGAGATCCCGAAATGCAGCGAGCGTGCCCGTCGCGTCGCGAAGGCGATCGGCGGTCTCCGCCGTGTGGTCGCCGCACACCGCCGCGAATGGACACCAGCGACAGTCGTCGCCGTCGGGAGTCTTGACGTAGCTCTGGTCGCGAACGACGGACATCGCGATGTCGAACCATCCGTTGCCTGCGGTCACGAGAGCCAGGCGGTCGTCGCGAAAGGCTCGCTCGCGCGATGGAGCCAGGTGATCGATGTACGTGTACGCTGCCGCCACGTCCGCAGGAGTGTCGAGCTCGCTGGCGAGCCCGCGCGCGACCGCGGCGTAGACCGCGAGCTGGAGGTCCAGGTCGACATCGGGATCGCGAAGCTCGCCCTCGCGCGGGCGAGCGCGGCCGGTCTTCAGATCTCGCACGATCGTCAGGCCACGTTCGACGTCGACGCGATCGATACGGCCGCTCACGAACAATGGGCCGGCGCTGGTCGCGATCGACACTGGGGTCGCTTTGCCAAACTCTCGCTCGACCGCGACAAAGGCCCGCGGTCGACCTCCGTCCCAGTCATCCTCGATGAAGGTCCGGACGTCGCGGCGCAGGCGGCGACGCTCGAGCTCGACGACGCCCTCGCCACCGAACGGATACGAAGGCGCGAACGCTTCGAAGGCGGTGCAGGCGAACGCGTCGATGATCTCGATCCACCGAGGCAGATCGAGATCGCGTGCGCCGAACGCACGGCCGTGTGCCACCAAGAATTGCTCGACCACTCGATGAACCAGGGCCCCGTAGGTAGCTGGATCGACCCGGAAGCCGGCGGTCGCCACCTCCCGGCGAGGCCAAAACCCGAGCAGCCGTTCGAGTAGGAATCGCTGCGGGCACGCGAGCAACACGCGCAACGCAGAGGCGGAGAGCGGCAGCTCCGGCGACGTACCTACCGTTGCGACCATCAGCGGATCGGGCCCGAGAATGCCGTCCATGCTCGAGCTGCGCGCGAGCACTGCGAGCGGATCACCGACGACAGGTGTCGACCACTCGCTCGGAAGCGCGTCGCGCTGCGCGGCGACTCGCTGCAGCCAACACATCTCGGTCAGCGGCGTCGCGAGTCGCCGCACCGCAGTCGCGCGCCGCGCGACGGAGAACGCATCCCGTTCTAGATCCGGGACCGTCGGGACAACTCGCGCGGCTTCGCCCGTGATCGCGTTCGGACGCCCGAGCGCTGCCGCCGCTTCGATCAAGACCGCAGCGGGCTCGCGTTCGCTACCATCGAGATCGGTGCGTGGCGCCGAGAGAGCCACGCTCCGTGTCGTTCCGCGTACGACTTGATCGAGCGCGTGCAACCGTGCCGCAGCGTGGTCCTCGTCGTTCGCCATCGCATAAGAGGACAGTCGACGACGGAGCTCCCTGGGAAGGATCGCATCTTCGCGCTGTGTGCCCGGGAAGGAGCCTTCCGCCAAGCCGATCATGCGCACCGCGGAAAACGACAATCCGGCCGCGCTCGCGATCGTCCCGATGTAGATCGCGGGATCGCCGAAGCGACCTGCATGGAGCCGCTGCGCACGCAGCCGCACGCCGACGAGCTCGACCGCCGCGATGCCGACGATCGGTATCGTCACTGGGTCCGCGGCGAGCGCCACGATGTCGTGATCGAGCTGATCCACGATGTCGGCGAGCTCGCTCGAGCCGATCAACTGCGTGGTCGCAAACTCTCGAATCGCCGCCCATACCTCACCCAACGAGGATCGCGAAACGATCACCTTCATCGTCGCGACGAGGTCGGCGAGAGCCGGAACGAGGCCATTCGCCAGCTCGACCAGAGTCGCGACGTCGCGATCTTCGGCGTTGGATGCCGAGAAGGTGCGTGCCCGATCACACCACACGAGGGCGCCTTCAGGGCGCGCCGCGCTGCCGCCGGTCGTGCCGAAGCGGTTCACCAGCGAGCGAGCGCGACCCGGTGTGACGTGGATGTCGCCGTTGGCCAGCCTGAGGCGCGGCAGGATCTCGACGACCGATTCGGCGGGAAGAAACGCCTGAAGAGCGAGAACGACTGCGAGCAAGCGACTGCCGGCGGAGGTCGCAGTTGCCGGACGCCCGTCCGCGAGATAGACGGGCTCGATCTCGGTCGGCCATGGCAGTGCGCGAATCCGATCGGCGACCAGCGTCGCGAGCGGATCGGGCGTGGGGACGAGAATCGCGAGCTCCTGCAGCGGCGTCCGTCGCTCGAAGACCTCGTCGGCAATCCAGCGCACCGCCGCATCGAGCTCTTCGTCGACACCAGCATGAAGCTCGAGCGAGACCGTGCCATCGGGACCGTGGCTGCGGCGGCGATCCGGCGCAGCCAACCGATCCGGAGCCTCGAACAAGAACTCGGAGAGAATCCCGAGCTCGGTCGCGTTCGTCCTGTCCACCTGGACGTCGGAGATGGCCACCGCGGCAGCACCGCCGAGCAATGCACTGGCGCGATCGACGGCACGACGGCGCGCCGGACGGCCCGAACGCAACCCCAGCGTGAGCGCCGGAATCGCGCGCAGCAGGGCGGCATGTGCCGCATCGTCGCCGATCGAGACCGCGGCGAGCACGGGTGCCTGGATAGGCCACGTGGTTGGCTCTGCCGCGATCATCGCGGCGGCCTCGGCCATCGCGCGTGGAATCGTCCAGGATGTGCCCGCATCGGCGTCGAGAGCTCGCCAGATCAGGGCGAGGTCGTTGGTTCGCGGTTCTCCAAGTCGTTCGAGATCGTCCGGACGCAACGCCGCAGCTTCGAGCTGATCGATCGTCGACGCGAACGCCTCCTCCCAACCGGGGGTGCACAGGTCCTCGACCCGATACGCCACGAGTGCGGGTTGCTTGGCGAGCAAGGCCCGGATCCGCAGCGGACGCCGCACTTCCTCGCCGAGCTGATAGACGATCCCAGCCTCGTCGAGAACCGCGCGCGCAGCCGCGGCGGCCGTGAAGAACCGCGTCCCGGCGAGCGCCTGCGGCGCACGCGCCGCGAGCTCCCTCCGCAATGCATGAGCATGTGCTTCGGATGGGACGAGCACCAAGCGGGTCGGAAAGACCGGTTTGACCTCGAGCGCGACGACAGCATCCGCCCAGCGATGAAGATCCGGGATCGAGACCACGCGCAGTCGTGGATC
>JBDTJY010000007.1:0-23320 GCA_039935615.1 Kofleriaceae bacterium
ACCGACGCAGCCTTGCGCGGCACCAGGAACGGCGCGAACGCGGCGCGCCAGGTTTTGGAGTGTTCTCGCCCGTCCATCCCATCGCGCAACCGCTCGACGGCATCCTGCAAGCGCCGACGAACTGTTCGCACGGAGATGGCTTGTTGCGCCGCGATCGCTTCGGTCGAAAGTCCCTCGCGATAACGCAGCAGCACCGTCGAGCGCGTCGGCTCTTCGAGCGCGAGAACGAGATCCGCCAACGTGCGTTCGACTCGCGCACGTTCGAGCGCTTGCTCGGGCGTGGGAATCTCGGCGGTCAGAGCCGCCTGCTCGCGCGCATCGCGCCGCACACGTCCGCGATGACGCATGCGCACGACATTGACCATCACCCTCCGCAACCACGGACGTGCCGCTCGGTCCAGATCCGGCGGCGAGCGCAGTGCGGCGATGTAGGTCTCCTGGACGATGTCGTCGGCGTCGTCGCGGCCGACGAGGCTACGCGCGAGGCGCTTCAGCCAATCGGCCTCTGCGAGCAGCGTCGACACATCAGGCATCTCGGACCGTATATGCCGACCCGCGAAAAGGCGGCCACCAAAAAAAAGATGTCACGCGTCACGGGGTAGCAATCGCTGGCACTAAGAGTTCGATTCCGGCGGGCTTCGCACGATTCTCCGTCGAGGATTGACGATTTACCCATCACCTTCGATTCGCCAAAACGCTATTGTGGCCTCCTTCGACGTGATTTGATGGTTTCGCGGACATTTGGACCGGCGAGCAATCGTCGATCACGTTTCTGTCACCGGCTGCATTCCCATGCGAGCGATGAATGTCGACGAGCTAATGACCGAGATGGGGTGGGTGCGTCGCTTGGCGCGCAGCCTCGTTGGTCCGGATGCTGCCGACGACATCGTTCAGGACGCGTACTTGGTTGCGAGCGAGCACGCGCCCGACGATGGCAGACCGCTGCGCCCGTGGCTGCACCGCGTGGTGACGAACCTCGCGCGGATGCGGCATCGCAGCAACAGTGCACGCGAGGCGCGGGAACAGCGCGTGGTGTGGTCGACCGTCGCGACGCCCGACGAGCTCGTCGAGCGCGTGCAGACCCAGCGCGCACTGGCCGACGAAGTGTTGGCGTTGCGCGAGCCGTATCGGTCGACCATCTTGCTTCACTACGTCGAAGGTTTGTCGAGTGCGGAGATCGCGCGGCAGCTCGGAATCCCAAGTGCGACCGTGCGCCAGCGCTTGAAGCAAGCCTTGGACGAATTGCGCGAGCGAATGCAGAAGCGCGAGCACGCCCCGAAGCAGGGGTGGTTGCTGGCGCTCGTGCCGCTCGCGCAGGTGAACCCTCCCCTCGCGGTTGGAGCGTTGGTGATGAAGAAACTGTTGGTAGCCGTGGCGGTGTTGCTGGTGTTGCTGGTCGGTGGTGGCGTCGTGTGGAGGTTCGTGCTTCACCCGTCGGCGGCAACATCGTCGACGACGAACGCGACGAGTCGTGCCGCGCAGCACGAAGCGCATCTGTCGACGACGATCGCGGGCAAGCCTGTCGAGGTGCCGACGTGGATCGCACGTGCGAATGGCAAGCAACGCCATCTCGCAGGTCGGGTAATCGCGGCTGATGGCACACCGGTCGCGAACGCGATCGTACGTCTCGGCATCAACCTGTCGAACCCGCGGATGGCTGCGCCGGATATGACATCCGGACCGCCGTTCGTTCAGGTCGGCAAGCGCGAGACGGATCGAGACGGCACGTTCGATTTCGGTATGGTGCCACCCGCGAACTTCGTGGTCAGCGCCGAAACCGAAGGCAAGGCGCCCGCATCGCTTGGCATCGCGGCCGGCAACCCCAAGGCACGCCCGGCGCCCGAACACGTCGTGATCGTGCTGGGCGACTGTCGCTCGAAGGTCGTCGGCATCGTCCGCGATTCTGCGAGCCCGATCGCCCACGCACGGTTGTTGATCGCAGGACTGGCTGGAACTGAATCCGATGCGAAGGGAGCGTTCAGCGTGTGCATGCCGAACGCTCGGTTCCCGAGCCTTCGTGTCGAGGCCGATGGCTACGGCTCGATCAACGTTCAGGTTCCGGCGATGACCGGCGTGATCCACCGCGACCTATTCCTCGTCCCCGAGGCGACGATCAGTGGCACGGTGGTCGACGAGGCTGGCGCAGGTGTGGCCGGTGCGGCCGTCGCCGCCCGCCCCTCGCTCGGCGACGCCCAAGATGAAGCGTCTCCCATGGAAACGATCGCGGACGATCAGGGTCGGTTCACGCTCGCCCAGCTCGCGCCTACCAAGTACGGGCTCGGAGCCTTTTCTGCGGGTGGTGAAAGCGATCATCCGATCGTCGTCGCGACTCCGGGGATCCCCACCACGAATGTGAGGCTCGTGATCGTGAAGCGAGCAACGGTCACGGGTCACGTGATGCTGGCGGGTAAGCCCGTCGCTGGCGCGCGGGTGGGTACCGAGCAGAGTCCGTTCATGCGCTTTTCCCCTTCCTATGCGGAGTCGCAAGACGACGGCGCGTTCGTCCTCGACGGCGTACCGATCGGCAAGGTCGAATTCACCGCGTATCCGTACGACGTCGTGTCGCCAAAACAAGTCGACGTCAAAGCGCTGACCGGGACTGACGTCACGATCGAAGTGAAGGAGAGTGCGTCGATCGCCGGCAAGGTCACGCGCCATGGTCAGCCGGTCGTGAACGCGCAAGTAACCCTCGCCCCGACAAGTGCAATCGCGATCGGCGACCCGTTCGGGATGTACGTGCTCGAAGGCATTCCGGCCGGCACCTACAAGCTGACCGCGAGCGACAACCGCGCGTTCACGAACCACGATGCAACGGTTACCACCGGGCAGCATCAGACGATCGATCTCGAGATGGAAGGCGGTGGCGAGATCACCGGCACGGTCGTCGACGAAGCGGGCGTACCGGTGGTCGGGGTGATGGCTCACTTCGAGTCCGTCGATGGCAGCGATAGCTGCAGCGCGTTTAGCGACGAACACGGCGTCTACGATTGCGTCACGCTCGCCGGCCACCTCGACTATCAACCTTCGGTCTACCCGTCGGTGTCGCTACAGGTGTCAGCACTCCGGCCGGCGACCGGCTCCAAGTTCGCGCGCGTTCACGTCGAGAACGGGGACTCCGTGGTCCGCGACGTGAAGCTCGCGATCAAGCATGCGATGGTGTCGATTCGCGGCCGGGTCGTCGACGATACGGGAGCCACGATCTCCGACGCGCGCGTGAGTGTCCCGGGTCTCAGCTGGGGCGATGCCGCGCGCACTCGTGCCGACGAAGGTGGCGGCTTCATTCTCGAGAACCTCGTCGCCGATACTCGCTACAACTTGCGAGCAAGGACCTCGGACGGCAGCACCGGTGAAGCCCGGCTCGTCACAGCTGGAACGCAAGACGTGGAGATCAAGCTGATCCGGCCGGGCGCGATCCGCGGCACGCTCGTGGGCGTGACCGGCTCGATCCATGTACTCGCGGCACAGGCGCTCTACGATGAAGAAGATGTCGTCGAGGCGAAGATCGATGGCGATCAGTTCTCGATCACGGGCCTGCAACCCGGTAGCTACACGGTCCAAGCAGTCCGTGACGGCACGCAACTCGACGGGACGACGGTCGAGCTCAAGTCCGGCGCCACCGTTAGCGTGACGTTGCGCGACCGACCGCGGGGCAACGTCGAGGGTCGCGTCATCGATTTCGCGTCCGGCATGCCGCTGGCCGGCGGCGTGTGTCACGCATCGCTCTCGCTCGGCGGCCGCGAGGGACCGATGTTCGACAGCCACCCTCAAATGACCGATACAACTGGAACGTTTTCGCTCGACGCTCCGATCGGCCGCGTGCGCGTGACCTGCCAGTTCGGGGGCGACTCGCGCAGCCATGCCGGTGGCGACTTCGATATCGCTGCTGGGACGAATCATGTCGAGCTGACGTCCGTGGCGGACCCAAGCCCGATCGGGATCATCAAATTCGTGTGCGAACCGATGGTCATCCCTCCGACCGCGTTCCGGATCGGACCGAGCGTGAGGGCGCTGGGCCTCCAGGTCGGCGATCAGATCGTCGGTATCGATGGTGTGGACACGTCGAACATGCTCGGCGACGAAGCCCAAGCACTGATCTATAGCAAGGGCCCGGGACCTACCGTGACGCTGCAGGTAGCTCGCGGCAGTCAGCAGCTGACCATCAAGGCGCCACTGTTCTCGGACAACTAACGCCCGGGGTTAGGCGATTCGTACGATTTTCTGCGACCAGATCGCGGGGTGCTGCTGTCCTATCACTCGAATGTCCCGTGACCGGTTGCGCGAGCTGCTCGAGCCAATCTACCCGCAGGTGGTGGCGTTCGCTCGGCATCTCTCGCGGTCGCGCACGGATGGCGACGACCTCTATCAAGAGGCGGTGCTCCGCGCGCTGACCAAGCTCGGTCAACTGCGTGACGACGCCGCGTTCAGGCCGTGGTTGTACCGGATCGTGATCTCGATCCATCGCAATCGCGAACGCCGAGGGTTCTGGCGCCGGCTCCTGCCGATCGAGGCAACGCCGGAGCCGGACAAGGGATATCGCGATTGGTCTGCGCAGACGGCGGAAGCGGCGCGGCGAGCACGTGAAGCGCTCGCGTCTTTACCCGTCGATCAGCGCGAAGCGATCGTGTTGTTCGAGCTGGAGGGTTGGACGGTGGAAGAGATCGCGGCGCTCTATCGCGTCTCGATCTCGGCGGTGAAATCACGCTTGGCTCGCGGTCGCGATCGTATGCGCCAAGCTTACGACGAGCGCGAATCGCTCGCGCTCGCGGAGGATTCCCCATGATCACGACAGACCTCGAGGCGCTCGACGCCGAAGACCGGCGCGATGTTCCGGCATTCGCGATTCCCGAGCTACCGCCGAAACGTACCTGGTTCGTCGTGCCGCGCTATGGCCTGATCGCGAGTAGTGCGTCGTTCGGTGTGGCGATGCTCGTCGATCCGTTCGTGAGGCACGCAGAGCCGGGCGCGTCGCCGGCGTACTGGCACTGGATCGCGGCGGCGGCGATCGCGTACCTCATCGCTGCGTTCGTGCAAACGCGGCGGGTGATCGCGGGCCAGACGGCCGCTGACACGGCGACGGGAATCGCGGCGCTCGGTTGCTTGGCGGTCGGGGCGTTCGTCGTCGTGGCACCCCATAGCTACGCGACTTCGATCTGGCTCTTCGAGCTCGCAGATCCTCGCTATGTGGGCGCGGCGTTCGTCGGCGTGATCCTGGTCGCGCGCGCGTTCGGTGGATCTCTGCGGCCGCGCGCCGCGTGGATCGACGTCTCGACGATCACGCAGCTCGCCGGCGCAACGATGCTCGTCGCGGCATTTGGCGTGCTCTTGTTCGGCGATCGGTTTTGGACCGATGAGGTGCTCTATCACACCGACCTCGTGCTCGCGATGTCGGTGCGCAAGGTCCAGATCGTGCGCCACCTCGCTGAAGGCGCGCTGTTCGAGGCAGTGTTCGCGTGTGGCGTGATCGCGTTTGCGATCCTGCGCGAGCGCAGGCGTGGTCGCTCGCGGTTCCTGGCGGTCGTCGAGCATCGTGCGACGTTTGTTGTTGGCGTCTTGCTCGGTTGGATCGTGCTGTTCTGCTACACGCGCCTCTCCGTCCACCCGCTGGTCCGTGCGCGATTCGGGCTCTGCGGGATCGCAACGCTCGCGATCGTGATCGTGCTCGCGCATCTCGCACTCCGGCGCCGCCGCCGCCTGTTCAGCCTGTACTCGACGAGTCGGTGCGCTCCAAGCGCGGCGGGATGATAGTTGCCGAGAATCCTTCACCTTTGCGGAACTCTACATCGCTATACGTCGCGTACAGCAACCTCTACGATTTCGTGTCACGAATGGGGAACGCACGACATTGACCGGTGTGGAACCGACGGAACGCGAACAGTTTGAAGTGCTAGTGAAGCGCTGCCAGGCCGCGGTGTGTGCGGTCGCCTACGCCCGATTGCGAGACCGTGCGCGCAGCGAAGAGATTGCCCAAGAGGCGTTCTTGCTCGCGTGGCTTCGCCGCGGTGAGGCCGACCTCGGCATTGGCTGGGTGTGCGGTATCGCGCGCAACCTCGCGCGCAACGCGAACCGTCGCCACAAGGAGCTGGCGATGACGACCGAGCCTGGTGGGCGCGATCTGCGCGAAGAATTGATCGATCGCGAAACCGAACGAAACGCCGCGTCGGCGCTCGTTCGTTTGCCGGAGCGCTACCGCGAAGCCGTGGTGCTGTACTATCGCGGCGACGAGTCGCTGGCCGAGGTCGCGACCGCACTCGGCATCACCGAAGCGGCGGCGCGGCAGCGCGTGCATCGCGGTCGCGAAAAGTTGCGCGACGCGCTTGCGCCGGTCGAATGCACCTTGCGTGGCACGCGGCCGGGCGCTGCATTTACGGCGGCTGTGCTCGCCGCGTGGTTCTTGCGTGGGCGTGATGCGGCCGCCGCGAGCGCCGCCGGGAAGGGCGGCACGGCCTTGGTCACCGCCGCGACAACCACGTCCACGCCGGCGCTATTGACGGCGATCGCGACCGGCGCAGTGCTGGCGATCGGGACGATCACGATCGCCGCGACCCACGCGGCGTCATCGTCGTCGAAGCCTGCGCCCTCGCCGACCGCGGTCGCTGCACGGTTCCCGGCGATGATCGGCGTCGCGCCGTCCGCGGGACACTTCATCGTCGCGGCACGTGCCCCCACGCTGCCCAAGCTCACGATCACGACCAACCCGACCATCGACGCAGACTTCAAGCATGCGCCGATGATCGACATGGTCGAGCTCGTGAGCGTCACGCTGGACGTGCCGATCTGGGTCGATCCGGCGGTAGGCGAATCGTTCTCCGACGTCTCGGGTCACACGCTCGATCCGATAGAGGTCCTCGACTACGTCATCACCGATGCGCACGCGCAGCGCACGGAGGTCGAGGCAGTGCGGCTGGTCTCGTTCGGTGGAGAGACCGACGCAAATATGCTCGGCGGCGATCTGGTCACCATCGACCTCCACGGCGCGCCGTTGAACGACGTCCTTCGCATGCTCGAGGTGCCGCTGCATCTGCCGATCGGCCGCAGCATGCTGCCGGACGCGGACGCTCCGGATCAGCAGCCGATGATCACACTTGCAGTCAACGGCGTCACTGCCGGCGCCGCACTCGAACAGGTCCTCGCGCAAGCGCATCTCGGCTACGAGCTGACGACCGGCTTCGCGATCACCAGGCGATAGCGCAGCGGTCGGGGCCGCACGCAGCGCCGTGGGGAACTGCACTTCTTCGGGAGGACGAAGCAACTATGTTCGCCCGTCGGACAAACTGGACAACCGAGACTGGTGCTTGACAGCGAAGGAGGCCACGGCGATCAACAGCGAGCCTGCTCCAACCGCGATCACGATCGTGCGCAACCAACTAAGCCCATCGTCGTACGCCAAGCGATAGAAGCCGCACGCATCGGCCCACACATTCAAAGATGCCCGGGCGATACGACAGTCCGGGCATGCGATGGAAGTCGACCCCGGGCTCGCCGAGGTTGAACGCCACCGCGAGCGCGAAACCCGCGAACAGGATCGCGATCCAGCGCACCCGGCCATCCCGGAGGATGCGCAGCAGACGTGACTGCCGCGCGTAGGCACGTCCCACCACCACGGCAAGCGCGACGATTGCGACCATCGCGACTCGCAGATCGCGGAGTCGCTCGAGCGCATGAGCGCTCACACCGGGACCGACGAGAAAGTCTCGCGCGAAGAAGTTCCACGATCCGACGGTCGACATCGTGTGCCCGATCTCGTTCTGGGACTACACGAAGTTGCTCCGCTCGATGCCTAGCTTCCGCATCTTGCTCTGCAGCGTGCCGGGCTTGAGTCCGAGTCGAGACGCTGCGCCATCGGCCCCGTATATCTTGCCTCTCGTCGCTCGCAGCGCCTCCTCGATCGTAACCCGCACGGCTGACTCGAAGCGCGGCGCACTCGAGGCGAGCTCCCGTTTCGCCCGGCGTGAGAACTCGTCGGGCAGCTCGAGCCCATCCCCTCGACCGAGGATCATCGCAGTCTCGAGCGAGTTCATCAGCTCGCGAACGTTCCCCGGCCAGTTGTGTGTCTCGAGACGCGACAGCAACGAACGTGAGATGGATGGCACAGGCAGCTCCAGCTTCTGCGCCAGCTCTCGGGTCAAGGACACGACCAACGGACCGAGATCCCCACGTCGTTCCCGGAGCGGCGGCAATTGGATCGTGAAGACATCGAGCCGGTAGTAGAGGTCCTCGCGAAACGTGCCGTTCTCGACCATCGCGGAGAGTCGGCGGTTCGTCGCGGCGATGAGTCGAACATCAACCTCGATCTCTGCCTCACCACCGACGCGCCGGAACCGACGCTCTTGAATCACGCGCAGCAACTTGGCCTGCGCCGCCAGCGGCAGCTCGCCGATCTCGTCGAGAAACAACGTTCCACGGTGTGCTCGCTCGAAGGCACCGAGGTGAACGCGATCGGCACCGGTGAACGCGCCGCGCTCGTGACCGAACAGTTCAGATTCGACGAGCGCCGCCGGAATCGCACCGCAGTTGAGCTGGATCATCGGGCGATGTGACCGCGGAGATAGCCGATGGATCTCGCGCGCCAATACTTCCTTGCCGGTTCCGGACTCGCCACTCAACAACACCGTGGTCGGATGGCGTGCGACGAGCTCCGCACGCGTCAGCGCGGCTCGCATCGCGGCGCTGCGCGCGATGATTTCGCCATGATGCCCAAGCCGATCAAGATCCGCCCGCAGCTCGCGGTTCTCTACATGTGCACGACGTGACACCTCTGCGACGCGCTTGATCACATCGAGGTGACGCGTTGCGGCCGCGACGACTTGGCCGAGCGCCTCTCGAAACTCTGCCCCGCTGAAGTATTCAGGCAGCGCTGAAGCAGCCACCACGGCGAGACCGGGCGCGATCAACCGCGCCGAAGGCGATGCTGGTTCTGAATCGACGCAACCCCACTCGCCTCGCGACAGCACCGCGATCGCATTCGGTGCCGGCGGTCGCAGCTCGACGCGCTGCACCGACACCCTCGCGGCGAGCGTCGTCGCGATCGCGCGAACGATCGCGCGCGGAGAATGGGCGTCCGCGGTGGATGCCAGAAGCTCCGAGAGCAGGAAGATCGAACCATCCTTCACCTGTCCATCCTGCCACTGACATGCAGCTGACGCCACCGACATATCGGTGACAGTCCACCTTGGACGTCAGTTTTTCCAACTACTTATACACGGCACGGCGGCTGCTCTTGGAAGGCCCATGGCATACGTCATCACTCAGAAATGCGTCGGCACCTGTGACTCAGCATGCGTCGACGTTTGTCCCTGCGACTGCATCCTCGGGCCGGTGCCGCTGGACGAGCTCCGCCAGGTACCCGCATCCGAGCGCGGCAAACAATTCCCGGGCATCCAGATGTTCATCGACCCGGACGACTGCATCGACTGCGGTGCATGCGTCGCGGAGTGCCCAGTGGAAGCGATCTATCTCGACGACGACGTCCCCAAGGAACACCAGGAGGACATCGAGCGCAACGCGAAGTTCTTTCGAACGTTGAGGACGTCGTCGGGCAGTCCGTGACGCTCCAACGTGGTTCGAGGGATCCCGACCTCCACGTGCAGACGAGCCGACGATCGGCACCATGGTAGTCTGATACCGTGGACGCGCTCGGTGCATACACGGCGGATCGCGCGGCAGCCCTGTCGGGCGTGCCGAAGTCGACCATTCATTGGTGGGCGCGGCACGACGTCCTCATCCCGAGCGTATCGGCGACGAAAGTGATGCTCTGGTCGTACTCCGATCTCATGGGCCTCCGCGTCATCTACTGGCTCCGCCAGCGCAAGACGACAACGAAGGGCGTCGAGGTTGCGCGCACGAGCATGCCGGCGGTGCGTCGCGCACTCAAGGAGCTACGGGAGCTCAACCTGTCGCTCTGGGATCGCGATCGTCCGTCGGTTCTGGTCGATGCGAGCGGGCACCTTCTCGTCAAACACCCGGCGGGTGTCCACGATCTTAGCGGCCAGGTCGTCAGCGAAGATCTGCTCGATCTAATCGCGCCGTTCTCCACGAGCGAGGGCACGCGCGGGCCCGATCTCATTGCTCCCCGCGCGGACCTTCGAATCGTCCCCGGCAAGCTGAGCGGGTCGCCGCACGTGGTGCACACACGCCTCGAAACTCGGGCGCTTGCGGCGTTGGCCACGGATGGGTTCGATGTACCGGGAATCCACCGGCTGTATCCGTACGTAACGGCGCTGCAGATAGAGCAGGCGCTCGAGCTCGAGAAGCAGCTCGAAGACAACCTGATCAAGCGCGCGGCCTGACGCTCGTGACGCGTCGACTGTTCGCGCTCGACCACAACTTTCCCCAGCCCGTGCTCGCTGCGTTCGCGGATGCACTTCCGCAGGCAGAGCTGGTCCCTATCCGAGACATCGAGCCCTCGTTCGCGGAACTCGACGACTGGGAGCTGAGCGCGAGCTGAATCGTCACGCGCGTCGTTGGGTGCGTAGTTCACGCATCGTGAACGCCGAAACCGCCGCATCGTGAACACCGAAACCGCCGCATGGTGATCGGTGTTGATGGTGGCGGTGATTGGTTGGACCTACTTCTCGGATTCCTCTCGTTGGTCGCGTCTCGACGGACCCTTTAGCACGAGCTTGTGGGCGGTGTGGATCAATCGATCGCAGATAGCGTCTGCGTGAGTCGGTTCGGCGATGTACTCGTGGAAGCGCTTCGGTGGGATCTGGCTGCTGATGATCGTTGCTCGGTTGCCGTGCCGGTCGTCGAGTACCTCGAAGAGATCACGACGTTCGGCGTCGGTGATCGGCGTCATCGCGAAGTCATCGATCACGAGGACGTCCGCTCGCGCGATCTTTGCGAGCACGCGCGCGTAGGTTCCATCAGCGCGTGCAAGCGCGAGTTCGGAGTAGAGCCGCGCGGCGCGCCGGTACAGCGCACGGTGGCCTTTACGACACGCCTGTTGCGCGAGCGCGCATGCGACGTATGTCTTGCCCGTGCCAGTCGCGCCGGTGATCAGCACGTTCTGGTGCTCGACCACCCAGCGGCACGTTGCGAGTTGACGGATTTGCGCTCTATCGAGTTCGCGCCTCGGTGGGTAGTCGATGTCCTCGGTGCACGCATTCGCGATCCGGAGTTTCGCGTCACGCAGCGCCGTCGCAAGTCGCTTGTTCTCTCGGTAGAGCCATTCGGCATCGACGAGCATTCCGAAGCGCTCGTCGAAGGCCAGCTTGTGCACGTCGGGCTTCCCGGTTTGGTCTCGCCACGTGGTCGCCATCGTCTCGAGCCGCATGGCCTGGAGTTTCTCGGTCGTTGGTTCTGTCAGCATTCGTCCTCGATCACTTGTAGTAGTCGGCGCCGCGGATGTTCTCGTGCTCGAGCGATGGCGGCGGTTCATCACTCTTCACAGGCTCGACCAGCGGTTGCTGATCGAGTCCGTGCTTCAAAATCGATTCGACGTGCGTGTAAGAGCGCGCGCCGGCGACGAGCGCTCGTTCGCACGCAGCCTCAATGCGCTCGTTCGCGTAGAGCCGCGTGAGACTTCGCAGGCCACGACACGAGCGCAGTCCATGCTCGGGATGCGGTCGCTCGATCAGGATCGTGCGGACGAGGGCGAGCGTCTGCGCGCCCACGGTCGCTGCCCACGTCTCGAAGCCGACCTCCGATTCTTCGGCGTACTTGCGATGCGAGACCGGCAGATGCTCGAGGTTCGTTGTGACGCCGCCGTATTCGAAGCTCCGCACGTGCGAGGCGCAGCGTTTGTTCAGATAGAAGACCTCGACGGTCGAAGCCGACACGCGAATCTCGACCTCGTCGGTCGCGCGCTGATACGGCACCGAGTAGTCGTGATGATCGACGAGCACATGATAATCGAGCTTCACCTCCGCCTTCGACCAGTCGCCGTGAATGAAGCGATCTTTCGGCAGCGGCGTGATCGCAGGACGGTCGAGCTCCTCGAAGAGCTGACGCCGGGACTTGCCGTAGCGCTTCATCACGCGCTCGTTGAGATCGGAAACGAGCGCGGCGATGTGCTCGTTCATCTCGTCGAGCGAGAAGCACGTCACATTGCGTAGTCGAGCGAGGATCCAGCGTTGCGCGATCAAAACACCGCCTTCGACCTTCGCCTTGTCGCGAGGGCTCAGCGGTCGTGCCGGCAAGATCGTCGTCGAGTAATGCTGCGACCACTCCTCGTATGTCCGTTGGATCCCGGGCTCGTAGCGACTCGCGATCACGACGCCGCTCTTCAACTGATCAGGCACGACAGCGTGCGGCGTACCGCCGAGAAACTCGACGAGTCGGACGTGGCTCGCGATCCAATCGGCGGACCGCTGCGTCGCGGTCACCTCGACGAACGTGTAGTTCGATGCGCCCATGACGGCGACGAACAGCTCGACCTCGACCCGCTCGCCGGTCTTGGCGTCGACGATGCTGGGCTTCTTGCCCGAATAGTCGACGAAGCATTTCTCGCCGGCCTTGTGGACCTGGCGCATCGTGATCTTCAGTCGGTTAGCCCACACGTTGTAGAGCTCGACGAATTTCGTATAGCCGTACGGGCTCGTCTTCGGATGCGCGAGCACGTACTCCTCGTGCAGCAGTCGCAACGTGACGCCGGTGCGGCGAAGCTCGATGTGAATCGCCGCCGGATTCGGCTCTGGACGCGGCGCTGCCGTCGAGATAGGCGGATACATCCGAGCCTCGAGCTCGTCCTCGTCGATCACGTCGACCTCGTTCCACGTGAGCCCGATGCGCGTGGCGCGAGATACAACTTCGCTCGTCGTCCCAAGGCCGACGCCGAGCGCTTTCGCAATCTCTCGAAAACTCCGATCCTGCTGCCATCGCAGCCGCAGGATCTCTCGCGTCTTTCGCATCGACAGTCGCTCCGTGGGCATAGGCGTTCCTTTCGGAGCGCCCTTGAAGCACCGACCATCGCGGCGTCAGCTGACGCCAACCGAATGCCGAGGATCTACCCAGCGTCTGACGGTCCAACCGATTGGTCGGGCCGCCGTTCACGATGCGCGGTTTCGGCGTTCACGATGCCGCGGTTTCGGTGTTCACGATGCCGCGGTTTCGGCGTTCACGATGCGTGAACTACGCACTACCGTATGCGATGCGTGCATCGATCCCTTGATGTGCAAACGCCTAAGGGGAAGACGGACATTGATGCCGTCTTGCTGGACGAGAGTGCAGGCACACTCGGACTATTTCAGCTGAAATGGCAGGAGCCGTTCGGGTATTCGTTGCGCGAGCGAGCAAGCCGAAAGGAGAACTTCGAAAAGGCAAACCAGTGGATCGAGCGGATCTGTTCTTGGCTGGGTTCCCGCACCCTCGCCGAAGTAGGCGTTGCACTCGGATTTGACCGGGTTGTCGCCGAGAGGATCAACCGATGCCATCTCGTGGTCCTTTCCCGAGAGCACTCCCACTTCTCTGGGCCGAACCAGCTCGACGAGCGTGCGGCTTGGGGTAACTGGTTTCAGATGCGACGACTAATCGAAACGAGCGGGCGACTCGACGAGGGTCCGGTGGACTTCCTTGTTAGGACGTTCCGGGAACGCACTGAAGAGGGCCCGGAGCCGCGCGCATCGTCAGGCTCGGAATGTCGCATCGGAGACACGTTGGTAAGGATCGGAGGTTCCTGATTGATGGCTCGAACTTCTGCAGGTCTCGTGCGGACAGCCGTCACGACGTGACGGCCTTGATCTCGGTTACTTCTTGGCCCGCCAGCGCTTGATGTCGTTGTTGTTTCGCGGGAGCGGATCACGAGTGTTAACGGCAGAACGTTTCCGTCGCAATCTGACGTCGACGAACACACGACCGTTTACAGCGTGACTTCGGCGAGGTGGGCTTGGGGTAGTCCCGATCGAGGCGGTGCATGTCGCGATACGACTTACCGAGGATCTCGACGCGCTGGCAGTGCTGTTGAGGGAGTGTCGAAACTAGCGTCGACCCGGATGGGCCGGTCGCTTATTTATCGTCCCGGCATGCTGAAGCTCTACGGATTCTCGCGCGTCAACAGGGCCGCGCGCGGCAACACGCGTGACCTCCACCGGTGTGCTCGCTGTGCGCTGGCGCTACACGCGCGGCGCGTCGCTACAGGTGTTCGGTAGCCGTTGACTTGATCGGCACCGCCTCTAGATACTTGTCTTAGGTATGCGGGTTGCATCTCCAACGTTGAGTGTCATGGCCATCACGTCTCTCGTTGCGACGCTTCGAGATGACGTTTGCGACGCGGCTAGCCGCGCCGCCGCTCGGACCACTACTTGTTTGTGGCGAGATGCCGCGAGGATGTGGCGTCACTGCTTCGTCCAAGTTCGCGTCCAGATGATCTTGGTCGATGCTTCGACGGTCGACGTCAACGAACTTCTCGACGTGACGAAGACGCATCCGGCGCTCGCGGTGGCCCGCACCGGCGACCAACTCAGCACCATCGAGGGTTGGGCTGCAACCGAACGTCTTCCCTGTCGTTCCGCAACAATTCTCTCGAGAAGCGAATCCCAACAAGCCGGGCCGGTGCGCGTTGGTTGAGGTGCTTCACTCCGATGCGACGGTGACCTCGTTCAACCCCGAACGGATCGCGCGGGACGTGATCGTGATCGGTGCCTCCGTCGGCGGGATTCAGGCCGTGACCGAGTTGCTATCGCGACTACCCGGCGACCTTCCGGCGTACGTCGGTGTGGTGATCCACCGTGGTGCAAAGGCTCCGTCGAATTGGTCGCTCACGCTCGGCAAGCGGACGAAGCTGCGCGTCGTCGAGCCAGTTGCTGGCGCGTCGTTGGTGCGCGGCACCGTGTACGTCGCCCCTTCCGATTGCCACATGACGTTCGAACGTGGAACCATTTCTCTAGATGCTGGCGCGAAGCAGCACTTCACGAGGCCGGCGGTGGATCCGCTCTTCGCGTCGGCCGCGCGGTCGTATGGGCGCCGTGTGGTCGGTGTCGTGCTGACTGGTGGTGGCCACGACGGACTGCAGGGTCTTCGCGACATCGCAGTCGCTGGCGGACTGGCGCTCGTGCAGAAGCCTTCGCAATCGAAGGACCCCGAAATGCCCGAGTACGCGATCCTGCACGACCATGTTCTTGCCGTGCTCACGATCGATGAGATCGGGGATGCGCTTGTTCGTCTCGTCCGAGGAGAGGCCTGGGCGAGTTGATCGAGTTCGAGTCCGAGCCCGTCCGGCGACTTCCTTAGCCCGCGTTCGGTGCGCGTCGAAGCTCGACGGAGAACACACAACCCTTGCCCGGAAGATCGTGGACGTTGATCACGCCCCCGATTGCTTCGACACCGCGGAGGCAGATCGCGAGTCCGAGCCCGAGCCCGCTCCGATCCGTGCCTCGTTGCTCGAACGGCTTGAAGAGCGTCTCGGCTTTCCCAGGCGGCAACCCACCGCACTCGTCTTCGACCTCGATCCGGACGTGGTCGGCGGTCGCGGAGGTGCGCAGGGATACGTGGCTACGCGGGTGTGTGTACTTGAACGCGTTCTGGACCAGGTTCGCAACGATCGCCGCTAGGATCTGCCGATCTCCGAGAACCGCTGCGCCTGCGTCGGCCCTGTCGACGGTCAGCTGATGTCCACGCTCCTTCGCGTGCATCATCGCGCTGAGTTCAACCTCTTCGATGACGTCGTCTACCACGATTCGATCTTGCGAGACGATCCCAGCCTTCAACCTCAAGTCGGCGAACGCGCCGTCGAGTAGGCCGCGCATTCCCGACAAACTCCGCCGGAGCATCGCGCCGGTGCTCCCAGAGATGCCGACGCTTCCGCTGCTCAACGCCTCGCACGCCAGCGTCGCCGTCCCGAGCATATTGCGTAGCTCGTGGACGAGAACCCCGAAGCCGAGGTCCTTGGCTGTTCGATCGATGTCTTTTTCCGCGACGTCGTGCTGCCGCTCGTACTCGGTAACCGCACCAGCGATCGCCTCGTCGAGGCATAGGTTGAGCGCCTGAAATTCTACGTTGGTGAACGTTTCGTTTCGTTCGATCGCCAGAGCGGTGATCGTCTGACATACATCGCCGTAGTCGTGGACGACTTGCCCGACGGTGAACCCAATGCGCAACAGCTCCCCGCCGTGCTCCTTGGCTGTAGCGCCGACGGAGGCCTTCTCGGACTGTGCGTCGAGCTTCGAACGCAGGGTGCTCGCGAGCTGATCCAAAAACAACGGAATGCCCTGCTCGAGTTCGAGATCGGTCGCGCGCGGCGCCATGCGTCCAGCGACCAGTTCGCGGCAACGCTCGATGATCTCCGAGCGATTCGCGGTAACGAACTCGCTCAACATGATGGTGCGTTGTTTCGCAAATCTTCCCTAACGAAGCAGGATACCACGCGGTGTGTCATCGGGACGATGCTCCTTAGAGAGGGCTTCGTCGATCGACTGGTGCCGACAAGCGTGCGCCTGCGCTCACGTTCCACCGCAAGCCCAGTAGTCCGGACTTCAGAATAGGTAGATTGACGTATATGGGCTTTGCTCGCCGAGGCGTATCCACGTAAGGATGCCCAGCGTTCCCATCGAGGTGTTTCGCTCTTCGGCGATCGCACCAGTGGAGGACGATCGCGAGCACGTCCAATGGACCTTGGCGCTTGCCGGCGGCGAGGGAGTTAGGCTCGAGGACTACGTTCGGCGGCGCGTCGGTAGGCGGATCCCGAAGCAATATTGTCCGCTCCTCGGTTCGAGATCGATGCTTGAGCACACCCTGGCGCGGCTCAATCAGCTGACCCCCGCGGCGCGCACGCTAACGGTGATCGGCACCGATCACAAACCGCATGCGATGCCTCAGCTGTCGGGTTCGTCGGACCATGTGTTCTGCCAGCCGTCGTCGCGCGACACCGGCGTCGCGCTCTATGTGGCGCTCGCGATGATCAAGCGCTGGACTCCGAACGCGGTCGTGACGATCACGCCGACGGACCACTTTGTCGAACCAGCCGAGCGCTACCTTCATCACGTCCAGGTCGCGCGCCACGCGGCGACGCGCCTCCGCGACACCGTGGCAATCCTCGGCGTACAACCGACCGAGCCCGATCCCGAACTCGGCTATCTTTCCGTCGGGGAACAGATCACAGACGTTCCGGAAGCTCGCCGGCTCGCCGGCTTCGTAGAGAAGCCATCCGTCGCGCGTGCTCTGGACCTCGTGACGGCTGGAGCGTTGTGGAACACAATGGTCGCGTGCGGGACCGTCGACGCTCTCTGGTCTCTCGGTCGCGAGGCTCAACCGCGTTTGATCGAGACACTCGATTCGCTGGTACCGCTCGTCGATACCCCGGATGAGTCCGACGCGATCGACTACATCTATCGCTCACACCCGCCCGTCAGCTTCTCGAAGGACGTCCTCGAACGAAAGCCCGATCGACTCGCCGTGATCGAGCTCGACGGCGTCGAGTGGAGCGACTGCGGTCGGCCCGAGCGAGTCGAGACCGTGCTCGCACTGCGGCGCCGGCGAGCATTGACGAAGCCGGTGCTCCACTTCACACCACCAACGCGCTCCGAGCTGCACGTTGCTGCACTTTCAACCCCGCGAACCGTCGAGGATCACTAGGCCGAAATCCCTTTGTGAGGGATGGATGCCGGTGTCCTGCAACTTTCCTAGAAACGCGTCGATGCGCTCGACCCCTATCGGTTCCTTGTAGTTCTTGCACTCGAAAGCGATTCGGACCGGGTAGCCCGCTACGTCTTGGCTGATCAGAACATCGATCTCTCGCGTCTCAGTACCGTCCGAACCTCGCCGTAGAGCTGGGACCTGGACGCGCGTCTGCACGGACGCCGTTGGCACCTGGTGAAGGAGTGCCACCAGATCTTCGAGAGCATCGCCTACCTGCTTCGTGGTCACGACCATCCTCCTTCCCAGAGCAGGCCCAGCTCAAGCATCAAGCAACTCCAGGACGCGTTGCGGTGTGAACCTCCAGCGTTGCGGAATCTCTTCGACAGTCCCGGCTGTGTTGATGGCAGCCTGATTCGGTCGCGTTCTGGCGGTTGAGCCGGATGGCGGGAAAGTCGCGGCGCCGAAGATCTCGCCGTTAGGATCTCGACCCGCAAGGGCGGCGAAAAGATCGAGGGTCCCGGATTGCACTCCGAGACCCTCAGCCGATGGACGCCAGCTTTGAGCAGACGATGCTCGACGCCGAAGTCGTGAGCAAGTTTTCCGTCGTCACGGCAGGAGCCGATGGACGACGAGCAGACGTGGACGTAGAAGCGTTCAGTTGTGCCCGGCGCAACCAAAACGAGAACACAGCGCGGCTGACTTGGAGAAAGAAAGATCGAAATCGAAAGCTGGCATCTCTAGCCCCATCGATCGATCATCTCTTCGGCGTTCGCGCGAGCGCAGCGCTGGTATCGCGGTTCCGAAATCGCTTGTCGCGCTTGATACGAAACAAGAATCTAAGCAACAACTTACCCGGCGACAGGGACATCCTGCCCCCGCTACGAAGAGAACCCTCGGTAACCCCGAGGGTTTTCGCTTTCTTCGGGAGGTCACACGATTTCTTCGAGGTCGCTGACTTCGAGCTCGATCGGCGAGTCCTCGAGTAACACGCAAACCTCTTGGGCGCGTTCCGACAGGTTCATCTGGCGTTGGCACTCCTCCGCGGAGATCGCGACCATCAAGTCGATCACGGTCGCGCCGATCGCCTGTACGTGAGGCGCGAGATCTTCGCGCCCGTCCAAGAAGAAGCGAAGCTCGTCGACATTTGCGATGGCCATGACGAAGTCGATTGCATGCCGTGGGCCGTCGCGATCCTGGATCTACTGACGTCGGCAGCGAGCGATCATCGCAGCGGCCAAGACCACGCCGAGGATCACGGGCACGACCGACGCTTCGACGCCGAAGTCGCCGCCGGTGAGCCAGGGGTGGCCGTGCACCGTCGTGATGAACAAGCCTGGTTCGCGATGTCCCGAGATCGGTATGCCGAGCAGCATCTCGGTCGTGTTCCACGCGAAGTGCATGCCGATCACGAACCACAGATTACGTCGCCACGCGAACGCGGTGCCCATCAACACGCCCGCTTCGATCGCGATGGCGAACGAGCTCCACAACGACGCATCGGGGTTGAGCGCGTGTACACCACCAAACATGAGCGCGGTGATCGCGACGGCGACCGCGGGCGAGCTGACGCGTTCGATGCCCTGCAGCAGGAATCCCCGAAACGTCAGCTCCTCGCACACCGCGGCGCCGATGTTGAGCGCGATCGCGAACGCGAGCGTTCGCGCTGGATTGATCGGGTGCCACGCGATCGTGTAACCACCGAGCAACGCGACGACCAGCACGGATGCGGCGAGAAACCCGAAGCCGAGCGCAGCGCCGCGAAGGAGCTCGCCGAGGTCGAAGCGCAGCTCGGGCACGTCGCGATGCGCCAGCAAGCGCATGACGACGCGGTACACCACAAATGCGAGCCCGGCGGCGACCAGCGAGCCGGCGATCGAGAAGGTCAGGCCGAGGTCGGAGCCGACGCCAACGCAGACGCCATCGACGCTCATGATCGCGACACCGCCGACGAGCATCCACACGATTGGAAGGTGGAAGAAGCGCTTCAGCAAAACTCTGCTCTGCCGCAAGCCGCCGCTTTGCTTCGCGTGCGCTCGTCCACTCCCGAGAGGCCATCAGTGCGCATTTCGCTGATGATAACTCGAACGTGAATCCGTCGCGCTCGAAGACCTCGCCGGCGATCACGTCCAGCTCGGACGAGAACATCGGCCAGGTGACGCACTCGATCATTACCGAAGATGGCCCATGGAGGCAATTTGATGTATTTATTAAGCGCCATGACCGCGCGCCAGATCGTCGAGTTGTTCCATCTCGTGTTCGTGCGCGCACTGTTCGCGAACCTCAGCGACAAGAGCCTGCTGGCGGTCAAGGGTGGGATCAACCTGCGCTTCTACTTTCAGAGTGTGCGCTTTTCCGAGGACCTCGACCTCGATGTCGTCACGATGTCGAAGGGCGCGCTGGAGAACCGCGTCGATCGCCTGCTCGTGTCGCCGACGGTCACGAGCCCGCTCAAGGCGCGCGGGATCGTGATCCAGGACATCTCGAAGCCGAAGCAGACGAGCACGGTGCAGCGCTGGAAGCTCGAGGTCGCGAGTCTGGCGACCTCGATCCGCGACCGCACGAAGATCGAGTTCTCGCGCCGCGACACCGTCGATTCGGCGGCGCTCGAGCGCGTCGATGCGCAGATCGCTAACGCGTACCAGATCCCGGTGTTCCTCGCGAACCACTACCGATGCGACGCCGCCGTGCGCCAGAAGATCCATGCGCTCGCCGAGCGCGCCGAGCCGCAGCCCCGCGACGTGTTCGACCTCCACGGATTGCTCGCCCGTACGGAGGCGCCGAAGAAGCTCGACGCGGAGGCCGCAGCGTGGATCCAGCCGGCGGTCGCGAACGCGGCGGCACTCACCTACGACCAATACGTCGCGCTCGTGATCGCGTATCTCGATCCGGATCAGGCGGAGCTCTACGCCTCGCGCGACACATGGGAGTCGATGCAGCTCGACGTGATCGCGCGGCTCGAGGCGTTCAAATGAGACCGAGCGAGGCCTACGCGCGGCTGCTCGATCTCGGGGTCGCGACGGTCGAGACGGCCGACGTCGCGACGGCCCTGCACGTGACGACGAGCGCCGCGACGAAGCTGCTCGGCAGACTCGCGGCGGCGAAGCTGATCGTGCGGCTGCGGTCGGGGCTGTGGTTGCTCGCGCGCACAGCGCCCGACCCGTACGGCCTGGCCGAATCGGTGACCTCTCCGATGCCGAGCTACGTGTCGCTGCAGACCGCGCTGTATCTCCACGGCATGATCGAGCAGGTGCCGAGCGTCATCTACCTTGCGTCGCTCGCGCGCACGCAGCGGATCGTCACGAGCGTCGGCGTGTTCTCGGTCCATCACCTCGCGCCCGAGCTGTTCGACGGCTTCGAGATCCGGTCGGACGGGACGAAGCTCGCGACGCCCGAGAAGGCGCTGTTCGACGTCGTTTACCTATCCGGCGGGCGCTCGCGCCTGTTCGCGCATCTACCCGAGCTGGAGCTGCCCGCGCGGTTTCGCCGCGGCCGGCTGCGCGACTGGACCGGCCGCATCACCGCGTCGAGGAAGCGCTCGATGGTGGAGACGCGGCTCGAGGCGATGTTGCAGCGGGCCACAACGGCCGAGCCCGAACGGGTAGGTAAACCGCGCCGGCCTCGCAGACGCGTCAGGCCGCCCGCGAGATCCGGAAGGTGATCGGCAGCTCGAGGTCGCCCACCGCAAAGACGATGCGGCCAGGCAGGAGCTCGATGGTCGCGACGGCCTCACCATCCTTGGTCTCGTCGATCTTGATCACGCGACATGTCCTCGGTCACGGTCGCACTCCGCGTGCGTTCGCACTGGTTTCCGGAACCGTGGCGGGGGACAGGTTTCTGGGCATCTTCGTCAGCGCGAGCACGTCGTCCTTCGTGGTCGCGCCGGCGTCGTATGCATCGAGGACGCGAAGCACGCTTGTCGACGCCGGCTCGGTGCGAATCAAAGCCGTGGTTAGACGTTTTGCAGAGCGGCCCGCGACGTTGACCGCCACGCCGTAACAAACCCTGCGACCAATGGACGCGATACGATGTCTTTGGATGATGCGTCGCTTCTGCGTCCTTTCTTGGTCTGCTCGCTCTACGCGACGACGGTGTGCTCCAGCTTGACGATCCGCTCGTTCGCTGGATTCCCGAGGCGAGCGCGCTGATCTATCCCACCCGCGACGCGCGGCCGATCACGCTGCGCCAGCTGAGGCCTCGACATGTTCGTCGTCGGGGCTGGTGACGCACACGTCGGGGCTCCCTAGCGACGTCGACTTCAAGAAAACATCGAGCGAAGATGGATTTCTCGCCCAGCTGCACGGGATGGCGCTCGAGCATTCACCGGGCGAGCAGTTCGTGTATTCGAACCTCGGGTTCGCGCTGGTTGGTATTGTCGTGGCTCGCGCGTCGTCGCGATCTACAACGACTGGAACGAAGATTCGTCAGCACGACCACGCCTCTCAGGATGACGTGCGATCGCGGGCGCGGCAGTCCGCGGCCGTCGACATCGCGCAGCTCGTCGAAGATCGTCTGCGCGTGCTGCGCCACGAGCTCGTGCAGGACCGTGCGCTCGGGCGCGCGTCGTTGGTAGCCGCCGAGCGGCGGTCCAGCCGCTCCGATCGCGCGTTCGTAGACACCTCCCGCGAGCACGCGCGGGCGCTCTGGAAGATCTGCGCCACGCTGCGCCCGCCACGTGTCGCCGACTTACGACGCATCGTGTCCGCATCTCGAACGCCGGCTACCACGTCAGCCGGCCGTAGGCTCCACGGCCAAGCACGAGTCACCGTCGTGTCGCAGTTCGGACGCCGGATACCGCGTCGGAGGCTGGCGCACCGGCGTGTTGATGCTCGACGCGCGCGCGAGATCCGGCGCGCGCGCGTAAACGGGCATCGGCTCGTGCTCTCCGCGACGCTCGTCGTGGACCGCGGTCATGTCATCACGAGCCGCGATGCAGCTGTGGATCCAGCGCGACCTCGAGGCGACCGGCACGTAGCCGGTGCTTCGGTTTCCCGTAGTTGTTTGCGCTCGCATTGACTGCGAGGGTTCGCGTCCGCGGGGCAGGGAAGGGCGACGGCGGTGGAGAGGGCGGCGGCGGCGGGCGGATTGTTTAAGGGTTTCTGTCAGCAGGACCGAGTCGGCGTCGAGTGCGAAACGGCTGTCTACGAGTCCTCGCGCAGGTTGGCTGGAAAACCCGCACAGCTCTTCTTATCTTTAGTACGATGACCTGTGGTTGTACTCTCGCGCGAGGATGCGCGGCAGGTTGCAGAGATCTCGGCCGAGCTCGATACGATCCGGATCGGCGCTCGCTCGGCGATCGAGGACGTCCTCCCGGCAGCGCGCCGCCTGCTCGATGTGGAGATCATGTCGGTGTACTCGCTCGTCGAGTCGTCCAAGGGCTGGCTGTTCGAGCGCTTGGTCGAGGACGGACAGTGCGGTCGGTCGAGTCGGTTCTGGGAGGCCGTGGCCTGGGCGTTCACACGTGTCGACACGCTCTTCTACGATCCGCGTTCACCGGCCGTGGAGATGCGCAACCGCGTCGTCGAGTCGACCGCGTGGATCGATCGCAAGGTCCCGGAGACCTGGCTGCAGTCGCAGCTGTGTCGCGACGTCTTCGAGCCCTCGGGCATGGAGCACCACAAGCAACTGCGTGCGCTGGTCTGCAACGACGACGAGATGCTCGGCTGGTTCGGCGCGATCACGCCGGGCCCGGTGGTGCCCCGCCACTACCGCGTCCTGTCCGCGCTCGTCCCGGCGATGCAGCACCGGCTCGTGGCCGAGCGCAGGCTCGGCGATGCGTGTCGTACGCGCGATGCGCTCGAGCGAGCGCTCGATC
>JBDTJY010000008.1:0-7065 GCA_039935615.1 Kofleriaceae bacterium
GAGCTGCTCGAACCGCTGCGCACGCTGATCGATCTGCCGACGTACCGGCCGGCGGTGATCCGGTGCCCGGGCGCGGACTCGCACGAGAAGCCGACGGTGGTGATCCGCCGCGTCGCTCGCCGCTACCGCAACACCGCGTCGCCGTGCGTCGCATTCGCAGCCTGAGAGGAAACCGTCATGGGGAAGAAGAACAAGAAGTTCAAGTTCGGCAAACACGCCAAGCTCCGCAACGCGGCGCCGCGCAGCGCGCCGAAGAAACCGCAGATCGACGAGACGCCGCTCAAGCGCCTCGGCTACACCGCCGCCGGCGCTGCCGGCACCGCGCTCGCGGGCAGCTTCATGGCGCGTGAAGGCTGGGCGCCCAAGACGATCGCCACGGCGCTCGCCGCGGTCGGTGCCGGCCTCGCGTGGAAGGGTGACGAGCCGACGATCCGCTCTGTCGGCGCGGGGGTGATGTCTGCGGCGGGAAGCCAGCTCGCGCTCATGATGATCGACGAGAAGGATCGCAAGCAGGCGCCCGTGCAGACGGCGCAGCCGGTGAAGAAGCCGGCGAACGCCTACGCGCTGCCGCCGGGCTCACTCGAGTCCGCGTTCAACCAGGCGCGCGGCGAGCTCGCGCTCGTCGGAGGCGAGCAGATCTAGCCACGCGATCGGGGGTCGGGGTCGCGCGTGAGGGGACGGCGACCAAGAGAGGAGAACGAATGACTGATTACGCAGACATCTATTTCGTCGACGGGCGTAACGCCACGACGGATCATCGCACGGGCGGCGGAGGGGGTTTCTTCCCGACTCCGGGTCGGGTGATGGTCCAGGGACCGCAGGTGGGATCGCAGGGTGTTCGCACCGTGATCTCGCAGCCGGCGCAGCCGTACGGACAGGCCCAGATGTACGGCCCGCAAGGGCCGGGCTACTTCGGTCCGCAGGGCTGGGTTCCGCAGGGACCTGGTTACTACGGTCCGCAGGGTCCGCTCGGCTCGTCGCTGCTCGGTCGGATCTCGACCGGTCAGCTGATCGACATGGTCGCGCAGATCTTCGTCGCGCTGATGCCCCTCCCCGGGGCGCCGGTCGCGACGAGCGACGCGGCGACCGACGTCGGCAACCTGATCCTGTTATGCCGCGCTCGGCATAACAAGATTTATGCCGACCGCCGGATTATGCCGCGCAGGTCAGGCATCACCGGCGACGTTGGCCGGCTCCAATGCGGCATGATCCAGACACGCTCCCCGCTTCGCTCCGCTGGCGCACCGAAGGTTCCCGTCTACGATCCGTGTTGCGCCGTCAGGTTCCGAGGTCCGATCGCACCGCACGTTCAGGGATTCTGGTCGGCGTTGATGGAGGTCGGCTACTCGAAGCAGTCGGCGACGAAGCTCCTGTTTCTCGCTGCTCACGCGAGCCGATGGCTCGACGATCGAGATGCCGAATTGCGCGAGTTCACCGAACGCTGTATTGGCCGGTTCCTCGCTCACCGTCGGCGTCGCGGGTATCGAGCATTCCTGACACGCAATGCCCTCGCTCCCCTGATCGATCATCTACGACGACAGCGCGTCGTGCCACCTGCGCCCGCGGCGGCTGCGAGGACTGCACTCGATCGGCTATTTCTCGACTACGAGTCGCACCTCATCCGAGAGCGCGGCCTGCTACTGACGACGATCAGAAACTACGAATGGATCGTGCGACGGTTCGTCGTGGCGGTTTTCAAGGACGGCCCGTTGCATTGGAGACATGTTCATCCGTCGGACATTCACGAGTTCGTCGTCGGCATGAAGCATCAACCGATCAGCTGCCGACGACTTGCGCCCACTGCGCTTCGCTCATGGTTTCGCTTCCTTCGTGCCACCGATCGGGTCTCTCGTGACTTCGCGGCCGCGGTTCCTACTGCCGCGACCTGGAACATGGCCTGGCTCCCGACTCCGCTTCGGCCGGTACAGGTCGAGAAGTTGCTCGAGTTGCACGATGTCACCACGGCGATCGGATGCCGCAATGCCGCGATCGTTCGGCTGATGTTTCGGCTCGGCCTTCGGCTCGGCGAGGTTGCAGCTCTCAAGCTCGATGACATCGATTGGTGCGCTGGCGAGGTGATCATCGCGGGAAAGATGCGACGCGAAGGCCGCTTGCCAATGCCGCCCGACGTGGGCGAGGCGATCGCGAAGTACCTCACCAAAGCACGGCCCGCGGTTGCCGATCGCAGGATCTTCCTCCGAAGTCGCGCGCCGCTTGTTGCGTTGACGCGCATCGGGATTGTCAACGTCGTCATCCGGGCGCTGCGGCGCATCGGCGTCATGAAGGGAGGCTCGCACCTCCTGCGCCAGACCGCTGCCACCGAGTTACTTCGTCGAGGAGCGTCGCTCTCGGAGGTCGCTCACGTACTTCGGCATGGCAGCACCAACACCACGGCGATCTACACCAAGGTCGACCACTCCGCGCTGCGCACGCTCGCGTGTCGCTGGCCTGGAGGTGCAGCATGAGAGGCGCGCTTCGCTCTCGATTGCATCGCGCCGTCGACGACTACCTCAAACTTCGGCGAACACTCGGGTTCAAGCTGTTTCACGAGACCTGGTGGTTGCCCGACTTCGCAACGTTTCTCAAGCGACACGGGAGCAACTGCATCACCACGGACCTTGCGCTGGAGTGGGCGATGCTGCCCACGAACGTCGACCAAAGTTGGTGGGGTCGCCGGCTTGGAGCCGTGCGTCAGTTCGCGAAGCACCATCGAGCAGTGGATCCGCGGACGGAGATCCCATCGCGAGACCTGATTCCGTTCCGCACGCCCCGGAGGGTGCCCTATCTCTACTCCCAGCGAGAGGTTGGCGCCTTGATGCGCGCGGCCACGACACTTCCGCAGCCGATTCTCGCCGCGAGCTACGCCACTATCATCGGGTTGCTCGCCGCGACCGGCATGCGTGTCAGTGAAGCGCTCAACCTCGACGACGCGGACATCGACGACGCCCGCGGAGTGATCGTGGTTCGTGGGGCAAAATTCAACAAGACGCGCGAGCTCCCTGTGGACGCGACCACACTCAAGGCGCTGCTCGCATTCATACGTCGACGGAATCGGCTGCGCGTCAACAACAGGAGCTCGAGCTTGTTCATCTCGACGACTGGTGCACGCGTTCAGTACACGAACTTTGGCAACACGTTTCGCCGGCTGCTACGAGCGGTCGGAATTCAGCACCAGCCATCGCCGCGGATCCATGATCTTCGACACAGCTTCGCCGTGAATACGCTCTGCAACTGGTATCGGTCCGGTGTCGAGGTCGATCCGAGGATGCCGCTATTGTCGACATACCTCGGCCACGTGAGCCCCAACACGACGTACTGGTACCTCAAGGCAACGCCGAAGTTGGTCGGACTCGCGGCGAAGCGGCTCGAGCGCGCGTGGGAGTTCCGATCATGATCGCGCTCCCGCCACTCGTGCAAATGTTCTTCGCCGAGCGCCTGGTGCGACAGCGATGTGCGAGCCCGAACACGATCGCGAGCTACCGCGACACCTTTCGGATCTTCCTGGGCTACGCAGAACGAAGACTCGGCAAGTCGCCCACGAGGCTTCATTTCGAAGACCTCGACGCGCCAATCGTAAGCGGCTTCCTCGATCACCTCGAAGCAGAGCGAGGAAATCATGCGAAGACGCGAAATGTCCGCTTCGCCGCGCTGCGGTCATTCTTTCGGTTCGTCGCGATCCGCGAGCCGAGCGAGCTCGCGCGAATTCAGCGCGTCCTGGCGATCCCGCTGAAGCGGGTCAGCAGGAAGCTTGTGCCGTACTTGGATCGCACCGAGATCGAAGCACTCTTGGCGGCGCCCGATCGCAGCACGTGGCTCGGCCGGCGCGACCACCTTGTGATCTTGTTCGCTGTCCAGACGGGCCTTCGTGTCTCCGAGTTGATCGGTGTCCGCGCAACTGATCTCGTTCTTGGTTCGGCGTCCCACGTTCGTTGCACCGGAAAAGGCCGGAAGGAACGATGCACACCGCTCACGAAACAGGTGACTCGTTTTCTGCGTCAGTGGCTCGCCGAGAACCATCGACGGCCGGACGACCTGGTCTTCTCGACCAGGGACAACTCGCGACTCAGTCGCGATGCCGTCGAGCGTCTCGTCGCTCGCCATCGGAGGAGCGCGGAACACATGTGCCCTTCCCTAAGCCGCAAGCACGTCACGCCTCACGTTCTTCGTCACACAACAGCCGTGCAACTACTGCAGGCCGGCGTCGATCGAGCCGTCATCGCGCTCTGGCTCGGCCACGAGAGTGTCGAGACCACGCAGATGTACCTCGACGCGGACCTAAAAGCGAAGGACATCGCGCTCGCTCGAACTGCACCGCACAACACGCGCGGCCATCGCTTCAAGCCGAAGGACCGCCTTCTTGCGTTCCTGGAAGGCCTCTGATCATGCCGCGGACATCACGTAGTCCACCGTCGAGAGTCTCGCCGGTCGCGGCATAATCCGGCGGTCGGCATAAATGTCGTTTCAGGGCGGCGATCCGGCGGCTCACACGCAGGCCCACAACGCCGCCGCGACGGCTCTCATGCACGGCTTGAACCTGTCGTTCGCGACGAACCCGAGGATCCTGGATCTCGAGCTGTTTCGCACGGACGTCGTGCTCACCGGGGCGATCGTTACCGACGCACCTCTCTCGGAGGAGCGCCCGCTCGATCCGAACTACATCGAGTGGCTCAGGGGCAAGCTCGATGCGATTCGTACCGAGAGCTTCACGGCATCGCCGCCACGTACTCTGCTCTACGTCTTGCTGCGACATGCGATCTTGCTCGGTGCGTGGGAGGCGAGCACGACCGTCCTCGTCGCCAACGGGCTCGTGACGGCCGATGTCCGCGTCGAAGCCGAGCTCGTCAACGTGCGCGCGACCGACGAAGCCACCCGATGGGATCATCTGCAAGTGCGTGTGCCGGCCGTTACCGGTTCGCTCGCCGTCGGAGACTTCGTGGGCACGCTGCAGAGCGGCCATGCGGGCGCGGCGTATCGCGAGCAACTCGATGCGCTCGCCGTGCTCGCACCGCTGCCAACCGCACGTCTCGAGCGTCTCGTCACCGAACACCTCGATCTGTGCAGCTATCGCCTCGATGCGTGGCGACTCGGTCGGGTCACCCAGCGGCTCGAGACCATGCGCGCCGCGCAGCGTGGTGGGAGCTTTCTCGGAGCGTATGGCTATCTCGAGACGATCCACCGCGATGTCGCGACGCGCTCGTCGGGTTTCGTGCACGCACCGTCGCTCGCACATGCAACGGCGGCCGCGATCCTTCGCAGTGGCTACGAGACGCATGCCGATCCGGCCGCTCAGGAGCAGATGGCGATCGACCTGAGCTCAGAGCGCGTGCGCCGTGCGCTGCGCTATCTCGACGGGTTGCGTCAGGGCCAAGAGCTCGCCGCGTTGCTCGGGTTTCGCTTCGAGCGTGGTCTCCACGATGCGAATCCGACGCTCGCACTCGACCAGTTCGTGCAACAGCTTCGCAGCTCTTTCCCGTTGGTCGCCGGGCGGCTCGTGACCGGTGACGAGCCGATCGAAGGTGTCGAGGCGCGTAACGTCGTCGACGGCACGCGGCTGCTGGGCGCGCGCGGTGCGGGCTACCCGTATGGTGTTACCGGACTTCCGGCGGCAACCTCGGATGCCGGCCGGGCGATCATCGCCGAGGTCGACCGGCTCGCCGACGACATGGACGCGATCGCCGATCTCTCGCTCGCAGAGAGCATCTATCAGGCGGCGCAAGGCAAGCCCGAGCGCGCGCGCGCGTTCGCGAACGGCCTCGCCGTCGGTGCCCCACCACCCGATCCGGAGATCGTGGCGACACCGCGTTCGGGCATCGGCGTCACGCATCGACTCTGTGTCGTGATCGCGGCTGCGGATACCACGGCGAGCCCTTGGACCGGAGCTACACCGCGCTCGCGGTTAGAGCCGCAACTCGACCGCTGGCTCGGCCGCATCCTCGGCGATCCGAGTGCGCTGCGGATTCGTGTCGTTGCCGCGGGAGCTTCGCGGGTGGTGGGTTGTGACGAGCTCGCGATCCAGCCAATCGATCTCGTCTACGCGTGCAGTCAACCACATGACCTGCCGAGCTCGCTCGAACGGCGGATCCGCGCACACGTGAGGTCACTCGACGGACTCGCGGACGACGCCCCGATCGACGTGCGATGGACCGAGCGTGATCCGAGCTGGCCCACGAGCGTCCGCTCGCTCTTCGAGGCGATGCCGCTCCTGGCGGCCTTGTCGTCGGTGATTCACAGCCGCCCCCTCGATGCGCCGGATTTCGATCCCGCGCAGAGCCAGACTCGTCACGACCTCGCCGAGCTCGGCGCACGTGTGTCCGAGGCCGTTGCCGCGTTGGGCGCCGCGGTCGCGAGCAACAATCCCGCGCAGATCGCGCCGTGGCTTGCGGGCAGCGCGGTTTGCGAGCTCGAGCATCCGACGGTCGCGGATCTCGTGGCCGTACACGAGCACGCGAGCGTCATGATGACGACCGCATCCACCCTCGAAGCATGGACCGCGATCGCGCGGCTCGTGTTCGGCGCCGCATTCGTTTCACTGCCGCGTTTCGTCGCGACCAACGCGGCTGAGCTCGCCACTGCGATGGGGGCACCTTCATTGCTCGCGGGCGCGCCTTTGCTCGCGGTGGACGAGTGGCTGCAGGGAGTCGGTCGCGTGAGACCACGCGCCGCTGCCTACGAGACCGTGCGACTCGTCGCGGAGAGTTTCGGTGTGGCACTCGAATCGCCCGCGGTCGCGCAGTTGCCGTTCGATCCGAGCGCGCGTTGGCTCGGCCTCGACGTCGCACCGACCGCTTCGCACGATGGTCGCGCCTTGTCGCTCGTCGTGCATCGCGTCGGTGCCGTCGATCCCGCGGTGCCGATGATCGGCTTCGTCGTCGACGAGCTCGTCGAAGTGATCCCGAATGCGTCCGAGGTCACCGCCGTCACGTTCCAGCATTCGCGACCGACGAGCGAGCCGCCGCAAGCCGTCCTGGTCGTGGTGCCGTCGGCGCAACGTGGTGGCTGGCAATGGGCGGACCTGTTGGCCGCCGTCACCGAGACGTTCGAGCTTGCCAAGACCCGCGCCGTAGA
>JBDTJY010000009.1:0-15509 GCA_039935615.1 Kofleriaceae bacterium
GTCGTTGATCATCCCCTGCAGGCCCATCGAGCGACCGTCGTCGGGCGAGTACAGCCGCGTCACGCCATACGCGTGGAGCTCCTGGATCTCCGAGTGCAGGATCGTGCCGCCGCCGCCGCCGAACACCTTGATCTGCGCGCCGCGTTCGCGCAGCAGATCGATCATGTACTTGAAGAACTCGACGTGACCGCCCTGATACGACGTGATCGCGATGCCCTGGACGTCCTCCTGGATCGCGCAGTCCACGATCTCGGCGACCGAGCGATTGTGGCCGAGATGGATCACCTCGGCGCCTGCCGCTTGCATGATCCGTCGCATCACGTTGATCGCCGCGTCGTGACCGTCGAACAACGAGGCGGCCGTGACGATCCGGACGTGATGCTGTGGCTTGTAAGGCGCGATCGCGACGGGACGGTTGACCACGGGCCGACCTTAGCACCTGGAGCTAACTGGTGATAGACGTTACCGTTTGTCGAACTAGTGAGAAACTCCGTCACGACATGGTGAAGAGTCGAAAACCCAGCGCTCGTTATTTGGAGCGCGCGCGCCAATTACTACTTGTGATCAAGATCCATGAAGCCGTCACCCGCGAATCGAATGAGCTCAGCGCAGCGGAAAAGCAGCTCATCTTGAATGCGATGAAGATCCGGCGGAGCCAGGTGACGAACGCCAAACCGAACGCGCAAACGTTGCCAACGCTCAGGTACATCGAGAGCGCCGTTATTCAGGCGTTCAACGAGGAGTCCGGTCCGGACACCGAGAAGTTCTGGCGGCGAATCTCCGAGGCTGGGCTCGACTTTCGTAGACGCGATGTCGTCCGGGACATCCTCGAGCGCGATCGGATCAAGGACCGCATTGAATACGACATCGTCGTCGACACAGCGGACACACTCGCCGACATGGGTAAGGTCACTCCCGCAGAGGCGAAGAGGCTGCAGCAGCTCGTCGCGCGCTTCGAGCGCGACGAGCGCGTCTAGAGTCCTGCAGCCCGTGCTTCGCGCGGCTGGATCTTGAAACGAATCGTGCAATAAAGCGGTTGCTCGCGAAACTTCTCGTCGGAAGGAAGTTCGCGGGTGACGTTGCGCGACTACGATCGCGGTACCCTAGCTCCGAGTGGAGCCGACGCGCCTGCACTGTCTACTGGTCCTGCCGGAGGGTCCCTCGCGGCGCGTGGGTGCGGCGGGCGTGTGGATCGGCCTGCAGAGCGATTGCGATCTCGTGACCCACGATCCGGCGGCGAGCCAACGCCATGCACTCGTGCGGTTGACCAGCGAGGGCGTCGAGCTCGTGCCGCTCGGCCGCGAGCCGTCGACGCGCAACGGCCGCGTGGTCGAACGCGCGGTCGGGCTCAGCGATGGCGATCAGATCGGCGTCCCGGGACTCAACGTCTTGGTGCGGATCGAGGCCACCGCGCCGATCGTGCATCGCCCCTCGGGGTTCGTGCTCGCCCGCGCGAAGGGCGGCAGCTTCGGCGTGTCGCACACGCCGTTCGTGATCGGTGGCGCGCCGAGCGCCGACCTGATCATGAAGGACTGGCCGCGCGAGCCGATCCTGCGCGTCCACGTCGCGCAGGGCGATGCGTTCGTCGAGCTGTGCAGCGGCGAGGCGCAGCTCGACGACGTCGCGCTCGAGCCCGGTGAGCTCGAGCCGCTACCGCTCGGCGCGCGGATCGGGTGTCGCGGCGAGCAGTTCACGGTCGAGGTGACGCGCGGCGCGGCGGTGACCGCGGTCGGTGCGCGCCACGAGCTACCGACCCGGGTCGAGATCGAGCTGCTGCCGCGCGGCGGGCGCCTCGCGTTCACGCTCGCCAGTGGTGAGTGCCGCGTCTTCCTCGCCGAGCGCCGGTTGGACCTGATCATGGCGCTGTTGCGGCCACCGGCCGGGCATCAGCCAGGCGAGCTCATCCCGGATCAGGTCGTGCGCGCGGTCGTCTGGCCGCGCAACCCGGGCGTCGCTCGCGTCGAGCTCGACGCGCTGATCGCGCGCTGCCGGCGCGACCTGGTCGATGCCGGCCTCGCGGGACCGCGCTTGATCGTGCGCGCACCCGGCGGCGGCGGCACGTGCTTCATGCTCGCGCCGAACGCCGAGATCGTCGTGAAGAGTTAGCTAGCGGTGATCGCGCTCGACCGGCTTCCTCGGGGCCGGTCGCGCCGGCGGGGCCTCGCTGCGATGGTCGCGAACGACCGGCTCGTTGCGAACGGGCTCGCTGCGGACCGGCTCGCTGCGATGATCGCGAACCTCGGGCTCGTTGCGAACGGGCTCGCTGCGGACCGGCTCGCTGCGATGATCGCGAACCTCGGGCTGGCGATAGTTCTGCGCCGGCGCGCGATGATCGCGGATCGGCTCCTGCTGACGGTACGGCTGGTGGCGCGGCTGATAGCCCGACGGCCGATAGTTCCGGTAGCGATACGGATCGTTGATGCTGATGATCGCCGTCGGCGGCGATGCGTAGTAGCCCCAGCCACCGGAGTAGTACGTCGAGCGGTACCAGTTGCCGCCGTCGTTACGCCAGTAAAAGCCGTCGCTGTAGAACACCGAATCGTCGTAGTCCGCGACGACCTGAACGCCCGGGCTGACCATGACGAGGTCGGGGGTGGATACGGCAACGCCGCCGCCGTACGAGACGTCCGCGCCGGCAGACGCGAGGCAACCTGTGAGGGCGCTCGCGAGGATGAGGGAGAGAAGGGTTAGCCGCATAAGAGAACGTTACCTCAATTGTGAAATGGGGGCTGAATGGCCTCGGCAAATCACCGCATTAAGTTCTGGGCGCCCGCAACATCGCTGCCTTTTGCCCGACTCGCGCGATCTGTGCGAAATGTTCCTCGGTCAGGACGACGTCAGCCGCCGCGACGTTTTCGCGCACATGTGCGGGGTTTCCCGTGCCAGGAATTACCACCATCGAGGGCGAGCGTTTGAGCAACCACGCGATCGCAGCTTGCGCGGGCGTGATGCCGAGGTCGCTCGCGATCCGCGACAGGATCGATTCGGGCGAGGCGAGCGCGCCCGTCGCGAGCGGAAAAAACCCGATGAACGGAATCCCGATGTTCTCGCAGTGCTCGAGCACCGGATCGTTCTTGCGCTCGATCAAGTGATAGCCGTTCTGCACGCTCGCGACGGGAAAGTACGTCCGCGCTTCTTCGATCAGCGCGACCGAGACTTCACTGAGGCCCGCGTGGCGGATCTTGCCCTCGCGCTGGAGCTCCGCGATCGCGGCGAACTGCTCGCCGGCGGGCACCTTCGGATCGACGCGATGGAGTTGCCACAGATCGATGCGCTCGACGGCGAGCGTCTTCAGGCTGAGCTCGACCGCCGCCCGCAGCGCCTCGGGACGGCCGTCGTTCGCCCACTGATTCGGACCGGGCCGCAACAGGCCGCCCTTCGTCGCGATCGTCATACCGCGATACGGATGCAGCACCTGGCGGATCAGCAGCTCCGACATCATCGGGCCGTACGCGTTCGACGTATCGACGAAGTTGACGCCGAGGCCTTCGAGCGAGCGCAGCGTCTCGACCGCGCCTGCCATGTTTGGCGGCGGACCGATGATGCCGGGCCCGGTGAGCCGCATCGCGCCGAAGCCGAGCCGATGGATCTCGAGGTCACCGATCATCACGGTGCCGGCGGCGGCGGCGTTGGCCATGCGGCGATCTTACGCCGAGCCGAGGCCCAACCCGAGGTCTGGATCGATCGTCGCCACCACCGGGCGATGGTCACTCGTGCCCGCGTCGAGCACTCGACCGTCACGACCGATCAGCCCGGCGCCGACGACGATGTGATCGAGGTCCATCTTGAGCACGTCCCATGGCACGCCGTCGACGTGCTCCTCGTAGTGCCAGCTCGGCGGCCCGACGGTCGCAACCCGGCGAAAGCCGTGCGCCGCGAGCTGCGCGAGTGCGAGCCCGGTCGGATCTTCGTTGAAGTCGCCGGCGACGATCGTCGGCAGCCCGGAGGGGAGCGCCGCGAGGTGCGCCGCGATCTCTTTCTCGCGCACCGGCGGCGTCGTGATGAAGCCCTTGAACCAACTGCCCGCGTCGAGCGCCGGGCGCAGGTGGACGTGCAGGATCTGGACGTCGCCGAACGCGGTCGTGACGACGAGGCGCTGCGCGGGAAACCAGCCACCATCGGGTGGTGCGAACAGCTCCTCGCCTCCGACCGGCAGCTTCGACAGCACCGCGAGGCCGCCGGCCTTGCGCGCGTGGAGATGAAAGCTGTGGACGTCGTACTGCGCGGCGAACCGATCGGCGAGCGCCGGCTGCCAGCTCGCGGTCAGCTCCTGCAACAGCACGACATCGGCATCTGCGGCGGCGATCGCCTCGAGCGACGTGCGCGGCTCGCGATTGCCGTAGTTGAGGTTGTACGTCATCAGCCGCAAGCGCCGTGACTCTGCCCGAAAAACCTGAGGTCGGCACGCCGACCGCGACGGGGATGGCACCCTCAAGGTCCGCGTTGCATGCTAGTTTCTGCTCGATGAAGATCCGCGCGCTCTTTCTGACGGTCGCCCTCGGCGCTTGTGGTGGTCACCACGGCAAGCTCGTGGCGGACAGCCCGGTCACTCCGTACGAGAAGCCCGACATCAGCGAGATCACGGGCATCGACGAAGACGAAGCGCCCGCGGAGACGCCGGCCCCGGCTCTCGAGAAAGCGCCGGCGCCCGCACCCGCGGCGCCCGCGAAGAAGTAGCGCGATGTGCGGCATCATCGGCTACATCGGCGGCCGTCAGGCGACGCCGCTCCTCGTCGGTGGCCTGCGCAAGCTCGAGTATCGCGGCTACGATTCGGCCGGCGTCTCGGTCTTCAACAACGGCGCGTCGCGCGTCGTGCGCTGCCGCGGCAAGCTCGGCAACCTCGAGGCCAAGCTCCTGAAGGAGCCGGCCCCCGGCACGGTCGGCATCGGCCACACGCGGTGGGCGACGCACGGGCGCCCGAGCGACGAGAACTCGCACCCGCACAAGGTCGGGCCGATCAGCGTCATCCACAACGGCATCATCGAGAACCATCTCCAGTTGCGGGCCGAGCTCGTCGCGAGCGGGTCGAAGTTCTCGTCGGAGACCGATACCGAGATCTTCGCGCACCTGGTCGAGCATCAGCTCGCGATGGGCGCCGAGAACCTCACCGTCGCGGTGCGGCGCTCGCTCGCGAAGGTCCGCGGCAGCTACGCGTTCGTCGTGATGAGCGACAACGAGCCGCAGACGCTGGTCGCGGCGAAGAACAGCTCGCCGCTCGTCGTCGGACTCGGCGACAACGAGAACTTCGTCGCGTCGGATGTCACGGCGATCCTGTCGGAGACCCGCAAGGTGATCTTCATCGACGAGGGCGAGATCGTGACGGTCACGCGCGAAGGCGTGACGATCACCGACTTCGAGGGCAAGCCGCACGTCCGCGAGCCGAAGATCATCACGTGGTCGGCGGTGCAGGCAGAGAAGGGCGGCTTCAAGCACTTCATGTTGAAGGAGATCCACGAGCAGCCGCGCGCGGTCGCGGACACGCTCGTCGGCCGCATCGATCTCGAGCACGATGACGTGCTGCTCGATGGCGTCGAGCTCGACGTCGCCAAGATCAAGCGGATCATCTTTATCGCGTGCGGTACCTCGTATCACGCGTCGATGGTCGGCGAGTTCCTCGTCGAGGGGCTCGCGCGGATCCCCGTCGAGGTCGACCTCGCGTCGGAGTTCCGCTATCGCGATCCGATCATCGGACCGACCGACCTCGTGGTCGCGGTCAGCCAGTCGGGCGAGACGCTCGACACGATGGAGGCGGTGCGCGAGGCCAAGAAGAAGGGCGCGACCGTGCTCGCGATCTCGAACGTCCTCGAGTCGTCGATCCCGCGGCTCGCGGATCACGCGTTCTACACGCACGCGGGGCCGGAGATCGGCGTCGCCTCGACGAAGGCGTTCACCACGCAGCTCGTCGCGATGACGCTGCTCGCGATCTATCTCGGGCGCCGCACCAAGGCGCTGTCGAAGGAGCGCGCGCGGGCGTTGCTCGCCGAGCTCGTGCAGTTGCCGCAGAAGATGCGCGACGTCGTCGAGAGCGGTGCGCAGTTGCAAGTGCTCGCACGCCGCTACGGCAACGCGCACGGCTTCTTGTTCCTCGGCCGCGGCGCGCAATATCCGATCGCGCTCGAGGGCGCGTTGAAGCTCAAAGAGATCTCGTACATCCACGCCGAGGGTTATGCCGCCGGTGAGATGAAGCACGGGCCGATCGCGCTGATCGACGAGAATCTGCCGGTCGTGGTGCTCGTGCCGCGCGGCCCATTCTACGACAAGGTGATCTCGAACCTCGCCGAGGTCCGTGCGCGCCAGGGCAAGGTGCTCGCGATCGCGACCAAGGGCGACAACGAGATCGGTGCGAACGCCGACGACGTGGTGCTCGTGCCCGACACCGCGCTCGAGCTCCAGGCGATCCTCACGGTGCTGCCGCTGCAGATGTTGAGCTACTACGTCGCCGACGGCAAAGGCACCGACGTCGATCAGCCGCGCAACCTCGCGAAGTCGGTCACCGTCGAATGAAGCGGGGCGCGTGAAGCTCACGCACTTCGACGACGCGGGCAAGGCCCACATGGTCGAGGTCGGCGCGAAGCCGGAGACCGCGCGCTTGGCGATCGCGACCGGGCGGATCGCGATGCAGGCGACGACCGCCGCTGCGATCGCCGCGGGGAAGATCGGCAAGGGGGACGTGCTCGGCGTCGCACGGCTGGCCGGGATCCAGGCGGCGAAGCGCACCAGCGAGCTGATCCCGCTGTGTCACCCGCTCCGGCTGACCGGGATCGAAGTCGCGCTCGAGGTGCAGGGCAGCGCGGTCGTGATCACCGCCACGGTGACGTGCTTCGATCGCAGCGGCGTCGAGATGGAGGCGCTCACGGCGGTCTCGACGGCCGCGCTGACGGTCTACGACATGTGTAAGGCCATCGATCGCGGCATGGTCCTCGGGGAGATCCGCCTCCTGGAGAAACGCGGTGGAAAATCGGGGACCTGGGTCCGCGATGTCGAGGCCGCGAGCGTGCGCAGGCCCCGTCGCAGTGCTGCCAAGAAGCGTTAGGTCTTCGCTGGCGCGTTTCGACCGTACCGGGTGATCCTCTAGCCATGTCGAAACGGGTGTTGTTGCTGTCCGTGATCCTCGCGAGCGGCCCTGCGTTCGCCGGGACGCTCGACTCGCCGATCGTCGGCGGCACGCCGACCACGGTCGGCCAGTATCCGAATGTCGTCTCGATCGATGCGGGCTCCGGGATGAACCAGGGTCTGTGCACCGGTACGTTGATCACGCCCGACTGGGTGCTCACGGCCGCGCACTGCGTGCTGCCGTCCGAGCTCGGGGTCACGACGCAAGCCGCGGTGACCGCGACGATCAAGGTCCACGTCGGCACGGTCAGCGACTTCAGCGGCGGCACCGTCTACACGGCGCAAGACTCGATGCCGGATCCGGCGTTCAATATCAACGCGATCGGCTCGCACGACTCCGGCCTGATCCACCTGTCGATGCCGGTCACCGGCGTGCAGCCGGCGCCGCTCAACTTCGATCCGGCGGCCGCGCCGATCGGCATCACGGTGACGATGGTCGGCTTTGGTCTCACGAGTGGCACCGGCAACTCCGCAGGGATCGAGCACGTCGTCGACCAGACCTCGGTCGCGTGTACGTCGATGGAGGGCTCCGACGCGAACCTCCTGTGCTTCTCCCAGGTCAACGGCAAGGGCAAGTGCAACGGCGACTCCGGCGGTCCTTCGTTCGCGATGATCGGCGGGCGCCTCGTCGAGGTCGGCATCACGTCGTTCGGCGATCAGACCTGCTCGCAGTACGGTGCCGACACTCGCGTCGACGCCGAGAAGGCGTTCATCATCGCGCACGTGCCGAACCTCCAGTGCGAGACCGACGCCGACTGCACCGTGGCGAACCACGAGTGCTTCGCGCACACCTGCATCGTGACGCCGTACACCACGACCGGCGTCGGCGCAGATTGCACGGGCAACGCCGACTGCGACTCCGGCACGTGCGGCACCGAGGGCACCAACAGCAAGTGCACGATGGTGTGTGCGATCGGCACCGACGGCGCGTGCCCCGCGGATCTCTCGTGCGTCAGCGACGGCAACGGCGGCGGCCTGTGCTTCCCGGCCGAGGGTGGTGGCTGCTGCGATGCGAGCGGCCACGGCGCGCCGACCTCGCTGCTCGGCATCGCGCTCGTCGGCCTCGTGCTGCGCCGCAAGAAGCGTTAGCGGCGCTCGAACACGAGCAGCTCGCCGAAGATGTGATGCTCGCGGCTCCCCACGGGGGTCATGCCGCAGTTCTTGATCACGCCGAGCGACGCGAGGTGACCGGCGAACGTGATCGCCTGCACGGCGACGATCCCGGGCTGCGCGAGCGCCCACTCGACGCACGCGAGCGTGGCTTCGGTCGCGAGCCCCTGGCCACGCGAGCCGTCCTCGATGCCGTAGCCGACCTCGGCGACACCGTCGGCCGGGAGGCCCTTGAACACGACGCTGCCGAGCACGCGCGGCGGGTCATCGCGGGTGACGACCATGGTGTCGCCCCATAGTCGGACCTCGGGGGCCGCGCGGATCGCCGCGAGCGAGTAGGGGAAGGCGCGTGCGACGAGGTCATCGTTCGGCCAGCTATCGGGGAACCGCGCGCCGGTCGGCCACCCGAGCCCTGCGAGCGCGCGATCGAGCGCGGCATCGGCGGCTTCCTTGTCGCGCGACAGCACCGCCTCGACCATGGTGAGGTTGATCGGGACGAGGCGCAGTCGTTTGGTCTCGCGTGCCGGCATCGTCTAGGGCCCCGCGAACGCGCCGCCGATCATCAGCGACAGCTCGGTGGGTTGGCCGCCGAGCAGCCTGGCGTAGCGAACATCGACGTTGAGCATGAAGATCGAGACGTAGTGATCGATGCCGATGCTCGCGACACCGCGGACGTACGAGCGCGATCCGGTCATCGACTCGTCGGTGGGAATCGGTTCGTTCGAGCGCAAGAGATTCGCGCCGCCGCGGAACGTCAGGTAGTAGCTGACCGAGCTCCACGGCCGCACGCGGATACCGGCGGTGAGATCCATCTCGACGGTGCGCAGCGTGGTGTCGATGTGCGACGCGCTGCCGCCGTACATCAGGCCGAACATCGCGGCCCAATGGATGGTCGGGCCCCAGCGCTGCTCGGTCTTCGTCGGCTGATAGGAGGCCTGCGCGCCGAACTCGTAGAACCCGACGCCGACGCGCTTGGTGTCGGCGCCGGTCCCGGCGACGACCCCGGTGGTCACGCCGATCGCACCGGGGGGTAGCGGCTCGGCGTGCACGGCCGTGGCTGCGAGCAGGAGCGCGACGGCGAGCGCCCGCACGTTAAAACTTCGACGTGGTCGCTAAGAACGTCATCTTGTCGTTGGTCGCACGCAGGCGACGCGACAACGTCCGCACCCAGTTCCACAGCAGCTCGTATGCGAGGTCGCGATCGACGAACAGCAGGTCTTCCAGATCGCGCCGGTTGACGACGAACAGCCGGCACTTCTCGTGGCACATCGCGGTCGCCGAGCGCGGCGCGTCGTCGATCAGCGACATCTCGCCGAAGTACGCGCCCGGGCGCAGCACCGCGAGTGCCTCCTCGCCCATGCCGGGGACGATGCGGCTGATCCGCACGGCGCCCTCGACGATCAGATAGAACTTGTCACCGGGCTCGCCCTCGGAGAACACCATCGCGTTCGAGCGGTATTGCTCCTCGAGCCCGATGTCGACGACGCGGCGGAGGTGCCCCGACGGCAGACCGGAGAACAGGTCGATCTGCGAGAGGATCTCGAGCGTGGACTTCCCCTTGAGGTCCAGCCCGTCCGCCTGCGGTTCCTCTTCAGACATCTGCCGAACAGCGTCCCACGGGACCTCCGAAAACGCAAAAATGGCCCCGCCTTGCGACGGAGCCACTTCTGAACGCGACCAGATCGACGAGCCGGCTTTGCCGGCTCATCAGCGGCGCCGAATGGCGTCGCGGGGTAGTTCGACTAGCCGACCTTGAGGACGAGCAGGAGCGCGATGATGAGCGCGTAGATCACGAGCGACTCGATGAGCGCGAGGCCGAGGATCATCGGGCCTTGGATCTGACCGGCAGCGCCGGGGTTGCGGGCGATGCCCTCGAGCGCCGAGCCGGCCGCGCGGCCCTGGCCGATCGAACCGCCGAGCGCGGCGAGACCGATCGCGAGGCCGGCCGCGAGCGCGACCCAACCGAAGCTGTTCGACAGCCCGACGACCTTGACGTTCTGCGCGTTGAAGTTCTGCGCGTTCGGATCGACCGCGATGCCGTCGGCGGCCGAGGCGATCGTCGAGATCGCGGTGATGACGAAGAGGACAGCGAGCGAGATCAGGGGCTTGAGGGTCTTCATGGTTTTGCTTTCGTTTCTGGTTGGTCGCGTGAGGCGGTTTTTAAAGCGATTTCCGACGGGAATCAATGCTCCTCGTGCTCGATCGCCATGCTGATGTAGACCATCGCCAGCGAACAGAACACGAGGGCTTGGATCAGGCAGACGAGCAGGCCGAGCAGCATGAACGGCAGCGGCACGAGGATCGGCACGAGCGCGAAGAACGACATCACGACCTTGTGGTCGGCCATCATGTTGCCCATCAGCCGGACCGACAGCGACACCGGGCGCGCGATGTGCGAGATGATCTCGATCGGCAGCATCAGCGGAATCAGCACGAGGCTCGGACCGAGGAAGTGCTTGAAGTAGGCGAGGCCGTGCTCGCGCACGCCGAAGTAGTGCGTGAGCAAGAACACGAGCAGCGCGATGCCGACGTTGGTCTTGAGGGTGTCGTTCGGCGAGATGAAGCCCGGCACGAGGCCGATCAGGTTGCCGAACAGGATGAACATCCACAGCGCGCCGATCAGCGGGAAGAACCGAGAGGCGTTCTTCTCGCCCATCGCACCCTCGACCATCCCGTAGACCATCTCGGCGGTGTACTCGAAGAACGTGCGCAGCGTGAGCTTGCGCGGTGGCACCAGGCCGCGGTCGGGCGAGGACAGGCCGCGGAAGAAGGCGAGCGCCCCCCAGGCGACGAACGCGAGGACGACGAGCTCGACGAGCACGTGCGTCATCGTCCAACCGCTGTCCTGGAACAGCAGCAGCATCGGCTTCGTGCGACCGAGCGAACCCTCGAGCGAGTGGTTCAGGCTCCGCCACGTGTCGAAGCGGTTGAGGTAATCGAACCAGGTTCCGTGCTCACCCATCGTCTTATAGCTTCTCTTCTTGTTGCGCCGTTGGCACGACGGCCGAGTAGATGGTCTCGATCAGGATCGAAACGAGGAAGATGGAATAGCCGATCACGAACGCGATGGTGTCGATCGGGAGCAGGAGAATGGCGACCGCGACCGCGCCCATCAGGCCCACCATCTTGGGCAGCATCAGGTAGGGCGCAGCGCCGGTCTCGCCGCGCGCGGCGTCGGTCGTCCACTTGATGACGAGCTTGCGCAGGACGAAGAAGTTCGCGCAGGTCAGGACCGCGCCGATCGTGAGACCGAGCGCGACGCGGTTCGGCTGCGTGAGCCCGCCGACGAGCGCGACGAGCGCGGCGATCGCGTAGTTGAGCCGCTCGATGCGGATGATGCGGTGCTTAGCCACGCGCATCCTCCTTGGCTTCGGCAGCCGCGGCGGCTTCGGCACGGGCGACCGCGCGCAGCACGTTGCGAAAGCCGGCGACCACGCCGAACACGAGGAACACCAGCATCAACCACGGCGTCGTGCCGAAATGCGAGTCGAGCCACATCCCGCCGAGCACGCCGACGATCACCGCGATGCCGAGCTCGAGCCCGACCGAGCTCGCCGACAACGCGTTGTACGCGCGCTTCGCCTTGCGCGCGGCCGGAGCGATGTTGGCGGTCGCCGTGGTCACATCCGTCGGATGCACGTTCCCCATGGCCAAACCCTGCGACATTTCGCCGCTATGGGAAGGATGGGACTGCATCAGGCGCCGCCCGAGTAACACGGCGTTTTTTCGGCGTCAATGAGCCTCAGACCGAGAGAGAAGCCTTCGCGGCGGCGATCACCCGGTCGAGATCGTCGTCGGTGTGTGCAAGGGACACGAACATCGCCTCGAACTGCGAAGGTGGCAGAAACACACCGCCTTGTCGCATCCCCCGGAAGAACGCGCCGAACCGGGCGGTGTCCGAGGTCTTCGCGGTCGCGTAGTCGGTGACCGGGGTCGCGGTGAAAAACAGGGTGATCATCGAACCGATCCGGTTGATCTGGACCGGGACCTTCGCGGCAGCCGCAGCGGCGGCGAGCCCGGTCGCGAGCTTGTGGCCGAGCTCGTTCAGGCGCTCGTAGGTCCCGGGGCGTGCGAGGATCCCGATCGCGGTCAGGCCGGCGGCCATCGCGATCGGGTTTCCGGACAGCGTGCCTGCCTGATAGACCGGACCGAGCGGCGCGAGCTTCTGCATGATCTCGGCGCGACCGCCGAACGCCGCGGCCGGCAGGCCACCTCCGACGATCTTACCGAGGCACGTGAGGTCGGGCGTGATGCCGTAGATCGCCTGGGCGCCACCGAACGCGCAGCGAAAGCCGCTCATCACCTCGTCGAAGATCAACACGGTGCCGTGCTTGCGCGTGATCTCGCGCAGGCCTTCGAGGTAGCCGGGCTGCGGCAGGACGAGCCCCATGTTGCCGGCGACCGGCTCGACGATCACGGCGGCGACCTCGCCGGCCGCGCACGCGCGCTCGACGGCGGCGAGGTCGTTGTAGGCGACGACGATCGTGTCGCGCGCGGCACCTTCGGGCACGCCGGCCGAGCCCGGGATGCCGAGCGTGGCGGCGCCCGATCCGGCGGCGACCAGCAGGCAATCGGCGTGGCCGTGATACCCGCCGTCCATCTTGATCAACTTGTCGCGGCCGGTGAAGCCGCGCGCGAGGCGCAGGGCGCTCATCGTCGCCTCGGTGCCCGACGACACCGCGCGGACCATCTCCATCGACGGATACGCGTCGCGGATCGTCTCGGCGAACCGGACCTCGATCTCGGTCGGCGCGCCGAACGTGGTGCCCATCGCCATCTGCTCGGCGATCGCGTCGAGGATGTCGCGTTGCGCGTGGCCGAGGATCAACGGGCCCCAGCTCCCGATCATGTCGATGTACTGGTTGCCGTCGACGTCGGTGATGTAGGCGCCGTCGCCCTGCGCGATGAACACCGGGTCGACGCCGACCGAGCGGCACGCTCGCACCGGCGAGTTGACGCCGCCGGGGATCAGCTGTTTCGCACGCTCGAAGATCGCCTGGCTGCGGAGGATCGCCATGCGCGGGACCCTAGCATTAGCGGTTCTTCTTGGGCGCGATGATACCGGGCAGCGTCTGCGACGGCAGGAACTTCGGTTTGGCCGAGGTCGCGGTCGCGACCTCTGGCTCGTCTTCGACATCGCGCTGCGCTTCGGCAGCGCTGCCTCGCCGGGGCAAGCCCGGCTCGTCGTCCATGATTGGAGGCGCGGTGAATTGCGTCGCGCCGTCCGCGGACGGCGGTGGCGTCGCGAGCACGTCGTCGAAGTCGGCCGGCGTGATCAGCACGTCGACGCTGCCCGAGGTCGGCGTGATCGAGACATCGTCGCTCGAGCCGAGTGGCGTGATGATCACGTCCTCGGGAATCGGCGACGTGATCGCGTCCTGCAGATCGTGTTGGGCCTCCATCAGCTCTGTCCTCGGGATCCGATCGGTGACGTGCGCGAGCCGGGTCGAATCCTCCTCGACGACGAGCAGCGTGTTGAGATCGATCGCGAGGTCGTCGATCGAGGTGTAGCGGTGCTCGGGCTTGCGCGCGAGGCAATGGAGCACGATGCGATCGAGCTCGGGCGGAACCTCGGCGAACGAGCCGAGCGGCTTCGGCGCGCGTGACAGCAACGCGGCGAGCATCGCGGTCGCGCTCTCGTGCTCGCCGAACGGGCGCACGCCGGTGATCATCTCGTACATCACGACGCCGAGCGCGAAGATGTCGGTCTGGCCGGTGCACTCGCCGCCGACCATCTGCTCGGGCGGCATGTAGTCGAACGTGCCGATCATGTGACCGGCTTGCGTGAGGTCGGAGGCATCGATGCCGGTCTCGCCGCGGATGATCTTCGCGATGCCGAAATCGAGCACCTTCACGCTGTCGTGATCCTCGAGGTGGATGTTCGCCGGCTTGAGATCGCGATGCACGATGCCGAGCCCGTGCGCCTCCGACAGCGAGCTGCACACCGCACGCGCGATCGTGACGACGCGACGCCACGGTAACGGGCCGAGCTGCTTGAACGTCTCGTACAGGTTCTCGCCCTGCAGCAGCTCCATCACGATGTAGAGCGTGCCGTCGTCCATCTCGCCGACCTCGATCACGGTGACGGTGTGCGGATCGTGGAGCTGCTGGAGCGCTTCGCCCTCGCGGCGAAACCGTGCGACCACGGCCGGGCTCTGGGTCAGGTTCGGATGGAGCAGCTTGATCGCGACGTCGCGCTCGTCGCGCAGATCGACCGCGCGATAGATCGCGCCGAACCCACCCGCGGCGATGCCCAGCTCGATCCGGTAGTGGGTCGCCACGATCGTTCCGACCAGCGGGTCGACGATCGCGACTCGCGTCCGGTCCGGATCGTCCGAGCGGCCCTTCATGTCAGCTACTCGTCGTCGGGCGCGGCGTCGTCGTCGTCGTCGTCATCGTCGGCGTCGTCATCGTCCAAGGACTCGTTCGGGACGGTGTCGCCATCGTCGACCGCTTCGATCGGTGCGCCCTCGGCGATCCCGCTCTCGTCGGCCGGCTCGGCGAGCCGCTCGATCGCTGCCACGTGCTCGCCGTCGTCGACGCGCATCACGCGCACGCCCTGGGTCGCGCGGCCCTGGACCGGGATGTCCTTCGCGAGCAGGCGAATCAGCTTGCCGCGATCGGAGATCAGGATCAGGTGATCGTCGTCGGTGACGATCCGGACGCCCGAGACCAGGCCGTTGCGGGTCGTGGTCTTGATCGTGATCACGCCCTTGCCGCCACGGTTCTTCACCGGGTAGTCGGCGATCATCGTGCGCTTGCCGTAGCCGCGCTCGCACACCGTGATCATCGTCGCGGATGCCGAAGCGTCGATCGACCGGGGGAACGTGCACATGCCGACGAGCTTGTCGCCTTCGCGCAGCGTGATGCCGCGAACTCCGGCGGCGCTGCGCCCCATCGTGCGGACGCGCTCCTCGGTGAACCGCACCGCGTAGCCCTTCGCGGACGTCAGCAGCACGTCGTCGGCCTTCGTGATCAGCGCGGCGCCGACTAGGCGGTCGCCTTCATCGATCGTGATCGCCTTGATGCCGCTGTTGCGGACGTTCTCGAACGCCGACAGCTCGGTCTTCTTGACCGTGCCGGCCCGGGTCGCGAAGAACACGCTGGTCGCGTCGCTGAACTCGGTGAACGGCAGCATCGCGACGACCTGCTCGCCATCCTGGAGATCGAGCACGTTGACGACCGGGCGACCCTTCGCCGTGCGCGAGCCCTCGGGCAGCTCGAACACCTTCTTGTAGTAGACGCGGCCCTTGTCGGTGAACAGCAGCAGGTGATCGTGGGTCGA
>JBDTJY010000010.1:0-25375 GCA_039935615.1 Kofleriaceae bacterium
AGGTCGGCGGCGGGTTCTACGCGAAGCTGCGCTGGGAGCGCGCCGCGGGTAAGACGTTCCGGCTCGGCCGCAACATCACGCCCGACGACGTCAACGCCGCGTGGAAGGACATCACGAGCTTCGACAAGTCGGAGCACCCCGGCGGCGTCGCCGAGTCGATGCAGCCGATCATGGCGAACGTCGAGGCCGGCCCGAGCAAGGGCGGCAACCAGTTCATCGATGTCGACGCGGCGCTCGGCTACAAGTACCCCGAGCTGGCATCGTCGTACGACGAGCGCGATGTCGCGCTCTACGCGCTCGGCGTCGGCGCGGCGCGCGATCCGAACAACGAGACCGACCTCGCGCTGGTCTACGAGATGAGCGGCAAGGGCATGAAGGTGCTGCCGAGCTTCGGCGTCATCCCGGCGATCAACCTGATGTTCGGACTCGCGAAGCAAGGCGTGTCGGCGCCGGGGCTCAACTTCGGCTTCGATCGCGTGCTCCATGGCGAGCAGTACACCGAGATCCTTCGGCCGCTGCCGACCCACGCGAAGCTGACGACCAAGGCGACCGTCAAGTCGATCTTCGACAAGGGCAAGGGCGCGATCGTCAACACCGAGTTCGCGACCTACGACGAGAGCGGCGACCTCCTGGTCAAGAACGAGGTCACCACGTTCGTGCGTGGTGCCGGCGGCTGGGGTGGCGAGCGCGGACCGAGCGTCGAGGTCAACGTTCCGCCCGATCGCGCACCCGACAAGGTGATCGAGGAGAAGACCAGCGAGAACCAGGCGCTGCTCTATCGTCTGAGCGGCGACTGGAATCCGCTCCACGCCGATCCTTCGTTCGCGAAGAACTTCGGCTTCGCCAAGCCGATCCTCCACGGCCTCGCGACGTATGGCTTTGCCACCCGCGCGGTCGTCAACGCGTTCGCGCCCGATGCCGACCCGCGGTTCGTCAAGAGCATCCGCGTGCGGTTCGCGTCGTCGGTGCTCCCCGGTGAAACGATCATCACCGAGATGTGGAAGGAAGGCGACAAGATCATCTTCCGCTGCAAGGACAAGGAGAAGAACGAGGTCTGTATCTCGAACGCGGCGATCGAGCTGTGGCACGAGCTGCCGAAGCCCAAGCCGAAGGCGGCCGCACCAGCGGCAGCGAAGAGCAGTGCCCCGGTCCCCAACAGCGGAGACATCTTCCGCGCGATCGGCACGTTCGTGCAGGGGAACCCGGCGACGGCCGAAAAGACCAAGACCGCGTTCACGTTCAAGCTGTCGTCGCCCGAGAGCGCGTGGACGATCGATCTGACGACGCCGCCCGGCGCCGTCAGCGAAGGCGTGACCGGCAAGGCGACCTGCACGCTCGACATGAGCGACGCCGACTTCATGGCGATGGCGACCGGCCAGGCCGATGCGATGAAGTTGTTCTCGTCGGGCAAGCTCAAGATCAGCGGCGACGTGATGGCGTCGCAGAAGCTCGGGTTCTTGAAGAAGCTGACGCCCGAGATGGTGTTCGCCGAAACCAAGAAGCGTGGCGGTGGTGGTGGTCATGCACCGGGCGCAGATGTTCCGCCGGTCGCGCAGGACTTCACGCCGACCGTCGACGACGTGTTCGCCGTGATCGCGGAGTACTTGAAGATCAACACCGACCTCGCGCCGAAGGTCGGCAAGAGCTACCAGTGGAAGATCGGCGATCATCGCTGGCTGCTCGATCTCAAGACCGGGACCGGCAGCGTCAAGCAAGGTGACGACAAGGCCGACTGCACGCTCGAGCTCACCGAGGAAGACTTCCTCGCGCTCACCCAGGGCAAGGCCGACGCGATGAAGCTGTTCACGACCGGCAAGCTGAAGATCAGCGGCGACGTGATGGCGTCGCAGAAGCTGCAGTTCCTGTCGAAGCTCGATCCGGGCAAGGCGCTCGAGATCGTGCAGAAGCGTCACGCCGCGGGCTCGACCGATGCGAAGGCACCGGCAGCACCTGTCGCGAAATCGTCGGCACCGGTCCACACCGAGAAGTTCTTCGCCGCGCTCGACAAGCGGCTCGCGGCCAACCAGCACCTCGCCGGCGAGGTTCGCGCGAAGGTGACGTTCAAGGTCACCGACCCCGCGTTCGAGAAGACCTACGACCTCGGCGGCGACACCGCGGTCACGCTCACGATCAAGGATGCAGACCTCGCCGGTCTCGCGGCGGGTGACTCCAAGTCGCTCTATCAACACGGCCAGCTGCGCGTCGACGGAGATGCTTCCGTCGCGCATCGCCTCGGCTTCCTCAAGGGTCTCGTCTAAGGAGCCCAGGAGAATATTATGGCACGCAAGGTAAATGTCATCGGCGTCGGAATGGTTCCGTTCGCCAAGCCTGGGAAGTCCGAGGAGTATCACGTGATGGCGGTGAAGGCCGGCAAGGCCGCACTCGCCGACGCGAACGTGCCGTTCGATCAAGTCGCGCAGGCGTACGCGGGGTACGTGTACGGCGACTCGACGTGCGGTCAGCGCGCGATCTACCAGCTCGGCCTCACCGGTATTCCGGTGTTCAACGTCAACAACAACTGCTCGACCGGTAGCTCCGCGCTGATGCTCGGCGCGCAAGCGGTCGCCGGCGGCATCGTCGAGTGCGTGCTCGTCGTCGGCTTCGAGCAGATGGAAGCCGGCGCGCTGCAGGCGAAGTGGAACGATCGCGCGAACCCGCTCGACAAGTTCGTCAACGTGATGAACGAGGAGCAGGGCTTCAACTCGGCACCGCCCGCCGCGCAGATGTTCGGTGGCGCCGGTCGCGAGTACCGCTGGAAGTACGGCACGAAGAAGGAGACCTTCGCGAAGATCTCGGAGAAGGCGCGCAAGCACGCCGCGAAGAACCCGTACGCGTTGTTCAAGGACCTCCTCTCCGTCGAGGAGATCATGGCGTCGCCCGAGGTGTTCGATCCGTTGACCCGTTACCAGTGCTGCCCGCCGACCTGCGGCGCCGCGGCGGCGGTGTTGTGCAGCGACGAGTTCGCGAAGAAGCACAACATCTCGAACCCGGTGTACATCGCGGCACAGGTCATGACGACGGACTACCCGTCGAGCTTCGAAGAGCACTCGATGATCAAGATGGTCGGCTTCGACATGGCGAAGGCCGCGGCGAAGAAGATCTACGATCAAGCCGGCATCGGCCCCGACGACGTCGATGTCGTCGAGCTCCACGATTGCTTCACCGCGAACGAGCTCCTCACGTACGAGGCGATCGGCCTGTGCAAAGAGGGCGAAGCCGAGAAGTTCATCTGGGACGGCGACAACACCTACGGCGGTAAGTTCGTCACGAACCCGTCGGGCGGCTTGTTGTCGAAGGGTCATCCGCTCGGCGCGACCGGGCTCGCCCAGTGCACCGAGCTCGTGTGGCACCTGCGTGGCCAGGCCGAAGCGCGGCAGGTCGAGGGAGCGAAGATCGCGCTCCAGCACAACCTCGGCCTCGGCGGCGCGTGTGTGATGACGATGTACCGTCGCGACTGAGTTAGCGACGTGGGTCGCCCTACAATGGCGACGCCACGAGCTGATCTGCGCGGTCCGGCATCGACATTTGGGGTCGGCCGGACGGATGTATGGTAGATGCATGGGATCCCATGGATCTCCGCAGGTAGTCGTGCCGAATTTCCCTTCTATCCGTAAAGTCCGCCGCCGCATGAGCGGCATGTTTGTCGCGCCCTCGCTCGCTCCGACGATGGAGCGCGATCATGCCGGCCGCGCGCCCACCGGGCTCGATCGCCGAGACATCTGGATCTCGTTCCTCGCGATGGTCCTCGCGATCGCGGCGGTCGGGATCGCCGAGGTCTTGATCCGCGCGATCGCGCTCGTCACGAACCTCGCCTACTACGGCACGCTCTCGGTCGCGCCATCGTCCCCCGCCGACCATCACCTGGGAGCCTGGGCGATCGCGATCCCGGTGCTCGGCGGCGCCATCGTCGGCTTGATGGCGCGGTTCGGATCTCGCGCGATCCGCGGCCACGGCATCCCCGAGGCGATGGAGCAGATCCTCACGAACGAGAGCAAGATCCCGCTGCGGCTGACGTTCCTCAAGCCAATCTCGGCCGCGATCGCGATCGGCACCGGCGGTCCGTTCGGTGCCGAGGGCCCGATCATCGCGACCGGTGGAGCGCTCGGCTCGGCGATCGGCCAGTTCATTCGGGTCACCGCCCGCGAGCGCAAGGTCCTGCTCGCCGCCGGAGCCGCCGCCGGCATGACCGCGATCTTCGGCACCCCGATCGCGGGTGTGCTACTCGCGATCGAGCTCCTACTCGCCGAGTACAGCGCGCGCGCCGTCACGCCCGTCGCGCTCGCCTGCGCGGTTGCCGGCGGCTTGCGCGCCATCATCCACGGCACCGACGCGGTGTTCGCGATCACCTCATTCGCGAATCCCGACACCTCGTCGGTGATCGTCGCGACGATCGCCGGTGGCTTCGTCGGCGTGATCTCCGTCTACATCACGCGCGCGGTCTACATCATCGAGGATGGCTTCGAACGGCTTCACGGCATCCATTGGATGTGGTGGCCCGCGGTCGGCGGCATCGCCGTCGGGGCGATCGGCTTCTTCGCACCGCGGACGCTCGGCGTCGGCTACGACAACATCACGACCGCGGTGAGTGGTGGGTTTGCGGTCGGAACGCTCCTGGTCCTCGGCGTCATGAAGTTCCTCTCGTGGTCGATCGCGCTCGGCAGTGGAACGTCCGGCGGAACGCTCGCGCCGTTGCTCACGCTCGGCGCCGCGCTCGGCTATCTATTCGCGTACAGCCTCGGGTTGGTCGCACCGTCACTGGCGATCGATCCTCGGCTCGCCGCACTCGTGGGGATGGCGGCGATGTTCGCCGGTGCCTCGCGGGCGCTCCTCACCTCGATCGTGTTCGCCCTCGAATCGACGCAGGAGATCCACGCCGTCGTGCCGATCGTCGGCGGCGTGACGCTCGCCTACTTCGCGTCCGCGATGCTGATGCGGACCACGATCATGACCGAGAAGCTCGCGCGTCGCGGCGTCGAGACGCCGGAGGACATGGTCGTCGACCTCGCGACCTCCGAGCTCCAAGACGGCTAGTTGATCGGGAGGATCTTCTCGACGAGCGGGTACACCGGGCCCGCCGTCACGTGCAGGAAGTTGTTCGGATGGGACTTGTCGGTCGACTGGACCATCACGGTCGCCACACCGTTCGCGTCGGTGACCGCGCTCGCGCGCTCCGCGAGCGTGAAATCGTCGACGAGATACGACGCGTTCACCGTGATGCCGGCCTGCGGCGCGCCGCTCGCATCCTTGACCACGACCTGCGCGCCGATGCCGGTCGCGGTCGGTGTGACGTCTTCGTTCCACAGCGTCGGGTCCTGAACGTTCAGATCGTCGGCCGACAGCTTGTCGATGTTCGAGACCGCGTCGTCGAACGCATCGATCGAGCTCGCGAGGAGCGCGAGGTCGACGGTCTCCGGCGTGTCCCGCACCGTGTGGTAGTAGGGAAAGTCGACCGCCGTGGTCACCGTCGGCGTGCCGCCGCGATAGTCGCCCTGGATATCGGTCGGGATGATGCCACCGAAGATCTGCGCGACGATCTCGAGCCCCGCGTACTGCGAGTAGATCTGGCGCAGGTGAGCGGCCTGGAGCGCCTCGTCGAGCTTGGGTTGGTTCGAGTGGACGAGCGCGGCGATATCCGGTGACAGCGCGGACGGGCACTCGAAGTTGAGCACCGCGAGGATCGGCTCTTGGTTCACGATCGCGTGCTTGCGGTAGTAGTCGTAACCACCGTAGAGCCCGATCTCTTCGCCGTCGTACGCGACGAACACCAGCGTGTAGTGCGGCTTGCCGCGCTGGATCCGGCGATGCGCGAGCTCGAGCAACTCCGTGACGCCGCCGGAGTTATCCGACGAGCCCGTGAACCACGTGTCGTAGTGCGCGCCCATCACGATCTGTTCGTCGACCTCGCCCTGGATCTTCGCGATCACGTTCGTGCCCGTGCCCGGCATCGAGGTCTCGGAGACGCCCATGTGCACGGTCACCGCCTTCTGCGCGGCGAGCGCGTCGGTGATCAGCTTGCCGTCGTCGGCGCCGATCGTGATCGCGGGCAGGACGTCGTCGGACTCCCAGTCGTAGCGCACCGAGCCGACCTGGCGGAGGTTCTCCGAGGCGATCGAGAGATACAGCATCGCGGTCGCGCCGGCCTGGCGCACGTTCTTGAGCTGCGTCGAGCGGTGAAAGCTCGGATCGCGGCGCACGAGGGCGACCTTGCCGGTGAGATCGAGGTTCTGCAGATCGCCGGCCGTCGCGGTACCCGCATCGACGAGCGTGCCGTCGATCGTGCCGCCGCCCGAGGCCTCGAACACGTCGAAGCCGGGCGTCAGCGTGGTCCCGTCGATCGTGACCGAGAAGCTCTGGTCCGAGAGCACCCAGCGCGGAAACTGAAAGCTCTCGGTCGTGATCCCGGTGAAGCCGAGCGACGCGAACTTGCCTTGGATGTAGGTCGCGGCCATCTGACCGGCGGTCGAGCCCGCGCCTTTCTCGCCCATCGCCGCGAGCGCATCGAGCGTCGGCTCGAGGCTCTGCGGATCGGTCGCCGGCAGGGTCACCGGTGAATCGCTGCACGCGACGAGCAGGACGACAGGCAGCAACCGCTTCATGGCAACGAACCTAGCCGATTCGTCGAGAGGCTACGAGAGGTATCGATAGAGGCTGCGCACCCCGATCTCGAGCGCCTTCGCGGCCGCCTCGCGATCGCCGTCACAGCGCTCGACCGCGAGCTCGACGTAGCGCTTGATCAGCTCGTCACGGAGCGTGCCGAGCGGCTGGATCGGAGCCCCGGGCGCGATCGTGGCATCGAGCCACGCGCGCAAGCCCGACGGATCCTCGACGGGGCTCGACCGCGGGGCCAGCGGGCGCGGTGCCAGCGGGCGCGGTGCCAGCGGGCTCGGCGCGAAGCCGAGATCGACGGCGCGGATCAGCTTGGAATCGGCGAGGACCGCGACGCGGCGCATCGTCGCCTTGAGCTCGCGCACGTTGCCGGGCCACGGATGCGCACGAAGCGCGGCTCGCGCATCGTCGGTCAGGGTGTGGAGCGCGAGGCCGAGCTGGCCCTCGGCCTGGCGCAAGAACGCATGCGCGAGCAACACGATGTCGTCGCCGCGCTCGGCGAGGCCGGGAACCTCGAGCGTGACCTCGCGCAGACGGAACAGCAGATCGGCGCGGAACCGCCCGGCCGCGACCTCGGCCTCGAGCTCGCGATGGGTCGCGCACACCAGTCGGAAATCGACCGGACGCGGCACGTTGTCGCCGAGCCGCTTGACCTCGCGCTGCTCGAGCACGCGCAACAGCGCCGCCTGCATCGCGAGCGGCATGTCGCCGATCTCGTCGAGGAACAACGTCGAGCCGTCGGCCGCTTCGATCAGACCGATGCGATCGGCCATCGCGCCGGTGAACGCACCCTTGCGATAGCCGAACAGCTCGGCATCGAGCAGCGTCGGCGCGACCGAGGCGCAGTTGATCGCGATCATCGGCTTGCCGGCGCGAGCACTCGCGTGATGCAACGCGCGTGCGACGAGCTCCTTGCCCGAGCCCGACGGGCCGTGCAGCAGCGCACTCAGATCGACCGCGCCGACCCGCTGGATCAGCGCGCGCAGCGCGACGATCGGCTTGGACTCGCCGACGATCTCGTCGCTGCCACTCGGCTGCTGGCGCCGGACCTGCGCGAGCAGCGGCACCGCGATCGCGGCCAACAATTGGAGCTCGCCGAGCGTGCGATCGTCGGCGGTGAACCGATCGTGGCGCGCGAGGAACACCGCACCGAGCGTGCGCCCGTCGAGCCGCATCGGCAGGCACAGCGCCGAGCCGAGCTTCATCGCGGTGACCGACGGGATCGCCGCGTAGCGACGGTTCGCCGCGACGTCGTCGAGCCGCACCCGCTCGCCGCTGCCGAGCACGTCGCGCACGATCGTGTCGGACAGCAACTCGCGCGCGCCTTCGAGCACGGCGCCGTGCTTGTCGCGCGCCGCGGCGACCGAGTAGGTCTCGCCGTCGCCGAGGATCAGCGCACCGAGGTCGGCGCCCGAGGCCGCGATCAGGCCGGTCAGCATCTGTTCGACCGCGCGCTCCGGCGAGTCGACCGCCGCGAGGGCGGAGACCAGCTCCTCGATCGAGCGTTCGCGCGCGCGCTCGGTCGCGATCGATTCGACCGCGAGCGTGATGCCATCCGCGAGCAGGCGCTCGCCCGGTGACAACCTGCGCCGCTCTCCGGTCGCGGCCAGGACGACCTCCAGTCCGGCTTCGCTGCGATGCACGACCGCCCATCGTGCAGGTGCCGTGACAAGCCGGAGGTCCGCGCTCGGATCGCTGCCGATGCTCGTGATTCGCTTGGTGACGGGCACCCGCAGCGTCATCGCGCCGGCGAGCGGCACGATCGCGAGCACGAGGTCGTCATCTCCCAGCGGCGTCACGAGCGCGACTCTACTGCCAACCTCGGCAGCGCTGCCATCGCTGGCAGCGTCGACGCGCGGGCGCTGCGTCGGAATTCGAGCAGTTGCGCGTGGCATGGCGGCTGCTCTAGCGGTCGCCAACAAGATGACCCAATCCAACGATTCCAAGCTCTCTCCCCACACCACCTGGCTGTTCGCGTTCGGCGCCGTCGCGGCCGGCATCGCCACGAGCTACGCGCTCTCGGGCCTAGGCTCGAAGGTCACCGCCGCGGTCTACTTCGGCCTCGTCGCGATCGGCGGCTTCCTCTCGACGTACCTGACTCGTGCGAAGACCGGCGGCGCGATCCTGTCGTTCCTGACCGCCGGCGTCGTCGCCGCCGCAGGGTACTACCTGTTGATCAGCTCGGTCACCGCGCAGGTCACGACGTCGATGGGCGACCTGGCCTCGGCGGGCAGCGCCCACGCGACCGCGGCCGAGGCCGGTGCCAAGATGGGCCAGACGTTCGGCATCTTCATCGCCGTGATGGTGTTCCTCGAGACGATCGTCGCCGGCATCGGCGGTGCGGTCGCGGGCGCGAAGAGCCGGGGCGCCGGCGGCCTGGCCGCGCTCGGCGCGATGGCGAAGTCGGCCCGGTAGGCTGCGCCGGTTGCGTAGGTTGTACCGCCGGCGAAACTATTCGCTGGGCGCGGCGGTGGAAGTGCTAGCGTCCGCGGCCGTGAATCGCGTCGCGCCTTCGATCACTCTCGGCGAGTACGAGCTCGCGGAGCGGATCGGCGAAGGCGGCAGCGGCCAGGTCTATCGCGCGCGTGGTCCCGCCGGCGTCGTCGCCGTGAAGCTGCTCGGTCCCGCGAGCGATCTCGATGATGCGGCGCGCGCACGGTTTCATCGCGAGATCGCCGCGCTCGGGCAGATCGATCATCCGAACCTCGTGAAGATGATCGCGCACGGCATCGACGCCGAGCTCGGTCCGTATCTGGTGCTGCCGCTGCTCGCCGGCACCAACCTCCGCTGCGGGCGGGTCTGTCCCGAGGCCGCGGTGCTGCTGATCCAGCCGGTGGTCCAGGCTACCGCCGCGCTGCACGCGCGCGGCTACGTCCATCGCGATCTCAAGCCGGAGAACGTGATCGCCGCGCCCGACGGCACGATCACCGTGATCGATCTCGGCCTCGCCTGGCGAGAAGGCATGACGCGCCACACGGATACCGGCGCCGCGGTCGGTTCGGTCGGCTACATGGCGCCCGAGCAGATCGAGGGCCGCGCGGTCGAGACCAGCGCGGATCTGTGGGCGCTCGGCGTGATGGTCTACGAGCTGATCGCCGGCAAGCGGCCGTACGCCCGACCGCGCCCCGCCGAAGAAGCTGCGGCCGCGCTGCTCGGCGTGTTTCCGAAGCTGACGGCCGCCGATCGCCGCGCGAGCGAGCCACTCGCGGCGCTGGTCGCGCGCTGCCTCGCGCTCGATCCGGCGCAGCGCCCGACCGCCGAGCAGCTCGCCACCGAGCTCGCCGTGATGATCGACTGGTGTGACGAGGTCACCGGCGAGCGCGCCGCCGTCGTCGCCGATCCGGCGAGCTATCAAGCGCGGGTCGCACCGTTCCGCGTGCGCCGCGCGGAGCGCTTGGCTCGCGAAGCCCTCGACGCGAAGGCACCGTTCGTCGCGCTCGCGCATTGCGATCGTGGCCTCGCGTACGCGCCCGACGACGCCTCGCTGCTCGCGCTGGTCGCCCGCGCCGAATCCACCACCAGTACGCCGGTGGCGCTGACGCATCCCGCTCCGCCGGTGCGCCACCCGATCTGGCCGTGGCTCGCCGGTGCCGCGGTGATCGTCACCGGCGTCGCGATCGCGGCGAAGCTGTTCGTGTCGCCCGCGCCGGATCCCTGGACGACGTCGTCATCCACCGCCGCGCCGGTCGCGCCGGCTCCGCTGCTCCCCGACGAGGGCGACCGCAAGATGGTAGGCAACGTCATCTCGGTGTTCGGGAGAGCCGTGGACCGACGCGACGGCACGGCCACGCCGAGCTCCGATCGCGAGCTCGCGCACGACATGGTCGGCATGTTCGGCGACGTGCTGACCCGCGGCGGTATCGACGTCAAATTGGATCCGCATGCCGGGCAGCGGATCCCGACCAATGCCGCCGGCTGGTTGAAACGTGCCGCGAGCGAAGAGCCCGCCGATGCGCTCGCGAGCGTGCGCCACGCGCTCGAGCTCGAACCCACCTCGTACGACGCGCAGCTCGCGCTGTGCATCATGCTCGAGGCAAATCACGACGCCGCCGCGGCGATCACGGCCTGTACCACGGTGCTCGCGCATCACCCCGACGAGTCCTATGCCCTCGCCGCTCGCGGTCGCGCATTCACCGAGACCGGCGATCACGCGAGCGCCAAGCGCGACCTCGACGCCGCGTGCAAGGCCGGCAAGCAGTCGGCGTGCGCGGCGAGTCCTTAGGACTCGTGGCTGTCGAAACGACTCGCGACGCTCGCGAACCGCGTGCGTGAATTCGCCGGCTTGCGATGGCGCGCCGGCTGCAGTGCCTTCGGACATGCCCATCGAACAACATCCGTACGAAGGTTGGGAGGACCAGCCGACGCACAGCGCGATCCGGCTCGCCGCCAAACGTATCCTCGTTGCCGAGGACGATCCCGAGTTGCGATCGCTGATCGCCGAACGCATGCGCTCCGTCGGCTGCGACGTCGTCGAGGCGTCGAACGGTGAACGTGCGCTCGATCTGCTCGCCGCGAGCGTGATCGAGCCGGTCGCTGCACTGCGCTTCGAGCTCGCGATCATGGACGTCCGGATGCCGGGAATGTCGGGCCTCGAGGTCGTCTACTTGTCGCGGCTGTGGGAATGGCCGATCAAGGTGCTGCTCGTCACGGCGTTCCCCGACGTCGAGCTCGTCGAAGAATGCGAGCGCCTCGGCGTCCCGTTGCTACAGAAGCCGTTCTCGCTGATGTCGATCAACAAGGCCGCCGTGGCCGTGTTGCGCGGTGCCAAGGACGTGCGCGGCGTGGTACGAGACTTCCATTGACGCTGCGCCGCGCCATCGCACCGTTGACGATCGCGGCAACGCTCGCGATCGGCGCGGCTGACTACGTCACCGGCGTCTCGATCACGCTATTGCAGTTGTTCTACCTCGCGCCGCTCGTCGCCGGGACGTGGCTGCGCGGCCGCACGCTCGGTCTCGTGCTCGCCGCCCTGGCGAGTGCGTGTGCGGGCGCGATCTCGTTCCACTTTGCAGATTCGCTGTTGCCGACCACGTTCAACACCGTCGGGTGCGCCGGCGTGTTCCTCGTCGTCGTCGTGCTCACCGATCGCCTGCGTCACTACGTCGAGCGCGAGCAACTGCAGCGCTGGGCCGCGGTGGAACAACTGCGCCACGCCGATCGCTAGAACGTGATCGGCGTGCTCGCCGCCGGCGTCGCGCACGAGCTCGGTACGCCGCTCAACGTGATCGCCGGGACCGCCGAGCTCCTCGATGATCAACGCGCCGCCGACGTCATCCTTCGGCAGACCGACCGGATCAGCAAGATCATCACCCAGCTCCTCGCGTTCGGCCGGCGCACGACCTCCGGCACGAAGGTGGTCGAGCTCGACCGGATCGCGCGCAGTGCCGCCGAGATGCTCGACTCGACGGCGCGCAAGCGCAACACGCGGATCGAGCTCGTCGCGAGCGCGGTCCCGGTCCGTGTTCGTGCGACCGACGCGCAGGTCGAACAGGTGGTCTCCAATCTGCTGCTCAACGCGATCCAGTCGATGCCTCGCGGCGGCACGATCCGCGTGCGCACGGGCCTCGAGCAGCGTGGCGGCGAACGCATGTTCGGCACCATCACCGTCGAGGACGAGGGACATGGCATCCCCCAGAACGACCTACCGCGGATCTTCGATCCGTTCTTCACCACGAAGGATGTCGGCGAAGGCACCGGGCTGGGGCTGTCGGTCAGCTACGGCATCGTCCAGGACCACGGCGGATCGATCGAGGTCGCCAGCGCCCTCGGTCGTGGCACCAGCTTTGTCGTGCTGCTTCCCGCCGAGCGCTGACCAGCGATCGAGCATCCGGTACAGCGTCTTGCGCTCGATCCCGAGGATCCGTGCGGCCGCGGCCTTGTTGCCTGCGACGCGATCGAGCACGCGCGCGACATGCCGGCGCTCGAGCTCGGCGAGCGAGCACAGCGGGTCGACAGACGACGGCAGCTTCGCATTCCACGAGCGCAGCCGATCGGGAAGATCGACCAGCTCGATCTGATCTCCCGTCGCGAGCGCCGTCGCGTGTGCGATCGCGCTCTCGAGCTCGCGCACGTTGCCCGGCCACGGGTAGGCGTCGAACAGGGCCTCGACCGCGGGCGCGAGCGGCTTCGTGGTGAAGTGCTTCGCGAGCACGATGGCGTCGCCGCGGCGCGCGCGCAGCGGCGGCACCGTGATGGTCAGCACGTGCACGCGGAAGTACAGATCCTCGCGAAACGTGCCGGCCGCGACCAGCGCTTCGAGATCGCGATGGGTCGCCGCGATCACGCGAACGTCGACGGGAACCTCCGCCGAGGCTCCGACCGGGCGGACCGCGCGCTCCTGCAGTGCACGCAGCAGCTTCGGCTGGAGCTCGAGCGGCATCTCGCCGAGCTCGTCGAGGAACAGCGTGCCGCCGCGCGCGGCCGCGAACAGTCCCAGCGCGTCACCGTGCGCGCCGGTGAACGATCCGCGCGCGTGCCCGAACAGCTCGCTCTCGAGCAGAGGTGCGGGCATCGCCGCACAGTTGACGGCGATCAGCGGGCCGGCCGCACGGGGCGATGCGGCATGCAGCGCGCGCACGACCAACTCCTTGCCGGTGCCGCTCTCGCCGCGGACGAGCACGGGAGCTTCGCTCGCACCGAGCCGCGCCACGCGCGTGCGCAGCTCGGTCATCTCGGCACTCTCGCCCGACAGCGTCGCCGTCGGAGCGAGCCGGCGCTCGCGATGGCCGTGCGCGCGTTCGATCACTTCGATCAGCGCGTCGATCCGAAACGGCTTCGGTAGAAAATCGAACGCGCCGGCACGCAGCGCGGCGATCGCGATGTCCATGCTGCCGAACGCGGTCGTGAGGATCACGGGCACGGCGTGCATGCGCGCTTGCAGCGCACGGCACAACACGAGGCCGTCTTGACCCGGCATCCGCATGTCGGTGACGACCACGTCGATCGATTCGGTGGGGACGGCGAGTGCCTCGGCCGCGGACGCGCAGGTCGCGACCGGGTAGCCGTGGCGGGTGAGATGCGTCGCGACCATGTCGCGCATGGCAGGATCATCGTCGACGACGAGGATCCGGCTCTTCGTAGCCAAATTCATACAGACCTCCGGTGAAGCAGATCGAGCGAGGACAGACGCTGGATCAGCCGACCGGAGGACCGCGGGCAACGGGCGCGAACGTAGCAACGACGATGCAGAGTGCGCGAACCGACGACGCTGCGAGGTCGACCGGTCGCAGCCGCGCATCGATGGCGACACGGGTCGGCGCGACGAACGGCGTCAGCGTCGAGATATCGCGATGGCGCAGCGGATGGTGATAGGCCGTCGCGGCCGCGATGCCGGCGCGGTGCGGCGCTTCGCGTGTGCCGTGCGTGGTGGTCGCGACCACCATGCACCAAGCAACCACGAGAGACCACGCGAGGCGCATCCTGGGGAGCGTAGCACCCTTGATCGATCGTGCGACGCTGCGACGTCGCGACGACGTCCGACGCCGAAACGCGCAACTCGCCGACAACACAGAGGTCTCGCCGATCTATTCGGTCACGGAACGTATAAACGCCGGCTTCGGGGCACCCGGAGCCGGCGGCGCTACGCCCGGACTATTTCAGCGCGTCGTCGAGATCCTTCTCGATGCCGTCGAACGAGTTGTCGACGTCCTTCGTGAACGCATCCCAATCTGCCGTCGTGTGCTCCTTGAGGTTGTCGATCTTCGTCGACAGCTCCGAGCGACGCGTCTCCAGTGCCGCGAGCGCGTGCTTCGCCTTCTGATCGGTCTTCGCCTGGAGCTCCTTGATCTTGATGTCGAGCTTCGCGAGGCGATCCTTGACGGTGATCGTGTACTTGTCCTTCGCCGCCTGGACATCGGTGTTCGCCATCGCGGCGTTGCCTTCGGCCTTGTTCAGGTCGTTCGCCGTCGCCTTCTTGTCGGTCAGCGTCTTGTCGAGATCCTTCTGCTGATCGGTCGCGGTCTCCTGGGTCTTCTTCAGTTCCGTCGCCGCAGCGCCGGTGTCGTCTTGCTTCTTCTTGCAAGCACTCGAAGCAAGAACCGTCGCCAGAATCGTGGTCCACAGAATCGTACGCATTGAGTCTCCTTCTTGGTGCCTGGTGTTTTGCAACGTCGGTGCCGTCACGAACGGCTCAGCCAATTCACGAGATACGGCCTTGGGACGCGTGCAGGACGTGCGAAATCGTCTACAAACGAGCGCGTGCGCACGCGGATACGCGAGCTACGCGCGGTGTTGCCACCGGTCTATTGGACCGTCTGGCTCGGAACGCTCGTCAATCGCGCGGGCTCGTTCGTCGTTCCCGTCCTCACGTTCTATCTGACCGATGCGCTCGGCCTGTCGTTGGCCGCGGCCGGCGCCGTCGTCAGCATGTTCGGCGCCGGTTCGGTGTGCGCCGCGCTGGTCGGCGGCATGCTCGCCGATCGGCTCGGCCGCAAGGTCACGATGGTCGGCAGCCTGTTCGGCGGTGCGATCACGATGGTGGTGCTGAGCTCGGTTAGCTCGCCGTTCGCGATCGGTGCCGCGACGTTCGCCGCCGGCTTCGTCGGCGACCTGTATCGCCCGGCGGTCAGCGCGTTCGTCTCGGATGTCGTGCCGGCCGAGCACCGGCAGACCGCGTACGGCCTGCTGTACTGGGCGATCAACATCGGGTTCTCGATCGCGCCGATCGCGGCGGGCGCGGTCGCCACGTTCTCGTACCGCGCGCTGTTCCTCGGCGATGCCGTGACGTCGGCGATCTTCGCGGTGATCATCTTCGTGCGCGTTCCCGAGTCGCATCCCGATCCGACGCGCATGCACCTCGCGAAGGGCGGCATCGTCCCGGTGCTCCGCGATCGCAGCTTCATGTGGTTCTGGGGCTGCGCGCTGCTCCAGGGGCTCGTGACGTTCCAGCTCACGACCACGCTCTCGGGGTGGATGGAGACGCAGGGCTTCGGTCCCGGCGCGTACGGGGCCGTGCTGTCGGTCAACGGGATCGTGATCGTGCTGCTCCAGCCGTTCATCACCGAATGGACCAAGCGGTTCGATCGCCGCAACGTGATGGCCGCGTCCGCGCTGCTCACCGGCATCGGCTTCGCCCTTCACGGCACGACGGCGTTGTTGTGGATGCACGCCACCGCGGTCGCCGTGTGGACGGTCGGCGAGATGTTCAGCGCGTCGGTGAGTCCCGCGTTCGTCGCGGAACGCGCACCACCGTTGCTGCGCGGTCGCTACCAAGGCGTGTACTCGATGAGCTGGGGCCTCGCGGCCATGCTCGCGCCGATCATCGGACCGCGCGTGCTCGCGCACAGCCACGTCGCGCTGTGGGGCGGGTGCGCCGTCGTCGGGTTGATCTCGGCGCTCGGCTACCGCGCGATGCAGCGCTAGGCGGGTGACATCCTCGACGGGCGGTTCGACCGCTTTGGTGGTCGTCGACCCGCAGTCCGTCGCGATCACGCTGCGAACGGAGAGCGGATCGATCGTCACGCCGGCGAGACTACCCTAGTGACACGCGAGCGCGACGCTACCGGTCGCACCGGTCGAAGCCGACCAGGTCGCGAGCGCACTGCCGTCGAACGTCACCGTGACCGACGCGCCACCGAGGAAGTGATGAGTCAACGTGCCGGTCGGGCACGCGTTCACGCACTTCGAGATCGCGACGTCGTTCGAGCGTTCGGCCGACGCCGTCGCGTTCGAGAAGTCGGTCTGCCAGTGACCCGCGATCGAGCCGCACGTCGTCGCCGGATCCCAGGTCAACGTGTAGTTACCTTGATGATCGATGTCGTTGCCACGCGGGCCGACGCCGATGCCCTGCGAGGTCACCGCGAGCGAGCGCTGCGAGCCGGTGACGGTGTAGACGGCGTCGGCGTCGATGTCGAGCGTCGCGTTGTTGACCTCGACGTTCGTGCCGGTCGCGTGGACGCTGATCGCCCCCGTGAGCGATACGCTGATCGCGAGATCGAGCGTGCCCGTGACATGGATCAGGCCGCGCGGACCGCTGCAGTTGTTGTAGACGACCGTGAGGTCGGCGCCGTGCGCGGTGACCTGCGCGCACGCGTTCGGCCACCTCGCGGTGATGTTCGCGGCGATCGCGGCGGCGAGCTGGTCGCCGGTCAGGGGGGCGAAGTTCGTGGTGTCGGCACCGTCGACGTTCGCGGCCAACAGGTCGCCTTCGGCCGAGACCGAGTCCGACGAGTCCACCGCGCTCTCGGCGCTGTCGGTGCTGTCCGACGTCGTGCCGCGCATACAGGCCGCCGAACCAAGAAGAGAACCGACAAACATAAGAGAAGTGAGCCGCATGAATCCGTGCCTCCTGGCGGACCAATGAGCAACGACGATGCCAGCGTAAGTGTGCGGACCGACGAGCCACGGTGGAACGCCAACATCCCGCCGCCCCGCGTGCAGCCGGTACCCCGCGGTACCACCGGTCGCACCTACATCCGCGCTTCGAGGCGAAGCGCGATCGCCGCCGTCGAAGTAGATCCGCCCGCCCGATGTGCGGTCCAGGTGATCGCGCCGGTCACGGGCACGCCACGAGCTCGATGCTCTAGCGGCCTTTCCAGATGGGCGCACGCTTCTGAAGGAACGCCGAGATGCCTTCCTTGGCATCGTCGAGCGCGAGCACGCGACCGAGCTCGCCTTGCAGGTAGCGGAGCTGCGGACCGTGCTCCATGTCCTGCGAGCGATAGAACGCCTGGAGGCCGAGCCGGATCGCCGCGGGGCTGCGCGACCCGATCTCGTTCGCGAGCTCCATCGTCGCGGGCTCGAGCTCGGCCGCCGGCACCACGCGATTGACGAGCCCACACGCGAGCGCATCGGCCGCCGACATCTTCGCGCCGGTCAGCATCATCTCGAGCACCTTCTTGCGCCCGACCGAGCGCGCGAGCTCCGCCGTGATCATCATCGGCCACAAGCCGACCGAGATCTCCGTCGTGCCGAACTGCGCGGCCTCCGATGCGACGACCAGATCGCACGCGACCATCAGGCCGAGCCCGCCGGCGAGGGCGTGGCCGTTGACCATCGCGATGATCGGCTTGCCGAGATCGTGCATCGTCGAGAACAGCTCGACGAGGCTCGCCGGCGGTGCGCCGCCCGCACCGGGTTGCATGCCCGCCAGATCACCGCCGGCGGAGAACACCTTGCCCGCGCCGGTCAGGACGATCACGTTCGCCGCGATCTGCTTGAAGGCGGTGACCAGCTCGCCACACATCGCCGGACTGATCGGGTTGCGCTTGTCGGGTAGGTTCAATGTCACCTTCGCGACCGAACCTCCATCCTCGACGGCAATCGTCGCGTACGCCATGGCGTTGTGTATCATGCAACTCGCGGTACCGCCGGGTGTCTGGATCGAATGAAGCTCGTGATCGGCGCTGCGGTCGTCGCGATCGTGCTGCTCGGCTCGTATCTCCTGCACCACACCGAGCCCAAGCCGCCGCTGGTCGCCACCGATCCGCCGCCGCCGCCGATGCCCGAGGTCGCGGCGCCCGAGCCGATCGCGAAGATCGACCACGCGCAGAAGCTCGCGACCAAGGCCGAGCGCCAGCAACTGGCCGATCAGATCGCGGCGGCGCAGACCGCGCACAAGGCCGACGCCCACGCGCCGCGCCCCGTCCTGCCCGTCACGGCGACGCTCGATCCGGCGCATCCCGAGGACCTGAAGACCACGATCCGCACGGCGATGCGCGACGCGATTCCGCTGATCGGCGACTGCTATCAACAAGCGATCCCGCAGCTCGCCGACCACGAGACCCGGATCGTCGCGAAGCTCTCGCTGACCTCCGATCCGGACGTCGGCACGATCATCGACGCGCACCAGATCAGCGACGACCAGGGCCGCCCGCTGATGGCCACGTTCGACGATTGTCTGCGCGACACGATCCAGCAGCTCGCACTTCCGCCGATCGCGGACGGTGGCACGATCGAAGTCACCTACCCGATGACGTTCCGCAACTAGCGGTGTTACGCTCGCGCCATGCGAGCGGTGATCGCGTTGGCAGTCGTGACGTGTGCCTCTACGGCGCACGCGGATTCCAACGATCTCGTGATGTCGAGGCTCGGCACCCACATCACCGATGCGATGGGCAACTCGACCAGCGTGGTCGGCGACAACCTCGCGTTTCGCTCGTTCGCGTCGCAGCTCGGCGTCGTGCTCGCACCACAGCTCCTGACGCCGGCCGATTCGCTCGGGTTCTCCGGCTTTCAGATGACGGTCGACTACACGACCACCACGATCGACCAGCACGCCGACTACTGGCGTGCGCTGCAGGACACGGCCCCGTCGTCGCTACAGACCGTCGGCTTCTTCGCCCGCAAGGGCCTGTGGTTCCCGGTCCCCTCGTTCGAGTTCGGCGCCGGCGCCGTCCACCTCGTCGGTTCGCACATCTGGACCGGGCAGCTCTACGCGAAGATGTCGCTGCACGAGGGCTATCACGACCTCCCGCTGCCGAGCCTGTCGGTCCGCGGTGCGGTGTCGCGGATGATGAATCAGCGCGAGCTCGATCTGACCGCCGCGTCGGTCGACATCGAGGTGTCCAAGCACGTCGGCATCGGCGGCACGTGGCGGCTCGATCCGTTCGCCGGCTGGGATCTGCTGATGATCATCCCGCGCTCCGAGGTCATCGACGGCACGCCCGGCATCGATCCGCTGACGCCGGGCAACGAAGCCGACTCGATGAACAACTTCATCTTTCGGGATCAGGACAACATCTATCGCAACCGGTTCTTCGTCGGCGCGAAGCTCCAGTACTACGTCTTCCAGCTCACGCTCGAAGCGCAGTTCGCGCTCGCCGGCACGTCGATCGACGATCAAGCGGGAACGAACGTCGCGTGTACGCCGATGGCGACCGACTCGAATTGCGACGCGAAGGACACCGCGAAAGCGCAGACCACGCTCGCGATGTCCGTCGGCTTCGACTTCTAGTTACTTCTAGTTGACGACGACGCTGCCGGTGAAGCCGTGCGTCGTGCAGTAGAAGCCGAACGTGCCGGCTTTCGTGAACTTCAAGCAGATGTCCGCGCCGTAGTCGACCTTGAGGCCGGGGTCGCTGTTGGTCAGCGCGGGCGCGACGTTGTGCAAGGCGGTGAGCTTGAACTCGACCATCGAACCGACGGTGATCGACGGAGGGGTCGTCGTCGAGTACGTGTAGTGCATCGCCGTGTCGCTATCGGTCGACACTTTCGGAGGCGTGCCCGTGCACGCGACGACCTGGACGGTCGCGGCGGATCCAGATCCAGATCCGGATCCCGAGCCAGTCGCGTCCTTTTGCGTCGTGCCGTCGTCGCCGCTGCCGCACGCGGCCAAGATCATTGCGAGAGCTACTGCGAGTTTCATGCGCATACCGCCGTGAGGTTGTGAGTTTCCCGCCGCCCGGGCAGATGATGTCACAGCTCGGAATCGTTCGCGCGCGAGCACGAGGTCAGTCGTCGGTCTGCGACGGCTTCGTCACCGGATCGTCGTCCGGCGTGCTCGCGGTACGAGCCGCGCGCTGCTTGGAGATCTTGCCGCGGCGCGCGCGTGGCGTCTTCTGCCATTGCTCGTCGGCGCGCTTCGAGCGGCCCGGGTCTTGGACCTCGTAGACGATGCAGGACTGGCCCTTCTCGAGCACGGTGTCGTACGAGATCCGATTGATCCGCGCGAGGTCGTGCGAGCCCATGCCGAACTTCTTCGCGATGTCGGCGAGCTTCTCTTTGCTCTTCGCGATGTACTCGCTGCGCACGCGACCGGTGCGCGACTCGGCGAGATCGAGGTGCTCGGGCGAACCGCGGGTGACGACGACGAGCGACGCCTCGTCGAGCAGGTCGACCTCGTGCTTCTGCGCGTCGAAGTTCGGCGCGACCCACGCGACCAGCACCATCTTCGGATGCAGCTTGCCGTCCTCGGCGAGCCCGTTCCACCTGCGGAGCTCGGCCGGCTTGACGGCGAGCGCCTTCGCGACGGTCGGGACCGTGTCGGACGAGACCACGCGATAGAACACGCGCTGCTTGTTCGGCACCGTGAAGTCTTTGTCGGGCACCGCGACGATCAGCTGTTCGCCATCCTTCTGATCGACGCCGGAGCCGAGCAGCTTGGCCTTCGCCTTCGCCCTGTTCTTCGTCTTTTGATCGTCGGTCACGCGCGGCACGACGAGCAGCGTGCCGCCCTCGAGCTCCGCTTCGCGATCGACGCCGTTGAGCTTGCGCAGTTGCGCGAGCGTCGTGCCGTAGATCGTCGCGACATCCTCGAGCCGCTCGCCGTGCGCGAGCACGTACGAGTCGTAGCCATCCCAGTCGCTCTGGAGCTCGGCCAGCTTCTTCGCGAACTCCGGCTTCGCACCCGACGGAACGCGCACGATGTAGCCGGACTCGCCCGGCGGCGTGCGGCCGCGGCGCAGTTGCGGGTTGAGCTGCTTGATCGTCGCTTCGGTCGAGCCCGCGACGCGCGCGATCATCGCGAGCGTCATCGAGGTCGGCACCGCGACTTCATCCCACTGCTCGGGCGCGGCCGCTTTGATCTCGCCGTAGCCGAACAGCGCGCGGTTGTGGCCGACGATCGCCGCCGCGAGCACCTTCGGCGTGTAGAGGCAGGTCTCCCACGGCATGCCGTTTTCGTAGTCGCACAGCGCGTAGTAGTCGTTCGTGTTGTAGCGAGCGATCGAGCGCAGCACCGCGCCATAGCCGACGTTGAACGCCGCGAGCGCGATCTGCCACTCGCCGAACCGCTGATAGAGATCCTGCCAGTAGTCCATCATCGCGATCGTCGAGCGCAGCGGATCGCGGCGCTCGTCGACCCAGCGATCCATCCGCAGGCCGTAGATCTTTCCGTTCTGCGGCATGAACTGCCACAGCCCGAGCGCGCCGGCCGATGACGAATCATCGTTGTCGTACGACGACTCGATCATCGCGTCGTAGAGCAAGTCCTCCGGCAAGTGCGCCTTGCGGAGATGACTGACGATCATGTCGCGATAGCGGCCTTGCGCGACCAGCCAGCTCGACATGATCGAGCGGCCACGCGGATCATCCTTATAGAACAGCAGGTAGTCGATCAGCTTCGGCGTCCACGTCACCGGCAGATCGGGCATCTCGAGCTTGTCGAGCCACGGCTGATCAGGGCGCAGCTCGCTGGGGCGTTTCGCCTTCTTCGTGATGCTCGCTTCGACGCGGCTCGACGGTGGCGTGCGCTCGTCGAGCCACGGGTTCGCGTTCGGTTTCGGAAACTGCTCGAGCTCGTACTCGTGCAGCACCTCGGCGGGCCGCGCGCATTCTTCGCCCGCGTTACAGCCGCGAATATTGCGGCGCTGTTCGAGGTCTTGCGTCAGGGTCGGCTCGGACGCGTGGACCGGCGGCGCGACTTGAGCACCCGCATGAACGTCGGGGGGATCGCCGGCGTAGGCCGTCGTCGTTGCAAGGCCCGCGACCACGATGAGCAGCGCGCGCATGCGGCGAACATAGGGCGCACACGAAGCTTTCACCAAGTTTTCAGGCAGTTTTTCAGCGAGCCACTGGATCGGTGCTACTCTCGCGAGACCATAAGGAGAATGCCATGCCCGGAATGGGCGAATTAATCGTCATCCTCTTGATCGTCCTCGTCGTGTTCGGCGCTAACAAGCTGCCCGGAATTGGCGACGCGCTCGGTCGAAGCATCAAGAATTTCAAGAAGGCATCCAACGTGGATGGCAAGGACGACGACGTTGTTGAAACGAAGTCGGTCAAGGCCGTCGCCGGTGGCTCGGCCAAACAAATCGAAGAGTCAGATAGCGACGACGGCGAATGGGAAGAAGTCGTCGTGCGCCGCAAGAAGAAGAAAGAAGCGTAGTTTTTTGGGTGCTCGCGGTCGCACGACGATCGCGGAGTAACGTCTCGCAGCGTGCGGGCTCGATTCGACCACGGTGTCGGATCTGCTCCTGCTGTGGCGCTAATTCCCCCACGGCACGCGAACGTTCTCGAGCACCTCGGCCGCGTGCTTGCGCAACAGCTCCGGCAGCGAGGCATCGCCCGCGATCTCGGACAGCTCGGCTGCCTTGAACGTCGTCGCGATCCGGATCGCGTCGGCCAGTGGGGTCGCCGGATTGAGGACGAGCGCGCGCTTGACCGCGTGGCGCACCGACCAGCGCGGATGGATCGCGATCTTCGAGAGCGATTCCGGCACCGCCGGGCGCGCCGCCGCCATCTTCACGATGTCGGACTCGGTGAGGTGCGGGTTCGACAGCAGGATCTCGACGACCGCCGGATGCGGATCGCGCACCATCAGCGTGAGCTTGTCGCGGCGATGCGTCCGCGCGAGCGACTTGCGCTCGCCGAGCGTGAGCGGCCGATCGGTCGGGCGCAGCGGACGCTCGGGCCCGAGCTGCTTCTTCAGCGTCGGTGGCACCGGCGCGGTCGGCGACGCGATCAGGAACAGCCGCGCGATCGCCGGCAAGCTCGCTTCGATCGCCGCCTCGTAGAGTCGCTGGCGCACACCGTACGGCAGGCTCGGATCGGCGACCGCATGGGTGATCGTCTCGACCATCTCGATCGCGTCCGCATCATCGACGTGATGGGCACGGGTCAGGATCGCGGCCATCGCCTCGACCCACGAATCCGGTTCGCCCTCACCCAGCGCCTCCACGAGCATGAGAGCGCGCATTCGCGGATCCCGCAGCGCCTTCAGTCGCTGGATGATGTGGTCGGGGCCCACGTGAATTAGTGTGACACGTTGAGGGTTTGGCGCGGTGCGTGATAATGTTGGAATCACTCGGAGAAGAAATGCCGGACACGCGGATCATCAAGCGTTACGCGAACCGCAAGCTCTACGACACGGAGCACAGTCGGTACGTCACGCTCGACCAGATCAGCGAGATGATCCGCAACGGCGACGACGTCAAGATCGTCGACAACAAGACCAAGGAAGACCTCACGACGGTCACCCTGGCCCAGATCATCTTCGAGGAAGAGAAGAAGCAGCGCAGCTTCCTGCCCCTCGGCGCGATGCGCAACATCATCCAGAGCGGTGGTCAGTGGTTCGCCGAGGCACAGCGCCGCGTGCAGAGCATCCTGCCCGGCAAGCGCGAAGGCGACGAGGCCGCGCCGGCGAACGACGAGATCGCGACGCCCGGCCCCTCCGACGAGGCCGCCGACAAGAAGCGCAGCCTCGCGGTGCTCCGCGAGTGGGTCGACCAGTCCAAGCACCGGCTCGAGGACTGGCAGAAAGAAGTCGACGGCAAGATCCGCGGCGCGATCGAAGGCATCCAGCAGTCGATCAATCCGTGGGCGGGCGTGCAGAAAGACGTGCACACCCTGACCGAGCGGATCGCCGAGCTCGAAGCGAAGCTATCCGAGCTCGAGCACCACGAGAACAAGTAAGCGTCCTCGCCCGCGGGCGAACGCTACTGCAGATCTTTGTCGAGCTGCTCGGTCTTGCCGGCGACGATCGTGATCGGGAACGTGTAGCGGTCATCGCCCATCACGAACGTGATCTTGTGCTTGCCGGGCGACATCGAGAGCGCCTTGCCCGAGATCGGCGTCGACAGCCCACTGTCCACGCCGTCGACGAGGATGTGCGCGACCGGCTTCGACGTGATCGCGAGGTAGCCTTTGCCCGACGCGTCGGCGGGCTCGGACTTCTTGGTCTTGTCGGACTTCGCCTCCGGCATCGTCTGCTTGTCGAGCTTCGTCTCGGTCTTCGCGATCTCGGTCTTCTTGATCTCGGTCGAGGCCTTGGTGTCGGTCTTCGTCGGCGGAGTGACCGTCGGATGCGTGACCGTCTTGTCGATGGTCGGCGGCGTCACCGGAAGCGCCGCGGCGGTGGCGGCGGCTTTCGGCGCGGCCGAACCTGCACCGGAGCCCGCGGCAGATCCTGCAGCCGCAGGAACCGCCGAGCCCGCACCGGAACCAGCGGTCGCCGAGCCCGCACCAGAACCAGCGGCAGCCGATCCGGCATCGCTACCGGCGGCGGGAACTTTCGATTCGAGCTGACACTTGAGCGGCGTGGTCTTGCCGGCCTCGAGCGTGACGTTGACTTCGCACTTGCCGCCACCGGGACCGACGAGCACGACATGGCGGCGGCCCGCGCTGACCGGGATGTCCTGGCCATCCATCACCGTCGCGATCTTCTTCTCGTCGACGAGCAGGTCGGCGGTGACACCGGCGGCCATGCCGATGTGGATCGTCGCGATCGTCGACGTCGTCGAGGTCGGCGGACCCTCATCTCGCTTGTCGAGAATGAAGATCTTGACGATGAAGAATCCACCGAGCACGAGCGCTGCGATCGCGACGCCGATCAAGATGTCGCGCACGAGCGTCGAGCGCTTGCCTTCGCCCTGCGGCTGTCCGTCGATCGGCGTCGCCGGCATCGCGCCACCGTAGCCACCGTACTGATTCGGCGGTGCGTAGCCGGGCATCGATCCCGACGGGTAGGGCCCCGGACCTTGCTGGTATTGCGGGTACTGCGAGAAGCCTTGTTGCGCCGGCTGCTGGTTCGACGGCCGATACGGCGCGCCGTACGGCTGCTGCACCGGCATCTGTCCGGACGGGTTCGGCGGATATTGCTGCGGGTAGCCCGGCGGCACCTGCTGCGGTCCGGTCATGCCTTGCGAAGCGAACGGCGCGCTCATCCCGAGCACCGTCTTGGCCGGCGACTGGTTGTGGTTCGCGAGGCCGCTCTGCGCCGCCATGCCGTTCGGCGTGCCCGACGCGGGATCCGAGCCCATCTGCGGATATTGATTCCCGTATGGCGGCTGCTGCGGATAGCCCTGCGCCGGCGAGGCCTGCGCTCCCGTGTACTGCGGCGGCGGCGGCATCGGCGGCGCACTCGGCGAGTGGGTGCGGGGCTGCGCGTTCATCG
>JBDTJY010000011.1:0-4995 GCA_039935615.1 Kofleriaceae bacterium
CGATCACGTTGACCCTGACTTTCTCGGTCGTCAGCTTGACGAGCGCAGCCTTGAGCGCCTCGGCCGAGCCTTGGACGTCTGCCTTGAGGACGATCTTCAGCTCTTTCTCGTCACCGAGCGCACGCTCCATCAGGCTCTCGAGCGAGACGCGACCGGTCGACGCGAGCTCGCGCTTGCGGAAGCCCTGACGACGGTGCTCGACGACCTGTTTCGCGACCTTGTCGTCCTCGGCCGCGTTCACCTGATCGCCAGCATCGGGGACGCCGTCGAGACCCAGGAGCTCGACCGGCGTCGAGGGACCTGCTTCATCGATCGAGTTGCCGCGATCATCGAGCATCGCGCGAACCTTGCCGTACGTGCGACCTGCGACGACGATGTCACCGACGCGCAGCGTGCCTTGCTGCACGAGCACCGTGGCGCTCGGGCCGCGGTTGCGATCGAGGCGTGCCTCGATCACGAGACCGCTCGCCGGCTTGGCCGGATCGGCGCGGAGCTCCATGACCTCTGCCGACAGCGCGATCGCCTCGAGCAGCTTGTCGACGTTGTCGCCCTTGATGGCCGACACGTTGACGAAGATCGTGGTGCCGCCCCACTCCTCGGGGATCAGCCCCTTGTCGGACAGCTGCTGCTTGACGCGCTCGGGCGCCGCGTCCGGAAGGTCGATCTTGTTGACCGCCACGATGATGACGACGCCCGCGTCCTTCGCGTGGTTGAGCGCCTCGATCGTCTGCGGCATCACGCCGTCATTCGCCGCGACGACGAGCACGACGATGTCGGTCGCCTGCGCGCCACGTGCGCGCATCTCGGTGAACGCCTCGTGGCCCGGGGTATCGAGGAACACGATGTCACCGTGGCCCGGCACGGCGACCTTGTAGGCCGCGACGTGCTGGGTGATGCCACCGGCCTCGCCGGCCGCGACGCGCGTCTTGCGGATCGTGTCGAGCAGCGTGGTCTTGCCGTGATCGACGTGGCCCATGATGGTCACGACGGGCGAACGGGCGACGAGCTCGCCGACATCCTCGGTCTTCTGGGTGAACGCCTCTTCTTCCTTGAAGGCGACGTTCTGGACTTCGTAGCCGAACTCACTCGCGAGCAACTGCGACGTATCGAAGTCGATCGACGCGTTGATGTTCACGCCGGTCATGCCCATGCCCCAGAGCTTCTTCAGCACCTCGGGCGCTTTCACGCCCATGCTGCGCGCGAGCTCGGCGACCGAGATCGTGTCCTCGATCCGGACGATGCGCTTGTGCTCGGCGGGCGTGGTGATCGTGGTCTGCTTGCCCTTCTTGCCGAGGGGCAGCTTGTTCTTCATGTCATGACGGCCGTGGCCACCATGCGGTCCACCCGGGCGACCGCCGCGCTGCTGTTGCTGCGCGAAGCGACCACGGATCGGGTTGACGGGCTGCGGTCCGGGCGCCGGACGACCGGAGATCGGCGTGCGCTCGGTGATCTTGATCCGCGGCGGAAGCGCGATCACGGTGCCGACGGCGGGGCGCAACGGATCGCGCTGCGACGGCGGCGCCGGCTCGGTGGCTTCGGTCGCCGTACCCATCGAGCCGTTGTTGCGCGGCTGGGTCATGTCGATATCGATGATCCGCGGCTTGCCTTCGGTGCGAGCACGCGCGCGCTCGAGCTCGAGCTCGAACCGGCTGCGTGCATCGGCGGGCTGCTGCTGCGTATCGCCGTTACCGTTGGTGCCGTGCGCCTGTTGCGGCGCATTCTGCGGCGTGTTCGTCGGACGGACCGGGGTCACGCGCGGCGGCAGTGGCGTCGACGGGGGCGGTTGGACGTCGACGATGCGCTGACCACCATGGGTCGACGACTCGGAGCTGGTGCGCGAGACGACCTGCGGACCGGCGACGATCACGCGCGAGCGCGTGGGAGGCGTTGCCGCGACCGGAGGAGTCTGCGGGGCCGCGGTTGCAGCGACGGCAGGCGGCCGTGGCGCCGGCGTGACGACGGGCGGCTTCGCGACCTGCGCCGGCTTGGCAACTTCAACAGGCGGACGCACGGGTGCAGCGGCTTCAACAACGCGCGCCGGCTCCGGCTTCTTCTCGGCCACAACAACGGGCGGAGGCGTCGGCGCCACGACGGTGACCGGCGGCGGTGCGACTTCGACAACTCCGCGCTGCCCTTCGGCAGCGCTGCCTCGCCGGGGCAGGCCCGGCTCGTCGAGAGGCGCGGGACGCAGCGCGGGCGCGGGTGATTCCAACGTAGGTTCTTCCTTAGGTGCGTGTGCGCGAACGATCGGTTTCTCGACGGGCTTCGGCGGCTCGACGGGCGTCGAGACCGGTGCCGGAGCGGCTTCTGCACGACGACGAACGACCGGTGCTGGTGCGGATGGCCCGGCCTTCGCGGTCGGCGCCGGCGCGTCGTCGCCATCTTTGTCGCCACTCGAACGGCGACGCAGCACGGTGCCAGACGACAGCTTCGACGTCTGTTGCGGAGCCGGAGCGCCCTTGTCTTTTTCGAGCGAACGCTTGATACGCGCCACATCGTCCGCGTCGAGCGAGGACATGTGGTTGTTCACCTCGAGTCCGAGCGATCGGATCTTGGCGATGAGGTCCTTGTTAGGAATACCGACCTCTTTTGCAATCTCGTAAACGCGCATCTTCTCTCCGGCTATTCCTTCGCCTGGGCGTCTGAGGCCCGAGCCACACTTCTTACAGCTTCTACGTCCACCTGGCCAGCGAGCTTTTGCCCGTGATTGTCGTCGGTTGGTGACAGCTTCGCGGCAAGTCCGCGAACCTGCGACGCCGAGATCGACCGACGGAACGAACGGGCGAGTCCGCCACGGCTGGCCCCCTCCAAACAGCTAGGCCGTACGTGGACGTACGCGCCTCGACCTGGCCCTCGGCCCACGACCACCTGGTCGCCGGCGAGGGTCAAGCGCGCGAGTGCCGCTTGCGGTTCGACCGCGCGGCAACCCGTGCATGTGCGGAGAGGGACTCCCACTACGAGGAAACCTCCGAGAGCCACGAAATCGCGCGCTGGCGGAGCCGCGCGAGGTCCCCCATGTCGATGCCGGTCGCGGTCGCGACCTGATCGATCGGGGTTTTGATGAGGTCTTCGGGCGAGTGAATGTTCGCCGTATGGAGCACGCCGAGCACGTCCTCGTCGACGCCATCGAGCTCGAGCAGTTGCTGGTCGCCGGTCATCGCGGTGCGGCGATCGGCTTCCTTCTTGAGATCGTCCTTCGAGCGACGACCGCCACCCGCGACGTACGCCTTCGCGCCGTCGATCACCTTGTTCGCGCCATCGGGGCCGCCGATCCCCGGCAGCCCCGCCAGCTCCTCGACGTGGGCGCGGGCGAGCTCGCCGACCGAGCGCCATCCGAGCTTGAACAGCGTCTCGGCGATCTGCTGGTCGAACTCGGGAGCGATCGCGTGAGCGATCTGCTCCTTCGCGCGGCGCTCGAGCTCGTAGATCTTCGATTCGGAGTGGATGTCGATGCGCCAGCCCGTGAGCTGCGACGCGAGCCGGACGTTCTGACCCTTCTTGCCGATCGCGAGCGACAGCTTGTCGTCGGGGACGATCAGCTCCATGCGATGGCCTTCGGCGTCGATGATGACGCGCTTGACCTCGGCCGGTGCGATCGCGTTGCAGACGAAGCGCGCCGGATCGTCATCGTACGGCACGATGTCGATCTTCTCGCCGCGGAGCTCCTGGACGACCGCCTGGACGCGGCTGCCCTTCATGCCGACGCAGGCGCCGACCGGATCGACATCGCGATCGCGCGACGACACCGCGATCTTCGCGCGTGCGCCGGGCTCGCGAGCCGAGCTCTCGATGCGGACGATCTTCTCGTAGATCTCCGGAACCTCTTGCTCGAACAACTTCTCGAGCAGGCCCTTGTGCGTGCGCGTCAGGATGACCTGAGGACCACGCGCGTTGCGATCGATATCGAGGCAGTACGCCTTGATCGCGTCGCCCACGCGATAGCTCTCGCGCGGCACTTGCTCGCGCATCGGCAGCACCGCTTCGGCCTTGCCGATATCGACGACGAGCGCACCGCGCTCGAAGCGCCGCACGACGCCGGGGATGATCTCGCCCTTGCGGTCCTTGAACTCGTTGTAGACGTTGTCGCGCTCGGCCTCGCGGACGCGCTGGTAGATCACCTGCTTCGCGGTCTGCGCGGCGATGCGGCCGAACTTCTTCGACGCATGCTTGAGGTCGATCATCACGCCGAACTTCTCGTCCTGCTCTTTGGCGCGGTCGTCGTCCTCGGAGCGATAGAACACCTGGAACAGCAGCTCGTCGCCGAGCTCGGCTTCGAGGCCGGCGGCGTGCGCGTCGGTGACCGTGATCTCGCGACCCTCGATCGCATCACCGTCGTCCTCGACGACGTTGACGATCAAGAACAGATCGACCGAGCCGGTTTCGGCGTTGAACTTCGCCTCCATCTCGCGGTTCATCCCGAACGTGCGCTTGGCAGCGGTGAGGATGGCCTGCTCGAGCGCGCTGATCAGCACGCTCTTGTCGATGTTCTTGTCTCGGCCTACCTGCTCGAGAACCATGTCGAGTTTGGCTTCCATGTCTATCCTCTATTGCTCTGCTTCAACTTCTGCGCTCCGGGGCGGTGACCCGGTTTGACCGGTTTTTCCACAACATCCCTCGTGCCGACGCCCGACTTGCCCTTCATGACGGCATCCCAGTCGGGCACGAGCTTCGCGCTGTCGATGTCGGCGATGACGAGCTCGAAGCTGTGGCCATCACACTCGATCATGATCTTGTCCTGGTCGGGCGAGACGCCCTGGAGGATGCCCTTGAAGTTGCGGCGCTCGGTACCGCCCTCGATCTGCAACGGCAGCGCGAGCGTGACCTTGGCTTCACAACCCTGGAAGTGAGCGAAGTGCGACGGCAGGCGCAGGGGACGGTCGATGCCGGGCGAACCGACCTCGAGCGCGTAGGCCTGCTTGATCGGATCCTCGACATCGAGGACGGCCGACAGCTCGCGCGACATACCCTCGCAGTCAAGCAGCGACACGCGTTCGG
>JBDTJY010000012.1:0-21002 GCA_039935615.1 Kofleriaceae bacterium
GACGGTCAGCGCAGCATCGACCAAGCTCGACCGCGCGTTTCACATCGTGCACATCAGCATCCAGCGCACGCACATCCACCTGATCGTCGAGGCGAGTGATCGCATGGCCCTCGCGCGTGGCATGCAGGCCTTCGCAATTTCTGCAGCACGGCTGATCAACGCGGCAACCCGGCGGAGCGGCAGCGTGTTCGGCGATCGCTACTTCCCTCGCCCGCTCACGACGCCGACCCAGGTCCGCAACTGCCTCGCGTACGTGCTGAACAACTGGAAGCATCACGGTGAGAGTGATGCGTCGCTGCGCAGGCCGTGGCCGATCGACCCGTACTCGAGCGCCTCGATGTTCGATGGATGGAAACAGCTCGATGGGCGTTGCGGTGGGCGAAGGATCGTGACGCCGAGCGGCTACGACGGACCGATGGTGTGGTGGCCGAAGACGTGGCTGTTGAGCGAGGGCTGGAGAAGGCGCGGACTGATCAGCATGTACGTCGTGCCGGGCGGCGACGAATAGCGCGTCACTCGAGATCCAGCGCGCCGCGCTCGCTCGAGAACGCGAGCGCTGTGCCTGGCCTGTGGATCGTGACGCTCCGAGGACAAACGCGCCACGCTGCGCACGATGAGGCAGCTGGCGCGTTTGCCGCTCGTCGCTTGGACAACGCGCGCGTTGGGCCCGATGAGGCGATTGGCGCGTTGCCCACACGGTCCACAGGCCCCACCACCACTAGAGAGGTGGCCTTGCGGCCATTCCGGAGGCGGAGGGGCTTACGGTATTCATTCGGTATTGGGACTAGGGCTCGGGCCGAGGATCGCCCTCGCCGCCGACCGGCTCTGCCGTCGGTACCGCGCCGTTGTTCGGCACGCCGCCGACCGAGCCGACATCGAGGTCGACGTCGTGATCGGAGAGGACCTTCTTGGCCGTCACGCGCTGGCCATCGTCGAGCAGGGCGAACGCGCGCTCCAGCGCGTCCTTGACGTCGCCGTTGCGCTGATCGGAGAGCTTACCGAGCGACGCCTGCGCCGACGGCGATGCGGAGCCGCCGCCGCTGTGTTTGTGATGGCCACTGCTGCCAGCACCACCCATGCCGCCGCTCATCCCGCCGCCGCCGTGACGGCCACCATGGCGACCGCCGCTCGGCGGAGGAGCCGCGGACGGATCGCTGTCGGCGGGGCGATTCGCCGACCGCGTGGCCGCGTCGATCTTCTCGAGATCGGCGGCGAGGCTGGTGTCGATGTCGCGGAGCTTCGCGACCTGATCGTCGGAGAGCTTGAGCTCGCCGGCGTCGTCGATCAGAAATCCGATCGGCGTGCCCGAGGCGGGCGGTAGCGGTGGCTTGTCGGCCGGATCCGAGGGCGCCGCCGGCGCCGGATCGTGGTGACATGCCCCGACGACGAGTACCAACGCAAGGATCAGACGACGCACCGCGGGACCATGCACCGGAATTGTCTCGCGTGTATGTCCCGCGCGTTGCGGTTTGTTTCTAGAGCGTCACGCGGTCGAACACGACCAGATCGCTGATCTCGTTGAAACGCTGTTGGATTCGCGCCGACGTCAGGTCGCGGAGGCCGTCGACCGAGAATTTCTCGACGGCAAAACTCCCCATCACGCTGCCCATGATCATCGCGGTCTTGATCGTCTTCGGCGAGAGATCACCCGCGTACGAGAGATACCCCATGAGGCCACCGGCGAAGCTGTCGCCGGCGCCGGTCGGATCGACGACCGAGGACAGCGGCATCGCGGGCGCGGCGAACACGCCATCGCTGTGGAACAACAGCGCGCCGGCATCGCCGCGCTTGATGATCACCGACGACGGTCCCATCTTGAGGATCTTGGTCGCGGCCGCGCGGAGGTTGTGCTCGTTCGCGAGCTGGCGCGCCTCTTCGTCGTTGACCATCAGCGTGTGGACCTTCGCGAGCACCGCCATCAGCTCGGGGCGCTTGATGTCGATCCACAGGTTCATCGTGTCCATCGCCACGAGCGCGGGCGAGCGGACCTGGCGGAGCACGTCGAGCTGGAGCGCCGGATCGATGTTGCCGAGCAGCACGAGCTGCGCATCGCGATGCTCCTCGCGAACTTTCGGCGCGAACGAACCGAACACGCCGAGCCGGGTCTCGAGCGTCTCGCGGGTCGCGAGATCAGGCGCGTACTTGCCGACCCAATGGAACGTCTCGCCCGCGGTGCGCTCGACGCCCGAGCAGTCGACACCGAGCGCGGTGAGCTCGTCGAGGTGGCGCTGCTCGAAGTCATCCCCGACGACGCCGACGATCGCGACGCCCTTGGTGAAGTACGACGCGGCGCGCGCGATGAACGAGGCCGAGCCGCCGAGCAGATCCTTGTGGAAGCCGAACGGGCCGTCGATGTCGTCGTACGCGACCGAGCCGACGACGAGGAGAGAGCGATGGGCGCTGCGCTGGTGCATGAGTGGTGGTGAGGTACCATTGCCGAGCGGTGGCGATCAACGAACCCGACGGTGAAGGCGAACAGAGCACGTCCGGTATCGACGCGCTGATCGCCGGCGGCCGCCACGCCGACGCCGCCAAACAGGCGCTCGAGACCGGCGAGGCCGCGCGGGCCGCCGATCTGTACGAAAAGCTGTGGGACTTTCGCTCGGCGCTGGGGGCCGCCCGCGCCGCGAACGACCTGCCTCGCGCGCTGCGCTACGCGCTCGAGCTCCACGACGAGCCGGTCGCGACCGAGTTGCTCGCCGTGCTCGGTGCGACCGAGGACGGTTCGCGCGCGGCGCTCGAGATGCTGGTCCGGATGCGCCGCCACGGCGAGGCCGCACCGATCGTCGAGCGCCTCGGCGAGACCGCGAAGGCGATCGATCTCTACACCCGCGCGCGCAGGGATCTCGATGCAGCGCGCCTGCTCGAGGGACTCGGCCGCGATCGCGATGCCGGGCGGCTGCTCGAGAAAGCACTCGACCTCGCGCTCGATGTCGAGCGGGCGCCACTCCAGCTCGCACTCGGCCGGATCCTCGCGCGCCGCGCGGCGTACCCGGAGGCCACGCGGCTGTTGCAAGACGCTCGCAAACACCCGGCGCTTCGCGATGAAGCGCAGCGCCACCTGGTCGCGACGCTCGCCGCGATGGGCCTGCGCGATGGTGCACGCGACGCGCTGCTCGAGCTGCGCTCGCACGATCCGACGGTGTCGGCGGATCTCGACCTGTATCTGCGCGAGTGGCGCGATCAGACCGCGGAGCGCAAGAGCTCTCGTGATCGCGAGGTCATCGCCGGCCGCTACCGGCTCGAGAAGTTGCTCGGCGCCGGCGCGTCGGGTCGCGTGTTTCTCGCCGTCGACGAAGTCGCGGGTCGCCCGGTCGCGGTGAAGATGTTCTTCGCGTCGAGCGCGCGCGGCGGCGCGGCGTACGAGCGCTTCGTGCGTGAAGCGCGGCTCGCGTCGTCGCTGCGCCATCCTTCGCTCGTCGAGGTCTACGACGTCTCGGTCGAGCGCGGCTTCCTCGTGATGGAATATCTCGCCGGTGGCTCACTCGCGCAGCGCCTGGCCAGCGGCGAGCGGCTCGCACCCGCGCAAGTCCGGCGGATGGCGCTCGATATCATCGGCGGGCTCGAGGCCGCGCACCATCGCGGGGTCGTCCATCGCGACGTCAAGCCGGCGAACGTGTTCTTCGACGCGCGGGGCACCGCGAAGCTCGGCGATTTCGGCGTCGCCCACCTCGTCGATCTCGGGCAGACCCAGACCGGCGGATTGATCGGCACGCTCGCGTACATGTCGCCCGAGCAGATCACCGGCGCACCGATCTCGATCGCCGCGGATCTCTATGCGCTCGGCATCACGCTGTTCGAGAGTCTCGCGAATCGGTTGCCGTTCATGGGACCGGACTTCGTCGCCCAGCACCTCGGCGAGGCGCCGCCGCTGGTCAGCTCGATCACCGAAGGGCTCGATCCGGCGTGGGACCCGATCCTCGACGGCCTGCTCGTCAAGAATCCGCGCGAGCGCATCCAGACGCTCGCCGACCTCCGCGAGCTGCTCGAGGCGCTCGACCTCGGCGGCCGCCCTCAGATCGGCCCGCGCACCAAGCGGTCGAGCGGTTCGCACTCGATCGCCGCGATCGCCGCGGAGCCCGACGATCAACCGCGCTATCAGTTCGAGACGCCGGTCGGTCAGACCGCGGTGTCGCAGCTCGCGCGCGCGGTCGATACGGTGCTCGATCGCTCGGTCGTGATCGAGCACTTCGATCCGAGCGACGAAGCGACGCGCGCGCTCGAACATGCTCGCGTGCTCGGTCGCGCGCAGTCGCCGTTCGTGCAGCGCGCGCTCGGCCTCGATCGGACCACGCGCACCGCAGTGTTCGAAGCGTCGACCGGCGCCGCGATCGCGGAGTCGTCGCCGGTGTTGCCACCGGCCGAAGCCGTGCGCTTGCTGAAGCGGCTCGCGCGCGCGGCCGAGGCGATCCACGAGGTCGGTGGCAGTCACGGCGCGATCGGTCCCGGCACGGTCGTCCTCGACGAGGGCGTCGTGCCGACCGTGCTCGTCGCCGGGCTCGGCATCGTTGCCGAGAGTCAGCCGGTCGACGATGTCGCGGCGATCATCGCGCTCGTCGCCGCGATCGTGAAGTCCGAGCCCACGTTCACCGGGTTGGCCGCGGCGATCTGCGCCGAGGTCGGCGCGAAGCCACCGCCGTTCGTGCCGCCGGTCGACGGGACGACGCTGTATGCCGCCGTCGACGTGCTCGACATCGCCGTCCTCGGCGCGCTCGGAGCGAAGTAACTATTCGCGCACTATCGGCCGACCTTCTCGGCCATCAGGATCACGATCCAGATCGCGTTCTCGCCGATCTCCGGGTTCGTGCCCTGCGCGATGCCGATGCCGATGTCGTCTGGATGGTAGTCGCCGACGAGCTGCTTGGCGTCGACCGTATCGAGGTCGGCGACCGCCGTGATCACGCTGCCGACGCTCGCGTACATGTTGCCGAGCGCATCGAGCTGGTGGCGCGCGATCGGCCACAGCGTGTCGCGCGACTTGCCGGCGGCGAGCCCGTCGGCGAGCTGTTGTGCGGTGCTCGACAGCTTCGCGGTCATCGCGACCGGCTTGACCGCTTCGATCCGCTTCTTGACGAGCTGGGTCGCGACGTTGACATCGACCTTCGGTGGGATCCGGATGAACACCTGCGTGACGAACAGCTCGCGCCGGCCGGAGACGTCGTCGCCGAGGACGACCGAGATCCCGACATGGGTCGCGCTCGTGGACATGAGGTTGGCGCGGTGGCCGGGGCTGTTCATCAGCCCGGCGTGCGCCTCGCCGACCCCGTAGGCGCGCGCGACGTTCTCGAGCACGACCGCGGTCTTGATCCCCGCCACGCGCACGCGATCCGCGGCCGAGCCGGTCGTCGGCGAGATATGCGCGACGATCTTCGTGCGTCGCATCTCTTCGGAGTGGCCGTTCGCGACCGCGGCGACGCGATCGTCCCAGATCAGCGCGGCCAGCCCGGCGGCTTGCCGATCGCGATTGAGGAGCGCGAGCAAGCGCTGCGCCGCCTCGGTCGGATCGACCACGCCGCCGTCGTCGTGCGTCGGCTCGATCGTGAGCGCGCGCGGCGGCTCGGTACCGCAGTACACCGGAAAATTCGCGAGCACCGTCGAGCCCGACACGTCGGACGCCGCGATCTCGATCTGCTGCTTGCCCTTGTGCGCGCCACACGCGACCACCGACTTGAAGCCACCGGACGCGCCCTGCTCGAGCGCGAGTCGCTCGGTCGCGCCATCGTCGTGGGTCACGAACACCTCGGGCTCGTGGTAGCGAGCGTCGACGACGGCGTCGACCTTGAACGTCCCGCCGACCGGCATGCTGCGCGGAATCGGCGAGGTCGTCACGCCCGAAGCCTGCAGCGCGAACACGATCGCACTGGTCCCATCGGGCTTGCGCTTGACCGCGCCGATGCCGAACCGTGCGGTCGCACCATCGCCGAGGATCGCCGCGAGCTGCGCCTGGATCTGCTCGATGATCGGCCCTGGCGCATCGACATCCGCCCACACGACGAGGAGGTGCGGCGATGGCTCGATGATGCCGTTGCGCTGGAGCGCGAACTCGATCAGCGAGTAGCCGACCACGCCCTCCTCCGGCACGATCTCCGCGAGCTCGGTGCACGCGCGAAACAGCCGCGCATCCGCCGCCGGCGTCGGGATGTGCGCCTGTGCCGACGCCGTGCCCAGCGCCGCGAGCACGGCGTCACCGAGTAGCGTGTGCGGCGGCGTCTGCAGCGGCTCGTTGTAGCGATCCGCGGCCTCGGTGGTCGGCGCGAACGTGACCGGCGCGAGCGGCTTCGCGAGGTGGTCCTTGGCTCGCCAGCTCGGTTGCGCGCCGACCCGTTGCGGCTGGCTCGAACAAGCCGTCGCGACGACGAGCAACGCGATCAGCCACCGCACCCAGAAAGCGTATCACCTACTTCGACGAACTGCCGCTGCCACTTCCACTTCCACTGGCACTGGCACTGGCACTGGCACTGGCACTGGCACTGGCACTGGCACTGGCACTGGCACTGGCACTGGCACTGGCACTGGCACTGGCACTGCCGGTCGCTGCGGGAACTTCGGGGACCGGAAGGATCGAGCCCGTACGATCCGCGAACACGACGGTCATCATCTTGTCGAGCGCGTGGAAGTCGGCGACCGAGATCCGGTTCCAACTCGAGGCGCCGCCCTCGGCCTGGTTGGTCCCGCCGGTACGCTGGTTCGTCCGCACGATGTTCATCCGCCAGCGGTCGCCGACGTGCGGCGGCGTGTTGATCTTCATCGCGTCGTCGCGACCCTTCATCGCCGCCCACGGGATCGCGATCTCGGCATCCCAGCCCTGATCGGAGTCGCCGGGCGTGACGGTGCCGCGCAGCTTCACCGCGCTCTTCATGGCGCTGTCCCAGCTCTCGTCGCCTTCCACCGCGCGGGTCGTCGCCCACCACTTGTCGAACGTGACGTTCGCCGGGCTGACCTGGAGCTCGATGTAGCCGCGGCCGTTGCGATCGGCGTCGATGAAGATCTCGATCGCGTCGTCTTTGTAGAGCGGCTCGTCGTGCTTGGTATATCGGGTGACGATATCGGTGTCGACGATGGTGACGTAGACGTAGAGGTTGTCCTCGTCCCACGACACCTTCGCACGCGCGCTACCGACGGGATCCTGACTGCCGTCGGCGGTCGCGAACTCCGGCGACTGCAACGCCAGGCCCCAACCCGGTTCCGCCGCGATCCCATCGATCGTGATCGGCCCAGTCGCGTGCGGCAGATACACCGTGCCCGGCGGCGGCGGCGCCTTCGACAGATCGACCGGAAGCGTCTTCGCGAGCACCGCGTTGTCGAGCGTGTTCGGCCCGGTCGCGGCCATGCGATCGCCGAGGTCGTGACCGCCGACGCGGATCAGCCCGACTTGTAGCGTCGCGGTCTTGGACTTCCAATCGGGGCGCAGCGTGAAGTCGAGCGGATCCAAGATCACCTCGCCCGCCTTCCAGCTCTCGACGGGATGACCGAGCTCCATGTCGGTCGCGTCGAGGTTCATGAAGTCCGCGGTGCCGGCATCGCCGCGCAGTTGCGCGAACACGCGCCACCCCGGCCCCGGCGGCAGCTGGACCTTCCACACGTGCGTGATCCGCGACGGACCACCCGGCACGAGCGCCGCCGGCGTCGTGTTGCCGGCGTAGATCACGCTGACGACCGGCGCGCCGAGCGCGACATCGAGGTGCGCGAGGCCCGGCGGGACGGCCGCGACGAGGTTCGCCGCGATCAGCTTCGGATCGATCTTCTTCGGTTGCGGTCCCGGCCCCTTGTCGACACACCCGGGCGTGACGGCGATCAGGCACAGCGCGTGGAGCCACTTCATACGATCAGATCCGACGCGTCTTGGAACAGCGCGCGATTCTCTTTCTCGCGCGCCACCACGAGCTTCTCGACGGCGGCGAGCAGCTTCGGTTGGTGCTTCGCCACCTCGTCGAAGTCGCGCTTCGCGAGCTTCAACACGACGACCTGCTCGATCGCGACGACATCGGCGACCGCATTCGCGCCGCTGACCAACGAGATTTCGCCGACCGCCGCGCCTGGTCCGAGCTCGGCCACGACGCTGCCGCCGCCGCGCACTTCGCAGCGCCCCGCGACGATCACCCACAGGTGCTCGTTGCGCGTGCCCTCGACGATGAACGTCGTGTTCGCGGGCACGAGCTCGGTCGAGAACCTCGCGAGCAGCGCATCGCGATCCGCCTGCGCGAGCGCCTTGAACAGCTCGGACATCTTCGTGAGGTTCGAGAGCAGCCGTGCGCGCGCGTGGAACGCGAGCACCTCCGCGAGCTGTGGATGCTTCTGCGCGGCGGTCTCGATCGCCTTCGCGGGAATCTCGAGCAGCCAACTGTCCTCGTGCGCGATCACGCTCGCCGTCCGCGTCGTGCCGCCGACCAGCGCGATCTCGCCGAAGAACGCACCCGAGTGGAGCTCGCCGAGCAGCGTCGCGCCTTTGTTCACCGTCACGGTGCCGTGCGCGAGCCAGTACAGCGCGGTCGCCGGCGTACCCGCCTCGATGATCGTCGTGCCCGCGGCCACCGCGCGCGCGGTCATCACGCTGGCCAACGCGCGCGCGCCCGGTTTGGTCAGCGCCGACAGCAGCGGTGCCGGTGCGACGACGCCAGGTTCGCGCGCCGCGAGCCACGGCCCGAGCGCCGCGATCACCGTGCGCGCATCCGCGAGCGGTGTGCCTCCCGCGTTCGTCAGATCGATCTCCGGTTTCTCGTGCGGCGCCGGCTTCACGAGATGAAAGTGCGGGCCGCCGGTCGCGTAGGTCTCGATCACCTGATCGAGGAGCTCGCCGCCGCGCATGCTGCCGAGCTTCTCGAGGTAGCGCGCGCAGGCGACCGCCAGCGCGACCCGACCACCGGCGCGTGCGCCCTCGCCGATCGCCGCGAACGCACTCTCCGCGTCATCGGCGTGGCCGAGCGCACCGAGCAGCGCCGCGACCTCGAGCCACGCGCCGTAGTCGGTCGGGTGCGAGCGCAGGTTGCGCGTCGCGCGAGCGAGATCGTCAGCGGACACCGGCACGGCTCTTTATAACCTGCCGGCCGAGATCACGACGCTGCGCTCAGATCAAAAGCGCATCAGCGTGTAGCCGCCGGTCGGGGCCGAGGCCGCCGCGCCGCTGCTATGGCGGTCGAACATCCTGCCGGTCGCGTTGGTCGTCGTCGAGTTCTGCGTCGCGATCTCGTAGACCACGTACGCGCTGACCGCGACGACGACCCAGAACCACCACTTCTTGTAGACCGGCGTCTCCTGCTGGACCGCGGGCTTGTCACCGGGCAGTGGTTGACCGTTCGGGTTCGGGTTGCCGTTGCCGCCGTTGTTCATCGCGGCCATGCCGTTCGGCTGCGGACCGCCGTTCGGCGGCGGCGCACCGTTCGGCGGCGGCGCACCGTTCGGGGGCATGCCACCCGCGCTCGCGCCCATCCGCTGATCGCGAATCTGATCGATGTTGATGCCCTGCACGCGATCGAGTTGGCTGTCACCGGTCGTGACCGTGAGGCCACTGCTCGGCGTTCCCGTCGAGCCCACGCCGGTCGCCGGCAGCGGCACCGGATCGGTGACGGTCACCGGCGGCGGCGCTTTGTCGTCGAGTTTCTTGAGCTCCTCGGCGCGCTTCGCATCGGCATCGGCTTGCGCCTTCTTGTCGGCGTCGGCCTTCTTGTCGGCATCGAGCTTCTTGCCCGCCGCCGACTTCTTCGCGCCGTCGAGCCGCGCCATGCTCGCTTCGATCTCCGAGCGCTTCGGTGCGTCCGGAACCTTGTCGAGATACTGCTTGTAGTAGGTCAGCGCGTTGTCGGCGTCGCCGAGCTTGTCGTAGCAGAGCGCGAGGTTGTAGTTGTTGAGATCCGCGGGCGCGAGATCCTGCGCCGAGGAGAACTCCTTGATCGCGGACTTGTAGTCCGACGAGGCATACGCCTTCTGTCCCGCTTGGTAGTGCGTGCGCGCATCGCTGCGCGCGTCTGCGAACGAGAGCGACACGCTCGTGCACAACGCCAACAGGATCAGGAGAAGTGAACGTTTCGGTTGGCGCATGGGGGTTGCCTTGTGGGAAGTGTCGCTCAAGTGGTGTGCCACATGCGGTGATGCACGGCACCCTTACTCGGTATCGCAGCCTCGGGAAGCGTCGTCGGGATGGTGCTTGCAGTACTGCTTGCGACACTCGGGGGTGGTGTTCATGACGGTGTTGCTGCAATCCACCGTCGGGGGTGGGTTGTGCGTCTGCGTCGTGGTGTTCGAATTACTTCCGTTGTGGGTCGTATTGGTACCGGAATTGCCAGTCTTCACCAGCTCGAGGATGACCCTGACTCGTTCCTTCGAGCCGTCGACGACGACCGTCTTGTCCTTGTAGTTGTGGGCGCGGATCGTCAGCGTGTGCTTCTCGCCGGGTAGCACCGCGACGATGCCGTTGAGCACCGGCACGCCCTTCTCGTAGACCTCGAAGCTCGCGGCGTTCGAATCGATCACGACATCGACCTTGCGGCCGAGATCGGGATCTACCGCAGCGGACCCCGAGCCGTCGTGCGGCACGGTCGCGTCGGAGCCCTTGTCCGGAATCACCGGAGCGCCCGCATCGATCACGGGCACGACCGGCACGACCGCCGAGCCCTTGTCGGGGATCACGGCCGAGCCCTTGTCGGGGACGACCTTGGTATCGGAGCCCGAGCCGTCGTTGCTCGCGATCTTGTCGGAGCCCGATCCGGTTCCGGTGCCGCCGTTGCTGTCCTTGTTCATCAGCACGAATGCCGCGATGCCACCGCCGGCGAGCAACACGACGAGGATCGCGATGATGAGGCCGGTGTTGCCCTTCTTCGCGACCTGCACGACCGACGCCGACGGGTCGTACAGACCCGGCGGCTGCATGATCGGTTGGCTCGATTGCGCCGGCATCCCGACGGGCGTCGCCATGTTGTGCGGTCCGCTCGGCGCCCCGATCGTCTGGTTGTATGCGGCGTGCCCCATCGGCGGCGGCGTCGGCTGCGACGGGTGACCCGGTGCGACCGGGAACGCCTCCATGTACGTGCTCATCCCGGCGCCCGCGACGCCGCGATAGATCGCGATCAGCGCGTTGACCAGCTCGTCCATCGAGCCGAACCGCTGCGCCGGATTCTTCTGCATGCAGCGCGTGATGATCTCGGCGAGCCCCGGCGGCAAGCCACGACCGGCCTTGTGCGCGCGCTGGGTGACCGGCTCGGGCTCGCTCGTGATGTGCTGCGTGAGAATGCCCATGAACGACTCGCCTTGAAACGGCAGCGAGCCGGCGAAGCACTCGTACATGATCACGCCCATCGCGTAGATATCGGTGCGCGCGTCGACGGGATTGCCGAGCGCTTGCTCCGGCGCCATGTAGAACGGCGTGCCGAAGATCGTGCCCGTGCGCGTGAGGTGATTGCCGCCTTCATTGCCGGAGACCTTCGCGATGCCGAAGTCGAGGATCTTCGGGATGTCCTCGCCCTGCGCGCCGATCGTCACGAAGATGTTCTCGGGCTTCATGTCGCGATGGACGATGCCCTTGGCGTGCGCGGCGGCCAGACCGTGCCCCGTCTGGATCAGGATGTTGAGCAGCCGCTCCGCCGACATCGGCTGCTGGATCATGTCGTTCAAGGCAGCTCCGTTGAGGAGCTCCATGCACATGTAGATGCGGCCGTCGGAGAGCTGCCCGAAATCGTCGATGCCGATGATGTTGCGATGGCCGATCGAGCTCGACGACCGCGCTTCCTGACGGAACCGCGTGACCGCTTCGGCGTTCGAAACGATCTCCGGCTTCAGCAGCTTGATCGCGAACTTCTTGTCGATGTGGACGTGCTCGGCCGAGTAGACCTCGCCCATGCCGCCCTCACCGATCAGCTTGATGATCCGATATCGCCCATCGAGCACGGTGCCCACGAGCGTCGCGGCCGGCGCTGCATGTGGGAACGACCCCGAGGCCGGCGGTCCGTCCGTAGCACTCATCGTAGAATCTTGGCCTCGGTCATGGGTGCGTGATTATAACGCGATGACGGGCCGTTCGCCGTCAGGAGGTGGCGTCACAGGAGGTCGACGCAGACTCCGACCCGGTGATCGTTCGCGGGGTTGTGCCCCCCACCCACGTTGACCTCACAGGCCATGCTCGGGCCGCAGGTGGGCAAATCGCTACGCCCGCAGGCGTTGGCCGGTAGCGCCGGAACCAACGCACAGCCGCCCTGGATGCACGCGGGTGCGTTGGTGGCGTCGCACGAGTTGTTGCCCGGGCACGAGGGGTTCGACGGGCAGCCGAGCTCGGCCTCGTACGTGGCGAGCTGATCGGCCGGGACCGAGGTGTCCGCGCCACCCATCGCGCAGCCGCAGCAGTCGGCGGGAGCCTCGGCGCAGCTCGCGTCCGCGAGGCACTCGCGCGCGCCGACCTGCGCGCACTCGCACGACAGGCAGCCGTTCGCGTCGACGACGAACCCGTCGTCGCAGGTGTTCGGGCACTCCATCTCGACGCACGAGAGCACGCACATGTGCGCGGCGTCGCAGCTCGGCGCGACGTTGATCGGGCACGCCGGACCACCCGGCGGGCACGTCACGCCGGCGCAGGCGTTGACCGCGGGATCGTTCCGCGGCGCGGCGTAGGTCGGGCAGTCGCAGCACTTCGCCGCGGCCTCGACGCAGTCCGCGGCGACGGTGCACTCCTCCGGTGACGAGCCGAAGCCGTCGTCACCGCCCTGCAGCGGGCCGGCATCGTTGAACGAGCTCGGGCAGGCCGCGAGGGTGACGAGGAGAAGTAGGACGAGACGCATGAACGAGCGGTGGATCAGCAGGAGCCGTGCCGGAGTGTAACCGGTCGAGATTGCATCGTGCAGCCTCAGATTTCCGTCGGGATCAGACCCTTCGCGTAGGGTCCGCAGCGTGGGCGCCAAGATCATCACGAAGACCGACCGTCAGATGGAAGATCGCATGCTGTCGGTCGCGAACGACCCGGTGCGAGCCGACACGCTGCAAAAGGCGCGAGCGTTCAAGCGGACGTGGCTCGAGCTCGCCGAAGCGCTCCAGCGCGTCCAGAACAAGGCGGCGTGGGAGGGCTGGGGATTCTCGGACTTCGACGCGTACTGCCGCAAGGAGCTCCACCTCCGGGCGAACACCGTCGCGAAGCTGCTCGGTAGCTATCGCTTCCTCGAGACCAGCGCGCCGCGCGTGATCGAGCGCGCGCGCGAAGATCCGTTCGAGGCGCCGATTCCAACCGTGAAGGCCGTCGAGTTCGTCCAGCGAGCGACCGAGCGCGGCAGCGCCGATGCCGAGACCATGGAGACCATCCAGCGCGTCGCGTTCGAGGAGGGCGTCGATGCGCCGATCCTCGCGCGCCGGTTCAAGGACGTCGCATTTCCGGAGAGCGATCGCGAGCGCAAGGACAAGCTGCGCGCGAGCATCGCCGGCACCGCGCGCCGGTTGTCGACGCTGATCGCGGAGACCGAATCGCCGGTGCCGAAGAAGATCGCGATCGCGCTCGAAGAGTCGATCGGCCTGTTGCTCGAGGCGATCGAGAACTGAACCGAATCGGTCGATCGATCGATCGATCGATCGATCGATCGACGCGATCGACGCGATCGACGCGATCGACGCGATCGATCGACCGACCGACCAACTACGAGTGGAACGCGAAGTACTTGATCGCCTTCGCGAGCAAGTACATCGCGTAGAAGATCAGCCCGATTCCGACGATCCGCGGAATCCACGCCGCCTTCTCGCCGAGCACGTTCTTGCCGCGATGCGTGAGAAACGCGACGAGCATGAACCACGCCGACGACCCGATCAGCACGCCGATCGTGCACGCCAGTCCCTCGATCCGCGTGTGCTTCGGAATCGTCGATCCCATGATCACGACCCACGTCGCGATCGCCGCGGGGTTGAGCACGATCAGCGCGAGCCCGACCTTGAACCCGGCGAACGTCTCGCGCCGCGCGACCATCGAGTCCGAGGCATCGGGCTCGTCGACGTCACCGTCGTCACCGGTCGCCTCGACCGCGGGCGGGTGACTGCGCGCCGTCAAGATGCCGTAGACCAGCAACACCGCGCCGCTGATACCGAACAGCGTGGGCTCGACGATCGGATATTTCTGAATGACCTCTTGCATGCCGAGCACGCCGAGCGCGGAATACAGTCCGTCTCCGACCGCACCACCGAGGCCGACTGCGATCGCGCGGCGCATCGTGTGGCGGTAGGCAGCGTGAATCACTGCGACGTTGACCGGTCCGATGGGCACGCCAGTGAGCGCACCAGCGAGGACGCCGATCACGAGGAACATCAGCACGGTGCCCCCCGTGCTATACAGCAGCGTGACCGCCGCTGCTACCGGCAATGACGGCGCTTCGACGGGTTTCGGGGCGACGGTGGGACCCGCGGTGACATGGCTGGGCCATGCGACGGCGGTCGCCGAGCTCGGTCGTTCGCGCGTGATCTTCGATCCGCTGTTGCCGTGGCGTGCGCGTCGCGCAGGTGCGGTCGATGCGGTGCTGGTGACCCATTCGCACGTCGATCACCTGAATCGCTGGAGCCTGCGCGCACTGTCGCGCGAGGCGCACCTCGTGGTGCCGCGCGGCGCGAAAGAGCTCGTCGCAGACCTCGGCTTCGCGAACGTCACCGAGGTCACCGCCGGTGATCAACTCGAGATCGGTGGGCTCGCGGTGCACGCGGTCGCCACGCGCCACGACACCGGGCGGTGGAAGAAGACGTCATCGCCGGAGTGCGTCGGCTACGTCGTCGAAGGCGGTGGCATCACCGTGCATCACGCCGGCGATGTCGACTTCTCGGACCACCGCGTGTTCGACGACATCGGCAAGCGCTTCGCGATCGATGCGACGCTCCTGCCGATCGGCGGGATGATGCCGGTCTGGTACTACCGCTCGCGGAGCGCGCGGATCGACCAAGGCGTCCACATCGACCCCGACTGTGCGCTCGACATCTACGAGCGGCTCGGTGCGAAGGCGCTGATCCCCGTGCATTGGGGAACGCTCCACCTGCGGCTCGGCCTGCCGTCGATGCCGCGCCGGCGGCTCGCGAAGATCGCGCTCGCGCGCGGCGCCTCGGGCGTCAACATCCTCTCGCACGGCGAGCGGCTCGCGTTACACTAGCGGCATGCTCGCGCTGCGCTGGTCGTACGCCCAAGACTTGTTCCTCGTGGCGGTGCTCGGCGCGACGACGTTGGTCGCGGTGCCGCACCATCGCCACCGCTGCCATCGCCAGCAGATCATCACGCCGACCACGCCGACCATCACGACCGACGTGCCGCCGCCGATCACGCTCGGCCTCGAGCACGCGCAGGCCGATGCCGACGCGCACTACCTCCGTCAGGAGTTCGCGCTCGCCGCCGAGAGCCTGCGCGCGGCGCACGATCCATCGCTGGAAGCGAACGCCCAGCTCTACGAGCAGCTCGCGCGCGCGTGGGACCGCGCCTTCGCACGAGATGCCTCGGCCGTCGTGCGGTTCGAAGCGCTGCGCTACGCGCGCCGCCTCGATCTCGCCTTCGGCGGTTACTACGCGAACGAGCTCGACGATCATCTGCGCGAGACCGCGCCGCTCGCAGCGACGATGTATGCGCACGACCACGATCGCGAAGGCCTCGAGCTCGCACTCACGACCTGCGATGCGCTCGGCGTCCCGACCCACCGGCTGGTCGCCGCCCGTCGCTAGTTGCCCTTCGGCGCTAGTTGATCGGCGTGTTGTCGCCGGCCGCGACGAACGCGGCCCAGTAGTACGGATGCGCGTACTTGGGATTCGCCGCGATCTCTTTCTGGATCTCGCGCAGCGCGGTGCTGCGCGGATGGCCCGCCTTGAGCTTCGCGTAGTAGCCGGCCATGAGATCGCGCGTCGCGAAGTCATCGACCTGCCACAGCGACATCACGAGGCTCTCCGCGCCGGCGATCACGAGTGCGCGGCGCAGGCCGTACACGCCCTCGCCGTTGGTGACCTTGCCGTTGCCGGTGTCACACGCCGACAACACGACGAGCTTGGTGCCCCACAGATCCAAGCCCGACGCCTCCATCGACGTGAGGATGCCGTCCTCGTCGCCGGACTGCAGCTTGTTCGCACCCGCGAGCGCGAGGCCCGAGCGCAGCAGCGGATTCTCGACGCCGGACGGCGGCGCGCTGCTCTGCCCCGGCATCGTGGTCTCGGGACCGCGCGACTTGTCGGCCTTGTGATCGGTGAGGAAGAAGCCGTGGGTTGCGAGATGCAGGATCTTCGGGCCGTGCAGCGCCTTCAACGCGCCCTCGGTCGCCCTCGCGCCGCGATAGTCGGTCAGGCCGCCGAACGTCTTCTCGACTTCATCGGCCTCCTGGCCGGTGCCCGGCAACTGCGGCCACATCAAGCCCGACAGATCCGCCGAGCGCGCACCGCGACTGCCCTGTGCGGGGGTCGGCGCCGGCGTGGTGCCGGTCGAATCGAACGCCGGATCCGCGAACAGCACGCCGCCACCTTGGGCCTTGCTGCGCAGCGCGAGCCGCAGCAGGTCTCGGCCCGACGTCAGGTACGTGAAGTTGTACGCGTCGAGCAGCAGCTTGCCCTTGTCGTCGACGAGCGCCGAGAACGGCACGACGTTGAGCGTGCCATCGGGCGCGAGCAGGACCTCGCTCGAGCCGCCGAGCGCCGGCGCGATCTTGCCGATCGTCAGCTTGTAGAGCGCGTTGCCGAGGTCGGCGACGTTCGTGCTCTTCGGATTCGAGACCGCCTTGCGAAATTTCTCGACGGCATCGTCGATCGGCTGCGCGGGTCCGAGATCGATCAGCGTCGGGTCGCCCTTGGACCCGAGCACGTATGCCGCGAACCGGCGCGGCGCGAGCACCGGGTTGATCCGATACGGCGCTCGCGGATCGCTCGGTTGGAAGTTCACGATCTCGACGAGCCGCGCAGCCTTCGGGATCAGCTTCTGGATCGGCGCGAGCTCGATCGCCTGGCTGGTCGCGCGATACGCGGTGCTCTTCTTGCCGACCTCGATCTCGAGCTTCTGGATCGAATCCTCGAGGGTCGCGACCGCCTTCGCGTAGTCGTCGGTCCCGGTCGCCGCCGGGCCCGCGACCGTGAGCTTCGAGAGCTTCGTGCGCGCGCTCGCGAGGTCGTCGAGCAGCTTCTTGTCGTCGGCCGAGAGCTTCGAGCGAATCGTCGCCATGCTCGCCGCCGCCGCATCGAGCACGCGGCCCTTGCGGCGCAGCAGCGTCAGCAGGCCGAGCCGAGCCACGCTCGGATCCTTCGGCGCGAACGTCACGCCGAAGTTGATCGCGGCGTCGAGCTGATAGCCGTTCTTCGAGAAGTAGATCGCGTGATCCGACTCGGTGCCGGTGCGCAGCACGTTCGTCAGATCCTTTTCGGCGAGGTCGAGTGACTCGCTCAGGGACTTCTCGGCCTTCGCGATGTCGCCGCTCGCCATGTACACCCACGCCAACGACTGCTCGACCATGCCGTACATCGGGTGATGCTTGCCGTAGGTCTTCTCGGCGAAGCCGCGGTAGTCGGTCAACAACTTCTCGGCGCGTTTGTAGTCGCCGAGCTCGCGCAGCACGTCCGCGATCGTCGTGTCGTAGGCATGCGCCGACAGCGGCGACAGCTTGGACATCCCTTGGTTGCTCCGCTCGTACAGCGCGAGCGCCTCTTTGGGGTGACCCTCGGCGCGCACGATCTCGGCGAGCTGCCCGGAATACACCGAGATGCCGCCGGTCTTCTTCTCGTCGTTCGCGATCAGCTTCTTGAACACGGCGCTCGCATTCGCGAGGTCGTTGTCCTGGCGATACGTGTAGCCGAGCATCGACAGATAGCTCGGCAGCATCGGGTCATCCGGCTTGTCCTTCTCGAGCCGCGCGATCTCTTTGGTGTAGATGTCGATCGTCTGCTTGGTCAGCGGCTTCGCGAGATCGTCGCGCCCGCCGTAGTGATACTGCGACGCGATCGCCCACATCGTCGTCGCGCGGGTCTGCACCGTCGCGTCCGGCGCGTTCGTCGCGATCGAGATCTCGCGGGCGTACATCGCCTGTGCCTTCGCCTGCTGATTGGTCTGCCAGTAGATCGTCGCGAGCTGCGTGATCGGCCCGAGTAGCATCAGGTCGTTCTTCGACTTCGCGAGGCCCTCGTGGATCGTCAGCGCTTGCTCGTACAGCCGGACCGACGCCGAGAACTCGTTGTGCATCTGCAACAGCGCCGCGTACATCTGGAGCTGCGACGCGTACATCAGCGACGCCTCGCCATCGTTCTTCTTCGACAGCGCGAGCCCGCGCTGCGCGTATGGCTCGGCCTCGTCGAGGCGGTTCTGTCCCCACAGCGCACCCGAGACGCCCTGCAACGCCGTCTGGACCTCGCGCGAGTCCGGACCGTTCTGACGCTCCGCCGACGCCAGGATCTCCTTGTGGATCGCGAGCGACGCGTTGTAGTCGCCGATGCTCATGTAGAGGCCGGCGAGGTGCTGCTTGCGATAGCCGACCTCGCGCGCGTCGGGCCCGTAGATCTTGGTCTCGAGCTCGACCAGCTGCTTCGCGAGCTTGATCGCCGGGTAGTACGCCTGCTTCGCCTGATCGGCGTAGAGGTCCTGCTGGAGATCGTTGATCTGCTTCTGCTGATCGGGCGTCGGCTTGTTCGCCGCCTGCGCGACCGGGACGGGAGCCGGCTTCGGTGGCTTGGGCTTGGGGCCGGCGAACGCGATCGCCGAGATCAGGGTGAGCAGGATCCAGAGGTGCCGTCTCATCGCCAGGGTAAGATAGTGCAGATGCGTCTCCCCTACCTGGCAATCGTCCTCGGCCTCTCCACTCTCGGCGCGTGCGCGAAGCATCAGCCCGCCGTGCAGAAGCCGGTCCCCGCGGCCACCACGCCGTCGGATCCACAACCCGAGGCCGGCGCCGCTCCCGCAGCCACGCCCGCGGCCACGCCCGCAGCCAGCGAAGCCCCTGCCCCGGGCTCGCGCGGACCGGTCAAGAAGGGCGGCGATCCGCAGGACGGCGGCGAGTAGTCAGTCGGCGCTCGGTTGCCACGCGCAGCCGAGGAACTTCTGATTGAGCTCGCACCAGTCGATCACCTGGTAGGTGTCGCCGAGCTTCGCCTGGAGCTCGCGCGCGACATGATGCGCCTTGTCGGCGTGGTCGAGCTCGAGCTCGACGGACGGCGCCGACATCGCCGTGCCGATCAACGCCTGCGCGGTCCCGAGATTCATCACGACGAGGTGGAGGTCGTACTCGGCGAACCCCGTATCGTGGATCGCTGTCACGCGGACGGCGCGCGCCGGATTCGGCGGCACCGCGAGGTCGAGGGTATCGCCGAGCTTCACGCCGAGCGTCGCAGCGAGCGTCGAGCCGATCGACATCACCGGCTCGCTCGCCGAATCCGCCGCGACGCTGCCCTCGGTGAAGTAGCTCGTCACGACGGACTTCATCCGTCGCGGCGTCACGCCCTTGACCACGCAGGTCAGCTTGATCGCGCCGCGCTGGATGGTGCAGTCCGCCATCACGGAGGTGTCCGCGGTGACGACCTCGGGATCGATCTGGGTCGCCAGCTTCACGACGCTCGCCGTATCGGTGAACGTCGTCTTCGACAGCACGAACACGTCGCCACCGGCGAAGTCTCGCAGCAGCTTCTGCGTCGCGATCGGCTGGTACGTGACCGCCGCGGCGGGCGCCGCCGCCGCCGACCGGCCGAACGAGATCCAATGGTTGAGCTTGAGCGAGCCGACGATGCCGATCGTCGCGATCACGAGCCCCATCGTGTAGCCGAACCGGCGATCACGCACCGACGGATCAGCGCCGTCGGCGCGGCCGGTCCGGATCAACTTGCGCGCATCCGCGAGAAACCAGATCGCCGACACGCCGCCGGTGACGAGCGTGAGGAACCAGCGAAACTGGTCGGCCGTCATCGGCTCGGTCACGATGCCTCCGGGATCGGCGCTGGGATCGGATCGACCAGCATCCGCTTGGAGTCGTAGAGCAGGATCACGATCATCGTCGGCAGGAACAGCCAGTAGAAGTACGTGACCTCGAACCCGGCGGTCGCGAAGCCGATCAGGTAGCCCGTGTACGCGACCAGGCGCTCCATCGCGTACGACTTGTAGTTCGTGGTGCGGCCTGCCCGCTTGACGTAGATCCCGCGCATCACGCTGTTCGCGATGCCGAGCGCGATCACGCCGATCACCGGAATCGCCGGCGCCCAGCCGTAGGCGGCCACCACGACAAGCCCGAAGCCGTAGCACAGCGCATCCGTGATCGCGTCGAACAGCTCGCCGAACGCGCTCCGACAGTTGAAGATCCGCGCGACCAGACCGTCGAGCTTGTCGAGCAGGCCGCAGCCGAGCATCAACAGCGTCGCCCACTGGTGATAGCCGTGCTGCACCGCCCAGAAGAAGAACGGCAGCGTGAGGAACCGCGATGCGGTGACCGCGTTCGCCGGATTCCACGGCGACACTACCTTCTTCGCAGGCGCCGCTGTGGCGAGCCCTTCGCTGACTGCCGCCATGACTACGACGCTTCGGCTTCGGCGGGCTCGACGTCTTCACTGGTCGCGAGACCCGGATCGACGAAGCGATAGCGCTTCCACGCGAACCGCACGCGCTGGAGCAACGAGATGTGACTCATGATCGCGACCGCCCAGCAGCCCGCGAGCAACGGCCGCGGGTCGTGGAGGAGCGCGGTGAAGAACACGCCGGCGCCGTAGTAGATCAGGAACTCCGCCGAGCCGAACAGCCCGACGACGTCGATCGGATGACCGATCTTGCCCTTCTCGCGCCAGACGTCTTGCTGGCTCTCGGCATAGATCGAGAGCTTGATGATCACGTTGGTCAACGCACCGGTGATCCCGAAGCCGAGGATCACGAGCACGTGCGGATAGTCGCCCGAGAGGTTGAGACAACCGCCCGCGTACATGATGCCGAGCACCCAGCGGTCGCAGACATCGTCCATCACCGCGCCGAACGTCGAGCGCTGGTTGAAGTTGCGGGCCTTGTAGCCATCGATGTGATCGACGAGACCTCGGACGAGCAGCAGCACGAAGCCGGCCCACCACCAGCCCTTGAAGAACAC
>JBDTJY010000013.1:0-10836 GCA_039935615.1 Kofleriaceae bacterium
GAGCGAGAATCACCCGACTGATCGAACAGCGTCGCGAGGTTGTAGTGCGCCTCGGCGAGCTGCGGATCGAGCTCGAGCGCTTTTCGATACAGCTCGATCGCCTCGCTCTCTTTCCCGGCGTCCTGGGCGAGCACACCGAGGTTGTAGACCGCGGTCGGCTCTGCCGGATCGAGCTCGAGCGCGCTCTTGAAGCAATCGCCGGCACTGCCGGCGTCCGAGGCTTCGGCGAACAACCGACCGAGGTTGATCCAGGCCTCGGTGCTGTCGGGCCGGAGCCGGAGCGAGCGCCGGTACGCGTCGATCGCCGCCACCGGGTCGCGCTCCTCCAGCGCCTGCGCCCGCGTTAGCCATTGCTCGGCCGTCGCCGGCGGGACCGCGACCGGCACCGGTGCATCGGGCGCGCGCCGCATCTCGCGGAGCTCGCCCTCGGGCCGCGGGCGCGACAGCGGATCGAGCTCGAGCGCGAGTTGAGCGGCGTGCGGCGGTCGCGTCCCGCGCACGTGGACGTGACCATCGTGGCTCTCGATCGTGAGCTCGGTGAAGGACGCGCCCGTGGGCAACGTGCTCGCGAGCGCGATCAGCTCCTTGCGCACGCGCGGCAACGGCACGCCGGCGTCGACCAGGCTCTTCACGGTGCGCAGCGCCGCGAGATCGCGAAACGATAACTGCGCCGGCACCGCGCCCGGCGTGCCGACCAAGCCGTCGCGGATGCAGCTCCGGACCGCGGACTCGGGCAGCCCGATCAGCTGGGCCGCATGCCGCGCGGAGTAACTCGTCCACACCGGCTCATCATCGCCGTGACGACTTACGTGTCAAGGATTCGATCGACCCACGTAGTGATCGTCGTCGCGAGCGCGGCGATCGCTCCCTTCGGCCGCGTGAAGCCGTGATCGGAACCTTCGAAGATCACGAGCTCGGCGCGTGGTCCGAGCCCCGCGATCACCGGTCGCAGCAGCGTCAGCTCCGCGAAGTCATCGCGCGAACCCTGCAGGAACAACATCGGGCCGGTCGCGATCGGCAGGTGCTCGGCGCGCTCGATCCCGGGCTTGTCGGGCGGATGGAGTGGGAAGCCGAGGAAGATCAACCCGCGCGCGGCCGCGAGTGGTTCCGCGGCGTGCGCGCGCACCGTCATCCGACCGCCGTACGACTTGCCGCCGGCGAACCGCGGCAGCTTCGGGTAGCGTTTCGCCGCGGCGTTCCAGATCGCGCGCACGTTCGCCTCGGCGACCTCGGGTTTGTCGGTGCGAGCCCTGCCGGCGCGCATGTACGCGAACTCGTAGCGCAGCGTCGCGATGCCACGCTCGGCGAGCGCGTCCGCGATGCCGGTCATGAACTCGTGGCGCATCCCGGCCCCGGCGCCATGCGCGAGCACGTAGAGCGCGCGCGCTCCGCGGGGACGCTCGAGCAAACACGGCTGATCGGCGAGCTCGACCTCGGTGCCCACAGTCCTTGGGCAGCCTACGCGGATATGCGACGCTCGTCGAGCCGACCCGATGACTGACGAGAACGTAACGCTGCTCGGCACGAGCGCGCCGGTCGCGCCGAAATATCTCGAGCGCGGCACGAACGTCGGTCGCTACGTCGTGCTCGACCGCCTCGGCGAAGGCGGCATGGGCATCGTGTATCGCGCGTTCGATCCCGAGCTCGATCGCCTGGTCGCGTTGAAGCTGTTGCACACGCGCTCGCAGACCGGCACCACGATCGGCGACTCGACGTGGCTGCTGCGCGAAGCGCAAGCGCTCGCGAAGCTCTCGCATCCGAACGTCGTGATCGTCCACGACGTCGGCGTGGTGCGCGACGATCAAGTGTTCGTCGCGATGGAGCTCGTCGACGGCCTCACCCTGCGCGCGTGGCTGAGCGCGGCGAAGCGCTCGTGGCGAGAAGTTCGCGACGTCATGCTCGCCGCCGGTGCCGGGCTCGCCGCCGCACATGCCGCGAAGCTCGTCCATCGCGACTTCAAACCCGACAACGTGCTCGTCGGCAAGGATGGCCGCGTCCGCGTGATGGACTTCGGTCTCGCGCGGCTCAGGAAGGGCGACACGATTCCGCCGGAGAGCGCCGCGCCGGTCGCGACCGTCGACCCGACGATCGTCGAGGGTGTGATCGGCACGCCGGCGTACATGGCGCCCGAGCAGTTCGACGGCATCGAGGCCGACGCGCGCAGCGATCAGTTCTCGTTCGGCGTCGTGTTGTTCGAGGCGTTGACCGGCGGGCGACCGTACGCGAAGGATCTGCTCCCGACCAAGGCGTCGCCGCAGCCGAGCGTTCCGGCGACCGCGCGCGTGCCGGCCCGCGTGGCCGAGGTCGCCGTGCGCGCGGTCGCGATCGATCCGGCGAAGCGCTTCGCGTCGATGACCGAGCTGCTCGCGGCCCTCGCGGTCGATCCGGCGGCGCCGCGGCGGCGGGTCGCCATCGGCCTCGCCGGCATCGTCGTCGTCGCCGGCGCGGTCGTGGCCACGCGGCGGTTCGCACCGCCGGTCGCGAAGCCGTGCGAGGGCATCGATCAGCGCCTGACCGGGATCTGGGATGCCAAGACCAAGGCCGGTATCCAGGCCGCGTACGTCGCGACGAAGGTGCCGTTCGCGGCCAAGTCGTACGCGGCGCTCGCGCCAGCGCTCGATCACTACGCGTCGACGTGGGTGACGCTGTCGACGGAGAGCTGCCAGGCGACGCGCGTGCGCCGCGATCAGACCGAGGACGTGCTCTCGCTGCGCCAGGCGTGCCTCGACGAAGATCTCTCCGAGCTCGGCGCCCTGACCCGGTTGCTCGCGGACCCGAATCCGCTCGTCGTGTCGAAGGCCGAGAGCATCGTCGACGAGCTCGACAAGCTCGCGCGCTGCAGCAACGTCGCGGCGCTGCGCGCGCCGGGTGCGCCGCCACCGGAGCTCGCGGGTCAGCTCGCCGCGATCCACGTCGCGGTCACCGACGCGAAGGCCAACACGATCGTGTCGCGGTACGCGCCGGCGATGATCGCCGCGAACAAGGCCGTCGAGCTCGCGCAGCAAGCCGGGTTTCAACCGGCGCTCGCCGAAGCGCTCGGCGTGCAAGGTGGCGTGCAGCAGGCGGCGGGCAACAACGAGCAAGCCGAAGCGACGCTGACGCAGATGGTATGGATCGCCGAAGCCGCCAAGCGCGATGACCTCGTCGCGAAGGCCGGCATCGCGCTCGCGAGCGCGATGATGTACGCGCAGCCACCGCGCCCCGCTGAGGCGCGGGTGTGGCTCGGCCTCAGCGTCGCCGCGGCCAAGCGCGTCGGCGTCGATCACGAGTTCGAATCCGACTACCGCTTCATCGAGGCGGTGATCGATGTCCAGCAGGGCAACGTCACGGCCGCGGTCGCCGCCGGCGAAGCGTCGTTCGCCGCCACCGAGAGGGAGTACGGCAAGAACAGCGGCGTGTTGTTCGGCCACGAGATCCTGCTCGCCGGCACGCTCGCGCTCGCGCTCGAATACGCGAAGGCCGCACCGCACTACGAGCACGCCCTCGCCGTCCGCGCGCAGCTCGTCGGCGAGGCCTATCCCGAGGTCGCGCTCGCGATGTCGAACCTCGCCGTTTGCTACCACTTCATGGGCGAGCTCGACAAAGCGCGCTCGACGTTCACGACCGCGCTCGCGTTGCGCGAAAAGCTGTTCGGCTCGAACAGCCCGATCCTCGTCCCGACGCTCGACAACTACGGCGTGTTCCTGACGCAGACCGATGACCCCGCGAAAGCGCGCGCGATGCTCGAGCGCGCGCTCGTGCTCGCCGACGTGATTCCCGGCAAGACCAGCCCCGACTACCACGTGATCGAGACCGATCGCGCCGACGCGGTGGTCGCGCAGGGCAAGCTCCCCGAGGCGCGCGCGTTGTTCGACGAGCTCCTCGCGACCGAACAGGCCCTGCACTCGACGACGTTGCCCGTCACGCAGACCTCGCGCGCAGAGCTCGCGCTCGCCGAGAACCAGGATGCAGAGGCCGAGCGCTACGCCTCGTTGGCGATCACCGGCTTCGAGACCGCGGGCGGCAAGGACAATCCCCAGTTGTGGCGTCCGCTCGCCGCGCTCGGTCGCGCCCTCGCCGGTGAAGGCAAGCCAGCGCAGGCGCGCCAGGCGCTCGAGGCCGCGCTCGCGATCGGCACGCGGGTCCAGCTCGCGCCCGCGCTATTGCAGCCCGCGCGCGATGCGCTCGCGAAGCTGCGATGAACCTCGCGATCGTCGGCTCTGGGATCGCCGGGCTCGGCGCGGCGTACACGCTCGCCGGGGCGCACGACGTCACGATCTTCGAGGCCGCGCCGCGCGCCGGTGGTCACGTCTATACCGTCGAGGCGAATGGTCACGCGATCGACATGGGCTTCATCGTCCACAATCGCGCGCGCTATCCGCGGTTCACGGCGCTGTTGCGCGAGCTGAAGATCGAGACGCGGCCGACCACGATGTCGTTCTCGGTCGCCGACGGCGAGCTCGAGTGGGGCAGCGGCTCGCTGTCGGCGATGTTCGCGGATCGACGCCGGCTCGCCAGCCCGCGGCACTGGCGACTTCTCGTCGAGGTCGTACGATTCCTCGCGCGTGCGAAGCGCGACCTCACGAGCCGGCTCGTCGCCGAGACCACGCTCGACGAGTACCTCGCCGCGACCGGGACCTCGCGCGAGCTCCGCGACCACTTCGCGATTCCACTCGCGGCGGCGCTGTGGTCGACCGCGCAGGATCGCTGCGGCGACTTCCCCGCGATCACGTACCTGTCGTTCCTCGATCAACACGGCATGTTGTCGCCGTGGCAGCCGCTGCCGTGGCACACGATCGTCGGCGGCAGCAAGCGCTACGTCGATGCGCTACTCGCTCGACTCGCCGAGCGACCGTTCGCGCTCGAGCTCGCGACGCCGATCCAGACGATCGTCCGCGACGCGACCGGCGTCACCCTGCTCGCGCACGGCCGCGAACGTCGCTTCGATCGCGTGATCCTCGCGACCCACGCCGACACGGCGCTCGAGCTGCTCGCCGATCCGACCGTCGAGGAACGCGCCGCGCTCGGTGCGTTCCAGTACAGCCGCAACCGCACGGTGCTCCACACCGATCGCACGTTCTTGCCGGCGCGCGCCGCCGCGCATGCGGCGTGGAACTACGTCGCGGATCCGGACAGCGCGCGGGTCAACGTCACGTACTCGATGACGCGGCTGCAAGGGCTGCCGAACGCGCCGTACCTCGTGACGCTCAACCCACGACGCGAGCCGAGCTGCGTGCTCCACGAGGTCGAGTTCGCGCACCCGCAATTCGATCGCGCTGCGCTCGTCGCGCGCGACCAGCTGGTGCGGCTCGCGGGCACGCACCACACGTACTACGCGGGCGCGCACTTCGGCTTCGGCTTTCACGAAGACGGCCTGCAATCCGGCCACGCCGCCGCGATGCGCGTCGTCGAGGATCTCGCGACCGCGCGGATCGCGAGGCGCGCGTGACGTTCCACTCGGCGCTGTATCGCGGCGAGCTCGCACACGCGCGCGACGACGAGCAAGCCCGCCGGGCATTTCGCTACGGCGTGTACATGGCCGCGCTCGATCTCGACGAGCTCGACGCGCTCGACGCCACGCTCCATCTGTTCTCGCGCGATCGCCCGAACCTGTTCGGCTTTCGCGATCGCGACTACGCGATCTCGACCTCGCCGAGCACCGCGACCACGTCGAGCGATCTGCGCGGCGAGCTCGCCGCATTGCGCGCCGCGAACGACGTGCCGGCACCGGCCGCGTCGCGCCTCGTCACCAACCTGCGCGCGTTCGGCTACCTGTTCAACCCGGTCAGCTTCTGCATCGACTACGACGCCGCGGGCGCGATCACGTCGGTGATCGCCGAGGTCAACAACACCTACGGCGGCACGCTGCGCTACGTGCTCGGGCCGCGCGATCGAATCGCCGGCCCGCACGTGACGTTCCGCCATGTCCGCGAGCTCTACGTCTCGCCGTTCATCCACGGCGACGCGACCTACGACTTCACGTTCGACGCGCCGCTCGACGGCGGCTCGCTCGACATCCGCATGAACGTCTACGCCGGCAGGCCCGCCGCACTCGGCCGGCGGCGCTTGTTCGCGCGGTTCGCGGGCGCGCGCTCGCCGCTCTCCGATCGCACGCTCGCGCTCGCCGCGTTGCGCTATCCGTTCATGACCGCGCAGGTGATCGGCCTCATCCACTGGCAAGCGATCAAGCTGCGGCTCGCCGGCGTTCCGTTCCTACGTCCCGGCGCCGATCATCGGCCGATTCCGCGATAACGTCCTCGCCCTTGGCCGAGATCGCTCACCCACTGATCGCTCCGTTGCCGCGGCTCGTCCCGCCGGCGGGCCACGTGTTGCGCTGGACCGCGTTGCAGCGGCTGCGCTCGACGTGGCGCGGCCCCCGGCTCGATCTCACGCTGCCGTCGGGCGAGCGCTATCAGCTCGGGACCGGCGCCACCGCCGCGCACGCCACGATCCACGACGACCGCATGTTCCTCCGCATGCTGCTGCGCGGCGAGCTCGGTGCCGGGGAAGCGTTCGTCGCCGGCGATTGGTCCGCGGACGAGCTCGTCACCACGCTGCGCGCGTTCATCGCCGGCACCTCGGCGCGCGGCTTCGAATCGCCGCTCACCCGGCTCGCGCAGTTGCCCGCGCTCGTCCGCCATCGCCGTTCGGCGAACTCGCGCACCGGCAGCGAGCGCAACATCCACGCGCACTACGATCTCGGCAACGCGTTCTATCAACTGTTCCTCGATCCGGACACGCTGGCGTATTCGTGCGGCCTCTTCACGACCGACACCGCGTCGCTCGCCGACGCACAACACGCGAAGCACGAGCGGTTGTGCGAGCTCCTCGAGCTGCGCGCCGGCGATCATCTGCTCGAGCTCGGCTGCGGCTGGGGCGGCATGGCGATCCACGCCGCTCGCACGCGCGGCTGTCGCGTCACCGCGATCACCGTGTCGCGCGAACAACACGAGCTCGCGACCGCACGGGTCGCCGCGGCCGGCCTCGCCGATCGGATCTCGATCGAGTATCGCGACTATCGCGACCTCGCGGGCAGCTACTCGAAGATCGTCTCGATCGAGATGCTCGAAGCGGTCGGCTTCGAGTTCATGCCGTCGTACTTCGCGACGTGTGCGCGCCTGCTCGCACCCGGCGGCCGGATCGCGCTGCAATCGATCACGATGCCCGACGATCGCTTCGACGCGTATCGCAAGCGCGTCGATTGGATGCAGACCTACATCTTCCCGGGCTCGTGCATCCCGTCGCTCGCCGCGATCCGGACGTGCCTCGGACCGACGCCGCTCCGCATCACGCGTGCCGACGACATCGGTCCGGACTACGCGCGCACGCTGCATGCCTGGCGCGACGCGTTTGTCGCCGCGCTGCCCGCGGTGCGCGCGCTCGGCTTCGACGAGCCGTTCATCCGAACCTGGTTGCTGTACCTCGCGTTCAGCGAGGCCGCGTTCACCGAACGTACGCTCGGCGATCACCAGCTCGTGCTTGTCGCCGAGCACTCGGCCGGAGACGCCGCCGTTACGCGGTGTGCGTCACCGTGACGGTCGTCGCGATGCCACCGCGGACCCAGAACTTGCCGGTCACCGTGATCGACCGCGGCGAGATCGCCCCCACGAGGTCATCGCAAATCTGGTTCGTGACCGCCTCGTGGAACGCGCCCTCGTTGCGGTAGCTCCACAGGTAGAGCTTCAGGCTCTTGAGCTCGACGCACAGCTCGTTCGGCACGTAGTCGATGAGGATCGTGGCGAAGTCAGGCTGCCCGGTGATCGGGCACAAACAGGTGAACTCGGGGCAGTCGAACGTGATGTGGTAGTCGCGCTCGCGCTTCGGGTTCGGGAACGTGTCGAGCTGTTTGGTGGGGCGCGTGGTCATGAAATGCCTGCGGGCGCGGTGATTAGCACAGAACGCACGCTGAACACTGGCGCTTCCCGGAACCTTGCCCTACAATAAACATGAGCCTGATCTTTGGCTCCGGGAACATGCGCTGATGACCATTTGGACATCGCGGGTTGGCCTTGAATGGGGCCGTAGTGCCCATAACGAAGGCCCGATGCCGGGAGCCGCTGCAATTGTGCTGGCGGGCCGAAACGCATCGGGCTCTGGCTATATGCCAGGGGAGGAAGAACGACATGATAGCAACGTGTAAGTGCTCACCGGAGGTCACTTCATAACCTCCCGGCTCTCGCGCTAACGCATCAGCGTCCGCGAGTAAGATTGAGCAAACGGGCCCCGCTAACGGGGCCCGTTCTATTTTCGGTTTATTTTCGGAAAGGCGCTCGCCCACGCCCAACCCACCCGAGGATTCGGGTAGGCCGGCTGCGTTCTCGTCGAGAACGAGCGATCAAGAGGCCAAAACAGCAGCCACAAACGAAGACAGACGAAGTAGACGCAGACGCGAAATCAGAACGTGAAGATCTGATCGGGGCGCTTCTCGGTCGGCTTCGGGGCCGTCTCTTGCTGCTTCTGCTTGATCACCGGCGGCGGCGGCTCGACCGCAAAGCGGGCCGCGGCTGACGTCATCGGCACCTGTTGCGGTGCCGCGACCGGGTGGTGCATCGGCGTGACGGGACGCGACTCGTGCTTGACCGGCTGCGGCACGATCGCCGGGCGCGGCTGCGAGGGCTGCGCCGGAAGAGTCGGGCGCGGCATGGTCGGGACAACCGACGTGATGCTCGGCGCTTGTCCCTCACCGAGGAAGTCCCCGACGCGGGTCTCGACGAATTGGCTCATCGAGATGTTGTTCGCCTCGCAGAACGCCTTGAGCCGCTCGTACGTCGTGCGGCTCACAGAGATGCTGCGACGAGTCTGCTTCTTGGCCATAATAAATCCTTACGCTACGGGTAGCGGAGCGTCAAGGCGTACCTACTAGCCTTGGACTCCCGTTGACGCGAGGAACCTACACTCCCCCCCTGACAGCGAAGGGATCGGATTCTCTAGGAAATCAGATCGCTTAACGATCTCAAGTGCGTGCAAGCCAGTCATGCGGACGCAGCTGCGCGAGCAACTCGGCTTCGGGAGAGCCCGGTTGCGCGCTGACGTCGTAGTCCCAGCGCACGAGCGGCGGCAGCGACATGAAGATCGATTCGATCCGCCCGTTGGTCTTCAATCCAAACAGCGTTCCGCGATCGTGGATCAGGTTGAACTCGACGTAGCGCCCGCGCCGTCGCAGTTGCCAGATCCGCTCGGCTTCACCGAACGGCAGCGTGCGCCGGCGCTCGACGATCGGCAGATACGCGGTCACGAACGCGCGCGCGAGCTCCTGCACCATCGCGAACACCTCTTCGACCGGCTCGCCCTTGGTGCCTAGATAGTCGAAGAAGATGCCGCCGAGCCCACGGGTCTCGTTGCGATGCGGGAGCCAGAAGTACTCGTCGCACCACTTCTTGAACCGATCGTAGTCGCCGACCGGCTCGTGACGATCACAGACGTCGGCGAGCGTCTGGTGGAAGTGGACCGCGTCGTCACGGAAGAAGTAGTAGGGCGTGAGGTCGGCACCACCACCAAACCACACGGTGTCCCCCTTCGCGATGCAGCGAAAGTTGGCATGCGTGGTCGGCACCATCGGCGACTGCGGATGGATCACGAGCGAGACTCCGGCGGCGCGAAAGTTCGTACCTGTGCCGGGCATGTGGGCGGCCATCTCCGCGTCGAGCTCGCCGTCGACGTTCGACCAGTTCACGCCGGCCTTCTCGAACACCACACCGTGCTCCAGGACACGCGCGACACCACCACCGCCGCCCGGACGCTGCCACGCATCCGCGCCGAAGGTGCGACCACCGTCCGCATCGGCGAGCGCGTTACAAATTTCTGTCTGCAGCTCGTGGAAGAACTTCGCCGCGCGATCGAAGAGGTCCGACACGCGCGCATGCTACCATCGTAGGTTACCGACGATGTGGGCCGCGATTCGCCTGATCCGTGCGACGCGTGTGTTCGCGGTGATCTTCCTTAGCTACATCTGGGCGCTCTCGTGGGCTCGGCTGTGGCCCACCCGCTGCGATACGGCCAAGAAGTGGAAAAAGATCCACAAGAAGAACGCGCGGCGGATGTACCGCGGCTTCGTCTCGCTGCGCGGCGTCTACATCAAGCTCGGGCAGATCCTCTCGGTGATGGGCACGTTCCTGCCGCGCGAGATCGTGGCGGAGCTCGAGACGCTGCAAGACGACGTGCCGCCGCAGCCGTACGGCCGGATCAAGAAGACGTTCATCCGCGCGTTCGGCAAGCCGCCCGAGCAGGTGTTCAAGACGTTCTCGCAAGAGCCGATCGCGGCGGCTTCGCTCGGTCAGGTCCACGAAGCGAGCGACGACGCCGGCAACAAGCTCGCCGTGAAGATCCTCTACCCGCGCGTCGCGACGATCATCCGCGTCGATCTCAAGGTCCTCGGCTGGGCGATCAGGGTCTACAAGAGCTTCGTCCCGGTGCAGCAGATCGAGCGCGTGCACGAGCAACTCGGCAACATGCTCGAGCGTGAGACCGACCTCGTCAACGAGGCCGCGATGATCGCGCGGATGAGCCAGAACTTCCTCAACGACCCCGACGTCCTGTTCCCGAAGGTCTACGCGCAATGGTCATCGCGCACCGTGATGACGATGTCGTTCATGGACGGCGTGAAGATCTCGAAGAAGGATGCGTTGAAGACGCTCGATCTCGATCCGTACGACGTCGCGATCAAGCTGACCAAGGTGTTCTACAAGCAGTTGTTCATCGATCGGTTCTTCCACGCCGATCCGCACCCCGGAAACTTCTTCGTCCAGCGCGGGCCCGAAGGCCAGGCGCGGATCGTCGTCCTCGATCTCGGCTCGGCGACCGAGCTCCGCGCCAACCTCGCCGACGGCATGTTCGACATCCTGCAGGGCCTGATGACCC
>JBDTJY010000014.1:0-3647 GCA_039935615.1 Kofleriaceae bacterium
CTGGCGCGCAAGAACCGCGAGCTCGCCGAGACCCTCGACAAGTTGACCCGCGCACAGCAACAACTCGTGCGGTCAGAGAAGCTCGCGTCGATCGGTCAGCTCGTCGCTGGTATCGCGCACGAGATCAATAACCCGGTCAATGCGATCGTCAACACGGTCGGTCCGCTCGAAGAAGCGGTCGGCGCACTCGACGATCTCGATCCCGTCGCGCGCTCCGAAGCCGCCAAGGACGTCCGCGAGATGGTCAAGGTCGTCCAGCGCGGAGCACAGCGCACCAAGGCGATCGTCGGCGCGCTCCACAACTACTCTCGTACCGACGACGAATCCGTCGTCGACTTCGATCTCGATCGCTCGATCGACGATTCGCTCGAGCTGCTGCGCCACCTGCTCAAGGGCAACATCGACGTCGTCAAGAAGTACGGCGATCCGGGTCGCGTGCGCGGTCACGCCGGCCAGATCAACCAGGTGTTCATGAACCTCCTGACCAACGCCGCGCAGGCGCTGTCGGGGCGAGAGAACGCGCAGATCACGATCGAGACCGAAGGCACCCCCGACACCGTCGAGGTCAAGATCCGCGACAACGGTCCCGGCATCCCGGGCAACGTGCTGCCGCGGATCTGGGATCCGTTCTTCACGACCAAGGACGTCGGCGAGGGCACCGGCCTCGGCCTCTCGATCGTCCACGAGCTCGTCGAGCGCCACGGCGGCTCGATCGAATGCGACACCAGGCTCGGCGAGGGCACGACGTTCACCGTCAAGCTCCCTCGAGTGATCGCGATCACGACGACCGAGCGCAAGCGCGCTGGGACCGGCGCGTAGCGGCTAAGTCAAGTTAGCGGCCCAAACGCAGGTGCGCCGTCGCCGGACTTGTCGCAGCGCTATCGACGGTATTCCCAGATCTCTACCGCCACGGCGCCACGGCGCTGGAGGGGCAGAGGTTTGGACGCGGGCCGCTCGTCACGACGTCTTCTCATTCATGCAACCGCTGCGAGAATCGGCGGCTCTGTCGCCATGGATGGGTCGAGGCGCCAGAGGCGCTTCGCGGTGATCGCGCAGCCCGCGCACTCCTTGGCTCTCGAGGTTGTCTCGACGCTATTTCCAGCTTGCTGGCGGCGTGGCGCTTTTCATTGGCTCACTAGGTCATCGGGTCATCGTCAAGGGGTCGTTCGAACGACGCGGCGGATACCGTCGCGAAGCGTTGTCTGACCGAAGTTGAGAATCAGTCCGAGTTGGAGTCCGGTTGCCGCAAGGTATGCGAGCGTCTGCGCGATGTGGATGTCCGCGATCGACGACGCAACCTTGAGCTCGACGATCAACACCTCGTCAACGACCAGGTCGAGTTCGTACGTACCCGCAACGATGCCGCGGTAGCGGATCACGATCGGTAGTTGCCGCTCGTATGGAATCTCACGTAGTGACAGCTCGTGTGTGAGCGCCGCTTCATACGTACTCTCGAGCATGCCCGGGCCCAATGCGCGATGTACCGCGATGGCGGCACCGATCACGTCTCCTGCAGTCTTATCGGCATGCACGGTCGGTTCGCCTCTGGCGCCTCGACCCAATCGATGGCGGCGGTAGTCATCCATTTGACCGGTATCGGAATGAAGGGAGAGATGTTGCGTGCGGCCCGCGAGCAAACGTCTGCCCTCCCTGGCGCCGTTGCGCCGTGGCGGTAAACCTGCGAGCGAACCTCCGGAGTAAGCCAGCCGCGAGGCGTTCCGACCTCGCCTGTCCGAATCTCGGGCGTCACCGGCACCCGCGACCAACGGCGCCAGCTAGCGGAACAACTGGCCGCGGAGCTCGGGCGCGGGGCGCGCGATGACCTCGAGCCCGACGATCTTCTGATCCGCGGCGGCGCGCGCCGCATCGACCGCGGCTTCGATCGCGTCGAGCGTGCCGGTCAGCGTGAACAACGCCTTGCCGGCGAGGTCGACCGCGAACCGCGTGTCGCGGACGATCACGTACGCGACCTTGCACGCGGCGTCGGCCGCGCGGATCGCGGCGCACACCGTCGAGGTCTCGATGATCGCGACGGCCTCGGCCTCGTCATCGCCGGCCCAGTCGATCGGAGTGATCGGTGCCTCGAGCATCGGCCAGACCTGGTCGTCGGCGTTCGGCAGCTCGACACGATCGAGCACGAGGTCGCCGGCGATCCGGGTCGCGGCACCCATCGCCTCTTCGACCTCGGCGACGCCGCCCTCGAACATCACGAGGTGCTTGCCGCCGGAGACCGCGCGCGAATGAAGCAGCACCGCGGGCGCGCGCTTGAGGCCGGCATCGGCGGCGACGATGCCTCGCGCGATCGTCGAAACCTCGAGGACGCCGAGCGCCGGGCCTCTAGACAAACCGGAAGGCTTCTTTGAGCGTGCAGCGCCGCTCGCGCGTGAAGTGGATCGCCGTCGTCAGGCCCTCGCCCGTCGGCGACGCGATCGTGAACGAGGTGTAGCCCTCGCCGCCGAGGGCGAGGCCGGCGTACGACGCGTCGTTCTTCACGAAGATCGAGCAATTGCAGACCCGCGCCATCGCCGACATGTTGTCGATGTCGGTCGAGTGCATCGTCGCGGTGTGGTGGAAGCCGTGCTCGACGCGGAGGCCCGCGGCGATCGCATCGGCGGCATCGCGCGCGCGGAACAGCGGAATCACCGGCATCAGCAGCTCGTGCTGGACGAACGGATGCGACTCCTCGACCTCCATCATCAGGAGGCGCAGGTCGTGGCCGTGGCCACTGATGCCGATCGCCTTCGCGATCAAGGCGGCGTCCTTGCCGACCCACGCCTTGTTGACGTGATCGCCCTCGAGCACGACCTTCTCGAGCTCCTTGGTCTGCCGCGCGTCGAGCCACAGCACCGGCTGGCGCTTGAGCTCCGCGATCAGCTCGGTCGCGATCCGATCGACCGCGATGACCTCTTTCTCGGCGATGCAGACGATGTTGTTGTCGAGCGACGCGCCGCGCACGATCGCGTTCGCAGCCTTGCCGAGATCCGCGGTCTCGTCGACGACGGCCGGCGGGTTACCCGGGCCCGCGCTGATCGACTTCTTGCCGGAGTTCATCGCCTGCTTGACGACGACCGGGCCACCGGTCACCACCACGATGCGCACCAGCGGGTGCTTCATCAGGTGCTGCGCGCTCTCGACCGTGGGCTTCTCGATCGAGACGATCACGTCGCGCGGTCCACCGACCGCCTGGATCGCTTCGTTCAACAGATGAACGAGCCAGTTCGAGACCTGCATGGCCGCAGGATGCACGTTGAACACGACGGAGTTGCCGGCTGCGACCATGCCGATCGCGTTGCACAGGATCGTCTCGGTCGGATTCGTCGTCGGGGTGATCGCGAGCATCACGCCGTACGGCGCACGCTCGGTGAGCATCAGGCCGTCGTCGCCGGTGTAGGCGATCGGGCGGAGGATCTCGAGGCCCGGTGTCTTCTCGGCGACCAGCTTGTTCTTCTCGAGCTTGTCCTCGTAGCGACCGATGCCGCTCTCTTCGACCGCATAGCGCGACAGCGCGTCGTTGTTGGCGAGCACGACCTTGCGCATCGCCTCGACCATCTTCGCGCGGGTCTTGAGCGGTGTGCGCTCGTTCTGCTCGAACGCCTTGCGCGCCGCCTTCGCCGCCGCTTCGGGATCCGCGTACACGCCATTGGTGC
>JBDTJY010000015.1:0-8854 GCA_039935615.1 Kofleriaceae bacterium
AGCACGAGCAGGAGCGGAAAGCGCGAAAACATCGCGCCGAACCCTAGCGAACTCGTCGAACGGAGTCACTGTGAACGTGCGGTTTCCGGTGCGTGCGCGATGCGCACATTCGAGGTCTCAGCACCGCAGAATCCGTCATGCGCTGTGATTCTCATGATCCCCTCTAGTTCGAGCGTCGGGTTCACGATGATGCAACGGGCATCGGGGCTAATCGGCTCTCGACGGGCAACGGACCGAGCCCCGACGCCGGGTCCGCCTCGGTCCTGCCGGGCGATGTTCGTCGTCAAAGCCGCGAAGTCAGGGCATAGAACCCGTTCGCGTGTCATCCCATCCTCAGCGGAACCCGAAGCGTGGACGCCGTGGTCCGGCTGGAGCAGCCGTGGTTCCGCTTCAAGGTCGTATCTGGAGTGGAGCGGTCCGAAACATGATGGTTGACCCTCGTTAGAGGGTCTTGTATTCAAGTAGTCACTTGAATGGCAGATCGCCGAGCGAAACAGCGCATCTACGAGCAGTTCGCGCGCATCGGTAAGGCGCTCGCTGCACCGGGGCGCCTCGAGTTGATCGATCTACTCGTGCAGGGCGAGCGCTCCGTCGACGCACTCGCGAAGGAAGCGCGGATGTCGGTCGCGAATGCGTCGCAGCACCTCCAGGTGTTGCTCGCGGCGCGGCTGGTCGAAACGCGTCGCGACGCGCAACGAATCCATTACCGGCTCGCGGCGCCTGCCGTGGTCGACCTGTGGCTGGCGGTGCGACGCACAGCGGAGAGTCAACTCGCCGAGTTGCCTGCCGTCGCGCGCGACTATCTCGGGAATCCGGACGCGTTCGAGCCGATCGAGAGTGGCGAACTGGCTCGCCGTATCGAGGCCGGAACGGTTGTCCTGATCGACGTGCGGCCGATCGAGGAGTTCGAGCAGGGTCACATCGCCGGAGCCGTCTCGGTTCCCCTCGACGCGCTCAAGGCATGGGCACGAGACCACGCGCCGAAGCGAAAGCAAATCGTCGCGTACTGCCGTGGTCCCTACTGTGTCTATGCACTCGAAGCCGTCGCCGAGCTCCAGAAGCGCGGCCTGCGTGCGGTCCGTGCGAAGGATGGAGTCGCCGAATGGCGTGCCGGCGGACATCCGATCGCGGTCGGGGATGCTCGATGATCTTTCGACCGTTCTATCGGTACGAGACCGGCTGTGCGGCGTACTTGTTCGGTTGCGGCGGCCAAGGCGTCTGCTGTGTCGTCGATCCGCACGAGGGCGACGTCGCTACGTACATCGCGTTCGCGAACGCAAAGGCGATGCGGATCGCGTACGTATTCGAGACGCACGTCCACGCGGATCATCGCTCGGGAGGCCGAGCGCTCGCCGACCTGACCGACGCGACGTACGCGCTCCACCGCGCCGCGGACCTGGCCGGCTCCTTCGAGGCACTCGACGACGAGCAAGTCATCGTGCTCGGCAACACGATCATCCGCGTGTTGCACACGCCTGGTCACACGCCGGAGAGCATCGCGCTGGTCGTGAGCGATCTGCGCCGCGGGCCTGAACCATGGTTCGTCTGCACCGGCGACACGCTGTTCGTCGGCAGCGTCGGCCGTCCGGATCTGCCGGGGCACGAGCGTGACAACGCGGCCGAACTGCACCGTAGCCTGCACGAAAAGCTCCTCGGACTGCCCGACGCCGTCGAAGTCTATCCGGCACACTTCAGCGGCTCGCCGTGCGGCGCCGGGCTAAGTGGCAAACCGAGCAGCACGATCGCGTTCGAGAAGCAGTGGAATCCGCTCCTCGCGCTCGCGCGTGATGCATTCGTCGACGAGGTCGGAGGTTCCGCGCCCGCGAAGCCCGCTGCAATGGCCGAGATCCTGCGGTTCAATCGGGGCCAAGCGTGAACACGCCGCGCGCCGAGGTCCGCTTGGGCCTCGGCGCGAACCTCGGGCAATTCTCGTTGCTCGTCGTCGTCAATGCGTTCGTCGGCGCGATGGTCGGCCTCGAACGATCGATCCTGCCGGCGATCGCGGAACACGACTTTCATCTGGCGGCACGGGCCGCGGTGCTGTCGTTCATCGTCGTGTTCGGCATCTCGAAGGCATGCACGAACTACCTCGCAGGTCGGCTGTCGGATGCGATCGGCCGGAGGCGGGTCCTGCTTCTGGGCTGGGCGGTCGCGATCCCGGTTCCGTTTCTCCTGATGTGGGCACCGTCATGGAGCTGGATCCTGTTCGCGAACGCGCTGCTCGGGATTAGCCAAGGCCTCACGTGGTCGACGACGGTGATCATGAAGATCGATCTCGCCGGTCCGGCCCGGCGCGGTTTCGCGATGGGGCTCAACGAGTTCGCCGGCTACAGCGCCGTCGCGATCTCGGCGCTCGCGACCGGCTATGTTGCATCGGCGTACGGCCTACGGCCGCAGCCGTTCTATCTCGGCGTTGGGTACGTGGTGATCGGGCTCGCGCTTTCGCTGCTCGTACGAGACACGCACGCACACGCGCACAAGGAGGCGATCGAACATCACACCGATGCCGGTGCGATGTCCCAACGCGAGCTGTTCGTCCAGACGTCGTTCACGGATCCAGACCTGTCGTCGATCAGCCAGGCCGGTCTGGTCAACAACCTGAATGACGGGATGGCGTGGGGCCTGTTCCCGCTGTTCTACGCGGCGGCGAAGTTGTCACTCGAGCAGATCGCGTGGCTCGCGGCGATCTATCCGGCGGTCTGGGGAATCGGCCAGCTGTTCACGGGCGCACTGTCGGATCGGATCGGCCGAAAGTGGCTCATCGCATCTGGGATGTGGATCCAGGCCTCGGGCATCGCTTCGATCGCGGCGTCGGCGACACTCGTGCCGTTCATCTGCGGGGCCGTCTTGCTCGGCGTCGGAACTGCGATGGTGTACCCGACGTTGCTCGCCGCGATCGGCGATGTTGCGCATCCGAGCCGTCGCGCATCTACGGTCGGCGTCTATCGGCTCTGGCGCGACCTCGGCTATGCGGTCGGTGCGCTGCTCGCAGGCATCGTCGCGGATCTAGTCGGGCTCGGTGCCGCGATCTGGTTGGTCGCCACGGTCACCGCCGGATCTGGACTCGTCGTGGCGGTACGCATGTCCGAGACCTTGAAGAGGAGCGTGCGATGAGCGTCGACGGCGCAGAGATCCTCGAACAAATCGGCGGCACGCCATTGGTGCGGTTGCGCCGGATCGGAGCCGATCTGCCGGTACGGGTGCTCGCGAAGTGCGAGCACTTCAATCCGGGCGGCTCGATCAAGGACCGGATCGCGAAGGCGATCGTCGATGACGCCGAGGCTCGGGGTGTACTGCGTCCGGGCATGACGCTCATCGAGGCCACTGCCGGCAACACGGGCATGGGGCTCGCGCTCGTCGCGGCGGTGCGGGGCTACCGCCTCGTCTGCGTCATGCCCGAGAAGATGTCCACCGACAAGCGCAGCGCGCTCACCGCCGTCGGCGCGCGCGTCGTGATCGCGCCGAACGCGCCACCCTCCAGTCCCGAGAACTTTCGCAATGTCGCGCGGCGGATGGCGGAACAGCACGGTTGGTTCCTGACCGACCAGTTCTCCAACCCGGCGAACATTCGCGTCCACGAGGAGACCACCGCCGCCGAGATCCTCGAGCAAACGCATGGCCGGATCGGCGCGTTCGTCGCAGGTGCGGGTACGGGCGGCACGATCAGCGGCGTCGGCCGACGGCTCAAAGCGGCCCTCCCCGGCGTGCTCGTGATCCTCGCTGACCCGATCGGATCTGGCCTCGCAGACTGGGTCGAGACCGGTCGAATCGGTGCCGACGGTACGTATGCGGTGGAAGGGATCGGAGGTAGCGAGGCACCCGAGAATCTGCATCGCGAGGTGATCGATGGTGCCGAGCGCGTCGCCGACGCTGACAGCTTCGCGATGGTGAAGCGCCTCGTGCGTGAGGAAGGTCTGCTCGTCGGCGGGTCAGCCGGGACCAACGTCGTGGCGGCGTTGCGTGTCGCCGCTCGACCAGGTCTGAATGGCCCGGTCGTGACCGTCCTCCCCGACGCGTGGGACCGGTACCGAGCCAAGTCGTGGATGCACGATTGGGAGTGAGCGATTCGAGTCTCGAATCTCGCCGAACAGATAGAACGAACCGGCCGTCCTGCGGTCGTCTGGACTTCGACGTGCGCATGATTGCCGGATGTTGGTTTCGCGATCGAAGGACCGAACGGCGAGGCGCTCGGTCAGCATGACGAGCCGTCGGTGCGGACATTTGTCCTGAGGTCCGTCCGCCTCACAGTCGGCGCCAATCGCAACAACTAGTGACTTTGAACGCGTCACCGTTTGGTGTATCGCCACCGTCATGCCGAAGCTCTTCAAGGTGATCGCGCTCGCCGGGTTTGTCGCGTGCAGTAGCAACAACAACGGTAACGGCGTCGACGCGAATAGCGGCGGTATCGATGCGGCTCACATGGTCGATGCGGCCGGCTCGGGTTCCGGTTCCGGTTCCGGTTCCGGTTCTGGTTCTGGTTCTGGTTCCGGCGACTTTGCCTGCGCCGGCAACACGACGCCGCCGACGACGATCCCTGCAACGGCCGTCGTGACCGGAACCGCGGCGACACTCTCGACCGACATCACGAGCATCATCGGGATGATGTTCACCGCGCCGTACACGGGCGCCGTCACGTTGTGCTCGGGCGAGCCGTGCACCGGCGCAAACCTACTGGGCAGCACGACCGCCGACGCGTCTGGCGTCTATTCGTTCAATGTCGCAACCAGCAATGCACCGGTTCCCGGATACGTCGAGATTGCGGGCAGCGGCACCGGTTCGGCCGCAACCCTCGAGACGCTGTCGTACGTCGGCACCCCCTACGTGAAGGCCACGACGACCGTGCCGTACACGGTCATCACACCGCAAGCTGCGGTCGCGCTCGCCCAGAGTGGGGGCGGCCAGTGCACGACGGGCGCGGGGCTCGGCTTCGTCACGTTCAAGGCGGTCGATTGTGCCGGCAACGTCGTCACCGACTCGTCGAAGGTCCACGGCGCGCTGACACAGAACGCCACCGCGGTCGGCGATCCGCCGGTCGACATCTATCAGACGCTCGTCGCGGGGCTCGCGGCGGCCGGCCTCTCGCAATATGCCGGCGCGGCTGCACCGCTCCAAGGCATCTTCATGGTGTGCGGCGTGCCCGCAGGCCAGACCACGGTGCAGGTGAGCTACGCGGGTAGCAACGGCAACGTCGACTTCCTGCCGGTCACGGTGCTCGCGGTCGACGGCGGCGCGACCGAAGTCGTCGCGCAGCCTGGTTACTGAGGGTTGGTGAGCGCACGCGGTTAGTTACTGACCCGCGCGGGCGAGCGCGACTCCGATCACCGATCGGGCACCACTCGCGAGCAGCGCATCGCTTGCCGCGGCGAGCGTCGAGCCGGTCGTGACCACATCATCGATCAGCACGATCTCGCGCCCCGCGATCCGCGCGGCGTAGCGCGGGATCACGCGGAACACACCGCGCAGGTTCGCGCGGCGCTCGACGGCGGCGAGCGTGCTCTGCGGTGGCGCGTAGCGCGTGCGCGCGAGCACCGGCAGCGGCGGCGCGATGTGGACGTACTTGCAGGCGTGCAGCGCGAGCAGCCACGCCTGGTCGTAGCCACGTTCGAACCGGCGCCGCCAATGCAGTGGCACCGGGACGACGAGCCCACCGGAGATCGCGGCCGCGGCGACGAGCGGCGCCCACAGCGGAGCGACCGTGCGCGCGATGTGGTTCTCGCCCGTGAACTTCAAGCGCCGAATCGCGGACGCGAGCGGTCCACCGAACCGCCACGGCGACACGATGCGTTCGAGCGACAGCGGCGCGCGCAGGCAGCGCGGGCACGTGACCGAGGTGACGCCGGTCGGTTCCGCGCAGCGCGGGCACGCGGGACCGAGCTCGACGAGCGCGCCGGCGCACGGTTCGCACAGCGGCGCTCCGGGCGCGGAGCACGCCGCGCATTGCGGGTGAAACATCCAATCGAGCAGCCACATGCGGCCGATATCGGCCGAGACGCGCTCCGGTTGCGCATGCTAGCTACGGTTCTCGTGATCGACCGCTGCTACGTGTACGAGCCCCAGTTCATCGATCCGGCGGCGCGCGCCGAGATCGTGGCCTGGCTCGGCACGCTGAAGCCCCTGTGGGAGCAGCGCTATTCGACGCGACGTCCGCCACCGCAGGGCAAGCACCAGCGGCCACTGCTGCGCCCGGTGTACTGGCTCGGTAACTGGCAGTTCGCGTGCCTCGGCTACTACGAGCCGCCGAAACGGATCCACGATGTCGCGGTCAGCGCCGAGCCGTTTCCGCCGGTGCTCGCGCGCCTGGTCGCCCAGATCGAGCGCCGGGTGCGCAGCGGATTTCCGCCGGCCACCGTGCCGCGCAAGTGGCACCTCAACACCTGCCTCGTGAACTTCTACGGCAGCCGGCTCGAGGGCGGCAAGAAGGTCGACGTCGCGCGGGTCGGCGAGCATCGCGACTTCGAGCCGGGCCCGGTCGCGTCGCTGTCGCTCGGCGAGCGCGCGCGCTTTCAATTCGTGCGGCGCGGCCAGTTCGATGCGGCGCCGGTGCGCACCGAGTGGCTCGACGACAACTCGCTGCAGATCTTCGCGGGCCCGCGCTGGAAGGATGACCTGTTGCACCGCGTCCAGCGCGTCGAGGACAAGCACCACGTCGATCTGCCACCGCACATCGAAGGGTTTCGGACGCGGCGCGTGAACTTCACGTTTCGCTACGTGCCCGACGATCACGTGACGCCGTTCGCGAGCTTGCCGCCGCGCGCGCGCGATGACGTCCGCGAGTACCTGCAGACGCTCGCCGCCGGCTCGCGGTTCTTCGCCGACGCGTTGCGCTAATAGCGATCGACGATCGTGATCTCGAGGTCGTCGCCGGGCCGCGCTTCGAGGCGTTCGGTCGCGATGCCGTACTGGATCAACCAACCGACGACGGCCTGCGCGAGCTTGCCCTTGACGCGGATCTTGATCAGCTCGGTGTGGGCGCGCAGCGTCGCGCCGAGTTGACCGAGCAGGTTAAAGCTCGCCGGCGCGACCTTGCCGCTGGCGGTCACCGCGACCTGTTCAGCGAGCGCGACGCGATCCTTGTCGATCGTGACGAGCCCGACGCCTTCGTCCGGACAGCCATCGTCGTCGTCGATGCCGTTGATCGTCTCGGGTTGGTTCGGGCAGTGATCGAAGCGATCGAGGATGCCGTCGTGATCGTTGTCGATGTCGGGGCAGCCGTCTTCGTCCTCGAAGCCGTCCTTGTCCTCGGCGAGGTTCGGGCACTTGTCGACGGCATCCGGAATGCCATCGCCGTCGTTGTCCGGATCGGGGCAGCCGTCTTCATCCTGGAAGCCGTCCTTGTCCTCGGCCTGGTTCGGGCACTTGTCGACGTCGTCCGGAATGCCGTCGCGATCGGCATCGCCGACGATCCGACGTCGCGCGGTGCCGAGCTCCTTGTCGGCGGTCGGCATGAACGTCACCGCGAGCACGGCGCGAACCGCCGCGGTGCCGGGCGCCGCGGTGATCCCGCGACCGACCGCGAGCCCGAGGTTGAACCGGCGCTCGACCTGATAGTGCGCACCGACGAGGCCTTCGATCGCGTCGAGCGCTCGCGCCGGACCCATCGTCGCGTCGCCGGCATCGTGGAGGCCACCCGGCACGAGCTCGCCGAACACCTCGGCCTCGAGCGCGAGCTCCGGTTGGAGCCGGTAGCTCGCACCGACGCCCCACCGCATCCCGTTGCCTTGATCGACGCCGTGAAACAGCGCGGTCGCGCGAAACACCGCGCCGGCCTGCGCGGACAGCGAGAGCTTGGTGGCGAGCGTCGTGAACGAGACCAGGCCGAGCACGTCGAGCTGGGGCTTGTCGCTGCCGGCGAATTGATCGGCGGTCTCCGTCGGTAGCGCGAGCGTCGCCGCGGTCCCGATCACGAGGTCGCCGGTCGGCGAGTGCTTGCGCCACAACCGCGCCTTCGCGTTGACCGCGAGGTTGCCGGCCGCGGTCCCCTCGGCGCCCGGCTCGCCGAACATCGTCGGGCTGTTGAGGTTCTCGCCGGTCTGCACGTACAACGGGAAGCGCAGCGCGGCCTCGAAGCGATCGCCGAAAGCGAACGCACCGCCGAGCTCGAACATCGTGCGATGCTTGATCGCGACGTTGTCGTTCGGTGTCGTGCGCAGGACGAGCGGATCGTTCGCATAGCTGACGAGCGCGGACATGGCCCAATCGCCTTCGCGACCGACCTCGGCGTCCTGGAGCGCAAACCAGGTGGCGCTGGTCGACGGCGTCGGATCGAAGATCGAGAGGTCGAGGTTGCGCGTGTCGGCGTGGGCGGTCGTCGCGACAACCATCAGGATCGCCACGCGGCGGCGGCGCAACACCAACAGCGCGATCAAGAGGACCACGCCGCCGCTCGCATTGCCGCTGGCCGAGCAACCGCCCCCACCTCGGGTCTCGACCGCCACGCCCTCGCCGTGCAGCGCGACCGTCGCCGCCGGATCCGGATCGTCGTCGAGCAGCAGGATCGCGGTCGCATCGAACGAGCCGACATGATCCGGGGTGAACGAGATGTCGAACGCGACCACTCCCCCCGCTGGGAGCTCGACATCGCGCGCGTCGATCACCTCGAACGAATTCGACAGCGCGTAGAGCTGGTGAATCGTGAACGCGTTGATCGGATCGAGGTTCGTGATCTGGAGCGGTGGCCCGCGCGTCCCCTCGGTGATCGTCGCGGTGGTGCCGACCGCGACGTACTGCATGTCGATCGTCGTAGGTCCGACGCTCACGTTGCGAGTCTTACCCGTGCCGGAGATCGTGGCGGTCAACATCGGGACGTCGGGGTCGGTCGTCATCACCGAGAACGTGGCGCTCGACGGCGTGGCCT
>JBDTJY010000016.1:0-31595 GCA_039935615.1 Kofleriaceae bacterium
GGTTTGGCCTCGACGAGGAAGGCGGCCTCGGCGTCAAGCGCACGGGCTCGGCCTCGATCACGCAGGTCGACTCACTCGACTTCGTCATCGGTGCGGCGCCGGCGATGAGCTGCGACGGAGACAGCGGTGGGCCCGTGTTCATCACACGCAACGCGTCCGAGGAGGTCGCCGGCATCACGGCGTTCGGAGATGCGCGGTGCATGGTGTCGGGGACCAACATGCGCGTCGATGCCTACGAAGCGAGCTTCATCACGCCGACGCTCGCCGCGTCGCCCTCGCCGCGACCCGCGCTCGATCCGAGCGCCGACTTCTGCGCGACGTCGTGCGCCGGCGACGCCGACTGTCCGCTCGGCATGGGCTGCGTGCCGAACCCCGCCGGGGGCATGGCGTGCGGCCCTCGCGGGCTCCCGCCGGGCCAGCTCGGCGGCGCCTGTGGAAGCGGCGGCGAGTGCCCGAGCGGGATGTGTCTGACCGTCGGCACGAGTTGCTCGTGCTACGCACCGTGCGAGACGCCCATGCGCCATGGCGACGATGGCGGATGTGCGGTCCAGCGACACCACGACGCGGGTGACGCGCTTCCGCTGCTCGTCATGGCCTGGGGCCTCGGGCGAACGGGTCGGCGTGGCCGGCGTCAGCGGTTGCGATCGCCTCTCGTTCACCGGGGCTTGCACCGGTGAACGAGACCACACACGTGTCCTCGCCGGACCACGCAGCGCACGTTCCGTAGATGTCGGCTCTTCGCGATCGGGCAACGGGCATATCGGCTGCCACGAGCTCGACTGTCAGCGCGTCGATTTGGATCGATCGTCGGGATCCCGAGCACGCAACACACGATCCGTTCGTCTGCCGTCGAGTACGGCACGCCGCTACCGACGCCATCAACACCAGGCTTGACCCCACATTGCCGACAGGCGTACCAGATCAGCAGTCATGCGCCTCACAACGCGGCTCTGCATCGGGTGCGTGGCACTCGCGGCATGCGGCGACAATGCGCTGCCGCTGCCATCCCTGCTCGATCCCACGCTCTCCGAGCAGGACTTGCGCAGGGCGCTCGGCGTTCCGCCCGAAGCGAAACGCGTGCTGATCCTCAGTCAGAGCAGCCATCTCGACATCAACTGGAAGAGCACGTTCGACGAGTACTACAGCGCCCGTGTCGAGACCGTGTTCGACGATGCCACGACCCTGCTCGACGCAGATCCGCGGACATTTTATTCGGTCGCCGAGATGGGCTTTTTGGCGAAACACGTTGCGGACCATGGCGCCGAGCCGTGGCTTGCGCATTTTGGGACCGGCCATGCGCGCATCGTTGGGGGTGGCATGACGTCCCCCGACACGCTGCTGCCGACGGCCGAGGCGTTGACGCGCGACTACTTGCTCGGAACGATATTCGCCGAGCAAAGCTTTAATGCGCGCCCGCGTGCGGCATGGCTTCCGGACTCGTTTGGCCACTCGCCCACCGTTCCTGATCTACTTTCGGCAGCCGGGTTCACCTCGGTTGGGTTCGGCCGGATCGACGGAGCGCGTCACACCTTCGAGATCGTCGGTGCCGGACTCGATCCGATCGCGCCGGATGTGACCACGACGGCATCGGTGCTGCGAGATCTCGGGAGCGCGGATTTCGTCTGGCGCGGCCCGGGCGGTGGCAGCGTGCTCGCGCACTACATGCCGATCCGCGAGTACTGCCAGGGCGATTCGATCGATCTCGACGGCTTTCCGGTCGGCGGTGATCGACTCGGCGAGGAACACGATGACGACCCGGTCTTCGTCCGAAGCCAGATCGCGGAGTTCATCGATCAACTCACTCCGTACGCCAAAACACCGTATCTGTTCGTGCCGATCGGCTGTGATTTCCAGGTGCCACGCCCGCGGCTGGCAGATTATGCGCAGTGGTGGAACGACGAGCAATACGCAGCGACTGGGGTCTGGGTGGCACTCGCAACGTTTGAAGACTACGAGAGACTGGTCGGATTCCACACCGACGAGCTACCAGCGATGGAACGCGATATCGCGCCGGTATGGACCGGGTTCTATGCGTCGCGACCGCAGCTCAAACAAGCGGCACGCGCGGTCGCCGAATCACTCGCCGGCGTCGAGCCATTTCTCGCTCTGGTCGAACCCGGCTCAGATGCGCTTGCACCGGCGTGGCAAGCTGTGGTGTTGAGCAACCACCACGACACGATCACGGGCACCTCTTCCGATGCCGTCGTTGATAGTGAAGAGGCACCTTTGCTGGCAAGTGCGAAGACGACCGCAGAGGACGCGTGGAACCGCGCCTTGTCCGCACTGTCTGCACAGATCGATACCCAGACTGCCGATACTGCCCAAGTCGTCGTCGTGGTCAATCCGGGTCCCGTCGATCGCAGCGAAGTCGTCGAGGTTGCCGCGCCTGCCAGCGGAGCGTTCCATGCCCTGGTCGAAGGCATGCCGCAGCCGACGCAAGTCACGGCAGACGGTCGGATCGCCTTTCTCGCCACGGCAGTGCCGGCGTTTGGTTGGCGGACGTTTTCGTTGCAAGCCGGGGCGAGCGCCAGTACCGCATTGACCGCAACAGCGAGCGTGGGTGCCGACAGCGCAGTCATCAGCACCGGCGTCCTCGACGCTCGATTCGCTCACCACGCCGACGGCTGGTCACTCGATTCGCTCCAGGTCGGTGGTCAGGAGCGATTGGCTGGACCCTCGATGGAATGGGTGATCTACGCGGATACAGGTGGCTTGTATCGGATCGGTTCCGAGCGACCCGATTGCGCAAACACGCAGTTCGCCGAAGTCTCGACCGTGCGCGCCACGACGCTCACGCTGATCGAGGCAGGCCCGGCCCGCACGACGCTGCGAGCGACTGCGACCGTCGACGGAATTGCGACGACCATCGACTTTATCGCCGCGGCGGGTGACGATCGACTCACGCTGCGGGCTACGGGGGCGGCCGCACGTGGGCGCACGATCATGTTGCGGGTCATGCCACAGGCTCCGACGACTGACCTGGCAATGGGAGTTGCAGGTGGCGTCGCGGTGCGGCCGTTGTCGAATCTATATACGCCGTCGTTGTGGCCCGCAGTGACCTGGGTCTCGAGCGGGGAGGTGGCCGTCGAGCTCGCCCAATCCACGGCGGTTCACGGCAGCGCAACCGGCGCACTCGAGTGGGTCCTGTTCCGCAACGCGACGTCGGAGCAGCCGTGCGATGACCTCGGGCCGATGGGAACGTCGGATGGCGTCCTCACCGAAACGTTCGCGCTCGGCGCACGCGACGTGACTGGCCAGGGGGCCACGGAAGTCGCCGCCTCGATGGCGATCAGCCGGCCGTTGCGACCGATCGCGACGGATCGCCATGCCGGCGGTCAACCGGCGCTCGGTCGACTCGTGACGGTGGACGCAACCCAGGCACTCGTGACCGCGGTCAAACCCGCCAGTCGTGGACAAGGCATCGTACTCCACCTCCAGCGCTTCGGATCAGACCGAGCTTCCGTGTCGATCCGCCACGGCATCTTGCCGTGGACTACGCTGAGCCGGCCCGATCTGCTGGAACGTGACGATGCTCCATTCGGCTCCGCTATCACCGATGGCGTGCATGTCGACCTCGATGCAGCGTTGACCGCATTGCGACTGGCTCCGTAGTCCAAGTACCGGCGGTACCCACTCGGACAGGCCGTCAAGAGCACGTGCCGGGCTCGCACGCCGTGACGGTGACCGCCCTCGGCGCGCGTTCCAGCCCTCCTTCGGGGAGCGCTCCCGTGCAAACCCGCGGAGATGGCTTGCGGCTCGCGCTGGCTCTTGCCGTAACGCTTCATCGCGCGGCCGTTCAGCTCGGCATGAGCGCTGCGCGAGCTCCGTGGGGTATGCTCGGTGGTGATGGACGATCGTCCCTCACCGCAGCAGGTTGCGATCTACCGTGCGATGACACCCGCCGAGCGGTTGCGTCAGTCGTATGCGTTGTACTGGGCCGCGCGGCGGCTCCGGACCGCGCAGGAGCGTTCGCTCCATCCCGACTGGTCCGATGTGCAGATCGCAGCACATGTTCGCAAGGTCTTCCTGCGTGCAAGCACCTGATCTCATTCGTCCGTTCGTCGAACGCTTCGAGCGTCTCGGCCTGCCCTACATGATCACGGGCAGCATGGCCGCCATCGTGTACGGCGAGCCACGCATGACGCATGACGTTGACATCGTCATCTCACTCGCGATCAAGGACGTCGAAGCGTTCGTTGCGGAATTTCCTCTCGATGACTTCTACTGTCCGCCTGATGATGTTCTCGCGATCGAGGTCCGTCGTGGACAGCGTGGACACTGCAACTTGATCCACCACGCAACCGGCTTCAAGGCAGACATTTACATCGCGTTCGATCAGCTGCATCGTTGGGCCCTCGCCCACCGCCGCACGCTCGATCTCGACGGACTCGCGGTCTCGGTCGCGCCGATCGAGTACGTGATCGTACGAAAGCTCGAGTACTACGCGGAGGGCAGGTCCGAGAAGCACCTCCGTGACATTCGCGGAATGCTCGCAACCTCGGCGGAATCCATCGACCGCACGCGGCTCGATACCTTCATCTCCGAGCGCGGTCTCGAACCTGTGTGGGCGGCGGCTTCGTCGTAGCGCTCGCCACCGACCTTGATCGTTGGTAGGGAAAGGTCACGACAAGCTCGAGAGCCTCGGGTACGGCAAGAACTTCTTGAAGAAGAACATCCCGGCCCAGCAGGTGGAAGTTCAGGTCCTCGATCTCGACTTCGATCTCGACTTCGATCTCGACTACTTCATCCAGATCCGCTCGGGTCCGTAGCGCCGGAGCTAAATTTGGCTGCGGGTGTCGGACGCTGGCTGACAACACCGAGCCACGCTTCGAACGCGAGTGACTGACAATCGGAGCTAACGCACATGCATGAGAGTCGTTCTCGTCACTCGCGTTGTTCGCTACTCGTCGAATTGCGCGAGCCGCGCTGTGCGCGCGACGGCCATGAAGATCACCGGCACGAGGAACAGTGATAGCAGCGTCGAAGAAGTCAAACCGCCGACCACCGCGAGCGCGAGCGGACGATTCGCCTCGGCGCCTCGATCGAGGCCGATCGCGGTCGGGATGAGGCCGATCACGGTCGCGAGTGAGGTCATCACGATCGGGACGAATCTGACCCGCGCGGCATCGAGGATCGCGGCCCGCCTGCCGAGTCCCTCGTCGAGCTTGATCCGTGCGTGATCGATCAGCAGGATCCCGTTCGAGACCGCGATGCCGACGACCATCAGCACTCCCATCAGCGCGGTGATCGAGAAGCCGAGACCGCCGGCCATCAAGGCAAGCACGATGCCGATCAACGTGCACGGGATCGTGAACAGCATGATGAACGGCATGCGCAGTGACTTGAACTGCGAGGCCATGATCATGAACACGACCATGATCGCGAGGCCGATGCCGAGGCCCAGGCCGGAGAACGTGGTGCGCATCAGCTCGACCTGCCCGACGAAGTCGAACTTGATGTTCGCGGTCCGTGGATCGCGCTTCAATTTGGCCTCGAGCTCTGCTGCGGTCGTGCCGAGGTCACGACCCTCGGTCTGCATCATCACGTGCGAGGCGCGCTGCAGGTGGTTGCGCTCGATCGCGATCGGGCCTGTCGAGCGCCGGATCGTTCCGTACGAGCCGAGCTCGACCGTGGCGCCCGTCGGTCCGACCCGCAGCGGGACGGTACGCAGCGCCTCGGTATCGTCGATCCGCTTGCTGTCGTATTCCGTGACCAGATAGTAGGCCTCGCCGTTGCCGCCATCGACCCACACCGATGGTGAGTTGATATTGCCGACGGTCGCGTCGAGGGTTGCCTGCGCGGCGACCCGCGCACTGACTCCGACGGTGCCGGCACGCTCGCGATCGGTGTCGACGTGGACCTCCGGATAGTCGCTCTCGAAGGTCTGCCACACATCACGGACACCGCCGACGGTACGAGCGACCTCGGCGACGGCGCGTGACTCGGCGCTCAACGCTTCGAGCGAGTCGGCGCGCACTTCGACCACGAGCGGTGCCGAGTACCCATTCGAGAATACGCTCGCGACGAGCCCTCCGGGCCACTGCAAGAAATCGACGCCCGGATAATCGCGCGCGAGGATCGCGCGGGCTCGATCCGAGAGCTCGTGCTGCGATTCCGAGCGGTCCTCGGGATCGGTGAGCCCGAGCCGGATAAAGCCCATGTGCGGACCCCAGTTCGGGGAGTTCATCGCGCTCCGTGCCGCCTTCGGCGAACCGACGTTCGTGAGCACCATGTCGATGCCGGGGAGGTTGCTTTTGAGATCCTCACCCATCTCCTGGATCTTGCGCGAAGACTCCTGGATCGACGTGCCCGGAGCGAGCCGGACGTAGATGCGCTCCATCGACTCGTCGATCTCGGGGAAGAACACACTCGGCAGGTGTGACGCGACCCAACCACTGGCGACCACGAGGACGAACGAGCCGATCACGACCGCCCAGCCGGCGTCGAGCACACGATCGAGGAGGCGCGCGTATCCCGTCGCGAGACTGGTGATCCGATGTTCGACTTTGCGCGCGACGCGCCCGGGCTCGGCCTCGCCGAGCAGATAGCGACATGCCACCGGCGTGACCGTGACACTGACGAAGAACGAAGCCGCCATCGCGACCGCGACCGTGATCGCGAGGGGAACGAACAGCTTCTGGGCAAGGCCCGCGAACAAGAGGACGGGTAACAGCACGGCCATCGTGGTGAGGGTCGAGGCCAACACGGGCAGGATGACCACCTTCGTGCCCTCGTAGGCGGCGAGTGCTGGGGATGCTCCCTCTTTGCGATGTCGGTGGATCGACTCGAGCACGACGACGGCATTGTCGACGAGTCGCCCCATGACCAGCGTCAGACCTCCGAGCGTGAGCGCGTTGAGAGTCTGACCGGTCGCATTCAAGACGATCAACGTGACCGCGAAGGACAGAGGGATCGCGAACGAGACGACGAGCGTGCCTCGGACCGATTGGAGGAAGACGAGAATGACGAGGGCGACCAGGACCAGCGCCTGGACAATCTCCTTCTTGAGTCCCGCGTACGAGCTTCGTACGAACGTGGACTGATCGAAGATCGGCTTGACGACCAAGCCGGGTGGCAGATTCTTGAGCCCGGCGATCGTGGACTTCACCGCATCGACGATCTCGATCGTGTTCCCCCCTGAAATGCGAAGCACGTTGAGGTAGACGCCGTCCTGGCCGTTGATCGAGACCGCCTGGGTCTGCGGCGATGCTCCGTCCTCGACCCGCGCGACGTCCTTGATCCGCACCGGCCTGTTATTCGGCCGCTTGATGATCGCGTCTCCGATATCGGCGATCCGCTCGGCGACCGCGTTCGTGTAGAGGTTAGCGTCGAACAACTTCGTGATGAGCTCGCCGGAGGGTAGGAGCGGGTTCGCGGTGGCGACGGTCTGCGCGACCTCCGCGCTCGTGATCCCGCGTGCCTGTGCCTTCGTCGGGTCGACGACAACATTGATCCGGCGCTGGCGGCCACCGTTGAGCGAGGCGCTGGCCACACCCGAGATGCCCTCCAGCTTCGGCTCGATGTTGTTGAGAGCGTAGTCGTAGAGTTGCGCTCCCGAGAGGCCACCACCGTAGACGGCGACCTGCACGACCGGGGCGTTCGATGGATCGTACTGCAGCACGAACGGAGGCAACACACCGAGCGATTTCGGGACGGCCGCCATCGCGAAGCTGACTTGTTGCTGGACAAGCGACTGCGCGGCGTCGAGGTTCGTGCCCCACTTCATCCAGACGAACACGACCGAGAGGTTATTGCGAGACGTGCTCTCCACGTGGTCGACGCCCGGCGTCGCACTCACGTACTTTTCGATGCGCCAGGTCAGGGTCTTTTCGACATCCTTGGGCCCCATGCCCGGGGCCAGCGTACCGATCACGAGCACCGGTGGCGCGAGCTCGGGGAACGTGTCGACCGACATGCGCGGCGTCACCACCGCGGCGAACACCATGATCCCGATGCACGCCATCGCGATGGCGATCGGATTCTTGAGCGACATCCCGATCATGGCTGCCAGGGCTCCAACTTGGCGGCGACCGTGTCGTCGTCGTCGAGCAAACCACGTCCCTCGGTCACGACCTCTGTTCCGGCCTTGAGTGTCGGCTCGACGTAGTACACACCGCTGCGTTCACCGACGAGCTTCGCGCGTGTCGAGTGAGCGACTCCGTCCTTGACGGTGAAGAAATTGGTCTTCGATCCGTGCACGTTCGCCGCGATCAGCGGGATCGCGGTTGCGGGGATCGGTGCGCCGACATCGAGCGAGAGCTCGGCCGTCGTGTGGGTCGGGATCGCGCGGTCCGGATCGACGAGGTCGAGCTCGATGTGGACCGTGCGGGTGTCGGCATCTGCAGACGGCGCGCGGCGCGAGATCTTCGCGGTCAGATCCTTTCCGGTCGCCAACAGATGGACCCGAACCTCGGTCTCCGGTGCGACGTTAGCGAAATCGTCTTCGGGAACGTCGGCGGTGATCCGCACGATGTGACGGTCGACCTCCGTCACGATCGACGTGCCCGGGCGCGCGAACATACCCGGATCACCCGTCCGTTCTGCGATCTCGCCGTCGAACGGCGCGCGCAACACGCAGTCGTTGACCTGGAGCGAGGAGTTCAACATCTGCGCCTGCAACGCCGCTACTTGTGCGGCCTTGCTAGCAGCGTCGGCATTCTTGAGATCGACCTCGTTCTGCGAAACATACTTGCCGTCGAGTAGGCTCGACACGCGCGTCGCTTCGGATGCCGATGCAGTGCGCATCGCGTCGAGTGCTCGCGCTTGCGCGCTGATGGCCTGATTCGACGCGGAGGAGCTCCGACAGTCGAGGGTCGCGATGATCTCGCCGCGTTTGACCGTCGCACCCGGCCTCACGAGCACGGTGTCGACGTACGCCGACACCATCTGGGGTCCGATCTTCGCTTGCAACCACGGCTCGACGGTTCCTACGTAACGCCGGCGCTCTTGAAACGGTGCGGACACGGCCTTGACCGCCGTGACGCCCTTGGCTACCTGAGCCAGCGTCGTGTGGTTCGTGCCTGCCGTGGTGCGGTGGTAGAGGATGCCACCGACGATGAGCACGGCGACGACGCCGATCGTTATGTTCACGATCACGCGTGTGCGAGGGGCAGCGGTGGTGGACGGTTCGATGGGCTCGATCATGGGTGGGACTCCGCGAGAACGCGTGCAAGTTGCGCCTTGGCACGCGACAACTGGAACTGGCCAACGGCTAACTGGATTTGTGCTTGGGTCAGTAGCCCCTCGGCGTCCGAAAGCTCGACGGCCGTGCCGAGACCGCCGTTGAAGCGCGCCTCGGCTTGGTCGTGATTCGCGAGGGCCGCATCGACCGCGCGTTGCAGTGCCGGCTGCGCCGCGCGCTCGACATCCAGATCTACGAACGTGCGTTCGGCGATCGAGCGCAGTTGCTCGCTCACCTGTTGCAACTCGGCCGCACGCACGGCCTCGAGACGGGCGGACGTGTCGGCGCGCGCCGTCACGACGCGATCGTAGAGCGGCCAGGTGAACACGACCAGTGCGTCCCAGTTGGGCACATCTGGGATCCACCCATGGCCGGTCGGGCTCGGATTTGCCGTGACCGAGGCGCCGCCGGCGCGGCCCGTGAGCTCGGCGGAGATCCCGAAGTCCGGCCGCATCTCCGCCCGGATCGAGCGTGTGAAGAGTCGTTGTGCGTCGAGCTCGTCGCGAGCGGCCCGGAGCTCTGGCGCGTGGAGCTCGCCGCTTCCCAGCTCGTTGCGTGCAGGGTCGGTGATCACCAGATCGTCGACGCCGGCATCGACCGACGGCGCGGTCGAGCCGATGGCGGCCGCGAGGACCGTTTGCGCTACAGCGAGTGACCCAGCCGCACGGACACGATCCACCTCGTAACGAGCGAGATCCGCCTCGGCACGCGCGAGCTCGATCGGTGGCATCAGTTGTGCGGTGACGCGCGCCTTTGCGAAGTCTCGGTGCGTGGTCGAACGCGTCACCGCCGCCTCCGAGGCGGCGAGCACCGCGCGCGCGCCTTGAACCGCGTAGAAGCTCTCCTCGACCAACAGATCGAGATCGAGCGTCGCGACTCGTGCAGTCTCCCCGCTTGCAAGCACCTGCGCCTCGTACGCATCGCTCAACAGATCGAGCCGCCCGAAGTCGTAGAGGTCTTTGTGAACGGAGATGCCCGCCAGCGTAGAAGCTTCAGGAGCCCAGCTCACCGGCGCGTTGGCCGGCGTGCCGCCAATCCGGGCAACGTCGAGAAAGCCAAGCGTGGCGTACGACGCGGTCGTATTGTTGCTCGTGCCACCGAGGAGCTCGGCCGCTGCTCCGACGCGAATTGCCCTGGCGGCATCTGGCACCCTCGCCTGTGCGCGCGCGACATCGATTCGAGCGCGCGCGGCGATCAACGTTGGTTGATGATCGTGCGCGTAGCCGATGGCCTGTCGCAAGGTGAGGGCTGCTGGCTGAGCGAGAGCTGTCGATCCAACCAAGAACAGCGCTAGAAACACGTACCGGTTCATCTTGCGTCGACCGGAACAGCACGCGGTGTGCCACGGCCAACGTACCGTTATCCCGTTGCAGGACTGGCAGCCCTTGGGAGATTCTCCGTGACGACGCGGAAAATTTCCGGTTCCCGTTGCAGCCGGCGGCTATGTTTCAGTCACATGGCGGCGGCACAGCACTTGCGTAGATGCCGCTCGTGGCGCCTTTGATCCACGCGGGTTGGATCGTCGCGCTCGAGCCTGTCGACCTTCTCGGGTTTCACGCGCCGGCGACAGTCCCACTCGAGCCGGCCGAGGGTGCTGTGTGAAAATACCGCGCGTTCTCGTGGTCGACGACAAGCGAGCGATGGCGGAGATGCTCGCTGATGGCCTCGGCGATCACGAGCTCGACGCGACGGCCTGCGGCTCCGCTCGAGCAGCGCTCGCGATGATCGCAACGACGGAAGTCGACGTCGTGGTCACAGATCTACGTATGCCAGATCTCGACGGGCTCGCGCTGCTCGACGCGATTCGCTCGCGGAATCCAGACATCCAGGTCATCGTCATGACCGCGTACGGAGCGATCGACTCGGCCGTCGAGGCGATCAGGAAAGGCGCCTACCACTACCTTACTAAACCATTCAAGGTGGGCGAGCTCGTCATCTTCGTAAACCGCGCTGTCGCCGAACGTGCGCTTCGACGCGAGGCCGCCATGTTGCGCAAGCAAGTCGGTGCGCACCGTGGCCTGGTTGCCCATAGCCCGGCGATGCAACGAGTGCTCGGCATCGTCGAGCGTGTCGCTTCCACGATGGTGCCGGTCCTGATCACCGGCGAGACCGGCACGGGCAAAGGCGCGATCGCGCGTGTTCTCCACGCCGCGAGCACTCGTGCCGCCGAGCCATTTGTCGCACTCAACTGTGCGGCGCTGCCCGAGCAGCTGCTCGAAAGCGAGCTCTTCGGGCACGTCAAGGGCGCCTTCACCGGAGCGATAGCGGATCATCCAGGACTCTTCGTCGCGGCCGATCGAGGGACCGTGCTCCTCGACGAGCTCGCCGATTTGCCGATCGCATTGCAGCCGAAGCTACTGCGCGTCCTGGAGACAGGCACAGTTCGTCCAGTCGGCGCGACCCAGGAGCGCCCGGTCGATGTTCGTGTGATCGCGGCGACTCACCGCGATCTGCGCACCGCGGTAACGACCGGTACACTACGAGAAGATCTTCTGTACCGTTTGAATGTTCTGCCGATCGAGCTTCCGCCGCTGCGCGATCGTCGTGAGGACATTCCGCCACTGACCGACTACTTTTTCGGCGATGCCGTCGCTCGTCATCCAGCCGCGGCCGCGCGCACCTTCTCTCGCGCCGCCCTCAGGTGCTTGCTCGACCATGCGTGGCCCGGCAATGTTCGCGAGCTCGCGCACGTCGTCGAACGCGGTGTGCTGTTGGCAAGCAACCAGGAAATCTCGAGCGAGGAGCTCGGACTCGATCCGACCGTCATGCCCGTATTGCAATTCAGCGGCGACGTTGTCGCGCTGAACGAGATCCAGCGCCGGTATGCTCGTTGGGCGCTAAATCGTTTCGGCGGGCACAAGACTCGTACGGCGGAGCGGCTCGACATCGATGCGAAGACACTCAATCGTTGGCTCTCGGACGACTGATCTGCGTTCGCAATGACGGCGGTGAGCGCCGAAGCCACCGCCCTGTCCGTAGTCCCCACCCGCCGCGCCATCTCCGGCGCGAAGATGCCAGCGAGCTTCGGTGCGGTCGCGAGCTCTGGCATCGCGCGGTCGCCCTCGCCGACAGCCGCGTCGTGTACGTGGCGAGGAATGCGAATGGCGCCTCGTCGTCGCCACCGTTCTCGGCGAGGTTGAAGTGCACGCGGCCCACCAACTGCCAGCCGGCGTGCTGCGACTGGAGCTCGATGCGATGGTCGATCCCGTCGCGTCGTCGAGCCGCGCGATCGGCGTCGAGGTGTCTTCGCCGCGCGGCGACAGCCGTGCTCGCCAGACCGTCTCGAAGCCTCGATCGACTATGCGTCGGTCGGCTTCAGATTCAGATTCGTCCGCACCGGCATGCTGCCGGCGCCGGGCTCTTCGAGACCGATCCACTCGTACACGCTGGCCGCGGCCGAGCGTCCGAGCATCGGTGCTGCGAGCGCGATGATCTGATCGATCTCCTCGCCGTGAGCGACTTCGAGCGCGCGATGATGGGTCGCGCGGACCGCATCGCGATCACGAATGCCGATGGCGATCGCGAGCTCGACGAGACGGCACGTGCGTGCGTCGAGCGGGCCGTCGTGGCCCGCCTTGGTAAGTGCATCCCAGGCAGCGGCGAGTTGCAGGCGACGTGAAGGCATCCACCAGATCATCGCACGCCTCGTGGTATCAGGATCGCGTGGATGATTTCGCGACCACGATGCAGCTCGCCGCGACGATGAACCTGCCGACGCCGGGCCCCGAGCTCGCTTCGCTGTTCGAGCTCGCACCGGAGCTCGTCGAGTGGTCGATCAACTCGGTGAGCGATCCGCGTGGCACGCTTCGCGTTAGCGCGTGGACCCGCGATCGCTGGCGCGCGGCTCGCGCGCTCGAGCTCCTCGCACCCGAGCGGACCTCGATCCGCGAGACGCTCGTCGACTCCGAGGAGTACGAGGGCGTGGGACTCGCGCTGCGATCCGGCGAGCCACCGAGCGTGCGGTGGTGGTCGTTCGCGAGTGAAGGTCACGACATGGCCGAGCGCGCGCGGGTCGCGTGGCCGGCGCACGCGCCGATGATGGACGAGTTGTTCGCGACGGTCGGAGCTACGCATGCGTGCACCGCCGTCGGGCTGGAGAGCTCGGGCGATCATCAGCGCGAGACGATCTACGCGCGGCTCGGCGATGCGGCGGCGGCGATCCGCGTGCTCGAGCTCGCGCAGGTCCCGGTGTCGCGCGCATCGAATCTGTTCTGGAAGGGACTCTGCGGGCTCGAGCCGAACGGGCGAACCTGGCCCAAGGTGTGGGTCGGCCGCAGCCTCGGCGCCCATTCAGGCTGGAAATTCTACTACTTCGCGCGGGGTGACGAGCTGCGTCGGACCGACGAGGTCCTGCTCGCCGCGGTCGAGGCGGGTCCGGAGTTGCGCGCGAGCTGGCAAGCGCTCCGAGGCGTCGTGCAGGACCAGCCATGTATCCAGTTGATCGGACTCACGATCCCGGACGGCCTGGCGCCCGCATTTACGGTCTACCTCGGTAGGATCTGAGGGCAGATTCGGGCCCTCGCGGGCGTAGGATTCGAAAGCCATGTCCGAGATTGCTCACGCCACGCCGAGCTCTTCCGACGCCACGCCCGCCCACGCCGTGACCGAAGGCGGTGCGAGTCCGGGCGCGAACACAGCGATCGCAGCGGCCGCTGGCGATCAACACGAGGCCAGCGGTGGCCGCGGTCTCGATCCGACCATCAAGAAACAGATGGAAGCGTCGTTCGGGGCGGACTTCTCTGCCGTCAAGGTTCACACCGATGGTGCCGCCGGCAAGGCCGCGGGGGACATCAACGCCAAGGCGTTCGCGCAAGGATCGAACGTGTTCTTCGGCGCGGGCCAGTACGAGCCGGGCTCGAAAGACGGTCAACACTTGATCGCGCACGAGCTCGCCCACGTCGTCCAGACGGGCGGCGCCGCGAGCTCGCCGGTGCAAGCAAAGTCGAGCTCGGTCAGCTCGCCCGGCGACGGCGCCGAGAAGCTCGCCGATGCCGCAGCGGACAAGGCGGTCAAGGGCGAGGCGGTTGGCAACGTCGGGACGGCTCCGGCAACCACGCTTCACCGCGACGCGCTCGGCGATCTGAAGAGTGTCGCCGAGGGCAACTGGCTCGGCTCGGTCGACGACGCGAAGGTGCTCGCCAAGGCGAACGCTCTGTCCGAGCCCGAGAAGGCACAGCTCAAGACCGGCACCACGTACGACGCGCTCAACCGTCGCATCATGAAGAAGCTGTCGGTCACGAGCTGCCTGACCTACCTCAACATCCTCGGTGGGCTCGATCTCCGGTGGAAGCTGTACTGGCTCAACGAGGGCAACAACCTCGACGAGCTCACCGCGCCGCAATGGCAGTCGCTGGTCGCGGTCGCATCACCGACGACGATGGATCTGCTGCGGCACTACCCGACCGGTTACAAGGCGTTCCTGAAGAACGCGCCCTTGAACATGGTCCCGGCGTGGGATCGTTTGCAGGGCCTCGTCGACGGCACGTGGAACGCCGGCGCGACCGAGATCCGCAATGCGGTCGTCGCGCTCAATCCCGAGCAGAAAGCGAAGCTCCGTGGCGATGGCGCGAAGCTGACGACCATCCTCACCAAGTGCGGTGACGTCAACGAAGTGTTCCGCTGCGTCACGTACCTCGAGCTCAAGGTCAAGTGGGCGGTCTTCTATCTCGACGCGGTGGGCAAGCTCAAGTCGCTCTCGCAGACGCAGTGGTCACAGCTGCTCAGCGAGTGCACGCGTGCCGACTACGACGAGCTCGTCGGGTGGGCGGCCGTGTGGGCGCTCACCCAGAAGAACTGTCCTGCGGCGGTCCTCCAGGTGACGCGGCAGAACAGCGATCCAGCGGTCGCCGGAAAGGCGTTCGAGGATCCCGTCCAGATCGAGACGCTGTTCACCACGCTCGGTGCGGCCGGGTTTCTCGCGAATGCGACGCGCGACCCGACCGTGACCGATCACATCTACGGCAAGGCGCGCGCGAAGGTGATCCCGACGGTCGACGGACTCCCGACCGGCCTGCAGATGGGCGACGTGAGCAAAGCGAATCTTCGGCAATGGTTCTTCACGCCCGCGTCGAGCGACGCCGAGTGCCAGAAGATGTTCGAGCGTCGGTTCCGCGTCCAGACCGCCGGGCTCGGGACGTACGATCACACGCACAGCAACGGAGCCGTCAACACGACCGCGCTCAACCCGTTCACGAAGGTCGGCCTGACCAGCATGTGGCAGACGTGCGAGATGCTGCCGCCGTCGGCGGTCGAGGGCAACCCGCAGCTCATGAACATCCTGCGCGACTCCAATCGCGGCACGGGCAGCGCGTACTACGCGGGACCGGACAATGGTTCCAAGGGCGACATCCTGATGGGCTATGGCACCGACGCCGCGGTGAGCGCAAACAAGGTCGGCAGCAGCCAGGACAATATCTATCAGGATGGAACCGGCGCCCCGAACGCGAACATCCGCCAGTTCAACGCGACGTTGCGTCACGAGATCGGCCACGCCGTCGACGCGTCACGCAACATCATGAAGGGCTGGATGGGGCAGAAGTCGGCCGGTGGATGGCATCAATACGGCAGCTACTCGGATTTCGTCGACGGGATCATCGCCGCGCATTCGGGGATGAATTACGGCAACTCCGATCTCAACACCCAATATCGCAAGGCCATGATCACCGCCGTGTCGTCGTCGCCGGCGATCACCTTCAACGCCGCGCTCATCGCGAATGGTGGCGCGGCACTGCCGGCTGATCCCGGAGGCGCGGTCAGCGCGGTGTGGACTCCGTCGACGTACTCTCCGGCGGTGAATGGCCCCTGGTACAACCACGGCTGGAAGACGGCGCCCAACGGGATGAACTTCCAGGACGCCTACGGGTCGTCGTACTCGTTGTATTCGTTCATCGCCGCCGAACGAACCAACCGCAAGGTCACGGACTATCAGTGGCGGGCTCCCGGCGAGTGGTTCGCCGAGTGCTACCAAGTTTATTACGCGGAGACCGAGAACCAGGCGCCGGGCGGGACGCCGCCCGCCGTCGGTGGAATGCTGCGCTCGAAAGATCCGGAGGCAGCGGCCATGATCTCGCAGCTCGTCGACGGAGGATTCTCGCCACAGGCGATGACCGGCGGCACGGTCGCGAAGACTCCCGGCACCTGATCGGAAGGAGCGAGGATGAGCACGTTCGTACCGTCCACGATCATCTGTCGGTGCGGCGAGCACTACGTCGTCGAGGTGGCGAACGGTCTCCACATCTCGGCGCGGCCCGATATCCGTCAGCAGATCCTCGCGGGCACGTTCCATCGCTTCGACTGCCCGAACTGCGGTGCCAAGACACAGATCGATTCACTGTTGTCGTACACCGACTTTCCGGCGCGTCTGTGGTTCACGATCGCGCCGAGCACGGGGCTGCCGTGGCGCGATCGCTACCTCGAGATCGCTCGTCAGGGTTTCGACTCCACGATGGAGCGCAACGCCCCCGAGCTCGTGATCGGGTGGGGGCGCGAGATGACCCGGCGACTGATCTTCGGGCTCGCGTCGCTCCGCGAGAAGCTGATCATCCTCGACGCCAAGCTCGACGATCGAGTGATCGAGCTCCTCAAGATCCAGTTGCTCCGCGATCTCCGCGACACGTTCTCGCCTACCGACTATTTCCACCTCACGTCGGTCTCGGACAGCGAGCTCGTGTTCGAGAAGACGCACCCGGATGGGATCATCCGTGCCGCGCCGCTTCCTCGGGCATTGTACGACGACCTCGCGCAACAGCCGACGATCGAGGCGATGATCGAGCAGGCCTTCCCCGATCGTCTCGTGTTCGACTTCCGGGCGATCTTCGCCCCGCACGCACTCGACGATGGTGCGGCGATATCGCAAACTCCTCGCTAGGAGACTCATGGACGCGTTCAAGTTTGCCGTGATGGTGCTCCTGCTCGCCGCGTGCGCGGGTGACGGACCACCCAAGTCCGGTGGCGTAACGAATCCGCCGAATCCACAGCCACTCTCTCCGACAGCCCCAGGGAGCGCGATGACCCAGCCACCCGCACCGCAAAGTCCGCCCAAGACCACCACCGAACAAGTCGAGCGCTGGGCTCCGTCCGGCTCGAGCGTCGTCGATGTTCGCGCGCGCGGTGAGGCCGATCTCGACCTCGCAGCCGGCATCGATGTCTTCATGGTGACGGTCCGGAACCAACCGGTCGCGGATGGTCGTAGCCATTTCTCCGTCGTCGCGATCGTGGGAGGTGTCGGTAATCCGATCCTCGAGGACAAGGCCGCGATCCTCGCGGCGGTTGCCAAGACGACTGCCAAGACGACGAAGGATGCGCAGAAGCTCGCGCGCGTCGGCCTGCTCCTCAACGGGCGCGACGACAGCCCGCTGACCAGCGCGTCCTCCGACGAACAGCGCAAGGCAGGCGTCAAGCCACCCGCGATCGCCAACAATGCGATCGGGTTCTGGATCTTCAGCGGCTCGCCGGCGGGCAACCTCTATCACTGCACCCTCGATCTCTCGACGGCGGCCCTCACCGTCGGTGGGGCACCGAGTGCGGCGTCCAACGTGGTCGACGACGCGGTCTCGGCCCTGCAATCAGGAAACCCGGCGGCAGCTCAGCAAGCGCTCGATGCACTCGCGTCGGCATGTCAGAGCAATCCCGCCGCCAAGAAGCTGCTGTTCGCTACGCTCGCGAACCACGCGCGCGAGGACGCACGTGCCGCGGCCGCGTTCTCGGCGCCCAAGTGTGGACACGATGCGCTCGCCCCGCTGATCGCCTCGCTCGAACACGACAAGTCGCGGATCGTTCGCGGCAAGGTGGCGTTCGCGCTCGCCGAGCTGGGCGACAAGAGTGCGATTCCGGCGCTCGAGAAGGCCACGACGACCGACATCGCAACCGCCGCCGGCATCGCGCTCGATCAGCTCAAGAAGAAGTAGCGCTACTCGAGCTGCCCCGACTCGGCGAGCTTGCCGGTCTCGTGGAACTCCGCGCGCACCGCTCGCTCGAGATGGTCCTGAGTCAGCGGGCGCTTCTCATCGGCGGCGAGAAACGCCGCACGTAGCGCTGCGTTCCGGATATAGCCGCCCGACATCCGGTAGCGGCGTGCGAGGGCGGCGAGATCGAACTTGCCGGCGCGCGGGAGTTTTTCGGGCAGGTGGACACGCCACAGCAGCTCGCGCGCATCATCGTCAGGAAACGGAAACGTCAGCCGGCATGACAGGCGTCGCTTGAACGCCGGATCGATCGCCGTTCCGAAGTTCGTCGTCAGGATCGCGACGCCCTCGAAGCTATCGAGGCGCTGCAACAGGTAGTTCACCTCGAGGTTTGCGTAGCGATCGTTGGAGGTCCGCACCTCGGTGCGCTTGCCGAACAGCGAGTCGGCCTCGTCGAACAGGATCAGGGCCTGGCCCTCTTCCGCCGCGTCGAACAGCTTGCCGAGGTTCTGCTCGGTCTCGCCGACCCACTTCGACATCACGCGAGAGAGGTCGACCCGGTAGAGGTCGAGGCCGAGGTCGTGAGCGATCGCCGAGGCGACCAAGGTCTTGCCGGTGCCCGGTCCACCTTGGAACAATGCCGTGAGGCCACGCGACGACGTCATGACCCGGTCGAAGCCCCACACGTCGTAGACCGTGCGGCGATGCCGGGCGCGTGCGAGCAGCTCCGTGATGCTGTCCTTGATCTCCGCCGGTAGCACGACCTGCGACCAGTCTGCGAGACGGGTGACGCGGGATGCGACCGCACCGAGCTTGGTGTCGATCTGCTGGCGCATGGCCTCGTCGATCGCCACCGCGGTGTCGCGAGCGGACGTTCGCGAGACCGACGCGGCGGTGCGCTCGATCGTGCCCGGACCGATCGTGTACCGCGCCGCGATCGAATCGGCGTCTTGCACGGCAAGGCCGCGCGCGGCGAGCGCGCTGGTCCACTGGGTCGCGCGCTCGGAGATCGTCGACGTCGGCAGGTCGATCAGCGTGTAGCCAGGATCGAGCGGCGGTTTCACGTGATGGGCGAGCCGCAACGTCAGCGGGCCATGATGAGTGCCGAGCATGCTGCGAACCGTGTCCCGGCTCTGCGCGTCGTCGGAGCCGATCGTATCGAGGCCGTCGACGCACGGCAACCAGCCGCAGAGGTTCGCGTGCTGCAACAGCGCCGGGAGCATCGCGAGTCGCTTGTCGCGGACCAGCATGGCTGCATCGATGGTCGCGAGGGTGCGGCCCGCGAGTCGAGCGAATGCGGCCAGCAGCGTGCGTCGGCCACTCCCCGTTCGCCCACGCACGACGACCCGCGCCGCGTTGGCCGGCGCTGCCGCGATCTCGGCGAGAGCTCGCTCGATGACGGCGGCCGGCGCGAGGAACTTCTCGAGTGACACCGTCGCGGGCACGCAGGTGATTCCGGCCTCGCCGGCAACATCGACCTCCGCACCGGCCAGCAGCTTCACGACGATCGGGTTCGCCGTGAGCGCCTGAAACGGACGAGCTCGATCGTTGATGCGGACGAGTCCGTCGCGGACGAGCGGACTCTGCGAGTCGAGCTCCTTTGCGATGTCGCGCCGGGTGACGGAATCGCCGAGCAGTTGCCAGAGGAGGTGTTCGTCGCAGGTCGCGCGACTGGAGTCATTCGCGAGGACGCCATACAGCCGCGCGAGCTCGCCCCACATCGCGTGCGCTGCGATCGCGACGAGCACGCGCTCGGCGGTTCGGTTGATTCCGTGCTCGGCACACAGCACGTCGAGCGGCGTCAGCCGATCGCCGAGTGCGCTGCGTGCGCCGCGCAGCGCGCCCTCAGCCACTTCGAGCGCCTCGTCCGCCTCGGCGACGCGAGACACCGCCAGCCCGCTGCGCCGGCCCGTGATCCCGAGCACCTCGGCTTCTGCCGGTGGGCGATCCGCGGTCGAGAATGCGAGTCGCCCGGAGTCCCAGTCACGGGCGATCGCGCGCGCGGCGACCTCGATGCTATGGCGACGGAGATACTCGAGGAAGGTGTGATACTCGCCTCGCGAGCACCGCCGGTTCGACGCACGCAACGCGAAGCCCTCGAGCGAGATCGCGGGGCCTCGTTGCGCTGGACGCGGCTTCGGCGGCGCGATCGCCGGATACGCCGAGTCATCACGCACGATCGGCGCTTGCTCTGCCGGTAACGGCTCCAGGACCTCCCAGTCCGTACCCGGAGACTCGGCTTCGAGCGCGTCCTGCTCGGCCACGTGCGGAATCTCGAGCTCGGCCACCAAGCGAAGCTCGACCGACTCGAGCACGCGGTGCAGCGGCGGCTCGGCGGGGCGCACGTGCTCGCGAGCTCCGGCGGACGGCATGAACACGAGGGGACGCCCGGCCTGCATCGCGAGCACTCCGAGCCTTGGCTCGGTGACGAGGCCCACGTGATCGACGCGATCGATCCCCTCCGGCATGTGGGGCGTGACCTGGTCGCAGGTCCGGAGATCGATCACGTAGATCGCGCCACTTTGCGCACCGATGCACGCGACGATGTCGCTGCGCGGGTGGCCGGCGATCTCGGAGATGTCTTCCGGAAGCTCGTACGCGGCCGCCGTCGCGCGGTTTCCGAGCGGAAGAACGTCGATGCGGCGAGGCTCGTGCTGCGTGAGCATCCAGACCAACCGTTCGCTGCCTCCCAGCGCGGTGATCGCGCAGTGGCGCGACAGCCGCACCCGTCGCTTGGGCTTGCGGGTCTGCAGGTCCCATTCGTCGATCGAATTCGCGTGCGCGATGACGACGCTGTCGCCGGCGGTGCCGACGGCGAGCAGGCGGTCGCGCAGCGTGAGCGGCGCCTGCACGACACTGGTATCGGTGGCGTGGATCACCATGATCGCGGTGTCGCTCGCGGCGATCGCCCGATCGCCGCGAGTCGCGCCGATGTAGATCGACCCCGGGAACCGCTGCTCGACGATCCGTCGCCCGGTGCGGGGGTCGACCAGCGCGCACAGACTGTACGCAGCATGCCTGGTCACCACGAGCAAGCGTCGTGATTCCCCGATCCACCCGACCTGGGCATCGATGGCACCCGATTCGAGGTCGACCTCGACGAGCGGTGCCGTGCCGGAGAGGTCCACACTGACGACGCGTCTCGCCTCGACGACCGCCGCGAGACTGCCGTCCGGGGCGACCACCATCGCCGCACTCTCCGCGGGCACGAATTCCTTCATGCGTGCGATCACGCGCGAAGCGTAGCGCGCTTCGGTTGCCGCGCGGCCATCCCGCCACGACTCTTCACACCGTTCCGACGAGTTCGCGGCCGCAGCGTCGCGCTCGCGGCGCGCCGCGCAGTCCCGAGACCTGGCCGGCGTGCTCCGAGAACTAGATCACGAGCTTGGGCTCGAGGGGCTTGGCCACCCGGCCGTGCTCGGGCCGCGTTCGACCACGTCACAGCTTCACGGCGGGAATCGGCCCGACGTCCGCGCGCCGAAACAACTAGGTTCAGCATCTGTCGCGGTGATCCGATGCGGAGACGGGATACGCTCGGGAGGCATGGCTCGCCTCATCTACGTCGCCGACCGGGGTAGGCAGGCGATCGAGTTGCACCCGCAGCAGGGTGTCGGGCGACATCCAAACAACGCGATCCAGCTCCTGGATACGATCGTCAGCAAGGAACACTGCGTCATCGAGCAGAACGGGCCGTCGATGATCCTGCGCGATCTCGGCAGTATGAACGGCACGTACGTCAACGCGGTGCGTGTGGAGGGCTGGCGCGCCTTGGTGCACGGCGACGAGATCCGGCTCGGGAACACCGCGTTCCGGTTCGACGACGGCGTCACGCCATTCCACTTCGCGCTGCCAACGGCGTCGCCCGGCGTGGTTCATCACGTCGCCCCCGGAATCGGAGCTACGGTGGTTGGAGGATCGCCGCAATGGGTCGTCAAGCGACGCACGGCGACCCCGATCGACGTTCCGGCCTTCGATCACCTGGTCAACGTCGACGACTCCGCGCGCGCGATCGGGCAGCAGGTGCGCGCGCAGAGCAAGGAGTTCGTTCCGTACGACGAGGCGGTTCGTGATCCAGCGACGCTGCGCCTGGATTACGAGCGGCTCCGCATCACGTGGGAGCTGTTACGCGAGATCGGGCTCGAGCGCGATCTCGACACGCTGCTCTCGAAGATCCTCGTCGCCATGTTTCGGTTCGTGGATGCCGATCGCGGTGTGATCCTGCTCAAGGAGCTCGACGGGACGCTGAAGCCGCGTGCCCACCGTCGCCGCGACAACGGCAACGCACCGATCAACTTGTCGTCGACCATCCTCGCGCACGTGATGAAGGAGCGCGCCGGCGTGATGTCACACGACGCAGGATCGGACTTCGCCGGCGGCGGCAAGTCGATGTTCGTGAACCGGATCACGAGTGCGATCGTCGTACCCCTCCTTCATGACAAGGAGGTCATCGGCGTGTTGTGGCTGGACTCCGAACGGCTCGCCTCGTTCAAGCCCAAGGACCTCGAGTTGCTCACTGCCGTCGGCAATCAGGTCGCGATGCTGATCTCGAATACGCTGCTCGCGCTCAAGGTCGAGAAGGAGATCATGACGCGTGATCGGTTCTCGCGGCTGCTCTCGCCCAACGTCGCCGAGCAGGTGATCTCGGGCAAGCTCGACATCAAGAAGGGTGGGATCCAGGTTCCGCTCGCCACGGTCTTCAACAGCGACCTTCGCGGTTTCACGCGGATGAGCGAGGCGACGACCGCCGAAAACATGGTCGAGCTGTTGAACGAGTACTTCGAGCTGATGGTCGAGTGCATCTTCAAGTTCGAGGGCACCCTGGACAAGTTCATGGGCGACGGCATCATGGCGTTCTGGGGCGCCCCCGCCTTCCACGCCGACGACGCCGTTCGTTGCGTGCAATCCGCCCTCGAGCAAATGGCGGTCCTCGACCAGCTCAACGCCCACCGCGCCTCGTTCGGAGAGGTCCCACTCGCGGCCGGCATCGGGATCCACACCGGACCTCTGATCTCCGGCTACGTCGGCAGCTCCAAGTCGCTGTCCTACACGGTGATCGGCGATACCGTGAACGTCAGCGCACGGCTGTGTGGGATCGCGTTGGGGGGCCAGATCCTCGTGTCGGAGGCCACGGCTGCCGCGCTCGGCGGCCGGTTTCCGCTCGAGTCGCTACCCGACGCCACGCTCAAGGGGAAAGACAAACCGCTCAAGATCTACGCCGTCCGTCGATAGCGGATCAATCCGATCAACGCGAGCGCGACGAACCACAGACTCGTCGTGCCGCCGGCATTACATCCGACTTCGTCGGTCGTGACCGGATCGTCCGCGAACGGGTTGGCCGAGTCGTCGGCTTTGCCGAGACAGAACAGGGAGGCTGTCGGGCAGCTCGGCGCACCGGCCGAGACGTCGACGACCGGCTTTGACACCGCGTTCGAGAGCCGCGATTCGTCCCCTCCGCACATCGACGTCCGCGTTGGCTCGCCGTTCAGCCCCGCCGCGAACGCGGCGTGCAGCGCCGGCGTGGCGACGGCGTTGTTCCACGTGCGATCGATGCCGTCCCAGTCCTTCGCGCGACCCAGGAAGTTGCAGGCGTCGAACGGCCCGGGCAGGAACCGCACCTGACAGACCGTTTGCTGGGCGTTGCCATGATCGTTGTTGGTCGGCGACGGCGGGCAGCTGTACCCGTCGAGCCGCTGCGGCAGGTTCGCGGCCGCGATCGCGGCGGCAATGTCGCGCATCAGCGCGTCCGTCTCGGTGCGGGCACACACCGCGGCGGCCGGATCGAGATCCGGACTCGTCTTCGTGCCATCGCAGTAGTCGCCGAGCGAAAACCAGGCGTGTTGCGGGTTCGGCATGCCGTGGTGCGCGCAGTTGTCCTGGATCGTGTGCAGCGCACGGCCGATCGCCGAGTCGACGGCGGTGGCGCGCTCGTCACTCCCCGTCGCGGAGAGGTTGGCGAGCGCGATGCGAAGGTCGGCGCCGAGGCCATACAGCCGGCCGGCCGTGGCGTCGGCGGCCACGCACGCGGTCTGATCGTCGTCGATCTGCGCGTGGGCGCGGAGGTCCTCCCACTCGCGCGAATCGGTGTTGTAGTCCTCGGTCGCGATGCGCGCGCAGGTGTTCCTGCCGAGACCGGCGGCCAGGCAGCTCGCCGTGGCGATGTTCGCGTGCGTGGCCGGCTTGAGCGCATACGCCGTCTGGGAGCCGACGAGCGCGACGAGGATGCCGACAATGCGGGCAGTTCTAGCCATCTCGGCGCCCCGTAACGCAGCTCGCGTGCCAGCTGCATACGAGCAGTGTCGCGGGGTTGCACCTGCCTGGGTCTGCCGCTCGAGTTGCCACGGCCACCGGAGGCGCCAGGCGTTCGACCGCGCCGAGCTCGCGATTCGGCGCGCCTAGTAGGTGCATCGCGTGACCACGGACGACACCACCGGATCGACGAGCGCCCCACACTACACCGGCGTACTAGTCTGCGACTTCAGCCGCCGACGCGTGTTTCGTCCGATACGTCGCGTCGATGAAGTCTTTGAGCTCGAGCATGTTGATCTCGGCGCGCGCCTTTCCGCCGAGCGGTGCGTCGAGATAGAACGTACCGCCTTCGCACTGGTCGCCCGTCGGATCGACCGGCACGCCGTCCATCTGCGGACGGCAACGGCCGTCGACGAACACCATGATGAACTTCTGGATCCGGGTCTCGAGCGGCTCGGTCGCGATCATGTGGTTCGCGATCACCGACGCGAGCGCGACGAGATCATCGGGCTGTTGGCCATAGCCGTGGAGCACGTAGATCACGGGGTAGCGCTTGTCCGCGTTCGCCGGATCCATGTAGCCGGGCGGCAGGAACAGCGCGTACGGGCTATCGCGACCGGTGGTCGGCGACGTGAACGACTGGCTCTTCAGCGTGGTGCCGCCGTCGAACGCGTCGTCGCGATTGCCGTCGGGCATGTGCTTGTCGAGGTACGCGAACGAGGTCTCGACGCGATAGATCACCTGGTTCGCGGTGCCGACGTGACGGCCATCGCCGGCCTCGATCTCCGACGCGGAGGCGTCGGGGTTGCCGTAGCGGAGATAGCCGTGCTTCGGCAGATCCTGCCACTGGACCTCGGTGAAGTCGTACGTCGCGTCGGTCGCGCCGGTGACGAGTCCGCCGAAGCCGTCGTAGACGCCGAACGGTTCCTGGAACGCGCCGAGCGCTTGCCCGACCGCCTGGTTCGTCGAGACCGAGTTGTTGAGGAAGTCGCGCACGCCGGCGTCGAACCACATCGCCATGTGGCTGCGCTGATCGGGCGTGAGCGCGGCGAGCTCGCGACGGAGGTCGCTCTTGTACCAGTTGAGCACGTTCGGGGAGACGTCCCACGTGCCGTTGCCCTCGCCGTAGTCGTAGCAGTTGCCCCCGGCGCTCGCCTGGCACGTGCCCGCGACACCATCGAGCCCGACGTCCTCGAACGGCTCGCCGTCGTCGCGATCGCCGTTGCCCTCGGTGCCGTTCGGATTGCGCAGGTAGTGATAGTCGTCGTGATCCGGATCGGGGTTCGTCACCGGGTCGTAGCCGGGCTCGTCCTGGTCGGCGAGGCCGTCGCTGCCGACATCGCTGAACGGCTCGAAGCCGTTCGTGATCACGGGCTCGCCCGGATCGCGCTTGCCGTTGCCGTTGAGATCGACCGCGAGCACGAGCTCCGCGGGATCGATCTGCGGCAGCGTCGCGTCGTACACGCCGAGGCCCTGCGCCGTCGAATCGCCACCGTCGCAGAACGTGATCACCGGCTTGTCGCCGAGCGGGTTGAACTCGCGATCGTAGAAGCCCGTCAGCACCTTCGCGTTCTGGGGCAGGCAGCGCGTCGCCGGATCGGTCGCGAAGTACGAGAAGTCGACGCCCGGCGGCGCGTACGGGTTGGTCGGGTTGTAGAGCGCCGGGTTCGACAGCGCGCGCGCCATGTCGCGCGTGCCCCTCATATAGAGAGAGCGATCGAGCGTGAGGCCGACGCCGGAGCCGTCCTGATAGAGCATGTGCTCGAAGTCGGACTCGATCTCGAACTGGTCGGGGAGCGTGGTGTGCTTCGGGCACATCATGCCGAGCTTGCCGCTCGCGTCGTCGCAGAAGCCGCCGTAGACGTAGTCGCGCACCATCGCGAGCGTGTAGACCATCGACGGACCGGGCTCGCCGCCCATGTCGCCGAACGAGTCGAACTCGTCGGGGTGGCGCAGCGCGATCGACATCGCGGCGTTGCCGCCCATCGACACGCCGGTGATCGCGTTCCACGAGAACTGCTCCATGTGGGTCTGGCCGGCGGTCGCGATCGCCACGACTTGATACGTGGTGAGCTCGCCGCCGCGGAACGTCGTGCGCGACGCGTAGGTGTCACTGTCGTCGATCGTGCGGTTCGAGACCGCCGGGAAGAACGGCTCGCCGCCGGGATGCCGCGCGACGACGCGCACGTTGCCGCGCGTGCCCTTCTCGGGCATCCGCGCCATCTTGTAGGGGAGCGTCAGCTCGAACGGCCGGTCGGACCAGGTGCCCTCGGCGCCGAACGCGACCGCGGGTCCGAGCGCGATGAAGCCGGCCGGCACGATGTCGTCCGCGCAGGCGATCGTCAGGGCACCCGCGGGGATCGTCGTGTGCGTGTCGGCGGCGATCGCCGCGCCGCTCAGATCGTCTCCGTTCTTGACAGTGATCGGCGTGCCGATCTCGAGCGTTCCCTGGGCGCCACCGGTGCCGCAGTGAAGATCCGTCGTCTTGTCATCGCCGCACCCGACGAGGATCGCCGCAACGAGCAATAGAAGTCCCTTCATGTGAGCGCAGCGTACACATAGCCAACCGAAACTCCACCACAATCAGACACTGCCAAAAGTTGGCCCGCGCAAATTGGGATCACTACCTTCGGGGGTACGTGAAGACTCTGGCCGACATGCACGTCGCGCCCGCGCTCCGGCGCTGGGTGACCCGACTCGGCCTCGCGATCGTGGTCGCGATCCTGATCGGTTATCTACCGGGCGAGGCACTGCGCCGTGATCCGCGCGCCGTGATGCTCGAGGGTCAGGTTCACCAGCTCGACGATCACGCGCGCGACCTCGCCGCCGGTAACGCCGCGCTCGCGCGTGAGATCGAAGCGCTGCGCACCGACGTCGGCGCGATCGAAGATCACGCGCGCGCGGATCTCGGCATGGTCTACCCCGACGAGATCGTGCTGCGGGTGACCTCCAAATGAAGCCGCTCACCTTGGTCGCGCGCTATCGACGCGCCATGCGCCGCGCCGCGAAGGTCTCGATCGGTGCGCTCGCCGGCGCGCTCGCGTGCGTCGTCGTCGCGGTCGGTGGCGTCGACGGCGCCGCGGTTTTCGGCGGACACATTCCACTGCCGCAGGCGATCGCGACGACCGCGACGCTGGCCTTGGTCGCGATCGCGGTGATCCGCCGCCTGCAATTCGCCGCCCCGACGGCGCGTGCCCAACGCGTCTCGATGTGGCTCGCCGCCGCCGAGGATCTCGCGGATCTCGAGCTCTCGCTCGCGCTGGTCGCCGGCGCGCACGTGATCATCGCGGTCACCGGCGGCCAACGCTCGCCGGCGTATCCGGTGCTCTACGGCCTCGTCGCGTTCGCCGCGACCGTGCTCGCGCGCCCCGGTGCGATCGCGACGTACGGCGCCGCGTTGTTCCTCGAGGCCGCGCTGCTCGTGCGCCTCGGGATCAACGACGTCACGCTGCTCGCGTTCACGCTGCACGCGCTGTATCTGACCGGCGCCGCCGCGGCGCACGCCGTGCTGCTGCGCGGGCTGACCACGCGCTATCGCAAGCGGCGCTCGCGCCGGCTCGACGAAGAGCTCGTCGCGCTGCGCGACACCGCGAAGGACTATCGGCTGATCGCCGCCGCGCTCGGACCGGATTCGCGCTCGCCGCGTGGCCGCGATGAAGAGGAGCGCCTGCTCGCGATCGGCGGCGTCGGCATGATCGGCGATGCGACGAGCTGGGTGCTCGCGACGCTCAAGCGCTCGCTCGGCGCGACCACCGTCGCGCTGCTCTGGCTCGAGGACGATGGCGAGCGCCTGAAGCTCAAGGAGATCTGCTCCGACGCCGACGACATCACCGAGCAACCGCGGCTGCCGAACGCCGGCGTGATCGGCGCGGTGCTGCGCGATCGCACGCCGCTGATCGTCGGCGCGACCAAGCCGGGACAGATTCCATACTACGACGGTGCGCGCGCCGGCGTCGCGCTGGTCGCGGTGCCGATCCTCGAGGGCGGCCACCTGCGCGGCATCCTCGCCGCCGATCGCGGACACGCGTTCGCCGAAGCGGATCGCGATCTGCTCGCCGATGCCGGCGGCCAGGTCCTGCGCGCGGTCCAGTCCGAGCACGTGTTTCGCGCCGTCGAGCGCGCGAAGTACGAGCACGAGCGGTTCTACGCGGCGACCGCGATGCTCGGCCGCGCGCTGACGCCCGAGCAGGTGATGGAGACCGCGTTCGATGCGTGCAACACGATCATCGAGTACGACGCCGGCGTGATCGCGCTCTACGAGAAAGATCGCGCGCGCCATCGGGTCGCCGCGGTGCGCATCGGTCCGAACGGCACCGGCCTCGTCGATCCGAAGCAGCTCGCCGAGCTCGAGTTCAAGGACAACGCCGGGCTCGCCTCGATGGTCGTCAAGAACCGTCACTACCTCCCGGCCGCCGGGGAAGTCCGCGAGCTGTCCGCCCCGATCTACACGCGCAAGATCAAGCTCGACGACGACGCGAAGTCGTTGCTCGTGTTGCCGCTGCTGTCGGCCGACGAGGCGATCGGCACGCTGACGCTCGTCGCGCGCGCCGAGAAGCGCTTCAACAAGGACGTCCGCGAGATGCTCGCGGTGATCGCGAACCAGGTCGCGGTCTCGCTGCAGAACGGCTTCATGTACAAGAAGATGGAGACCATGGCGACGACCGACGGTCTCACCGGTCTCACCAACCATCGCTCGTTCCAGGAGCGGTTCGAGGATCTGCTGCAGCGCGCGCAGCGTCACGGTCATCGCGTCGCGCTGCTGCTGTGCGACGTCGACTTCTTCAAGAAGGTCAACGACAACCACGGTCACCCCGTCGGCGATGAAGTGCTCCGACGCGTCGCGAAGGTGCTCCAGGAGGTGCCGCGCAAGATCGACATCCCGTGCCGCTACGGCGGCGAGGAGTTCGCGGTCGTGCTCGACAACGTCGACATCGATCAGGCGCGCGCCGTGGCCGAGCGCATCCGGATCGAGATCTCGAAGGTCGTGGTCGAGACCGACAAGGGCCCGCTGAGTGTCACGGAATCGATCGGTGTCTCGGCGTTCCCCGACGACGGCAACGATCGCGCGACCCTGATCGAGCGCGCCGACCTGGCGCTCTACCACGCCAAACACACCGGTCGGAACCGCGTCGTGACCTGGGCCGAAGCGCAGGCCGCGAAGTCACGCAAGGCGAGCTAGCGACAGCGCTTCTCGCACACGCGTCGACCGTGATCCCACCAGCAGTCGGTGTGGCAGGGCCGCGGTCGCGTCTCGACGAAGCACGCGGTCACGAATCCAGCACACAGCACCGCGACGACGAACAAGCGTGTCTTGCGCATGGCGCTAGGTTACTTCTTCTGGTTGGCAGCGGAGGTTCGACATGTTGCGGTCTGACTCCGGCACCTTCGGTTCCGTTTAGTCGCGGTTGCGTTTAGCCGCGAGGACGCAGTAGCGCCCGCCCTAGGGATCAGGGACACTTAGCGCAGGTGCCACGGGTAGAAGCCGAGGTCGGCTCCGCCGCCAGCAGTTACGAGATCCTGGCGAAGCTCGCGACTGGTGGGATGGCCGAGATCTTTCTCGCGCGTGGCGCCAGCACCGGCGGCGTCGAGCGCTACGTCGTGTTGAAGCGGATCCTGCGCCACCGCGCGCACGATCAAGCGTTGGTGCGGATGTTCCTCGACGAGGCCCGCCTCGCCGCGCAGCTCCAGCATCCGAACATCGCGCAGGTCTACGACATCGGAAAGCTCGGCGATTCGTTCTTCTTCACGATGGAGTACGTCCACGGTGAGACCGTGCGCGCGTTGCTCCAGCGCTCGCACGCGCTGCGTGCACCGATCCCGATCGGCAGCGTCCTCGTGATCGCGGCCGGCGCGGCGTCGGGGTTGCACCACGCGCACGAGCGCAACGGCATCGACGGCAGACCGCTCGGCATCGTGCACCGCGACGTGTCGCCGTCGAACTTGATGGCGAGCTACGAGGGCGGCGTCAAGCTCGTCGACTTCGGTGTCGCGAAGGCGGCGCACCGTAGTCAGGAGACGCGCTCGGGGACGGTCAAAGGCAAGATCAGCTACCTGTCGCCGGAGCAGTGTCGCGGCGGCAACGTCGATCGCCGTAGCGATCTGTTCTCGCTCGGCATCGTGCTGTGGGAGATGTTGACGACCGAGCGGCTGTACAAGCGCGCGACCGATTTCGAAGCGATGGCCGCGATCGTTTCGGAGCACGTGCCGCCGCCGTCGTCGCGGCGTCCGGACGTGCCGCGCGAGCTCGACGCGCTCGTGCTGCAACTGCTCGCGAAGGATCCGGCCGAGCGCTTCCAGTCGGCGGATCAGCTTCACGAGGCGATCGAGAGCGTCGCGGTCCGCGTCGGATCGGCGCTGTCGAGCGCGGGGCTCGCGCGCTACCTGCGCGAGCTGTTCGGGCAACGCCCGGAGCCGTGGATCGAGATGCAGAGCCGCGACGCGCATCCCGAAGTGTTCACGGTCACGAGCGAGCCGATTCCGGCCGAGCTGACCTCGCGACCCGCCGACGCGCTCGAGCACCAGCTCGGTGCGGTGCCGGATCTCAGCGACGACGCCGGCTCGGAGTCCGATGCGAGCGAGGAGGCCGTGCGATTTCCGACCGGCGTCCCGGCGACGCCGATGCCACGCGCGCAAGGCCTGACCGGTCCGCAGCAAGCTCCGAGCTTCACCAAGCCGCCCTCGATCCCGCCGTCGTTTTCGGGGAGCAACCCCCAGCAACCGATCACCGGCCCGCAGCCGGCGCGGCGCGATGTCTCGGGCCCGAACGTCGTGCCGGCGCCCTCGTACTCCGGCGCCTATCCGCTCTATCAACGGCCGCCGGCCGATCCCGACGATCGCCCCGACAAGAAGGGGATACCGCGGGTCCTGGTGATCGTCCTCGGGGCGGTCACGATCGGCATCATCGTCGGCGTGATCATGGCGGTGAGCGGTGGCTCGCATCCCGCGGCGGCGATCCACGACGCGACGCCCGTGGTCGTGATGTCGAACCCGGTTGCGGCGCCGGCCCTCGATGCACCGGAGGCGGTCGCGGTGGTGCCGCCACCGGACGCGAGCGTGGGGGTCGACGCCGCGAGCGTCCCCGACACCGAGCACACGTCGCCGGCGGAGAAGCTCGCGGGTGAGCTCGATCACGGGCACAACAGCGACGCGGTGGCGACGTGTGTCGCGAACCCCGCGCTCGTCGGTGCGACACCGGTTTCGTGCGCGCTCGCCGCATGCCGCGCGCACGATGTCGCGCACGCGAAGAAGTGGTACGCGGGCGCCGG
>JBDTJY010000017.1:0-16837 GCA_039935615.1 Kofleriaceae bacterium
TGCGCGCGCTGCGATGCCGGTCTCCAAGGCGGTGCGATCGTGCAAGCGGTCACCGACGAGACCGGTCACTTCACGCTCGCCGATGTGCCGGCGACGATGAACGTGCCGGTCGTCGTGCAAGTCGGCAAGTGGCGCCGCCAGCTCAACTTCCAGAACATCGCCGCGTGTCAGGATCTCCCGGCCGATGTCGCCGACACGACGCTGCCGAAGAGCATGACCGACATGACGCCGAACACGACGAGCGTCGACATGCCGCGGATCGCGATCTCGACGGGCGGCGCCGACGCGCTCGAGTGTCTCGTCCGCAAGCTCGGCATCGACGACAAGGAGATCACGACCGCGGGCCAAGGTGGTCGTATCAACCTGTTCACCGACGCCGCCGCGGCAGGCAAGGGCGTGGGGTCGTTCAAGGCCGGCTTCGGCGGCGGCAGTGGCGCGTTCGTCGACTCGCAGGACCTGTGGAATCCGACCACGCCGCACCTCGGCGGCGTCGATGCGTTGAAGAAATACGACATGGTGTTCTTGTCGTGCGAGGGCAGTCAGTATCCGGCGACGAAGCCGCAAAACTCGCTGCAGGCAATGTCGGACTACGCCGACCTCGGTGGTCGCGTGTTCATGTCGCACTGGCACAACATCTGGATCAGCGGCGAGCAAGGTCATCAAGCGACCCACGGCATTCCGAGCTGGGAGGCGACCTCGACATGGAGCTTCGCCGGCAACCCGAGTCCCGATACGTTGACCGCGACGATCGACGAGGCCGGCAATCCGAAGGGCATGTCGTTCGCGAAGTGGATGGACAACGTCGGCGGATCGGTGACCCACGGCCTGATCACGCCGGTCGACCAGGCGCGCAACACGGCCTCGGCCGTCAACGGCGATACCGAGCGCTGGGTCTATCTCGATCCCGCGACCTCGCCGAACGTCGCGGGAGCGATGAACTTCCAGTTCACCACGCCCCAGGCGGTCGATCCGAGCGCGCGCTGCGGCAAGGTGGTGTTCTCCGACATGCACGTCTCGGCCGACTCGAGCTCGAGCGCTGGCAATCCGTACCCCAACGGTTGTTCGACCGCACCACTCACGCCGCAGGAGAAGGCGCTGGCCTTCATGTTCTTCGACATCGCTTCGTGCGTGGGCTCGATCTTCTAATTGCGCGCTGATACCGTTCTCGCATCATGGTGCAAGCAGCGAGACCGGCGCCCGCAGGTGAGATCACGACCCTGCTCGGCCGTGGAGCGACGTTCGAAGGCAAGCTGACGTTCGAAGGAACCGTCCGCATCGACGGTCGCTTCAAAGGCGAAGTGTTCTCCGAAGACGTGCTCGTCATCGGTGACGGCGCTCACGTCGAGGCCACGATCGACGTCGGCGAGGTCATCATCCAGGGCACGGTCGTCGGCAACATCAGCGCGAAGCGCTCGATCGAGATCCACGCCCCGGGCAAGGTGAAGGGCGACCTCCACACACCTACGCTCCAGATCGATAAGGGTGTGATCTTCGAAGGCCGTTCGTTCATGGAGCAGGCCATCCAGAACAAGCCCAGCGTGCCCACGCCGTCGAAGCCAGCTCCGGTCAAGTAGGTCCGAGTAGTGCTGAGCCCGCACACGTAGGCGTTTATCCGCCTGGAAATATTGGACTTTTTCCTAAGTTCTTTCGTGATCCGGCCGAACCGGCGTGGAATCATCATTGGATGATCAGGGGTACCGCTTGCCTGGGCGCCGTGCTGTTCGCGGCGTGCGTGTCGCCCTCATCGCCGACGGTCTCGAGCGATCCGCAGGAGTTGAACCTCCCCCAATTCGCGAACGTGATCGCATTGGAGTCGCGGTCCTCGCTACTCCAGACCAGCGACACGGCGTGGACCCTGACCAAGACCAGCGCCGTCGACATCGGTGCGAAGACCGTGACCTGGACGATCGACGCGACCAAGGGCGCGACGACCGGCGGCAAGCTCACGGTCGACGGCTACCTCGACGTGTTCAACCTCGGCACCGGCCCCGCGACGCTCGGCAACATCGTCGTCAATCTGCAGGTGAAGCAGGACGACGATCACGATCACTGGCACGGCAAGCACTGCTACTACGGCGGCTACGGCAAGCACGGTCACGATCACGATCAATGGGTGACGATCGCGTCGGATGTTGCCGACGCGACCCAAGGTGATGCAGCGACCACCGCGCATGTCGTCGGCGATGACACGACCGAGCACGCGAACACGATCACCGAAACCGCCGGGTCGGGCGCGCTGTCGTTCACCGACCGGCGTTTCAACACGATGTTCTCGCTCGTCCCCGAGCAGGTCGTGCAGCCGTGGACGAAGCTGCCGCTGCTGTTCGCGGCGTCGTTCGACAACAACGTACTGCACCTCGCTCACAACACCGACGTGCGGTTCGAAGTGATCGTGACGTTCGGCAATCACCCGCTCGGTGGACCGCATCACACCGACGAGAACGTCGATATCAACGGCAACGGCATCATCGACGCGGACGAGCACAAGGTGAAGAGCGTGATCGCGCTGCTCGAGCAGAGCGTGCCGACTCAGCAGAACGCGAACACGACGCTCGCGCTCGACGACAACCCCGGCGATATCTCGACGATGGGCACCGTGACGTTCACCAATCCGGTGATCAACCTCGGCACCACGACCGGCACCGTGACGGTCTCGTACGATGCCGGCGCGTCGGGTGGCTCGATCACCAACTGCGTGCACGGCGCCGGCACCGGCATCACCGACCCGGTCGGACACTTCATGTTCACCGCGGTGATGCCGCTGTCGCTCACGACGTGCACGACGGCCGCGATCGCGCAGCCGACCTGCACGCCGGGCGCGCCGGATTGCGGCTGGCACGATGGTGACGTGATCTCGTACGATCAGAACGTGTGGGGGGCGCCGCCGAACGACGGCCCGCCCGCGCAGATCGTCGCGGACCACTTCTTCGACGTGTTCACCTCGGGGCTCGCGATCGGTGGCACCAACGAGATGGACTTCAGCGGCCCCGATGCGCTGCTCACGTACCTGCCACAAGCGGGCGCGCCGGCGGCGCTCGACGCCGATCTCAGCGATCCGACGTCGACGTCGGCGGGTGTCTTCGGGGGGCAGGTTGCTGCGCTCCGCCTCAACGTCGACTTCGCCGACGCCGGCTACACCGCGGGCACTTCGGCGGTGCGGTTCGGTGACATGCGGTTGTGCGCGCTGACCAGCGCGCCGGGGCTCGACAACATGACGATTCGCCAGGCGCAGGCCGTGATGAACACGGCGCTCGGCGGTGATTCGACGGGCTTCGCGATCGTCGATCTCAGCCAGGAGCTCGGCCTGATCAACTCGTCGTTCGAAGGCGGCTTCGCGAGCACGTACGCGCAACAGCACATCGTCAACGCCGCGGCCTGCCCCTAGCGGAGGCCGCCGGTCGAGATCGAGCCCGACCGCTTCTTCTCTTCCTCGGCTTTTCGCTGCTTCTCGGCGTCGAGCGCGGCCCTCGCCTTGTCGGCGTCCTGTTTCTGTTTGCTCGCGAGGCGGGTCGCGGTGTCGGCCTTGTGCACGGCGACATCGGCCTTGGTGTTGGCCTTCTGCGCGGTGTCCTCGAGCGCCATCATCTGCTTGGCCTGCTCGAGGTTCTCGCGCAGCGCCTCCTCGCGCTCCTTCGCGGATTTGGCCGCTGCCTCGGACGCGACGTGCGCGACCTCGGCATCGCGCTGGCTCTGCTCGAGCGCGAGCTTCGCGGTGTGTGCCTGTTCGCTCGCGCGCTGCTCGGCGTTGCGGATCATGATCAGCGCGATCGCCGCGGCAGCGACGAGGATGCACAGGACCGTGAACACGCCGTAGACGATGCGGCGCTTGAGGCGCGTCGTGCGATTCGCGAGCGCGAACACGGCGTCGAGAAACGCGGTCTCGCGCGGTGGCAACACGCGCGACGAGCGAGCGCGCCACAGCCGAGCCTCTTCCATCGCCTCGTTGCGCCACAGCAGGCCGTCGACGCGATGCTTCTGATCCCACTGCAGCGCGGCGGCGCGGACCTGCGCGAGGAACATCGCGTCCTCTTGGTTCTCGTCGAGCCAGCGCCGGAGCTGCGGCCAATCCTTGATCAGCGATTCGTGGACGAGCTCGACCGCGGTCGAGTGGACGACGACCAAGCGGGCCGCGACGAGGAGCCCGAGGATCCGATCGACATCGCCGCCGAGCTCGCGGAGCTCGGCCGCATCGACGATCGCACGCGTGCGCTCCGGCGTGACGAGGCGCTGGAAGATCAGCCGCACGAGCTTCTGATCGTCGGCGGAGAAGCCGGTGATCACCTCGTCGGCGTGGGTCGCGAGCGCACCCGCAACGCCACCCATCGCGTCGTAGCTGTTGCGCGTGAGCACGCGGCGCTGGACGTCGCGCGTGTCCCACAGCTTGGCCGCGGTGAACTGGAGCAACGGCAGCGGGCCCGGCGTGGCCTCGAGCGTGTCGAGCATCGACGCGACGACCCCGGGCTCGAAGCCGTAGCCGAGACTCTCGAGCGGTTGCGCCAGCGCTTCTTCGAGCCCGCGGCGATTCGGCGGCTGCAGGAACACCAGGCCGCGGGCGAGCTCCTCGACGAAGTAGCGGTCTTCGGCGGCGCGATCCAGGAAGTCCGAGCGCATCGCGACGACGACGCGCAATGGCCCCGACGGATCGTCGCCCGCGCCCCACAGACACGCGGTGAACGCGCGGCGCTCGGCGGGATCCGGCACGAGCGTGTAGAGCTCCTCGTGCTGATCGACGAACAGCACGATCTGGGTCCGCCGCTTGCGCGCACGTGCACGCAACTGCGCGCCGAGCGAGCCGGGCTCCGCGCGCAACCGCGCGACCGGATCACCGGGGACATGCGGACCGCTGTCGCGCGATTCGCGCAGCTGCTCGAGCGCCGTCGCGAGCGCCGCGAGCGGCTGTCGCCCGGGGCGCACGATGATGCACTCCCACGCGTCGCCCGACGCCTTGAGCGCCGGCACGACACCGGCGCGGACGAACGACGACTTGCCCGCGCCCGACGGACCGACCACCGCGACGATCGGATGCTCGCGCAGCTTCGCGACGGCACCGGCGATGTCCTGGGACCGTCCGAAGAACCGATCGGCATCGCTCTCCTGGAACGCGTTCAAGCCGGGATACGGACTCTCGTCCTGGACCAGGTGGCGACCGGTGCGCGACGGCAACAGCGGCTCGAGCTCGGCGAGCAGCTCGCTCGCGGTCGCGTAGCGTAGGGGCTTGGGCTTCGCGAGGCAGCGCGCGACGATCGCGACGATCCGATCGGGCAAGCCGGCGACATCGTCGGCGAGCGACGGCATCAGCTCGTCGGACGCGGCGGCGCCGAACAGCTTGCCCTGCGTGAGCGGCTCGAGCGGGTGCTTCCCGGCGAGCATCTCGTACAGGATGATGCCGACCGCCCACAGATCGCTGCGGTGATCGACGTCGTCGGTGCCGAGCTGCTCGGGCGACATGTACGGCAGCGTCCCGAGGATGCCGCCCGCGCGGGTCGCCTTGTTGATCGGACTGTCGTTCGGCACCGGCGTCGGCCGGTGCGCGGGCTCGTCGCGCTCGGCGAACACCTTCGCGATGCCGAAGTCGAGCACCTTCACGGTGCCGCTCTGGTTGACGATGATGTTGTCGGGCTTGAGATCGCGATGGACGATGTTCGCGGCGTGCGCGCGCACGAGCGCCTTGACGACCGGCACGATCAATTCGATCGCACGCCCGATCGGCATCCGCTTGCCGTCCATCAGGCGCGCGAGCGACGTCCCCTCGACGTACTCGAGCACCATGTACGGCAGGCCGGAGAACTCGCCGACGTCGTGGATCACGACGATGTTCTCGTGCTGCGCGTGTGCGGTCGCCTTCGCCTCGACGACGAACCGCTCGGTGAACTTCGGCGAGCTCGACACCAGGAACTTCATCGCGACCCGGCGGCCGAGCCGGGTATCGCGCGCGAGGAACACCTGGCCCATGCCGCCGCGGCCGAGCTCGCGGATCAGCTCGTAGTGCTGGCCGATCTTGACACCCGGTGCGAGCCGCACCGCGTCGATGGTCTTGACCTCGACCGCGGGGCCATGCGGATCGATGATCGTCCGTTGCAGACTGTCGGGTCGTTGGGACGTCGTGCTCATCTCGGTCGGCGGGCGAACAACGCATCGAGCTCGCTGTACAGCGCGTCCTCGTTGGCCTCGCCTCTCCGAGAGAATACCTCGCCGGTGAGCGCCTGGAGCGCTTCTTCGTACCCCCGTCGCAACTCCGCGACGTGCGCCGAGATTCGCTGATGGTTCTCCTCGCCGACCGCATCGATCTCGGAGTCCAGCATGGCCAATTCGAGCTCGAGCTCGGACAGCTCGTTCTGGATGTGGTCGACGACCTCTGTCGAGATCGCGAGGATGCCGGCGAGCTCGAGCACGACCTGCCGGACCTGCGACGCGACCGCTTCGTGATCGCTGCCGTCGCTGAACACCTGCTTGGGACGGTTCGCCCGCGACGCCGGCGCGCACGCCAGCATCGGGCCGAGCGCGATCACGAGTTGTTCCGCGGTCGGGCGATCCGCCGGAGTCTTCGCGACACACGCGGTCAGCAGCGCGTCGAGCCCGCTCGGCAGCTCGAGGTCCGGAGCGCGGACCGCGAGCGATTCCGGCGTCTCGTGGACGTGCGCGTAGACCATCGCGACCGCCGAGCGCGGTACGAACAACGGCGCGCCGGTCAGCACGAAGAACGCGAGCCCGCCGAGCGCGTAGATATCGGCCTCGGGTCCGACCGAGCTCGACGAGCTCTGCTCGGGCGCGAGGTACAGCGGCGAACCGAGCACCTGTTCGTCGTCGGTGAGGCACGTCAAGCCTTCGTCGGCCGCGAGCTTCGCGAGTCCGAAATCGATGATCTTCGCGCGCGCCGGATCGCCGTTCGCGAGCAGCACGTTCGCCGGCTTGAGGTCGCGATGCACGACATGGTGCTGGTGCGCGAAGACGAGCGCCTCGGCGAGCTGGATCAGGATCTTCAGCGCATCGACGACCGAGGCAGGACCGTGGTGATCGATCGCGCTCTGCAGATCCGGCCCTTCGACGTACTCCATCGCGAGATACAGCCCGCCGCCGGGGAGCTGCCCGGTATCGAGGATCTGGACGATGCCGGGATGCTGCAGGCGATCGAGCAGCAGCACTTCGCGCCGAAACCGCGCGATCGCCTGGGGGCCAGACAGCCGATCACCGCGCACGATCTTGAACGCGCGCTGCGTGCCGTTCGGATCGCGTGCGAGATAGACCTCGCCCATCCCCCCTCGACCGAGGGAGCGCACGATCTCGTGGCCGCCCACGATATGACCGATCACCGGGGAGTCCGGTGACGACGTAGCTCGGCGAGACGTTCCACGAGGGGGCCTAATGTAGTCGAATCGGGCTGGTTCGCCAGGATCTCGTCGACCACGGTTTCGAGCGACGCGTACGCCTGCTTCAACCGCTCGAGCTCCTCGGCGCGGACCTTCGCGACCTCGGCGATGCCCTGCTCGATCGCGCGCACCCGATCGGCCTCGGCCACCGCACTCGCGAGCCGGGTCTCGAGATCCTCGATCTTGGTCGCAGCATCGTCGACCTCGGCCGCGGGCGCGACCTGCCCGCCCATCGCGAACCGCAGCTCGCCGATCGCGAAGCGTAGCGAGACCTCACGATCACCCGCGGTCTCGCGCACCGCGGCGGCCTCGTGCTCGAGCGCATCTTGCGCCGCCTCGAGCCGCGCGAGCGACCGCTCGTGATCGCGGAGGTATGCCACACCGCTGACCAGCGCCGTGTCGTCGAGCCCGCGATCGAGCAGCGCCTCGGCGACCTGGCGCAACGCGCCGCGCATCCGCCCGTAGCCATCGCTCGGCTCGCCGCTACTCGCGAGCGTCTGCGGCGAGCGCTCGACCGGCACGAACCGGCGGCGGCCATCCGATTTCGGCGGCGGATAGCCGGGCACCTTGCGCAGCGCCGCGAACAGATCGGCCGCGCTCGCGAAGCGATGCTCCGGCTTCTTCTCGAGACAGCGCAGGATCACCTGATCGAGCTCGGTCGGAATCGACGAGCGCCGCATGCTCGGAATCGGCGGCGGCTGCGTCATGTGCGAGTGCAACACCTCGTTGCTCGTGCCGACGAACGGCGGCTGGCCGACGACGAGCTCGAACGCGATGCAGCCGATCGCGTACAGGTCGATCCGCGGATCATCGCCGGTGCCGGTCACGCGCTCCGGCGACATGTACTTCGCGGTGCCCCAGATCAGGTTTCCCGTCGACAACGCGACGCTCTCCGCCGAATCGTTCGCGACGATCTTCGCCATCCCGAAATCGAGCACCTTGAGCGTCGCGTCCTCGCCCGCCACGATCATGTTCGCGGGCTTGAGATCGCGATGGACGACGCCGCGCGAGTGCGCGTGATGCACCGCGTACGACAGTTGGCCGAGCAGGTGCAGCGCGAGCGGAAGCTGCAACTGGTGATCGCGACGCAACAGCTCGAACACGCTCGCGCCTTCGGCGTACTCCATCGCGAGATAGAACCGCTGGTCGGGGAGCTGGCCGAAATCGTACAGTGCGATGATGTTCGGATGGCGCAGCCGATTCACGGCGCGCGCTTCGCGACGAAATCGCGACACGAATTGCGGATCCAGAGCCGCATACGGCATCAGGATCTTCAACGCTTCTTTTCTGCCGGATGTGAGGTGCTCGGCTAACCACACTTCCCCCATCCCGCCACGGCCGAGCGCTGACAAGATCCGCCAGCGATCGTGGAGAACGGTGCCGATCATCTACAACGCAGGAAAATCGTATCACGCGGTGGCACAATGCAGTTGATGCGTTGGGTAGCGCTCGGGATTGTGCTTGCGGGTTGCCTGCACGGGAAGTCACACCCGTGCACCGGCGACGACGGCACGAGCTGGGTGTGCCCCGACGACAAGGTCTGCGCCGCGGCGCCGATCTACTGCGGGACCGCCGACGAGGTCGGCGCCTGCGACGGCAAGATGGAGCGCGACCCGTGCGCGACGATGCTCGTCCCCGACGGCCAGTGCATCGCCGACCAATGCACCGCGTGCAGCAACGACCTCGCGGGCTGCCGCTACGTCGGCTGGAACCCGATGACGAACCCGAGCGCGGAGCTGCTCAACACCGTCGTATTTAGCGGCTTCGGTGAAGCCTACGCGGCGGGTGATCACGGCACGATGCTGCGCTACGACACCACCGGCTGGGTGGCCGACCCGCGGTTCCCGACCGCGGGCCTCGCCACCAAGAGCCTCGTCGCGATGCTCGCGGTCGGCACCAAGGTCTACGCGCTCACGAACTCGAACGCGGTGTACGTGCTCGACGGCGGCGCCTGGACCGCGCTGCCCGTGCTCGCGACGACCTACAAGGGGATGTGGGTCGCCGCGACCGGCGAGATCTTCCTCGGCGGCGTCGCCGGCCGGCTCGCGAAGTTCGACGGCACGACCTGGACCGAGACCACGTTCGGGGGCGCCACCGCGAGCTACAGCGCGATGTGGGGCACCAGCGCGACCGACGTGTATGCGGCGGGAAATCTCGGAGCGGCCAGCACGATCATTCACTTCAACGGCACGACCTGGGCCGCCGTCACGACGCTGCCCGATGTCGGTGCGCTCGACGCGATCTGGGGCGTCGGCAGCGAGGTGTTCGCGGCGGGGACGGGGATCGTGCACGCCACCGACGGGAGCACGTTCGCGACCGCGACCGCACCGGCGATCACCGGGCGTGGGATCTGGGGCTCGAGCGTGACCGACGTGTTCGTCGTCGGCGACACCGGCGCGATCGTGCACTGGGATGGCGTCCAGTGGATCAAGATGAAGGTGTCGTTCGCATCCAAGCTCCAGGCGGTCGCCGGTTCGAGCGCCGCCGAGGTGTTCGCGGTCGGCGATGGCGGCGCGATCGAGCGCTACACCGGCGCCGGTTGGGCCGAGTCGCTGATGGTCTCGTCCGCGAGCCAGTTGCGCGACCTGTGGGTCGCGGCGCCCGATGATGTCTACGCCGTCGGCAATACCGGATCGTCGACGATCTTCCACTACCGGGCCGGCGCGTGGACGCCCGAGACAACGACCGGGATCCCCGGGACACTGACCGGAGTCTGGGGCCGGTCGGCGACCGATGTGTTCGCGGTCGGTCAGCTCGCCGCGGCGCATCGCACCAGCACGTGGGCGACGATCAGCTCTCCCGCGATCGGCGAGGCCGTCGCGGTCTGGGGCGATGCCTCGACGGTGTACGCCGTCGGCAGCCAGGTCGTGTCGTACGACGGTGCGACCTGGACGAGCATCACGAACACCGATGCCGTCTACACCGGCGTGTGGGTCGCGCCCTCGGGGAAGGTCTGGCTGTCGACGACCGTTGGCATCGGCCACCTGACCGGAACGACCGTCGCGCAGGACGTTCCCCAGGGTCGCTACAACGCGATCTGGGGCGCGAGCGAGACCGACGTGTTTGCCGTCGGGATCGGGACGATCGAGCACGGCGACGGCGCCGGGTTCGCGCCGATGACCATCCCCACGACCGCGACGCTGTCCGGAGTCTGGGGCCGCGCGGCCGACGACGTGTTTGCCGTCGGCGTCGGCAGCACGGTGCTGCACCTCCACGCCGGCATCTGGAAGCAATTCACGACGCCGTTCTCCGCGGACCTCGCGGCGGTCAGCGGATCGGGCTCCTCGATCTACACGGTCGCGAGCGACGGCAGCATGTACTTGCTGCTCGACACAGCCCCGTAGGCAACCAAACCGTCGCGCGGCAGCTCTCAACGACGATGATGATCGCGGCGCGCGTCGGGCACAGCAAGCTGCTGATCGGCATCGCTCTGCTCGCAGCGGTGCCGGCGTTCCGGCCGACGCCCGCCGAGCCGGTGCTGGTCGTCGAGCGGATCGTGATTCGCGGCAACGCGCGCACCCGCGACAAGGTGATCCGGCGCGAGCTCGGCATCACCGAGACCGAGCCGCTCGGAGAGCTCGACCGAGTGACGCGTCGGCTCTATGCGCTCGGCTACTTCACGCACGTCGAGGCGGAGCTGCGGCCGGGCTCGTCGTGTGGGCTGGTGGTGCTCGACATCTCGGTGATCGAGATGCCGCGCGGGTCCGCGGCAGGGTTCTCGTCGGTCGAGAACTTCATCGCCGAAGCTCGAATGACGCAGCGCTAGGCGCTAGACGTCACCAACGACCGGAGATCGCGAGGCCGACGTGATCGCTGCCGACGATCGGCGACACCAGGTGCGGCTGGTTCAAGATCACCATCACGAACCCGGACGCGGCGGTCGCGGCGCCGACGGCGAACAGGCTGACCGCGACATTGTTCTCGAGCTTCGCGTGCGCTTCGAGATCCGCGACGTGCTGGGTGCTCGGCTGACCCGCGATGCAACCGTGCAGACAGTCGGTGCGGACCGCGGCGTCGTAGCGATCGTAGCTGCTGCCGGCGGCGATCAGCACCGGCGTCCCGACGGCCGCGACGATCACGCCACCACCCAACACGGTCCACGGGAGCCACCGCACCCACCGGCGATGCAGCGTGCGCGCGACCGCCATTGGCTTGAGCTCGATCTTGATCGTGACGTGGTCGCCGCCGTTCAAGCGCACCGCGCGGGTCTCGGTCTGGTAGCTCGGCTTCTCGACCACGATCTGGTGGTCGCCGCTCAACACGCGGCGCTGCGTGGTGTCGAGCGGCTTGCCGTCCAAGCTGACGCTCGCGCCGGGCTCGGCATCGACTTGAATCTCGGCGACCCGCGCCGACAACAGCTTCTTGTAGCTCTGACCTTGGTTCCACAGCTCCGGGCCGAGCGGCGTCGGGCCGAACCGCATCGCCTGCTCGAGGTTGTCGAGCGCTTCGACCGTACGGTCGAGGTTGATCAGGCAGACCGCGATGTTGTAGCGAATCTGCGGGTGGTCCCAGAGCGCGAGCGCCTTCGTATAGGTCTCGAGCGCGGGCTTGTACTCGGCATTGGCGAACGCCTTGTTGCCTTCGTCATAGAGCGCGAACGCCGCCTTTTGCGTTGCTTCGGAGACTCCCGCGGCCCATGGCTTGTCGTCGGCCAGCGCGCGCGTACTCGTTAGACCCACGAGAATCCACCAGATCAACGCGATCCTCACCGACCAATCTAAACATAGATCCGGCGAGCGGCCCCCACGTGGCGCGATGTCGCAGCTGCCGTCGACAAAGCTGCGGCATCCCACCGTTGACACCACGCAACGCGGAGTCTATAAGACCCGCGCCAAGCCCTGAATTTTCGATAGGTTGCCATGCATCAGGACTTTGTTTCGCTCGCCGCTCACCCGCTGATCGATATCGATCTGACGGTTGTCCTTCAGTTCGCGCTGTTCCTGATCATGTTCGTGATCGGCAACGCGTTCTTGTTCCAGCCGTACCTGAAGCTTCGGGAGCGGCGCAGAGAGGGCATCGAAGGTGCCCGCGCCGAAGCCGAGCGAATGTCGGCCTCGGCCGACGCCCAGCTCGCGGACTACGAGAAGCAGCTCGGCGTCGCGCGGACTCGCGCGAATGAAGAGGGTCGCAAGGTTCGCGCCGAAGCCGCCGCGCACGAGAAGTCGGTGACCGACGCCTCGCGCGCCGAGGCGACCAAGGCGATGGACGAGGCGACCACGAAGATGCGCGCCGAGACCGATGCGGCCCGCCTACAATTGATGCCGCAAGCCAACGCACTCGCGCGCCAGATGGCGTCGAAGCTGCTCGGCCGGGAGATCTCCTGATGTCTGTGAGAAAGCTCCTGCTCGCAGCGCTGCTGTTCAGCTCGACCGCGCACGCGCAGATCGACGAGCCGAAGACCGAGACCAAGGTCGAGAACGCCGAAGGCAAGACGAAGCCCGAGCCGGAGGCCGACCCCTCGCGCCACTTCAACTACACGAACCTCCACTACAGCGGCAAAGACGAGTACGGCGGCGCGTTCGGCGACGGCACGGAGACGACGTCCGATGGCGTCGTGCTTCACGAAGAAGAGCCGATGTCGCCGCCGTTCATCTTCATGATCTTGAACTTCGCGGTCCTGATCTGGCTGCTGGTCAAGTACCTGCTGCCGGCCGGCCAGAAGATGTCCGAACAGCGCCACGATCTGATCCAGAACGCGCTCGATGAAGCGACGAAGCTGCGCGATCAGGCGAAGGCCAAACTCGCGGAATACGAAGCGCGCGTGAAGGGCCTCGACGACGAGATCTCGAAGCTCGTCGCCGGCATTCGCGCCGACGCCGAGGGCGACAAGGCTCGGATCTTGGAGCAAGCCCAGGCGCAGGCCGCGACGATGAAGCGCGAAGCCGAGCAGCGGATCCAGGCCGAGATCGAGCTCGCTCGCGCGGCGCTGACCAAGGAAGTGACGCTCGCGTCGACCGCCGCCGCGGAGAAGCTGTTGAAAGAGAAAGTCACCGCCGACGATCAACGCGGCCTGGTGTCGACGTTCATCGTGAATGTCGACGCGGCTCCAAGGAGCGCATCGTGATCACCGGAAGTCTCTCGCGGCGCTACGCGAAGGCCGTGTTCGAGATCGGCGCCGAACAGGGCGGCGTCGACAAGATCGGCGCGGACCTGCGCTCGCTCGCGAAGGCGATGAAGGAGTCGGCCGAGCTCCAGTCGACCCTGATCAGCCCGGCGATTCGCCGCGGCGATCGCAAGAAGGTGATCGACGGCCTGCTCCAGACGATCGGCGTCGTGTCGACCACGCGCAACCTCGTCTATCTGTTGCTCGACGGCGAGCGGCTCGGATCGCTCCCCGCGATCTCTCGCGAGCTCGACAAGATGATCGAGCAGAAGGCCGGCCGCGTCACCGCCGAGGTCACCTCGGCCAAGCCGCTCGATCCGACCCAGCTCTCGCAGATCGCCGCCGCGCTCGAGAAGCTCTCGGGCAAGAAGGTCACGATCACCAAGCGCGAAGACCCCGAGCTCCTCGGTGGCGTCGTCGCGAAGGTCGGCGACACCGTGTACGACGGTTCCCTCCGCACCCAACTCCGCACGATTCGCGACGAGCTCAGCAAGTAAGGAAACGCCCATGGATATCCGCGCCGCAGAAATCAGCGACATCATCCGCAAGCAGATCGAGAACTACGACCAGAAGGTCTCGGTCACCGAAACCGGCTCCGTGCTGACGTGCGGCGACGGCATCGCGCGCGTGTACGGCCTGTCCGGTGCGCTCGCCGGCGAGCTCCTCGACTTCGAGGGCGGCGGCGGAGCGAAGGTTCAGGGCATGGTCCTCAACCTCGAAGAGGACAACGTCGGCGTCGCGCTGCTCGGTAACTACGAAGCGATCCGCGAAGGCGACATCGTGCGTCGCACCGGTAAGATCGTGGAAGTCACCGTCGGCGAAGAGCTGCTCGGTCGCGTGGTGAACGCGATGGGCGCACCGATCGACGGCGGCAAGGCACTGACCGGCGCGCATCGTCGCCAGGTCGAGATCAAGGCGCCGGGCATCATCTCGCGCAAGTCGGTCCACGAGCCGATGCAGACCGGCATGAAGGCGGTCGACTCGATGATTCCGATCGGCCGCGGCCAGCGCGAGCTGATCATCGGCGACCGCCAGACCGGCAAGACGGCGATCGCGATCGACACGATCATCAATCAGAAGGGGCAGAACATGTTCTGCTTCTACGTCGCCATCGGCCAGAAGCAGTCGACGGTGGCGTCGGTCGTCGATCGCCTCCAGAAGGCGGGCGCGATGGAGTACACGACCGTCGTCGTCGCCGGTGCTTCCGAGCCCGCGCCGCTCCAGTTCATCGCGCCGTACACCGGCGTCACGATGGCCGAGTACTTCCGCGACAGCGGTCGCCACGCGCTGATCGTCTATGATGATCTCTCCAAGCAGGCGGTCGCGTATCGCCAGCTCTCGCTGCTGCTCCGCCGCCCGCCGGGTCGCGAGGCGTATCCGGGCGACGTGTTCTACATCCACTCGCGCCTGCTCGAGCGCGCGGCGAAGTTGTCGGATGCCAAGGGCGGCGGCTCGCTGACGGCGCTGCCGATCATCGAGACCCAGGCCGGCGACGTCTCGGCGTACATCCCGACCAACGTCATCTCGATCACCGACGGTCAGATCTTCCTCGAGGGCGATCTGTTCTACCAAGGTGTCCGCCCGGCGGTGAACGTCGGCATCTCGGTGTCGCGCGTCGGTGGCGCCGCGCAGACCAAGGCGATGAAGAAGATCGCCGGTCGCCTCCGCCTCGAGCTCGCTAGCTATCGCGAGAAGGCCGCGTTCGCGCAGTTCGGCTCGGATCTCGACAAGGCGACCCAGGCGCAGCTCGCGCGTGGCGTCCGCATGGTCGAGCTCCTGAAGCAGGGCCAGTACGAGCCGATGCCGATGGAAGAGCAGGTCGTCGTGATCTACGCCGGCACCAACGGCTTCGTCGACGACTACCCGGTCGACGTCCTGTTCCGCTACGAGAAGGAGCTGCTGTCCTTCATGAAGGGTCGCAAGGCGAGCCTCGTCGCGGAGATCAAGACGACCGGCAAGCTCGAAGGCGATACCGAGAAGCAACTGCGCGATGCCCTCACGGAATTCGCGAAGCAGTTCTCCGTGGAAGACAAAGACAAGAAGTAGGTTGCTATGCCGAGCCTGAAGCTAATCCGCAAACGGATCGTGAGCGTGAAGAACACGCGCAAGATCACGAGTGCGCTCAAGCTGGTCGCAGCAGCCAAGCTGAAGCGGTCGCAGGACGCGATCATCGCCGCGCGCCCATATTCGACGGCGTTGGCCTCGGTGGTGTCCGAGCTCGCGGCCGTGGCCGGCAAGGATTCGCATCCGCTGTTCGAGCAGCGCGAGCTGCGCAACGCGGCGGTCGTCGTCGTGACGGCGGATCGCGGTCTCGCAGGCGCGTTCAACTCGAACGTGATCCGCGCGGTCGAGCGCTATTCGGCGAACGAGCTGTCGGCGGCGAACGAGATCTCGCTGCGGATCATCGGCCGCAAGGCGAACCAGCACTTCGCGCGGCGCAACGCGCGGATCTCGAGCTTCGACCTCGCGCCGGTCAACGGCGAGACGGCGCTCGCGACCGCGCGCGAGACGGCGACCCGCGTGATCGCCGACTTCAAAGAGGCGAAGGTCGACCGCGTCTACCTCGCGTACAACGAGTTCAAGAACGCCGGCTCGCAGGTCGTGCGCGTCGTGCAGATCCTGCCGGTGGCCGGCGGCGAGCAGAAGTCGACCGCGCTGGTCCACGGCCAACCGCCGGCGGAGCAGCACGTCGACTATCTCTACGAACCGTCGAAGGAACAGCTGCTGTCGCGGCTCGTTCCGCTCTACGTCGAGAACCAGATCTTCAAGGCGTCGCTCGAGTCGATCGCCTCCTTCTTCGGCGCCCAGATGATGGCGATGGAGAACGCGACGAAGAGCGCCGGCGACATGATCAAACGCTACACGCTGCAATACAACCGCGCTCGTCAAGCGGCGATCACGAAGGAGCTTGCCGAGATCGTCGGCGGCGCCGAGGCCCTGAAGGGCTAAGAAGGGGTAAGCACCATGGCAACGACAGATTACTCTCCCAACTCGCTAGGCCGCGTGGTCCAGGTCATCGGTCCCGTGGTCGACGTCGCGTTCGATACGGCCGAGCTGCCGGAGATCAACACGGCGCTCCTGCTCACGAACAAGGCGATCGACGGTCGCGCCGACAACCTCACGGTCGAAGTCGCACAGCACCTCGGCGAGCACACCGTGCGCTGCGTCGCGATGGACACCACCGACGGCCTCGTCCGCGGTCAGTCGGCGAAGAACACCGGCGCACCGATCTCGATGCCCGTCGGCCCCGAGGTCCTCGGTCGCATCCTCAACGTCGTCGGCGAGCCCGTCGACGAGGCCGGTCCGGTCCTCGCGAAGCAGCGGCTGCCGATCCATCGCCAGGCGCCGAAGTTCACCGACCTCTCGG
>JBDTJY010000018.1:0-11981 GCA_039935615.1 Kofleriaceae bacterium
TCGCTCGATGGTCGCAACTGTCCTGCCTCTCCACCGAAGTGAAGAGCACGTTGCCGACCGCCGAGGCCGCCTCAGAAATGGGGCGATGTAATTGTCGCCAGCGGGGAGATGTAACTGTCGCTCAGCAGCTCAGCGCGCTGCGTGCGATCGAAGTAGTTCACGTACATCATCATCTGGCCCAAGTCCTGATGCGTCAGCTTGCCGAGTTTGAGATCGACGAGCACGAAGCAGCGCAGCAGCCGGTTGTAGAAGACAAGGTCGACGTAGAAATGATCGCCATCGACGGTCAATCGCTTCTGGCGTCCCACGAAGCAGAACCCTTTTCCCATCTCGAGAAGGAACGCCTCGATCCGGTCGATGATCGCTTGCTCGATGTCGCGCTCGTGCAGCTCGGTGCGTTCCCGAAGATCGAGAAACTCGAGGACGAACGGATCTTTAATGACGTCGGCCGGCTTCACGACCTCTTGGCCGGCTCTCGCAAGCGCGAGCACTTCCTCGGGACTCTTGTTCTTGGCGAGGCGATCGAACAAGAGCGCGCCGATCTGCCGTTCGAGCTCGCGAACGGACCACGCTTCACGCGCGGCTTCGATTTCGTAGAAGGCGCGCGCCTGGTCGTTTCGCACACGCATGAGCACCACGTAGTGCGACCAGCCGAGTGACTGCGGAAACGGCGTCAGCTGCGTTGCCAGCGATTGGTGCGACGGCGTTGGACCAATTACGGATTGGGGCGACGCTGTCGCACCAATTGCCGAACCTCTCGGGAAGACTCGGTAAAACTTCCGCATCCGCTTCAGGCCGGTGGTGCTGAACCCGGCGCCGAACTGAACGACGAGCTGCTTCGACAGGCGCTCCAACACCAGGTCGCCGTAGCCAGCGCGGTCGCCACCTTGCTCGACTTCCAAGATCTCGCGGCCGATGTGCCAGTACGCCTGCACCATCGCGGTGTTGATCGTTCGCGCTACCGCGCCGCGAGCTTCGACGAGGATCTCCGCTACGCGACGGTAGAGTTGGTCGAGGCTTTCGCTCTCGTTAGCCATGACGGAGTCCTTCGACAAGAATCTCCCACCGAATTCCTGCTGGCTCGAAACCGTATGCGGTTATGCGGTAGGCGCCCGGACCGAAGCGGCTGACGATCTCGTTCACGTCGCATGGCCCTGACACGTGGAAGCCTCCGATCTCGGTAACGCTCAGGAAGTCATGATCACCATACGCGAACGTATCGCGTGCGCGCGCGACGCTGATCCGTGTGATCTGGTTTGCGCTGAGACTTCCAAGCAGTGCTGCGAGCTTCTCGGGCCGAACGCGCTCGACGTCGCCTGCGCGCGGTGCGCTTGGCTCGCGATTCGAGCGCTGCTGGCCTTCAGTTAGCCCGAGCGTCCACTGATCGAACATGGCTCGCACGAAGTCGGGCGTGACACGGAGCCCGATCACGATCTCGGCGAGCGATTGGCGCTGTTCGAAACGTTCGAACACGAGCGCCGCCAACTCGCCCGGCGACTGCGCGACACCGTTGCTCGCGACCGATGTCTTCGTCGCCCGTCCAGCCATCTTGGCGGTGCCGTTCGCCAGCTCGGCGGCGAGGGATGCCACTTCACGCTCGTCGAACCACCGAACGTCATCGCTATCGATCGTCGGGTGCAACCGACTGCCCTCGAAACGCCGCACCGTGGAGATGCTGAGACCGAGACGATTCGCGACTTGACCGCGCGTTAACGGCTTCTCGCTCGCAATCACCAAAAGATGTCGCGGATTCGGCACCGATGACATGCGTGTCGAGGTCGTAACTGCTGATTCCGAAGGCGTCGACAATTCGATGGGCAAATCGCGCGGCATGTATATGGCACAGCTTACGAGGTCGGGCTGATAGTGTTCGGCGCCGTGGGTGGCACCTGCCACTGACAGGGTGGGTGACAGGGTGCCGCCGGACGTCAGAGGCGCCCCCGATACTCGCAACATGAACGCGTCGAACGAGAACAACATCGTCCTTGCCAGCGATGGCATTGGCGAGCTCGTCGATGAAGCAAGCCTAGCGAAGCGTCTCAATGTTTCGCGATCGACGTTGCAGAGCTGGCGGTACACGGGACGCGGGCCTCGATGGATCAAGCTCGGCCGTTTGATTCGATATCGGGTCCGCGACATCGACGACTATCTCGAAGCGCACACGCGCGGCAACGTCGCCTGAGGATGCAAGCGCCCGACAGATCGGTCAGGCGATTGACGAACGGCAGCCATACTCTCGACTCCCGCCGGTCGCTCGACGTCCTCCGCCGTTGTCGTCGAGCAAGCCGGTTTCGTGTTCTTCGCTTTCGCAGGCAGTGCCTGCGAAATTGGTCCTGGGCGTCGCGCATGACCGCGACTTGATGTGGGGCGGCGCTCAGATGGCGACGATTTCTAGTGTGGTGCGCGCAGTACCACGGTAGTCGTGGCGCCGCGAGCAAGCCCGAGCGCGAGCTTGGTGCCGGGCGGCGCGGTCATCAGCGTATAGCCGCGCCTATGGTTCGCCCCCTGAACATCGATGCCGTCGACCGTGGTCACGACGTCGCCCAGCTTAAGCTCGGACTTTGCGGCAGCGCCGTTGGGATCGATCCAGCTGATCTCGTAGCGCTGTTGCTCTGCCGGAGTGCCGTAGGGTTGTTCCACCCAGTGCACACCTAGCTCGCCCTCGGTCTCGTCGGGTTTGAGCCGGCGCTTCAGGATGCTGATGTCACCAAGATCGATCGCTCCACTGCCGTCGATCTTTCGTACCGTTTCCACCGAGTCATAGTCCGACGCAGGATCCGGCGCGAAACCAAACAGTCGGACCATTCCGCTCGGTGCGTTCTTGATCGTGAAGTGGCCGGTCGCGTCGCTCGTGTTGTCGCGACGGCTGATGCTCCCCGGATCCAAGTTGTCGCCTAGCGCCGCGGTCATCAGGATCCCCGGGACAGGCGTTGTCGTGCCGAACTCGACGATGCGGCCGGTGAGCGTGACGAGCGAGTCGAGTTGGACGTCGATCTTCTTGTGCTCGCCATCCGCGAGGTCGAGGGTGATCTGCTTCTTGCCGCCGCCTGCAGACGCTGTGATCGTGAAGTGGCCGGCCGGTATGTCGCGAATCGCGAAAGCGCCGCCAGTCCGGAAGAATTCTTCATCGCGCGCGAGACCTGTCTTGTCGTCGTGCAACGAAATCGTGAGCTCGTCGAGCGCGCCGCCCGCGCTATGCACGAGTCCATCGATCTGGCCGGTCGGCTTGAAGACGAGGGAGACCGACGTTCCGGCGGCTACGTGTTCTGCGAACGCCTCGCCACCACCCTTGCGCTCTGCGCGCACCGTGTACGAACCGGGCGATAGCTCGCCGAGCCTGAAAGTGCCGTCGGTGCTCGTCAGCGTCGGTCTGTTCTCCCACGACCACCGGGTCTCCATGATGCTCGAACGTTGACTGCCGGCTGCGTCGGACTCGCGTGCCGCCGAGACATACGCATCCGTGATCGGCTTGCCATCCGTGTCGGCGCACGTGCCCTTGATCTCTGCCGATTGCGATTCGACGACGAGGCGCACACTCGCGGTGTGTCCGGCGACGACCGTCACGCGCTCGCCTTGCGTCGCATCGTCGTTTGTACCGGGCGCTCGCAGTTCCTCGCCCCAACCGCGATGAGCGGTCACGCGCACGCTTCCGGGACGCACGCCCTCGAGCACGAACCTGCCGTCCTCACCTGACCTCATCGGGAAACCGCCGAACGAAACGGGCATGCCGTCGGGTTCAGACGTCGCGGTGATACTCACTCCTTCAACCGGTGAGCCATCGGCGGCGACTACGACGCCGTTGATCGTCCCGGCCTGGTCGAGGACGAGATCCTTTTCGACCGTCGTCGTGTGCACATCGATCTTCCAACCGCCGGTCGGTGAGACGCCGTGGTCACTTTGCACACTCACCACGTAACTACCTTGCCTGATACCGCTGAGCTTGTAGCTCCCGTCCTTGCGTGAGGTGGTCGAACCGGCGGGTTGCACCGTGATCGTTGCGCCTTCGACAGGCAGGCCGGCCTTCAACACGCGGCCGTGTAGTTCCGCGCCCGCGTCGACGTCCCACTCGAGGTGCGCGACGTCTTTGTCGGTGATGGTGATCGCCGGGTACGTTGCGCGCCGGATGAATCCGTTGCAGGTCGCTGTCACCTCATACGTGCCAGGAAGTACGCCGTCGACATGGAGCGCTCCATCCGCGTCCCGCGTCGCCTGCAGGCTTCGCGTCGGTTTCGCCTGATGCAGTTGCAACCACGACTGCTTGCATGTCGGCCGACTCGGACCTGGCTCGACGATGCGTCCGGAGACTTGAAACGCGGGATATAGTTTCACGGCAATTCCCGTCACGTGTTGGCCGAGTCCGACGAGCGACGAGCCGTCCGAATGACCATAGCCATGCGGCGAGCGAGCGAACAACGTGTAACGACCCGGCGTGATCCGCGTGACGTTGAAGTGGCCTTGCTCGTCGGTCATGTCCGAGCCGCCGCCCGGGCCACCAGCCTGGACGGTGACATCCGCGACAGGCTCGTTGGTCTTCGCATCGACGACCGTGCCGGAGACCGACGACTCGGGTGTGAGCAGGATCTTGACCTTCCCGGGTGCGCGACCGAAGTCGAATCCCTCGGCGTATCCGTCTGCGGAGGCGCTAACCATCACGTCGCCCACCGCGACCCAAAGCGAGAACGCGCCGGCATCGTCGGTCTCTGTGGTCGGCCACGAATGCTTCTGCGAGATAGCGCGCGCCCGCACCGATGCGTGGACGATTTGACCTCCACTAACGTCGGACACGTTGCCGCGTACTTCGACCCCGCCTCGGAGTAACGAAATGTCGACGCGTGTCCGGTGCTCGCCGGCTCGGAGTGAGAAGACGTCGAGGTCGTCGTCTGAGTCAGGATGAAAGCTCTCGGGAAGGTACTGCGGCGCCATCGCAGCGACGCTGTACTCGGCTGCATACAAATTCGCGATCACGTACGCGCCCTGCGCGTCGCTTGCGATGCAGCTTGGATCGCGGACGAGCTCGTGCGGCAGATTCGAGGCATCCGCACAGACGCGCGCGCCGACGATCGGTTTGCCGTCTTGATCGCGAATGGTTCCCGCGACTGATGCTCGATCGAGCGTCCGCGCTTCGACGTGCTTCTTGGCGAAGTCCGAGCCGCTACCAGCGCTCGGCTTGACGGTCGCATGATGGGCGCCCATGCGGTGCCAGCCCCAGATCGCGAGCACCGCGATCAACGCAAGGCCAGCCACGAGGAAACCGAGCCTTCGTCGCTTCACTTCAGTCTTCCACTCTTGAAGCTCGGACGCCTGTGCAGCTCGAGCGGTGGCCCCGAACAAGCAGCACCGTCATAGCTCGTCGAGAATCTAGCCGTTGACTCACTTCACCAACCCCATGCCGATGCCGAGCATATCCGGGCCCTATTCGATGTGGAAGAGAGCCGTCATGGGTCGTCGGATCGCAACGACTTGATGTAGCGCGAGCGCGATCCGTCCCAGCCGCAGGTAGTGCAGCGACCGGATTCAAAGACGTGCTCGCAGACCGGGTAGCCATAGATGAGGTGAGAGCATTCAGGGCAAAGCGAAGCCATGCTCGACGAGTCCGCGTAGTACATCGACTTGCACTCGTCGCAGGTCTTCGACGCCCTCACGAAATGATCCTACCCTCGTTCCAAGGGTGCTGGCTCGTCGTGACTGGCATGTATAGTTTGTGAGTGATCGGCGCTTGGTCTATGGATGGTCCGAACATTCTCTCGCCAGAGCAGCTACGGAAGATCGAGTTGGCACTCGAACACTCGTTCGTAATTCTCGAGCACCGCTTCTACAATGGTAGCCGGGCTCCCGCGGTCACCGTGTTCGACGACTTCAAGGTGCTCGATGAATACCTACGCGCGAATGCGCGGCCGGGAGATTCCATATGGTGCTGGCGTTACGAAGAGCTGTGTCGCGACGACAACAGCCTGGCGCACGGCAAGATGCCTGACGAACAGGGACGTACCCCTCGCGGTGGCGCCTACTGAGACGGTCCCAACCGCATTGCGGGGTAGATTCGAGCCGATGAACACAGCGCTCTTTGTCGCGGCGGTCGCACTGATCGCATGCAAAGACAAATCCGATCCTGCGCCGGCACCGGCCAACGTCGATCGGACCAATCCCACGCCGGCCGAGACACCGGGTGCGGCGGTCGAGGGCAAGGAATGGTCCGTCGCGAACGTTACGTTGGTCTCCGGCAAACAGATGATCGTCAACTTCCGGTCGATCCAGCCCGCCGGAATGATCCCGTCCGAGCTTGGTTCGCGCGTCACTGTGCGATGTCCATATCCCGATCGCGGTGATGGGACCGGCTTCCCAACGAAGGAGCAACTCAACCAGCGGCAGGATTTCGAGGAGCGACTCGAGTCGCCGTCTGCGATCCTGTTGATGTCGAAGACCGGCGAGGGCGCTCGCGAGATGGTCTTTCAGGTAAAGCGCTCGGACGAGTTCATCGCGGTCCTTCCCCGCGCGGCCAAGGAGGTCGGTCTCGAGTGCTCCACTGAGGTCGCGGCGGATAGCGACTGGTCGCTCTGGCGAGGAACGGTAGAGGACCTCAAGAAACGCAACGCAGCCCGGCCCCTCGACCATTGAGCCCGGGGTGCGGGGGAGAGGGCGCTCCTTAGAATCGATCGGACGAGAACTCGTTCGTACTAGCGCGGGATATGATCCACCTAACTTCGGCGCGATTTCTTCGACCGAGACCTCACGTCCCGTCGCTTGAACGGCGTTGAACAGCGCGGGACCTTCGATGTGCCCACGCGAGCCAACGGGTTGACTTGCCGATTCAGGATCGTCGGTCCACTGGATCTCGACGCGTCCGTCGTGCGTGACCGCCTTCGCGAGAACCGTCGCTAGCTGTGCGTACGAGGCCTCGTCAGGTTGACGACCGGACCAAATGGCGGGCATCCGGAACATCGCTTGCGTCGAGTGCAGTCTGGGCGCCGCGCCGGGGCTACGCTCGCCGAGTATGAAGGCGAAGTTGCCGGCCCCCTCGGTAGCTGTGAAACCGAATCCTACGCTGAAGCGGCCGATAGAGACCCGCGTGCCGTCTTCATCCATGCACCCCGGGCACGAGCAGCTCGACCACAACTCACTCGCCGGCGAGGCATGTGTGTCGACGGTGGAAACCGCGCCTCGCATCAACCTGTTGACGCTTCCTATCCACGCACCGGATCGCCCAGCACCGAGCAGCTTTGCGCCTGTTCCAAACCTCCGCCCAGCGATCAGGCCGGACCCGCCGCGTCTCGGGCGAGTTGACGCCGCGCCGTCTCCATCTATGTACTTCGGGCATGAGCGGCTAGACGACAAGTCACTCGCCTCTCCGACTGCGCGTGACGGCGACGCAAGTGCGGCGCCGTCACGATCCGTGCGCCGCATCAACCTGTTGACGCTTCCTATCCACGCACCGGATCGCCCAGCACCGAGCCGCTTAGCGCCTGGTCCGAACCTCCGCCCACCGATCAGTCGAGTTGGCACCGCGCTCGCCGCCAACTCGCCCGTCGCCGTCGCCGAGCAAGGTACTGCTGGTCCCGGCAAGGCGATGCCGCACGGCGATCGCATTCAGGCCGCATTCGGACACCACGACATCACTGGCATCAGCGCGCACGTCGGAGGCGATGCCGCCTCGGCCTCGGCTGCCCTCGGCGCGCGCGCGTTCGCCGTGGGCGACCGGGTCGGTTTCGCGAAGCCGCCCGACCTGCACACCGCGGCGCACGAGGCCGCGCACGTCGTGCAGCAGCGCGGCGGCGTGCAGTTAAAGAACGAGCTCGACACCCCCGGTGACAGCTACGAGCAACACGCTGATCGCGTCGCGGACGCCGTCGTCGCGGGACGGTCAGTGGAGGGGCTCCTCGACCAGGTTCGTGGCGGGGGCCACTCCGTCCAGCGCGATACGAAGCCGCAGCATTCCGGCAAGCTCGAGCAGAAGGCCGACGTCAAGGCGTCCAAGACCGACGACAAGGACGACACAAAGGATCCGCTGAGCTGGGCCGGGCAGGGAATCCGCGACGAGGTCACGCAGTCATACCCATCGGAGTACACGGCCAAGGACGGCTCGAAGGTAACGATGCTCGACACGTACACCGCCGCGCACCAGGGCAAGAACGTCGAGATCGACAGCGAAATTGTCTATCAGGTCGAGCGCACGTGCCTCTTCGAGGTCCCGTCGAAGCACATGTCCGCGGTGATGACGACGGTGTCTCGCGCGCGCATCCACAACGACACCGGCCACACGGTCAGTAACATCCGCGCGCTGCTGCACAGCCCCACGAGCGCGGCATCGAACGACGGCGAGCTGGACCTGCGGATCCAGTACGGCACGTCGTACGTCATTCAGCGCAACCCGTCGCTGCCGACGCCGTCGGTCGTGACGCATCCCGGCACGAGCGGCAAGTCGATCGCGGACTTGTGTGCGCCGTTCCCGCTGATCTCGTTCGAGTCCACGCCGCAGCAGAAGCTCGACCGACTGATCCAAATCACGGACGATAGCGTGAAGGGCGAGCGGCAGGACTTCTGGCTCGATGACATCGCGCCGACGGTCGCCGACCACATCACGAAGCTGCAGGAGCTGCAGCACCACATCGAGAACTACGAGGACCGCGATACGTCGATCCTCAACGTTGCTGTGGAGGACCTGCAACGGTTGCGCGAGGAGCTCGACCTGCTCGAGGCGCGCGCCGCCGCGGGAGATCATGACCCGCAGGCGAAGGAGCGCCTCGCACGAGTGCGCGCGATGTACGCGGAGCTCGAGAAGGCGTGGGCCGCCGCCGACAAAGCGAACCGGCACCCACCGCACAAGAACGTCGCCGACCACTTCGTCGACGTCGGGATGGCGGGCGTCCACGTGGTGAAAGGCGCCGTCGAGGGCGTCATCGAGGTCGGCAAGATGGGCGCCGACCTCGTGCGCAAGGGCATCGACGAGGTGATCCAGCACACGAGCGACTACGAGCTCGACTGGGACCCGTACAGCGCGATCGGCAAGGCGAAGGCGGCGGGCAAGTCAAACACCGAGATCGCGGTCGCGATGTGGGACGGCCTCGTCGATCAGGTCGGCACCGCGATCGAGCACGCGCAGCACGGCGACTTCTCGAAGCTCGACGACCTCGCCGCGGACATCACCGTCGCCGTCGTGACGATGGGTGAGGGCGCGGTCACTAAGGCGGGCTCGATCGCGAAGGGCGCGGCGAAGGTCGGCGCCGAGGTGCGTGACCTTCTCACGGGCGCGGCGAAGATCAGCGAGCGGCTCGAGGCCCTGCAGGGCGTCGTCAAGGCGGCGCTGAAGGACGCGCGCATCAGCACGAAGTCGTGGGCGAAAGCGAAGCTCGACGGCATCAGCGACGCGATCGACGGCGTGAAGGGGCTGTTCGAGCCCGAGACCGTCACGACGAACGGCCTGCCGTCCCCGGAGAAGTTCACCGGGATCATGCGCGAGCGATCGGCGAACGAGTCGATCGATGCCGCGATGACGAAGCTCGGCAAGCGCGAGGGCATCAAGGGCGCACGCGGCACGGATCGCGTCGACGTGTCCGAGATGGGCGAGCGCCTCAAGAAGCTCGCGGATCCGGAGGTCGCGGCGAAGGTCGCGCGGCGCATGGCGAACGTGACGGACGCCAAGGCATATGTGAAGGCCGTCGAGAAGATGCTCGGCACGCCGCGTAAGGTCGGAAGGGAGAACCTCGCGGCGATCCTCGAAGAGTCGACGACGCGAACGTCTGAGAAGGGCGCGGAGTACCTCGAGAACGTTTACAAGATCGTCGAGAGGGACGGCCTCACGCCGAAAGCGCGTCGCATGCTGATCGAGAAGATCGTCGACAGTAAGGGCCCGGACCTCGCGAACTGGATCCCTAAGACAGACCTGACCGCGGAAGAGCTCAACTTCCTCGCGATGGACCCGAAGACGAATTGGCGTAGCTTCATGAAGGTCTCCGCGGAGACCTCTGACGACTACCCGCAGTCACTCGGAAAGCGCGGGCTGACAGACGGCGCGTATCCGGACATGGAAATGAAGGCGCGCGGCGTCGCGGCGGAGATGGTCGTCGACAAAGGCGCTCTGAAGGGCTTCAAGCTCAAGGAGCGTCAGGTCGAGGTCGGCGACGGCCGCGATATCGACTTCGGCGGCACAGATCCATCGGGAGCCGAGTGTCTCGTGGAGGTGAAGTCTGCGCAGGAGGTGACGTGGGAGCGCGACCTCAGCAACGTGAAGGCGGCGCTCGCCGATGAGGGCTCGGCGCTGTACCGACTCGACAAGCAGCTGAGTGCGGCTGCGAAGACAGGCAAGAACATCTACGTCGCCGTCACCGACGCACTCCCCGATGAACTTCTCCAGCAGGTGAAGGCCTTCGCGGAGGCGCGCAACGCCGACGTACTTACGATTAGAGAGGTCGAGATCAAGGCCATGGCGAACACGCTGAAGCGGCGCATGAAGATCGGAGTGAAGGAATGACGACGAGATACCCGAGTTGGGGAATTTGCGCTCACACGGACGCGGCAGATTTGGAGCGACGAGCGAAGCGCGACCTCTCCGTCGGCACGTGGAGTGTCGCCGCGGGTAGCGACGGGTACGCGGCGTTGTTCGTGCACACGGGCGAGCCGAGCGTGCGTCTTGCGCAACGGCTCGCTGCCGAGTTGGGAGAGCCCGTCGTGCTGCTCAACTTCGACGATGACCTTTACGTCGCGGATCAGATCCGTGCCGACGGCAGCGAGCACCGCCTCGCGAAAGGGCCGGCCGGGGCACTTGCGCCGCACGGTATCAGAGTGCCGGGCAACGAAACGCCCGTGATTCACTACGCCGCGCTCGCGATAGGCGTTGATCGCGCCGCGCTCGAGGCGGTCAGCTGGGAGACTGACTACGCGGCTCGGGCGCACGGCCGTGGCGTGCTCGTCATCGGGGGCAACGGCACCCTTGGTTCGTCGATCGGGCTCTGGTCGCGCAAGCTCGAGTGCGAAGTGTTCTTCGCAACTTGGGAGCCCACGGCACGCGCGTTTCTATGTCGACACGTTGCGCCCGGCGTCAACGAGCGGCTGTATTGGCTAGACGGGCGGGCCAATGGCACGGTTGCGGGTGCAACGGAGCCCGCGGGCGTACTGCGTGCGGCGGAAATCCCCGCAGCGGCCCTTGGGATGGACGAGGTCGCTCTGTGATGACGTCGTGCTGCTGATTCGACGACGAACTCTACCACGCGGATCAGATCCGCGACGACGGCAGCATGACCGCCGTGATGACGACGGTGTCTCGCGCGCGCATCCACAACGACACTGGCCACACGGTCAGCAACATTCGCGCGCTGCTGCACAGCCCGACGAGCGCGGCGTCGAACGACGGCGAGCTGGACCTCCAGATCAAGTACGGGACGTCGTACGTCATCCAGCGCACCCCGTCGCTTCCGACGACACCCGTCGTCACGCACGCGGGCACGAGCGGCAAGTCGATCGCGGACTTGTGTGCGCCGTTCCCGCTGATCTCGTTCGAGTCCACGCCGCAGCAGAAGCTCGACCGACTGATCCAGATCACGGACGATAGCGTGAAGGGCGAGCGGCAGGACTTCTGGCTCGATGACATCACGCCGACGATCGCCGAGCACATCACGAAGCTGCAGGAGCTGCAGCACCACATCGAGAACTACGAGGGCCGCGATACGTCGATCCTCGACGTGGCCGTGGAGGACCTGCAACGGCTGCGCGAGGAGCTCGACCTGCTCGAGGCGCGCGCCGCGGAGGGTGATCACGACCCTCAGGCGAAGGCGCGCCTCGCGCGAGTGCGCGCGATGTACGAGGAGCTCGAGAAGGCGTGGGCCTCCGCCGCCAAGGCGGACCGACACCCGCCGCACAAGAGTGCGTAATTCGCGGGATGGCGAACGCCGAAACCGCGGCATCGTGAACACCGAAACCGCGGCATCGTGAACGCCGAAACCGCGCATCGTGAACGGCGGCCCGACCAATCGGTTGGACCGTCAGACGCT
>JBDTJY010000019.1:0-12117 GCA_039935615.1 Kofleriaceae bacterium
ATCGGCGGCATGGGCATGTGCGGCATCGCCGAGGTGCTCGCGAACATGGGCTATCGCGTGTCGGGCTCGGACATGAACGATACCGAGATCACGCGGCACCTCCAGAGCATCGGCTGCGTGGTCAAGCAGGGCCATCGGGCCGACCACGTCGAGAACGTCGATGTCGTGGTCGTGAGCTCGGCGATCAAGGGCTACAACCCCGAGGTCGAGGCCGCCCGCGCGCGGCAGATTCCGGTGATCCCGCGCGCCGAGATGCTCGGCGAGCTGATGCGGATGAAGTACGGCATCGCGGTCGCCGGCGCCCACGGCAAGACGACCTCGACCACGATGATGCACACCGTGCTGATGGCCGCCGGGCTCGACCCGACCGCGGTGATCGGCGGGCGCGTCAACTCGCTCGGCCTCGCGAACGCGCGCTGGGGCAAGAGCGACTACCTGGTCGCCGAGGCCGACGAGAGCGACGGCTCGTTCCTGACGCTGACGCCGACGCTGGCGATCGTGACGAACGTCGACGCCGAGCACCTCGATCACTACGGCACGTTCGACAACGTCAAGAAGGCGTTCACCGACTTCTGCAACCGCGTGCCGTTCTACGGGATGTCCGCCTTGTGCGGTGACGACGCCGGCGTGCAGGCGATCCTGCCGGACATGACGAAGCGGTTCGCGACGTTCGGGATCTCGTCGCAGGCGACCTATCGCGCGCGCAACCTCCGACCCGATGGCCTGACCACGCGGTTCGTCGCGTGGCGCAAGGCCGACGAGCTCGGCGAGGTCGTGCTCCCGATGCCCGGCGAGCACAACGTGCTGAACGCGCTGGGCGTGCTCGTGATCGCGGACTTCCTCGGGATTCCGTTCGAGACCTACGTCAAGGCGCTCGCGAGCTTCGAGGGCGTGGCGCGCCGGTTCACCGTGCGCGGCGAGGTCGGCGGCGTGACCGTCGTCGACGATTTCGGCCATCACCCGTCGGAGGTCCGCGCGACGCTCGCCGGTGCGAAGGCGAGCTTCGGCGGCCGGCGGATCATCGCCGCGTTTCAACCGCACCGGTTCACGCGCACGCGCGACCAATGGCAGGAATTTCCGCGCGCGTTTCACGACGCCGACAAGGTCGTGATCTGCGACATCTTCGCCGCCGGCGAGCAAGCGATCGACGGCATCTCGAGCGAGCAGCTCGTCAAGCTCGCGCGCGAGGCCGGTCACAAGGACATCACGTACGTCCCGCGTCGCGAGGATCTCGCGGCGTGGCTCGACGGTCAGGCGAAGTCCGGCGACCTCGTGATCACGCTCGGCGCGGGCAACATCCAGCTCGCGTGCAACGACGTGATCGCGCTGCTCGAGAAGCGGCTCGGCCCGGCGACCAAGAAGAACCTCGTGCGCGTTCAAGAGTCGAGCGCCACCGTCGCCAGGTGATCGAACAGGTGATCCGAGAGCGCGTTCCGCTCGCGCCGTTGACCACGCTCGGGATCGGCGGCACGGCGAAGCAGTTCGCGCGCTTCGAGTCCGTGCGCGAGCTCGAGGCACTGCTCGCGACCGACGAGAAGATCCTGATCCTCGGCGGCGGCTCGAACGTCGTCGTCCGCGATGCCGGCTGGGACGGCCTCGTGATCCAACCCGCGAGCACGAATGTCACGCGGATCGGCCTGTTCGAAGATCGCGCGATCGTCTCGGCGTTCGCCGGCGTCGTGTGGGACGACTTCGTCGCGCAGATGATCGGCGAGGGGCTCGCCGGGCTGGAGTGTCTCTCGGGGATCCCCGGCCTGGTCGGCGCGACGCCGATGCAGAACGTCGGCGCGTACGGCCAAGAGGTCGCCGACACGCTCGGGTTCCTGCGCGCGTACGATCGCGAGCGCCACGAGGTCGTCAAGTTCCCGGCCGCCGAGTGCGGCTTCGCGTATCGCACGAGCCGGTTCAAAGGCAGCACGCGGTGGATCGTGCTCGAGGTCCGGTTCTCGTTGCCCCGCCGCGCCGAGTCGATGCCGATCAACTACGCCGAGCTCGCGACCGCGCTCGGCATCGCGCCCGGCGGCACCGCGCCGCTCGCACACGTGCGCGACACCGTGATCGCGTTGCGCCGTGGCAAGGGCATGGTCGTCGACGCCAACGACCCCGAATCGCGCAGCGCCGGATCGTTCTTCACCAATCCGATCGTCGACGCGGCGACCGCCGCCGAGGTCGAGCGCCGCGCCGGTACCCGACCGCCGCAATGGCCGCAGCCCGATGGCTCGCACAAGCTCGCCGCGGCGTGGCTGATCGAGCGCGCCGGCTTCGCGAAGGGCTACACCACAGGACGCGTCGGCATCTCGCACAAGCACGCGCTCGCGCTGGTCAACCGCGGCGACGCGTCTGCCGCGGAATTATTGGGGCTCGCCGACACGATCATCGCGGGAGTACAGGAGCGCCTCGGCGTTATCCTCGTTCCCGAGCCCGTGATCGTGTGAAGCTCTGACCATGATGATCGATCAGCGGATGATCGACTACGCGCAGTTGCTGTGCACGGCGACGCGCAGCGATCCGCGCGTCCGGCTCGGCCTCGGCCCCGATCACGCGGCGAAGATCATCGATCAGGCCAAGCAGCTCGCGACCGACGAGCAGCGCACGTGGATCACGCCGCACGACATCAAGGCGGTGTTCAAGACCTACCCGCGTGGCAAGATGTTCTGCATCGACGACGCGCCCGAGGTCGACGCCGTGATCGCGCACGTGTTGAACCACGTCGCGGTGCCTTGAAATAGACGCCGGCCCGCGCGGGTTGGTATGACTCCGTATGCATCGGTTCGCCGGAAAACGTGTCGCGGTCGTGATGGGCGGGCTGTCCTCGGAGCGCGAGGTCTCGCTCGATACGGGCGCGGGCGTGTTCAAGGCGTTGACCGCCAACCAGTGGGACGTCGTCGCGATCGACTGGCGTGAGGGCACGAGCCTCGCGCGCATGCTCGAGGACTCCGGTGCGGTCGTGGTGTGGAACGCGCTGCACGGCACGTGGGGCGAGGACGGCGCGGTTCAGGGGCTGTGCTCGTGTCTTCAGCTCGCGTGCACCGGCTCGGGGATCCTCGCGAGCGCGCTCGCGATGGACAAGGTGATGTCGAAGCGCATCTTCGAATCGAACGGCGTCCCGACGCCGCGCTGGCGCTTGCTCCCCCACGCCGGCGACACCGCCGAAGCGGTCGCGTCCCTCGCAGACTTCGCGCTGCCGTGCGTCGTCAAGCCTGCGAACGAAGGCAGCTCGGTCGGCGTGTCGATCGTCGAGGACCGCTCGCAATTCGCCGACGCGATCATCTCGGCGCGCCAGCATCACGGCGCCGTGATCGTCGAGGACTACATCGCCGGCACCGAGGTGTTCGTCGGCATCCTGGATGGCCGCGTGCTCGGCTCCGTCGAGGTCCGCCCTGCGACGAAGTTTTACGACTACGAGGCGAAGTACAAGCGCACCGATACGAAGTACTTGATCCCGCCCGAGCTCACGCGCGACGTGATCGGCAGCGCCGAGCGTCACGCGCTCGCCGCGTATCACGCGCTCGGCTGCACCGGCCACGCGCGTCCCGATCTGCGCATCTCGCAGAGCGGCGAGCCGTTCGTGCTCGAGGTCAACACGTTGCCCGGGATGACCGCGACGAGCTTGCTCCCGAAGATCGCGAAGTCGATCGGCATGGACTACGCCACGCTGTGCGAGCAGATCCTCGAGAGCGCGAGTTAGCTACTTCTTGCAGGTCATGTCGTACGACTTCGTCCAGGTCTTGCCTGCGTCGTGCGAGCCCTCGCCCCACATGTGCACGCCCTTCTTCGGGTCGCTGGCGTCGGTGTGATCCTTCATCATCCCCTTGCCCATCATGTCCAGCATGTCGAACGCGACATCCATCTTGCCGGCCTTCATGTCGTCGCCGGTGCCGATCGCCTGGCCACCCCAGTTGTCGACCATGACGGTGCGCCACTTCTTGAGGTTGACGTCGTAGGTCGCGAAGCTCTCGAACTTGAACTTCATGGCCATCTTGCCGGTGCCGACGTCGCCGGCGAACGTGTTGTGGACCCAGAAGCCGTCGAGGTCGGACTTCGACGCCAGCGAGCCCGCGAACTTCATGTCCTTGCCGTCCATGCCGGGCGCCGTGCCGTTGCACTTCCAGGTGCCCGTCATCAGCTTGACGCGCTCGGCGATCTGCGGAGCCGGCTTCGGCATCTCCATGCCTTTCGGCGCTTCGGCCGGTTTGGCCGGATCGCCGGCGAGGGCGAGGCTGCTGAGGGACATCATCGAAACGAGCGTGATCTTGGCGAAGTGGTTCATCGGTGGTCTCCTTGAAACTGTGCGGACTATACTCGTGTCGAACCTGACGTGACCTCGCACGCTCGCTTCATCCCGCTGGTCCTCGTCGCATGTGGCGGCGGGACCCACGACACCACGGTCGCGGCGCACCCGCCGTCCGCTATCTCGGACGCGGCCGTGCATCACCTGAACGATCCGGATCTCAATCACGCGCCGCCGGAGAAGCTGCTGTCGATCGATTGGGCGAGCGTCAAGCTCGCGAGTGACGGCGATGCGCTCGCGCTGTGGCAGCAGATCGCGCCGACCGGTGATGATTGGCAGCAGCGGCTCGACGAGGTTCCGAGCACGCTCGACAAGCCGCTCGCGCTCGCGCTGCTGCGCGGTGGCAACTTCGCGTGCCCGACCGATCCGCCGCGCGCGTGCAACCACCAACTCGTGCTCGCAGCGACCAAGCTCGACGCGACGTTCGGCGATCCGTGCCTGCGCCGCGAGCTCGCGATGTGGGCGATCGATCAACTCGATCGCGAGGATCTGCCGGCGGTCAAGGACGCGCTCAAGACGATCGTCGCGCTGCCACCGCCGGAGTCGCAGCTCGTCGCGGATGCGCTGCAACTCGCGGAGCCCGGCGATCAAGATCTGCGCCTCGAGCTGCTCGGCATCGCGTGGAGAGCGGGCCAGCGCGAGCTCGTCAACGGCCAGTTCAGTGGCTTCGACGAGGCGCACCTGCTCACGGCCGCGACCCAGCTCCACATCGACGGCGCGTTCGATGGCCTGTCGGCGGAGACCGAGCGCGCGGTGTTCCTGAAGGCGATCGGCGATGACCAGTTGTTGCCCGCCACTCGCGCGCACGTGATGACGGAGCTGCTCGGCGATCAGGACGTCCTCGGGCCGGATCTCAAGACGGCGTTGATCGCGGCGGTGACCAAGGCCCACGATTGCGAGACCGCCGCCGCCGCCGCGCACGAGCTCGTCGCGCATGACGTCCCGGCGTATGCGCCCACGCGCCCGCGCTCGGGGTCGACCGATGCGATCGTGCGTGGCTTGTGCGTGCTCGCCGCGTACGAGGGCGGCGTGCGCGCCGATCAGACCTCGCCGTTCGCGAGCTATCTCCCGGCGCGCGGGCTCGAGCTCGTGCGCGTGTCCTACGATCCGTACAGCGACGTCGATACCGATGGCGACGGCGACCCGCACACCGAGCACATCAACGAGCTGATCCCGCGCGCGAACGCGACGCTGCCGGAGGCCGAGGAGCTGGCGCGCGCGCTGCCGCACTGCACCAAGCAGCTCGTGTGCAGCTCCGACGATCACGACGTCAAGCTGACGCTCGAGAACGGCCTCCTGACCCGGCTCGAGATCGTCGAGCGCCCGCCATGTCAGGCGCCGTAATATCCCCGACTTGCGCCGATCCGCTCGATCTCGTTCGGCGTTGTGGGATGATTCGGTGATGCGAGTCCTCGCGATGGTTTTCGGCGGCCTGCTCGTCGCGAGCGCGGCCCACGCCCAAGCGTTCAAGCCGCGCGGATCGAAGCCCGCAGCGAGCCCCTCGAAGCCGGCGGCCGACAAGCCGGCGAGCTCGGCGGACGATGACTCCGATTCCGACACGCCGAAGAAGGCCACGGCGAAGAAGAAGACCACGGCGAAGAAGAAGACCGCGGCGAAGAAGTCCCCGGTCCCGGCCGATGATGACGACACCGCGAGCAGCGATGAGGACGACAAACCCGCGAAGCCCGCCGCGAAGAAAGCGGCGCGTACGAAGCACGGCAAGGGCTCGAAGAAGGCGAAGTCGGATGACGATGACGAGACCGCGACGGTGAACAAGCACGATCCCGACTACGTGATGATCACGGACGACGACGAGTAAGAGCTGGCCACCTATTCAGGTGGGATAACCGGGATCTCCTCTTCACTCGCGTCGACGGTGGTTTTGTATCGGCACCGACACCGAAAAAATTGCCCGGGTGACGGGAGCGTGCGTATTTCCAAAGGATGGATCGCTCCCGCCGGAAGGGCTCTCCGGAAAGGACGCCGGAGCCGCCCGCCGCATCTCGGCTGACGGTTCGCGCGAAGCCGAATCGCAAGCGCGTGCCGACCACGCCGCTGTGGGCACGGCTGCCCAAGCCCGGGATGATCCTGAACGGCTGCGGCCGTGCGCTGCGCCGCGGCCTGCCCGCGATCATCGGGCTCGTGGTGGTCGGTGCGGTCGGCGGCACCGCGTGGGCCGGCTATCGGTTCGTCACGACGTCGCCGCGGTTCGCGATCACCGCGATCGAGGTCCACGGCAACCACCACGTCGATCCGGATCAAGTGCGTGCCGCGCTGCCGATCGCGGTCGGCGACAACGTGTTCGCGGCGAACGTCGATTCTTTGACCCGCGGCCTGACCGCGAATCCGTGGATCGCGGATGCCTCGGCGCACCGGATCCTGCCTCACACGCTCGTGATCGACATTCGCGAGCACGAGGCCGCCGCGGTCGCCGAGCTCGGCGGGCTGTACCTCGTCGACCCGACCGGTCATCCGTTCAAGCGCGTCGCCGACGACGGCGTCGGTCCCGGCCTGCCGATCGTGACCGGGCTCGACCGCACCGCGTATCTCGCCGATCCGGACGCGACCGCGCGCACGATCGCGAGCGCGCTCGGCGCCCTGACGATGTGGAAGACCGCCGCCGATCGCCCGAGCGTCGGCGAGGTCCACGTCGATCTGCACGGCGCGCTCACGCTCCACACGTACGACACCGCCACCGCGATCCAGCTCGGCTCGATCGACGCTGGCCTCGCCGCCCGGATGCACACGTTCGACGTGGCGTGGGCGCAGCTCGACGACGCCGAACGCGCACGCGCTCGCGCCATCCATCTCGATCCCCGCCTCGATCACGTCACCGTCGCGTTCAGCCCACCCCAGAAAGATCAGTAAGCCCATTATGGCGAAGCCAAAGACTTCCGAGATCATCGTCGGACTCGACATCGGCACGACCAAGATCGCGTGCATCGCCGGTGAGGTCACCGAGGACGGCGTCGACATCATCGGCATCGGCACCGCGCCCTCGAAGGGCCTGCGCCGTGGCTACGTCGTCAACATCGACGCGACCGTGGCCGCGATCCAGCAGGCGGTCGACGAAGCCGAGAACATGGCGGGCTGCGAGATCACGACGGTGTACGCCGCGATCTCCGGCGCGCACGTCCGCGGGCTCAACTCGCACGGCATCGTCGCCGTGAAGGACAAAGAAGTTCGCGACGCCGACATCGCGCGCGTGATCGATGCGGCGAAGGCCGTCGCGATCCCGATGGACCGCGAGGTGCTGCACGTGTTGCCGCAGCAGTACGTCGTCGACGATCAGGACGGGATTCGCGATCCGCTCGGCATGGCCGGGGTGCGGCTCGAAGCGAAGGTCCACATCGTGACGACCGCGGTCGCGTCGGCGCAGAACGTGATCAAGTGCGCGAACCGCTGCAACCTGCAGGTCGCGGACATCGTGCTCGAGTCGCTCGCTTCGTCGCAGGCCGTGCTCGAGGACGACGAGAAAGAGCTCGGCGTCGCGCTGATCGATATCGGCGGCGGCACGTGCGACGTGATGGTCTACGCCGACGGCGCGATCGTGCACACCTCGGTGCTGCCGCTGGGCGGCGGTCACATCACGAACGACATCGCGACCGTGCTGCGCACGCCGCTCGATTCGGCCGAGAAGATCAAGCGCAAGTACGGCTGCGCGTGGCGCGGTCACGTCGACGACAACGAGATGATGGAAGTGCCGTCGGTCGGCGGCCGCGGACCGCGCGTGATCCCGCGCATGGGCCTGGTCGAGGTGATCGAGCCGCGGGTCGAAGAGATCTTCGAGCACGTGAAGAAAGAGCTGATGCGCACGGGCTACTTCGACGGCCTCGCCGCGGGCCTGGTGCTCACCGGCGGTGCGACCGCGATGGATGGCGTGTGTGACATGGCCGAGCAGGTCCTCGGGCTACCCACGCGTCGTGGCGTGCCGACGAAGATCGGCGGCCTCGTCGACGTGGTGCGCTCGCCCGCGTACTCGACCGGTGTCGGCCTCGTGATGTTCGGTGCGTCGCAGGGCATGATCGTGCGGCCGCAGTCGCGCAACAGCGACGATCGCCCGAGCCTGTTCAAGCGCGCCTTCGGTCGGATCGCCGAGATGTTCTAGCTAGCGCCGTTCTGCGGTCGCTGGATTCAGACCAAGCGCACCGAGCACCGCGCTCGAACCGCCCTTGGGGCTGCGCACCATCACCCGCACCGTCGCGGGATCGATCAACAGGCGCGCCGCCTCGGTGACGTCCGCGGCGGTCATCGCGCGGAGCTGGGTCACCATCGAATCGTCGTTCGGCGAGCGCTTCATGATCACCGCGTCCTCGAGCTGGCGCGCGCGACCCGAGACGCCGATCTCGGCCGCGAGCGTGCGCGACAGGGCTCGCTGCCGCGCGTGGACGCTCTCGCTCGCCGAGACCCCCGTCGCCCGGATCTGCGCGAGCTCGCCCGCGATCACGTGCGCGATCGCGGGTGCCTCCTTGGGATCCATCTCGGCCGTCACGAGCAGCCTGCTGTCGCGCAGATCGAAGCTGACCGCGATCTGGGCACCGGTTCGCGTCGCGGCCGCCAGGCGCAACTGGATCGCGCTGGCGAGCAGCGTCGCCGCGCCGGTGTTCACCGGCTTGGCCGAGGTGTAACCGAGCTCGAGCTGCACGCTCTGCAGCTCGGCCGGCTCGTAGGTGAGCGGGCGAGGCGAGGTCTTCGGCACCGCGCGCGGCGGAGGTTGTTTCGGGGTCGGCCAGGTGCCGAACCAGCGGTCGATGATCGGCTTCAACACCGCGCGATCGAAGCCACCGCTCACGATCAGCGTCGCGCCCTTCGCGATGTAGTGCCGGCGAAACGGCGCGAGCGCCGCGGCCTCGTACGTCCCCTTGATCACGTGCCAGCCGATCGAGAACACGTGCCAATCGCCGAGTGCCGCGAACCCGACCGAGCGGAAGTGGGTCGAGGTGTCGGTGACCTCGACGTCGTTGTGCTCGATCGCGGTCGACGCGTACCACGCGACGCGCTCGTGGGCGTCCGGCCCGGCGTTGTAGCCATCGTCGACCTGGAGGTCGCTCGCGGCGTGGATCGCGACGCCGGCCGCGGGCTCGTCGTTCGAGCCGACGGGAAACACCAGGCGCACGTCGATCGTGGTCGCGCCCGGATCGGCCGCGAGCAGCACGCGCAGCCCGTTCGCCAGCGTGTAGTCCTCGAACGGACGATCGAGCGGCCGCAGCGGCGCTGGGTCCGCGGCAGGCTCGGGGGCAGGCGCGGCGCCATGCTCCGCCGGCGACACCGCACCGGCGAGCGCGTGATCGACCGCGATGCCCGGCTCGGCGAGCGCTTCGATCGATTGACCACCGTTCGCGACCGCCGGGATCAGATCGAGCATGCGCGCCGAGCCCGCGGTGAGGTGCTCCTGGATCCACTTGCGTGGCGAACGCACCTTGGCGAAGCCGTGAACGCGACGCAGCAACTCGAGCCGGCGACCGGCCACGACCAGGTCCGCGATCAGCCCGCCGCGCAGCAGCGGATCGTCGAGCGCTTGCGCCTCGAGCAACTGGTCGTCCGACGACAGATCGTTGCTGTCTTCGTCGAGGACGTACGCGACTTGCAGCAGATCGTAGAGCTTGTCGTGCGCCTTCTCGAGATCGCTCTCGCGAGCGGCTTCGATCCCGAGGACGAGCGCGCGGCCCCGACGGCCACCGACGACCGCGACGTGGAGATCGAGCTTGCGCTCGTCGGCCCACGCCTGGATCCGCCGGATCGCGAGCTCGACCATGTAGTCGTCCTGGTCACCGAGCGCGGGGATCACGAACGCGAGCGCCGCGGTCGGCTTGCCGAGTCCCCAGATCACCCGGCGCTCGCGGCGCGCGGTCGGCGTGATCGGCGTGACCGGCGGCTGCGCGTGCACGGCGCCCGCCGCGATCGGTCCGAACCGCGCCTCGAGCTGGCCGACGATCTCGGGCCCGACGCCACCCGTCACGACCAGCGTCGCCGAGCTCGGCGCGTAGTGCGCTTCGACAAATTCGCACAGCTCGGCGTCGGTGATCCGCGCGAGCTCCGGTGTGCCGAGATCGTGACCGTACGGATGGCCGTCGCCCCACACCGCTCGCACGAACGCGGGCGGCACGCCAGTGAGCTGCTGCAGCGCATGGTCGCGCGCGACCGCCGTGAGCTCGGGCGTGAGGTCGGCGCACGTGGTCTCGAGCCGGCGCGCGGCGAGCTCGAGCGCGGCCGGCACGTCGAGCGTCGTCGCCGTCAGCTCGGTGCGATCGAGGTCGATGGCGACCGACGAGGTCAGCTCGGCGCTCGAGCTGCGCAGGCCGACCGCCTCGCCGGCGAGCAACGCGAACCCGGAGCGGCCGATCGGATCGTCGCCGGTGCCGACGTCGAACCGCAGATCGATCGACGTCAACCGCGCGCGCGGATCGCGCAGCACGGCGACCCGCAGCCCGTTCGCGAGCCGCCAGCTCGTGACCTTGAACGGCTCGGTGATCGCCGGCTGGGTCATGTGCAGCGTGTCGAACCGTGCGTCGACACCACAGCCGATCAACACCGCACAAACCGCGAACGCCTTCACCGCTCGACGTTACTACGGGACGGCGCCGGAGTTCGGATCGAACCCGCTGCGCGATGTGATCGCGGTGATGTCGACCGCCTCGAAGTTGGCGCCGGTCACCGACTGCACCTGGTCGAACACGGTGTCGTCCCAGTCCGCGCTCGGCTCCCCGCTGATGTACCAATCGCTGCCACCGTCTGCCAGGTAGAGGCCGTAGGTCTTCATCGCCTGGAGGATCGCGGTCGACTGCGTCGAGAAGTTCGCGGGAATCACGAAGCTCGCCTTCAACCGGAACAACTGGGCCATCGGCGGATGCGCGGCGTTCGCGGTGGTCTGGGTGCTGTGGCGTCCCGGCCAGATGTACTTCGGGGCGATCTTCGACGCGCCGACCGTGAACCGCAGCGCGTGCTTGATCGTGCCCGAGCTCGCCTCGCTGGCCTTCAACAGCAGCGGCAGGATCGGCAGCCCCGCGGCGTCGGCCGACGACCAATCGGGCGTGCGCAGATCGTTCTTGTGCAGGTCCCACTCGGCGGAGCCGAAGACGTTCCAGGTCCCGCCGGTCTCGTACGCGTGATACAGCTCCCACATCCGGCAGGTATCGCTGTCGACGATCAGCATGTGGTGATCGCCATCGGGCTGCTGACCCGGCGTGGTGTTGATGCCGCCCTCGACGAGCGGCGTCTGCGGGATCGGGAGCACCGGATCGGCCGTGCACGGTGCCTGGACGTCGTGCGAGGCGTTGCCGCACTCGCTCTCGTCGGCGGGATGCCAGTCGTAGTCGGCAGTGTCGACCGCGGCGTACTTCGCGGTCGGCCACGTGATCATCGTGCCGTGCACCGCCTGGTAGGGGATGCCGTAGTACTCGGCGCTGGTCGTGTCGACGATCTGGCCGAGGTCGAGGTGGAGCTTGTTCGCGCCGATCGTCGTGATGTAGTCGGCCGAGTGCGGGTCGACCGGCAGCGCGCCGACCTGCGTGTTGAAGATGTTGTTGGACGGGAACACCGCGCAGTCGCCGATGATCGGACTGTCGGAGGCGCCCGGGGCGTCCATGAAGTTGTAGGCGTCGATGGTCGAATCGTCGTCACCGTTGTTCCCACCACCGCCACAGGCGCACAGGAGCGCCAACGCACTCAGCGAGATCCTCATCGAGCGCCATGTTCGCACAAAAAGTTGCCCTCATGGATCGTCCACTTTCATATGGGCTTACCAGGGGGCATCGCAACGCAATGGCACTCATCGAATTCGACGACGTCAATCACGCAAAGATCCTTGTCATTGGCGTCGGTGGCGG
>JBDTJY010000020.1:0-2675 GCA_039935615.1 Kofleriaceae bacterium
GATGAGTGGCCCGGAGCTGGCGAAACGTCTGGCCGAGGCGCGTCCCGAGATGAAGGTGCTCTGCATGTCGGGCTACACCGACGACGCGGCCGTACGACATGGCGTCATCGATTCCCACTTCGCATACATCCAGAAGCCACTCACGGTCGACACGCTCACGCGAAAGGTGCGCGAGGTCCTCGAGCGTTCGTAGGCTCTGTCCTCCAGGTCATCGATCCAGTCCGAGATCAGGTCAACGGGGCTCACCGCAACAGGTCAACCGGACCGCAATCGTTCACGCGAGCCACGTTCGGAGATCGGGATCAGCCGTTCGCTTGTACGAATCGTCTCGGACGCCGCGCGGTTCCGCCTAGCCGTTGGTCCATTGAAGGTGGGCAGGTCACTCCGATGCGGCCCGCACACCGCATCGAGCGCGATCGTGGCGTGCTCGCGGACCTCACCGAGCTCACGGCCCAGGTCGGCATGAACGGCAATGCTGCTCGGCGCGACCGACGACGTGAAGTCCAAGAACGTGTGGACAAAATTGGATCCGAGTCGATCCGCCCGGCGCAAAACTCTGTACGGATATGTGAACCCATGAAATTCGTAGCACTCCTCTTGTTGTCCGCATCGTGCGGTCGTGACTCCTCGAAAGCGCACCCCGGCGCGGCTCCCACTTCGACTCCGCCGGCCAGCGCGACCGGTCGCAAACCGTGCGAGTTCATGGCGCGCGTCGATGCCGAAGCAGCGATCGAGCTGAAGCTGCCCCAGACGGTCGAGGACGCCGTGCTCGGTACGTGCGGCTACATGACCGCCGACTACAACGGCGCGTCCCTGACGGTCGGCGAGTGGAGCAGTATGAAGGCCGCGGCGACGAGCTCCGGCCACCATCCCGAGGTCGTCGCGGGTATCGGTGACGAGGCGCTGTGGGGCGCAGGCCTTTCCGTCCGCAAAGGTGATCGCGGCTTCTTGCTCGTGCTCGGAGGTCCCGCGATCGATCACGCGCCCGATCGAGGGCTCGCGAAGGCGAAGGCGCTGTCGCTGAAGATCCTGCCGAATCTGTAGTCCAAGCTCGATGCCTACGGTCGAGGGCAGGCTCGAGCGGCCCATCGACCCAAGAAAACGAACGCGCGAGCTTCGTGAATTTCGTTGCGCTTGGAGGTTGTTCGCGGACCAAGCCATCGATGTCTTTGTGGCCGAGTGGGAAGACCGTGAGAGCAAAGTCGGGCGTGGTCACGTCGAGCACGGTGAACTCGGCCACGTGAATCCAGTAGCCGTGTTCCTTCCCAATCGCAGTGTGAACCGTCGACTCCTTGTAGGCGTCGCGTCGTGAATAGCCGATGGCATGGATCACGTTCGGCGTCAGCGTCGTCACAGCCGCCCCGGTATCCAGTACCAGTCGCGCGCTTGTGGTGCGGCCAGCGCGTCCAGCGACCTCCGCCTCTACGGTGATCAACTCGCGATCGCGAACGAAGGAGGCCGAAACTCTCGTCATCGACGGGCCAGCGTCGCCCGCTTCAGTGGCTCGGCAAGGAGCGCGAGAGTCTCGTCATCGAAGACTAGCGAGGGTCGAATCAAGGGCTCCGTAGGGACGCCCGTGTACCTGATCGCGAAACGGGGGTATCGCTCGCCGAGATCACGGATCGGATCGAAGGCCGCATCATGCGTAGTGCCGTGCCCGACAACGCGTGCGGTGATGATCTCCGGGTTGCGGAGCGGCGGGCGAACGATGTCGACGAGACAGACGTACTGGTCCGGATACCGCATGCAGATCTCCGCACCCTTGAACCGGCGTCGCGGTTTGCGGGGCGACTTGTACGCGATCGAGAGCACGAGCCCGACGGCGATGCCCGTCAGCGCTGTGGCGAGCACCACATCGCGCGTTGTCTCGGAGATCAGCATCGTGAGAGGGCGAGCCTACTCTGCTCGCTCGTTGGTGCCAGCAGTTCGAAAGGTGAACGGAGGGCTCGCACCCCCCCGCCGGTTCTCGGCAGACTTTTGAGTTCAATTCCTCGTCGGACACTCGACGATCCAAGTCAGTGCGAGCGGGGGGACTCGAGCACTACGCGCGCAGATCGAGATCAACAATTGATTCGCGATCCCGCAATGACCACACAGACTTGCGCGTCGTCGTGTTCCCGTCTGCTCCCGCCTGATCCTTCGTTTTCACGCGTGGCGTGGCAGTGGCGTGGCAGTGAGATCGCGAGCCGGAAACGGCCTGCTGCTCGCCGCCGCGTCACGTTCCGACGACGACGATTCCACCGTCGAAAATCGGCGACGATTTCGGAGCCGCGATTTCATCGCTTCTCCTCACGACTTCTTCCTCTTGCGCGGCGGACGCTTTGCAGCGCCCTCACCGAGACGCTTGGTCTCGCTGACGACTCGGTCGAAGTCGCTCTCGAAGAGGCGGTCCTGCACGATGCGGTACTTCTTGAACTCGCTCTCGGCGTGGGCCCGCGCGATCTCGGCGGTTACCCTGCCGGCGTCTTGCAAGACCTCGCGATCGGTTGCGGCGAGGAAGCGGTTCAGCCGCACCTCCCAATCCTGCATGGTCATGGGGAGCTTGCGGATCGCCATGTCCTCGGCGATGTCGAGGTAGGCGTTCACCAGCCGCGAGAGCTGCGCGAGCTCCGCCTCGGTCAGGTAGTTCTTGGCGACCACCACGTCGAACTTCTGGATCTTGCCGTGGGGAGCAT
>JBDTJY010000021.1:0-60043 GCA_039935615.1 Kofleriaceae bacterium
CTCGGCGCGCTCCTTGTCGTCGGTCGCGTGTAGCGCGCGGCGGCCGAGCACGTCGACGAGCACCGGCCACTCCGCGGTCGAGCGATAGAACAGCTCGAGCGCCTCGTTCGCGCGCCGGTGGGTCGGCTCGATCAACAGCAAGCGCTCGTAGCAATCCGCCGCGTAGTAGCCGCGCCCGACGTGTTGCCACGCCTCGGCGAGCTCGCCGAGCCGGCCCACCGCCGCGTCGTCGTGGATCTCGATCAACCCGTTCATCTGATCGAGCGGCAGCTCGGACCAGCGCTCGGTCAGCTTCGCGAGCCGGAGCAGCGGATCGACGTCGCTCGCGGTCGCGTGCTCCGAGAACGCGGACAGCCGCACGACCAGCGCGCGATCGGCGTCCTTGCGGGCCTCGAGGTTCTCGCTGAGCTCGCGCAAGATCTGAGCGCGCTCGTTCGACTCCTCGGTCGCTTCGGCACGCTGGAGGTGCATGTCGACGACCTGATAGCCCTCGGTATCGAGCTTGGCCGACGCGATCCGCGCCGCGGCACGTTCGACCGCGTTGCGCAGACGCTCTCGATCGAGCTCTGGGAATTCCTCACCGAGCACCCGGACGAACGTCTCGACCGAGCCCACCCCGAGGGCCACGCCGGTGCTGGGACCGCGCATGAGTCGAGCCTAACAGGTAGTTCGGCGCCATGACGCTAAACCCCGCCATCAAGTAGTCAGTGCCGATCGGCGACGGCGGTCGTCGCGACGTCCCTCGAGGACATCACGAGCGCGATCATCGTGCGGAGCTGCGCCTCCGAGAATGGCTTCTCGAGCCGCGGCGCGCCGAGCGATTCGAGCGCGTCGCGCGCCTGCGACGTGAACGCGCCGCCGGTCATGAACACGGTGCGCTGCGTGTAGGTGGGGAACCTGGCCTGGAGCTGTGCGAACAGCTCGATGCCGCTCATCTCCGGCATCATCACGTCGCACAGGATCATGTCGAACGCCTGGCCCGCCTCGAGCTGGGCGAGGCCGTCGAGGGCGCGGGTGACATTGACGACCTCGTGATCCGGCGCGAGGAGCAGGCGGATCGATCGGCCGACCGCGGCTTCGTCGTCGATCATCAGGATCCGGGAGCGCGCGAGCGATGGCAGCTCCGGCGGATCGACGAGGTCGAGCGGCGACTGCGCGGCGATCGGCAGCGCGACGCGGAACGTGGTGCCGAAGCCGAGCTTGCTCGTCACGGTGATCGAACCGCCGAACGATTCGATGATGCGATCGCAGATCGAGAGGCCGAGCCCGATGCCGACGCCCGCCGGCTTGGTGGTGAAGAACGGATCGAAGATCCGCGGCAACACGCTCACCGGAATGCCGACCCCGGTGTCTTCGATCTCGACGTACACGCGATCGGCGTCGGCGTGCGCGCGCACGCGGATCTCGTTCGCTTCGACGTGGCCGTCTTCGATCGAGTGGGCGGCGTTGACGAGCAAGTTGAGGAAGACCTGACCGAGCCGCGAGGCGTCCGCGCGTACCGGCGGCACGTCGGCGTACGTCTGCGAGACCCGCGCGCGATGGCGGAGCTCGTTGTACGTCATCTTGATCGACTGCGCGAGCACGTGCAGCACGTCGACCGAGCCGGTGGGGTTGTCCTCGGGGCGCGCGAGTGCACGCAGGTCGCGCACGATCGCCGACACGCGAGCGGCGCCTTCTCGGGCATCGGCGAGCACGGACTCGAGCTCGTCGGACGAGAACCGCAACGCGCCATCGCCGTAGAGCAACTTCGGGAGCTCGCCCGCGAGGATCTGGAGGTTTGCCGAGACGTAGGCGAGGGGATTGTTGATCTCGTGCGCGACGCCGGCGGCGAGCGTGCCGACCGAGAGCATGCGATCTGCGACGGCCATGCGCGTGAACAACGCGCGGCGCTCGGTGACGTCGTTGGCGAGGACGACGTGCGTGGGCTCGCCGTCGAAGTCGAGCAGCACCGCCTTGCCCTCGATCGTCACCATGCTGCCGTCGCGCCGCATCATCCTCGCCTCGACCGTCTCGCTCGAGCCGGACGTCACGGTCTGCGCGATCGCGTGCAACACGACGGCGTGATCCTCGGGAGGGACGAACTCCATCTGCGATCGTCCGATCAGATCCGACGCGCGATCCCAGCCGAGCATCGCGACGGCGGCGGGATTGACGTAGACGTACGCGCCACCACGGTGGACGAACGTCGCGGTCGGCAGGCGCTCGATCAGCGTCCGGAAGTTCGCCTCGCTGCGTCGCAACCGCTCGCTCGCCTCGTGACGCTCGGTCACGTCGCGAAAATTCGAGACGAACGCGCCCATCGATGGGTCGTTCGTGAGGTTCGTCGTGTACGCCTCGATCCAGCGCCACTTGCCGTCGTTGTGCATCGACCGGGTCGTGTTGAGCACGGTCTCACCGGGCTCGGGCCACACCGCGGTGCGCAGATCCTCGGGATGGACGGTCGTGGTTCCGTTGTGGCCGATCAGGTCCGTGGGAGTAAAGCCGAGGATCCGCGAGCCGCCGGGGCTGACGTACTGGACGCGACCGATCTGATCCGTGATCGTGATGCCGTCGGCCGAGTTCTCGACCATCAGCCGGAACCGGCGCTCGAGCGCGGCGTACGGTTGCACGTCGTAGACGAACGTCAGCATGCACGCGCGACTGCCGATCTCGATCTCCGATGCCACGAGCTCGATGTCGAGCGCGTGACCTTGCTTGTGGGAGGGGCGTCCGGTCCCATCGCGGAGCATCGACAACGCCTTGCCGATGAGCTCGTCCGCGCTCCACCCGAACAGCGTGCACCAGGCTCGATTGGCCGCGATCACGGCCCCGTCGCCGCGATCGGTGAGGGCCATCGGCCGGGGCGACGCCTCGAACATCAGACGATACGCGACGTCCTCCACGGCCACGAAGCCTATCATCACGCAGCCGATGGCGAACGTCGCGAACGCACGTGCAGCACCAGGACCACGATCGCGCACGCCAGCGATGTAATCGCAGCGATCGGCATCACGATCGTCGCGCTCCCGAGCCGAACTGCCTCGATCCCGAGCTCGTCGTTGACCTCGAACACGACCATCCCACCTCCGACTCGCACCGCCAGTCCGATGGCCGCGAGCACCACCGCGAGCACGAGGGCTCCAACGATCCGCCCGCGATGGTAGACGCCGCCGACGACATCGAAGAACACGAGCGCGATCATCACCGCCGCGAGACCGATCACGAACCACGTCAGGATCAACAGCGCGCGGCCCGCCTGCCGCGCATCGTCATCGCTGATCCCCGACAACGTGTCCATCGCGTCGCCCGCATCCTCGAGATAGTCCTTCACGCGGCCACCGGTGTGCGGCGTGATGCCTCCGACGACCTGGCGCATCGCCTCGTGCTTGCGATACGCGCCGAGCACCTTGCGGACCAGCGCGCGATTGTTCGCCGCGCCGTGGAGCGTCAGCGTCTCGCGTTTCGAGATCACGTGGCCCACGACCTCGAGCACCGGCATGAATACGCCCAGCGCGGCAACCGCCGCGGCCACGACGAAGATCCAGCTCGCGAGCCTCATGGTGAGATTCTAATCTATAGTCGACGCCGCGATGGACGAGCGACACACGCAGCGCGGAATGGGGACGGTCGAGCCCGACCATCCCAGCATTCCGGAGCTCGCCGCGGCGGTGATCAAGCCGGTGACGTCGGAGAAGGCCGAGATCCTGTCGCGGAGCTTCCTCGGCATCTCGATGAAGCGCGGCTATCGGCTCAACATCCTCGCGGACGAGGTCCTGCCGTCGGAGCGCGCGACACTCGAATCCGAGGCGCGCCACATCATCGATCCGGATCAGCAGGCGTTCCTCGCGTGGCGGCGCTCGGTGCTGCTGCTGGTCGCGCTGATCTTCGTCCCGTTGACCGTGTCGCGGTTCCTCGAGTCGTTCGACGGCCCCAAGCTGCCGATGGCCGGCCGGATCTTCGAGTTGCTGCCGGCGTTCGCCGAGGGCCTGTTCTGCTTGGTCGCGTTCGATCAACTGAAGAACTGGGCGCAGTGGAAGCGCCAGCGCCGGATCCTGTTCTTCGCGTGGGGGCTCTACTTCCTCGCGCCGTTCGTCGTCTATCTGTTTCCGTTTCGCACGGTGATCACGAACTGGGAGCAGATGCTCGAGGCCTCGAAGATCGGCCAGGTCTCGCTCGCGACGAAGCACAACCTGAAGATGGTGGTCGGGCTCGCATTCGGGCTCAACGCGCTGCTCGCGCTCGGTCCGAAAATCATCTCGCTGATGCCGGGCCTGATCCGCGCGTCGATCGTGACGAAGCTGCTGTTCCCGGGGACGAGTGCGCCCGGTTGGCTGATGATGCTCGCGGCGCCGTTCTACGCGCTGTTCGCCTACATCATCGTGCTGGTGCCGTATCAGGTGACCGGCTCGTGGTTCTTCGTCGCCGGCAACGCGGGGCTGATCCTCGCGCAGGTGTTCATCGGCATCTCGGGGCGAAGGCTCACCGTGCCGCTCACGCACGACGAAGCGCACGAGCGGATCCACAAGACCTGGATGATCTACATCGGGATCCTCGTGATCTCGATGGTGTTCATGGTCTATGGCCTCGTCGATTTCATCAAGGCGCTGAACCTCGGGCCGTGGCGCGTGGTGTCGAGCGTGCTGAGCGTGATCTCGAACGTGCTGCTCGATACGCTGATCGGCACCGATGCGATCGTCTCGGCGATGGCCTACTTCCGGCGCCGCGATGTCCCAGACCCGAGCCACGCGATGCTGCTGGCCGAAGCCGAGCGAAAGCTCGACGTGTTCACGGCGTAGGCTAGAATCGAAGCGTGGGCCGGCTCGAGAACATCATCGAACGCGAACGCGAGCGCAAGAAGCTCACGCCGCGCCGCGTGGTGATCATCACCGTGTTCATCCTCACCGTCGTGACGATCATCCTCGTACAGTGCACGAACCTCGGCATGCCGAAAGCGCCGCCACCGCCACCGAAGTCCGATCACGTCGACGGCGTGCTACTGCGCAGCCACTGACGACTCGCAGCGGGTGAACGCACCCGGCGGCGTCCAGCGACAGGCTTGCTCGCCGACGCCGTGGCACGCGCTACACGGCAAGTCATCGGGGCAGGCGTTGCACGGATCGTGGTTGTCGATCAGCGGCCCCGACATCGAGACGTCTTGCGGGTCGGCGTTCGCTTCCATCGTGTCGTCGTCGCCGAACGTGACTCCACCGAGCGCGTTGTTGATGACGCCGGACGCGATGTCCTCGGCGATCGGCAGCACGGCGTTCGCGATCTTCGCAGCGGGCGCCGCGAGGTGCGCCGCGCCCGACGCGACATGTCCGAGCGGTGCGGCCATGTGACCCAGCCCGCTCGCGACGTGCCCGAGCCCGCTCGACGCATGCCCGAGCCCGCTCGCGATGTGGCCCATCGATTTGCAGCCCGTAACCACAGCCAACACCAGCGCGAGACGGACCATGCCGCAGATAGAGCAAGCACCGCGCCAGGCGATCTGCCCACTCCTATCGGCATTTACACGACTTCACCGTTGCGCCAGCACCACAGCGTGGTCGCCGTAGCACTATCCTGCCCGCGATGGTGATCCGCGAGGTCGGGCGAATTGCGACGAGGCTCCCCGCCGGCGACGATCATCCCTATCGCACCGGCGCGTGGCAGCCGAGCGAAGTCGAATTCGACGCCGACGATCTCGACGTGATCGAAGGTGCGCTCCCCGCCGGGCTGGTCGGGACGTATCTGCGCAACACCGAGAATCCGGTGATGCCGGCGATCGGCCGCTATCACCCGTTTGACGGCGACGGCATGGTCCACGCGATCCGGTTCGGCGACGGTCGCGCGAGCTATCGCAACCGGTTCGTGCGCACCGCGGGCCTCGCCGCCGAACTCGAGGCCGGTGCGCCGCTGTGGGCCGGCATCATCGAATCGCCGGCGAAGTCGCAGCGCGAAGGCTGGGGCGCGCGCGGCCGGATGAAGGATGCGTCGTCGACCGATGTCGTCGTCTACAACGGGGTCGCGCTGACCACGTTCTACCAGTGCGGCGAGGCGTATCAGCTCGACGGCGCGCTCGCGGATCGCGGCCGCGCGCCGTGGGTGCCGGCGACCGGCATCTCCGCGCACCCGAAGCTCGATCCGGTCACCGGCGAGCTGATGTTCTTCAGCTACTCGACGACCGCGCCGTACATGCACTACGGCCTCGTCGATCCGCGCGGCCAGCTCGTCCATCACCAACCGGTGCCGTTGCCCGGTCCTCGCCTGCCGCACGACATGGCGTTCACCGAGCACTACGCGATCCTCAACGACTTCCCGCTCGCGTGGGATGCCGAGCTCCTCGCGAAAGGCGTGTACCGCCCGAAGCTGCATGACCTGCCGTCGCGGTTCGGGATCGTGCCGCGCCACGGTGGTGAGGTCCGCTGGTTCGAGGCCGCGCCGACGTACGTGCTGCACTTCATCAACGCCTACGAGGACGGCACGACGATCGTCCTCGACGGCTACTTCCAAGAAGATCCGATGCCGCGCCCCGATCCGGCGGATGGACCGCACGCCGCGCTCAAGAAGATGGTCGACGTTCATGCGATGAAGGCGCGGCCGCATCGCTGGCGCCTGGATCTCGTGACCGGCACGTGCCGCGAAGAGCGCCTGTTCGACGACATCTCGGAGTTCCCGTCGATCCACTACGCGGTGCCCGGCACCAAGCATCGCTACGTGTGGTCGATGACCGCACCGAACGGCTGGTTCGTGTTCGACGGCATCGTGCGCTACGACCTCGAGACCGGCGCGCAGCAGCGGTTTCGCTATCCGGATGGCGTCTATGCGAGCGAAGCGCCGATGGCGCCCGCCGGTGGGGCCGAAGATCACGGCTGGCTCACCACGTTCGTGACCGACGTCGCGCGCGACCGCTCGGAGTGTCACGTGTTCGACGCCGCGCACGTCGACGCGGGGCCGATCGCGAAGCTCGCGCTGCCGGCGCGGATCTCGAGCGGCACCCACGCGTGTTGGGCGCCGGGCGATCTACTGCGCGCGATGCCGTAGCGCGAGCAGCGACTCGAGCCCGAGGCCGAGCGCCGATTCGTTCGTGCTGCGGCGCACGACATACGCCCCGTCGAGCGCGCGGACCGGCGTGGTCAGCGACGGAAACCGCGTCTCGAGATCCGAGGTGACGCGGCCGCGGCGAACGACCTGATCACGCTCCACCGCGACCGCCTCGAGCTCGTTGTGATGATCGACGCCCTCGTGGACGATCGTCGCGAGTTGCGCGAGGTCGAACGGCTTCGGCACGAACCGGAACACACCGCCGGTGTTGATACCGTGCACCGCGGTCTCCGCGGTGACGTGCGCGGTCATCAGGATGCGCACCGTCGTCGGTCGCAGCTTCTTGACGCGCGCGGCGAGCTCGATGCCGTTCATCAGCGGCATCTCGAAGTCCGAGATCAACACCGCGACATCGTTCTCGAGCACCCACTCGAGGGCTTCCTCGGGTTCGGTCGTCGACATCGGATTCAACTGCTCGCGCTTGAGGCTGCGCGCGACCATGCGGGCGACCGCCGGATCGTCGTCGACGCACACGATCAGCGGGATCACGAGACCTCCACGACGGCGAGCGCCTCGGCGAGCGCGGCCATCGACGAGTAGCGCTTCGCCGGATCCTTCGCGAGGCAACGTGCGATCACGGCGGCGAGCGACGCGGAGACCTCGCCGTGCGCGCTGGTCACGCGGGGGGCGGGCTTGCGGACGTGGCCGAGGCAGATCTCGGTCGCGGTGTCGCCGACGAACGGCGTCGTGCCGGCGAGCATCTCGAACAACATGCAGCCGAGCGAATACTGGTCCGACGCTTCGCCGGCAGGGTGGCCTTGGAGCTGCTCGGGCGAGACGTAGCTCGGCGTGCCCGTGATGTGGTCCGCGAGCGCGGTCGGGCGGGCTCGTTCGCGAAGCTGTGCGAGGCCGAAGTCGATCAACTTCGCGCGTTGCCCTTCGATCAGCACGTTCATCGGCGAGACATCCGCGTGGATCACGCCCTGCGCGTGCGCGGCGCACAGCCCATCTACGATCTGGCGCGCGACCGCGATCGCGTGTGGGATCTCGAGCGCGCAGCGATCGAGGATCTCGGCGAGGCTATTCGCGACGAGCAGCTCCATCACGAAGTACGGCCGGCCATCGGGCAGGTAGCCGAAGTCGTAGATCTCGACGACGTGCGCGTTCTTGATCCGCGCGGTCGCCTGCGCTTCGAGCAGGAACCGATCGCTCGACCCGGCGTCGCGTTCGCTGACCTCGTGCTGGAGGATCTTGAGCGCGGCACGCCGGCGCAGCGTGACGTGCTCGACCTCGTAGACCTCGCCCATGCCGCCCGCGCCGATCCGGCACAGCACCTGGTAGTGACCGATGTGCTCGCCGGGCGCGGGCTCGCGCGTCGGTCGGTGCGCGCCGGGCGCGACGAACATCAGCTCGGCGCGCGGATGCAATCCCGGGGAGATCGTGACGACCAGATCGCGCTGGGAGTCGACCGAGCGCACGCGCGCGCGGCCGGTGGTGGCGCGGGTCGAGGCCGCATCGACCTGACAGACGTAGCCGAGCCGCGCGATCGTGTGGATCGCGAGTTGCGCGTCGATCGCCGAGACCGCCAGCAGCTCGCCGTTACGCGCGACCGCGATCGTGTAGCGCTCGGGCTGCGACGTCGGCTCGATCACGACCGCATCGGCGCCCGCGGCGAGCGCCGCGTCGAGCACGATATCGGCGACCACGATCGGGTCGTGCAGCGCGAGCATGTCTCGTGACTCGACCGAACGGTCGGTTCGTCTAGCTGCGTCACGTACCTACATCGCGACGCGCTGGGGCTCGAACGGCCACGGCTTCGAGCTCGTCCCGGCCTGCCAGTTGTCATGACGGCCGTCCCAATAAGCGGCCGTGATCTCGCTCGGATCGACATCGTCGAGACAGTTCACGTTGATCGCCGCGTACGGTCCACCGAGCTCCGCGAGGTCACCGCGCGAGAATGGATGAGCTCCGCAGGTCGTGCAGAAATACAGTTTCCCGATCGCCGTGGTCCACGTGCCGAGCACCGCTTCACCGGCGGTCACCCGCAGGTCCTCGGGCTTGGCCTTCGCGCTGAACAGCGCGAGCTTCGTGCACACGCGGCAGTTACACCGGCTTGCCAGGTGGAGATCGAGGTCGGCTTCGAACCGAACGGCGCCGCAGTGACAGCTTCCGTGGTGGGTGTTCATGACGAGACCGTACCCACGCAGATTGACAGGTGAGTGTCAGGTTTAGAACGCCGTCCCAACTCCGAAGACGAACTTCGGGCTGTCGTGCAGGCTCGGCCACGCCCAGTACGCGCCGATCGGGCCGATCGGGGATCGCCACACGAACCCGAGCCCGGTCGAGGCGCCGAGCTCGCCCGCGGTCGCGCCGAACAGCCCACCGCCATCGACGAAGCCGATCGCGGACAGGCCGTAGCGCCGCGACAACGGCAGCTCGAGATCGGTGTGACCGTAGAACGCCATCGTGCCGCCGATCACGCGGCCGGCATCGTCGCGTGGACCGAACCCGTTCGGTGCGAACCCGCGAAGCTGACTCGAGCCATCGAAGTGGAGTAGCTCGCCTTCGGGCAACCCGTTGGCGCCGGCGACGGTCTCGAACGATCCGCCGACGTGCAGGATCATCGGGCCGAGCGCGTGATGCGCTTCGGCGTACGACTTGGTGTGGACCATCGAGACGTCCGAGCCGAGCTCGGGCGCGGCGACCTCGACGTACGAACCGAACCGCGCGCCCCGCGTCGCGAGGAACGGTTGATCGAGCGTGTTGTACTCGAGGCCCGCACGCAACGCCGCGAGGTCGTACGCGCCGCGCGGATCCTCGACCACCGTCGGGTCGTCCGGAGACATGTCGACGTGCTCGATCCGGTAGCCGGCATACGCCTTCACGTGCGGCGCGATCAGGTGCGAGAGCTGCACGCTCGTGCCGGCCGCTTGCCGATCGAAGCCGCTGTACGTGCGGAGGTCGGTGTAGATCGTCGTGTCGAGCTGGAAGTTCGTACCCGCGAGCTCCGGATCGACGTAGCGACCTTCGAGGCGTTGCGAGCGTTCGTCGAGCCTCGCGTCGAGCGACAACAGCTTGCCGGTGCCGAACAGATCCGACTGGGTGATGTTGACGTCGGCGATGAACCCGTCGTCGGTGTTGAAGCCAACGCCGAGCGCGAACGTGCCGGTCGCGGCACGGCGAGGCTTCGGCAACGGAATCGGGACCGGCGCGGTGTTGCCGGGTGCACTGCTAGCCTCGTCGTCGGGCTGCGCCGATGGCGGCGCTGATTGCGCACGCGCACGTCCGACGAGCACCACGAGCGAGGCAGCGATCAGGAGCTGCTTCGCGACCATGTGCCCTAGTGACCGGCGAAGTCCTCGGGGAGTTGCCTAGCTCGCGTGCGCGGCGTGACGAGCCTTGCGGCGCGCGGCGCGCGGCTTCTTCGCCCGCGCAACCGTTTTGACCTTGGCCTTCGCCTTGCCCGGCGCGAGCGCCTTGTCGGCGCGCATCGCGAGCGCATCGGTCTTGTCGGCGACGCTATGCACGACGTGCTTGCCGCTGCCGATCAGGCCGCGGACGGCTTGCTTGACGGCATCGCGCTTGATCGCGAGTGCGCCGATCGCCGCCACCGCACCGACGGCTGCGACCTTCTTGATGATTCCCATGATTCGTCTCCTAGTTCTCGTTGTTGCGATTCGCAGCCTGGTCGCTGTTGCGCGTGAGCGGTGACGGCGCGAACACCGACTCCGCATCTTTGCCTTCGACGGCGCGCTTCGAACGGTTCGTCGAGCCGGGCATCACCCGCGCGACCACACCGAGCACTTCTTGCACCAAGTTCGGCGCGATCGCGTGGAGCGCCACGAGCAACTTTGCCTGCGGCGAGATCACGAGCTCGGCATCGCCGCGGCTGAACGCTCGGATGATCTGATCGCACGCGGCCTCCGCGCTGATCGACGTCAGCGAGTTGCTATCGCCGATCGAGAACCACGCGTACTCCGCCTGGACCTGACCCTTGAACCACGCGTGGCGCGGACTGCCGGTACGGATCAAGCCAGGGCACACGGTGGTCACGTAGATGCCGTCCTTGATCGACTCGGCGCGGATCGCGGCCGACAGTCCGACCAGGGCGAACTTGCTCGTCGAGTACGCGGCGAGGTGCGGTACCGCGATCTTGCCGCCGACCGAGGCGATGTTGACGATCCGCCCGGCCTTGCGATGGCGCATGCCGGGCAGCACGGCGAGCATCGCGTGCAGCGGGCCCTCGAGGTTGACGGCGAGCGCGCGCTCGAAGTCATCCTCGGTCATCGTCTCGAGCGGTCCGACCTGGATGATTCCGGCGTTGTTGATCAACACGTCGATCGTTCCGAACTCATCCTCGACGCTCGCGATGAACTGCAGCACGTCGTCGCGATCGGTGACGTCGCAGATCGCCGCGTAGACATCGCCACCCATCGCGACGAGCTCGTCGCGCGCACGGTCGAGCTCGGCCGCATCGCGGGCGCAGATCGCGACCCGCGCGCCGCGGTCGATCAAGCCGCGCGCGAGGACGAGTCCCAACCCGCGCGATCCGCCGGTCACGACGACGGTCTTGCCGGCGAGGTCGATCGTGCGCCGGCTGCGCAGTGCGGAGCGCGCGAGCGCGATCGACCCGCCGAGCGCCGCGGCTTTCAGGAGGGTTCGCATCTTCATGCCGCGACGTTTTGCAAATCACGGTCCGTGCTGCGAACGGTCGGGCGCGGGGGCGGGGCCGTCGACCGAGCGCTGATGCCACAGCGTGGCGCGCTGTCGAGCGGGTTACCGCCTATCGTCGACCTTCGCGATCAGCTCCGCGAGCGGCAGCGCGCCCGGCGCGAGCCCGGCCCGCGCGGCCTCGGCGGCGAGCCGCTGCAGCGCTTCGTTGACCGGCGTCGCGACACCGTGCAACCGGCCGAGCATCGCGATCTCGCCGTTGAGATAATCGGTCTCGAGCGTGCCGGCCCCGCGCGCGAGGCTCTGCCATGTCGAGCCACCCGAGCGCGTCGCTCCCGCGATCGGTTGCGACGTCAGCGCGGTGCGGCGCTCGGCATCTTCGGCCTCGGTGATGCACGATAGATTTGCGGCCGCGTAACACGCGCGACCTTCGGCCTTCGCGCGGGTCGCGAGCTCCGAGGTGCGCGCGGCCGGCCCGCTGATCGCTTCGGCGCCGTTCATGAGGTTCGCGAGCAGCTTGCCGCGCTTCCACTTCATGATGTTCGCGCGGACCTCGGTCGCGAAGCCCGCGACGATCAGCTCTCCGGCGATCGCGTCGCCGAGCTCGCCCGTGCCGTCGGGGTAGTGCCCGAGCTCGAGGAGACCGGGCACCGGGCCGGCCCAGACCTGGACGGTGCCGGGCACGAGGTAGGTCGCGGGCATCAGCACGCAACAGCCGTAGACCTCGCGCACGTGACGCAGCGCGAGCCGCTCGGCCTCGACGCCGTTGGTCATGCAGACGATCGGGACGTGCGCCGGCACGGCGACCTCGCGCAGCGCGCCGGCGAGGTCCTGGGTCTTGACCGCGACGACGAGGACATCGCCGTCGCGCCACGTCACGGCGGCGGCTTCGACCGCCTCGGGATGCGTGACGAACGTGCCGCTCGGCGTCTCGACGCGTAACCCGTGTGCGCGGATCGCGGCGAGGTGTGCGCCGCGCGCGATCGCGAGGACCTCGCGGTTCGCGCGCGCGAGGTGACCGGCGACGACGCCACCGATCGCACCAGCTCCGAGGATCACGAGGCGCATGGAGCCGTGATGCATACACGACCACGAGCGTGGCGGGCAATCGGCCATCGAGGCCGGCCATCGAGGCCGGGCGGCGAGCAGCTAATCGCGGCGTCCTGGGCTAGGGTGCCGGCCTAGATGGGTGCTCTCGACCAGCCAAGCTTCGAAACGTTGATCAACACCGGCTGCCCCGCGTGTGGCGGCGCGACGCTCGAGATTCGCAGCATCATCGATCGCACGGTCGGCGTCATGCTCGCGGATCCCACGAACGCGGGAAAGTGGGCGCACGACGGCGAGAAGTTCGTCGACGGCACGTACCGGATCACGTGCGCGAAGTGCACCCACCTCGTGTTCGCGAGCGAGATGTGCCCGCGGTGCAACGCTCCGGACCAGCTCGCGACCGTGCTCGCGGGCTCGAGCCGGCTCGCCGTGCCGAAGCGCTGCCCGAAGTGCAACGAGCTCGAGTTGCTCGCGATCGCGCTCGTGCCGGCCACGGCGCGCAGCGGTGGCGGCGAGACGCCGAAGCCCAAGCCGCTCGCCGAGTTCGGTGAACCCGGCTACCACGTCGTCGCGTTCGCGTGCGATGCGTGCGATCACGCGGAGGTAGCCGAGGGCTGCCCGCTGTGTGCGAAGCCCGGGCCGCTCCGCGCGCGCCCATAGTTGCGATCTGGCAAAGATCCGCGGGACAATTCTTCCCATGACGGTCTCCCAGATGCGCTTATTGAAGACGGAAACGCGCGACATGGCGGATCGCATGCGAATCAGCGCGAGCGACTTCCGGATCGGCACCCACGACGAGTGGAAGATGAGCAACGGGACGTTCTTCATCGCGTTCGTCGTGATCGCGGCGACGATCGCGGCGCTCGCACTCGTGCTACGTCTCGCAGCATGAAGCTCGCACTCGTCTTCGCTCTGCTCCTCGTCGCGTGCGGCGGCGCGACGCTGCAAACGATCTCGCTGTCGAACCAGACCGAGCGCACGATCAAAGAGCTCTATGTCTATCCGGCCGGAGCGAAGGACAAGGGCAAGTCGCGCGGCACGCTCGCGCCGAGCGCCGGGACCAAGGTCCAGATGCCGGCCGGCAATGTCGAGGTCTACGCGATCAGCGAGACCGTGAAGATCGACGAGCACACGCGCGATACGCCGACCGCCTCGCAGGACCTCGAGCTGACCGGGCCGCTACAGGTCATCTTCTACGACGGCACGAACAAGCCCGCGTCGGTGAGTAACCCCGGCGTGATCGGCGTGTCGTTCATCGTCAGCGACAAGAAACCGGCCGCGGACTCCAACGCCGCGCCCGTCGCACCTTAGTCGACGCGCAGCGAGACTACAGGATCGGCTGCTGGCACATATCGCAGCCATCGTTCGGGTCGTCGTTTCCGTCGTCGCACTGCTCACCCTTGTCGCCTTGGACGATGCCATCGCCGCAGCGCGGGCCGAGCGTGCAGTTCGGTTGGCAGTGGCCGTAGCCGCCGACGTTCGTACCGTCGTCGCACTCCTCGTGGTCGGCCTGGACCACGCCATCGCCGCAGCGCGGTCCGAAGCCGAGGCAGTCCGCCGTGCACGAGTTGTAGCCACCCATGTTGACGCCGTCGTCGCACGCTTCGTCGGTCGACGTGATGCCATCGCCGCACACGTCGTCACAGGTGCTGTGCGAGGAGTTGAAGCCCTGGAGCGTCAGCTTGTACGACGACGCCGACGTGTGGCGCTCGGCCTGGAGCACGGCGACCTCGTAGGTCTTGCCGACGACGAGGCCCATGCCCGCACCCTGGGTCGCGAGGTTGATCTCGCCGTTCTCGGCACCGTGGACGCCGCCGAGGTCGAGCGCGAGCTTGTTGTTGACGAACACCCAGACGTCGTCGTCGCCGCGGAACTGGAGATCCTCGGTGCCCTTGTACTGGAACCAGTAGCGCAGCTCCGAGCTGAAGCTGAAGTTGTGGCCGTTGAACTTCGGCTCCGGGTTGGTCGCCGCGATCACCCAACCGCGGCTGTCGTTCGGGAAGAAGCTCTGGTTGTCGTAGACGTACGTCGACGGCGCGGTCTTCGTCAGCGTCAGCGTGTCGGGGAACGTGATGTTCACCGTCGCATCGTCGTTGTACCACTGGTTGAACGACGCTGCGTTGAACGTCGTCGACGTGCCGCCGGTCGCCTTCGCGTAGACCGGCTTGTGATTGACCATGTCGGGCTTGAGCATGCCGCGGTCGTCACCGTTCGCGTTCTCGAAGTCGATGTGGCCGCCGGTCTGGAGCGTCGACGTGCCCGGCTTGAAGTGGCCCTTGAAGTCGCGATAGACGATCGTCGTCGGCAGCGACGTCGGCTCGGCCGCGCTGGTCGCGGTGCAGTAGAAGCCTTGCTCGATCGTGCAGTCGTGGGCGCAGCCGTCGAAGTCGCGGGTGTTGCCGTCGTCGCACGCTTCACCGGCCTGCAGCACGCCGTCGCCGCACACCGCTGTGCAGTCGCCGTTGACGCATTGCGGTTCGCGCGTGCAGAACGGCGTGCAGCCGTCGCCGAGGTTGTTGTTGCCGTCGTCGCACTGCTCGAGGCCCTCGGGCATGCCGTCGCCGCACGTCGTGTGCGTGCACGGTTGGTTCGCGGTGTTGCACTTGTAGGTCGCCTCGATCGAGCAGCTCGCGCTGCAGCCGTCGCCGCTCACCGAGTTGCCGTCGTCGCACTCTTCGGAGCCCGCGATGATGCCGTCGCCGCACATCGCCGCCTTGCAGCGGATGCCGGCGACCGGGCAGGTCCACCCGGGCTCGACCTGGCAGTTCGCGTCGCACCCGTCGTTGCCATGTCCGTTGTGATCATCGCAGCCTTCGGTCGGCTCGACGATGCCGTTGCCGCACGTGTGATTGCTGAGGCACAGCGAGCCGGGGTCGCCACAGGCGAAGCCGGACTCGATCTGGCAATCGGACGAGCAGCCATCATTGCTGATGGTGTTGCCGTCATCGCACGCCTCACCGGAGTCGATCTGGCCGTTGCCGCAGGTCGGTCCGGCCGAGCCCGATCCGGCGTCGGCTCCGGCGGAGCTGCCTCCGCCGTCGAGCTCGTGGTCGCCGCCGCCACCACCACCACCACCGCAGGCGACCAGACCAAGCGCAAACGCCAGCGCGGAGAGTTGCTTCATCGAAGATCGACTGTACGGATCGTCGTCGAGAGCGCCAGGTGGACACTCGTCGCCGTTGTCCGACATCCGGAACCCAACGCTGGCGGTAGCAGGAGGTGGTTTCCCGACGACGACTACATTCGAGCGGCCCGATCGCTACCCGAGAATTTGTTGAGACCTCGCTACCCCGATCGTAACCGACGACGTCGCTTTTCCGTCGGAGACGGTGCGATCAGCCTCGCGCCTCGCGCCGCGCTTCGAGCTCCGAGATCCGCTGCTTCAGACCGGCGATCACCGGCGCGACCTCGTCGACGTCGACCTTGTGCGGGATGTGCTGCGAGCAGTTGCCGTCCCAGGCCGCGACCGTGAATACGATCACCTGCTCGGGCGTCGCGTCGTAGCCGGCGGGCATCAGCTTCGCGATCAGCGCGGCGTCGTCCTCGACGACGGTCGCGGTGCCCCACAGCTTGACGCGCTGCTTGCGCGCGTAGTCCATCACGAACAGGCACGCCTTCGCATTCTCGGCGAGGTTGCCGGTGGTGATGTACTGGCGGTTGCCGGTGTACTCGACCCACGCGAGCGTGTGGTCGTCGACCACGCGCAGAAACCCGGCGGGGCCGCCGCGGTGCTGGAGGTACGGCTGACCCTCGGCGCTCGCGGTCGCGAGATAGACCGTGGTCTGGCCCGCGAGGAACGTGGCGAGCTCGGGCGTGATCGTGGTCTGCCAGCCGCCGCGCGCCTCGACGCGGGCGTACGCCTTGCGCGAGCCCTTGCGGGTTTGCACGGCCTTGACCGACGGGGTGAACGCGACATCGCTCGAAGGCGTCATGACCGCACTGTAAGGCCTACCGAATCACGCCGGTAGATGGCTAGAATGCGAGTCTTCCTACCAAAAAACGAGAGGCGACATGAACCAGCTCGAATCGCTCCGCGCGTTCGTCACCGCCGTCGACGCCGGGAGCCTGTCGGCGGCGGCGCGCGAGCTCGCGATGCCGTTGCCGACGCTGAGCCGCAAAGTGGCGGACCTCGAACGTCACCTCGGCACCGCGTTGCTCGTCCGCACGAGCCGCCGGCTCGCGATCAGCGAAGCGGGGCAGGCCTACGTCACGACCGCGCGCCGCTTGCTCGAGGAGCTCGCCGAAGCCGATCGCGCCGCGCGCGGCGAGTATCAGGAGCCGCGTGGGGAGCTCGCGATCGCGGCACCGCTCGTGTTCGGGCGCCTCCACGTACTGCCGATCGTCGCCGAGCTGTTGCGCGAGTATCCCGACATTCGCGTCCGGCTCGTGCTCTCGGATCGCTACGCGAACCTCGTCGAGGATCGCCTCGATGTCGCGGTGCGGATCGGCGACCTTCCGGATACCGGCTTGGTCGCGCTGCGCGTCGGATCGGTCCGCCGCGTCGCGTGCGCGAGCCCGGCGTACTTCGAGACGCAGCGCCGGCCGAGGCGCCCGGCGGATCTCTCGCGTCACGCGTGCATCGCGTTCGAGGCCACGCCGGGCTCCACCGTCGAGTGGCGGTTCGCGGAGGACACCGTCACGATCCGGCCGCGGCTCGCCGTGACCACCGCCGATGCGGCGATCGATGCCGCGATCGCGGGGCTCGGCATCGTGCGCGTGCTGTCGTACCAGTCGCGCGTACCCGAGCGCGACCATCGGTTGCAGCGCGTACTCGCGTCGTTCGAGCCGCCCGCGCTCCCGGTGCAACTCGTGCGCGCGGGCGTACAGGTGCCTCGGAAAGTGCGTGCGTTTCTCGATCTGGCGGCGACGCGGTTGAAACCGATCCTCGATCGATGAGGTGGTGCCGCCATGACTCGCGCTGTCTTGCTCCAAGAAGGCGACTTCGGCTGCAGCGTGTGTCACGTGTTGTCGGCGGACGCCGGCAAGTAGCCACTACGCGGCGCGCGAGTGGACGTACGACAGCTCGTCGCGATAGCGGGCGCTACACCGCGCGCCGATCTCGAGCCAGAGCAGCGCGCCCTCCGCGAGCAGCGGTGCGAGCTCGACGTTGCCGGCGACCAGCGGACCCACCACGTCGCGATTCCACGCGGGGCTGCGTTCGCTGTCGATGTCGTAGTAGTGGATCGCCTTCGCCGACACGCCGAGTCGCTCGAGACCGGTGCGGATGTGCGCCGCACGAAAGCCCGCGATCAGTCGCACGACACCGAGCGCGCCGATCGCCTGGTACGTGTAGCAGCGATTCGCGGCGAGCCCGCACAACATGTTGCCGACCGCGCGCGCTTCCCACAAGATGTCGTCGGGCAACTGCGCGAGCGAGAGCTCGTCGGCGAGTCGCGTCAGCATCGGACCGCGCGTCAGCGCTTCGTGACCGCGACCGAGCTCGCACCAGAAATCGCGCGCGAGCCCGAGCTTGGGACCCGCCGGCAAGCGCACCTGGGTGATCGCCACGAGATCCTCGAAGCTGACCGCGCTCGCGAGCTCCTGCCTCAGAAACCAGCGCATTTGACCCAGCGTCGCGGCCTCGGCAAGCCACCCGTAGAGTGGATCGTGCTGGCCCGGTCCGTCTCGTTCGAGGTCCTCGAACCATCGGACGAATCGCGCGGCATCGCGCGGTGCGCGGTCGGCGATGGGGGCGATCTGCGCGCGTTCTTCCTCGATCCAGGCGAGCTCGATCGCGCGCAGCGCCAGTTCTTCTTCCAGATCGGAGCGCCAATCGGCCTTCGGTGCCCCAGGAGCGAGGCGCATCCGATCGAGGTGCGCGAGCTGGAGGTGAAGTCGGGCACTCATACGGATTCCTAAGTGCAAGGGGGGGGCCGCCGGCCGTTGGCTCCCAGTAATTCTCAGCTCCCGAAGCGTTCGCGCAGCCAACCGACGAGGCCGTGCCGGTGATGCGCGTGCAGCCGGCGTCCGATCAGATAGATCGCGATCAAGATGTTGAGTACGAGCACGAGCGCCTTGATCGGCGAACCCTTCACGATCACCTCGTAGACCTCGAGCGGGATGAACGAGCACGTGATGATGATCGTCAGCCACTCGGCCCACACCCGGCGTGCGAGGAGGCCGAGCCCCTCGACCGTGAACAGCGCTGCGTAGACGACGAGCAGCGTGCCGATCAGCTCGACCTTGTGCGGGCTCGAACCGGTGAGGTCACCGACCGCCTTGGTGATGAGCTCGCGGCCACTTCCCGCGGCGAGCTCGCGGACGTACGTGCGGAAGCTCCCGTGCAACGTGGCGAACACGGTCGCCGCCGCGGCGACCAGCACGATGGCCTTCATCAGTTTGAGCACGCCGATCGCCACGATCAAGCGGTCGCGACGCTGCGGCTCGGCCATCCATGAGGGTATGGCACGAGCCGTGCGGCGCCGCTGCCGCTACGGCTCTTGCTTGAGCGAGCGCACGGTCGGCGCGACCTCGCGGATCGCCTGCAAGCCGGCCTCGGTCAAGCGATTGCCGGTGACGTCGAGCGAGCTCAACCGCGGGAAGTTCGCGCGCCGCCGCGCGAGCTCGTGCGCATTGACGTCGGTGAGCTCGTCGTACGACAGGTCGAGATGCTCGAGCTGTCGCGCCATCGGACTCTCGGCGAGCTCCATCACGAGCTCGCGCGGGTAGCGGGTGTGGACGAGCGCCAGTTGACGCAGCGCCGGCAGGTCTCGGCGGGCGAGCAGCTCGAACACGTCGTCGATCGTCGCGTCGCCGGTCAGATACGCATGGCCGAAATCGATCCGCAGTTGTTCGAGCACGGGAAACGGCGCGCGCGCCAACACGCGACCACTCGCGGCGCGCATCTGACTGTCGACGAGCTCGAACCGCTCGAGCGCGGGCAGGACGAGCGGCCCGAGCTCGAGGCCGCGACCGTTGAGCACGAGCCGGCGCAGTTGCGGGATCGCCGGCCACAGCGCGGCGAGCTTCGCGTTCGCCACCGCCCACAGCCGCAACGCGCGCAGGCTGGCCGGTGCGCGCGCCGCGAGCAGCTCGATCGCCTCCTGGATCCGATCGGTCGAGCTCAGCGAGAGCTCGACGAGAAATCGCCCGGAGCCGTGGCTCAGCAAGTGATCGAGCACGCCGTCGATCGGCTTCTGACGATCGGCGTGCAGGTACGCGCGGTGGATCACGCCGAACCGCCACCCGAACACGTCCGGATCACCCTTCGCCGACGACGCGTACGGTGCGAGCGGCCCGAGCAGATCGTGGACGTGCTTCTTGAGCGCTCGCGGGAACGCCTTGTCATCGCCGCTCGCCTCGGCGGCGATCGCGATCGCCATGACCTGACCGCGCATGTCGCCCTGGCTCTGCAACCAGTCGGCGAGCACCGAGTAGCTCGCCGGTAGCTCGGGATCCGCGGCGATCGCACGCTCGAGGTCGCGATGCCGCGGGTCGCGCACGCGTGGCCGAAACCCGACGGCCTCACGTTCGGCGACGAGCCGCTGCGATTGCGCTCCGGCCTGCTCGGACGTGAGGAACGTGCGGACGCTGGTCTTGCCGCCGCTCGTGATCTCGAGTTGCTTCCCGATCTGTTCGATCTGCCAAAGCTCGCCGTCGAGCTCGTACCACGGCACGCGGGAAGCGTACTGGATCGAGCCCGGGTCGGGTAGAGTGCGCCGATGTCTCGGATCCAGCTCGAACGTGCAGGTGCGATCGCGACCGTGTGGCTCGACCGCGCCGACAAGCGCAACGCTCTCGACGGTCAGATGATGAAGGACCTCGCCGCCGCGTTCGACGAGATCGGTGCGGATCGCGCGATCCGCGTCGTCGTGGTGCGCGGCAAGGGGCCGGTGTTCTCGAGCGGCATCGATCATGCGCTGCTCGCCGAGGTGCTGGGCGCGACCCAACAGACGCCGTTCCTGCATCTCCATCATCAGCTCCAGGAGACGTTCCATCGGATGAACCGGCTGCATCAGCCGGTGATCGTCGCGCTGCAAGGCGCGTGTGTCGGCATGGCGCTCGAGCTCGCGCTCGCCGCGGATCTCCGGATCGCGAGCGAGGACTGCGTGCTCGGCTTGCCCGAGATCGCGTTCGGGCTCGTGCCCGATGTCGGCGGCACGACGCGGCTCGTCCGCACGGTCGGCGAAGCGCGAGCTCGCGAGCTCGTGCTCACCGGCCGGCTGATCCGCGCGCGCACCGCCGAGCGCTACGGCCTCGTCCACGACGTCGTCGCCGATGCCGCGGCGCTCGAGCGGCGCGCGCTCGGGCGGGCCGAGCTGCTCGCATCGCACGCGCCGACCGCGCTCGGGCTCGCGAAGGTGTTGGTCCAGGCGAGCGCCGACGGTTCCGCCGCGACGAGCTTTCGGCTCGAGGGTGCGTTCCAGCAGGCGCTGATCGCGCAACCCGATCCCGCGCGCTTCGCGTCGGCCCTCGCGTTCATCAAGGCGCAATACGCGAACCCGGAGTAGCGTGCGCGAGGTTGTCCTTCCCGAGTCGCGCCCGATGTGCGCGCGCTGTCGCCGGCCGACGCGCGTGTGTTACTGCGCCGCGCTACCGACGCTCGCGACCCGCACGCGGATCGTGATCCTCCAACATCCGCGCGAGCGCGACATGCCGATCGGCACCGCGCGGATGGCGCAGCTGTGCTTGCCCGAGGCCGAGCTCCACGTCGGCATGCGGTGGGGCGAGAGCGCCGCGTTCACGAAGGCGATCAGCGATCCGGCGCGGCCCGCGATCCTGCTGTCCCCGGGGCCGACCGCGCGCGACATCCTGCGCGATCCGCCGCGCGGTCCGGTCACGCTGGTCGTCGTCGATGGCACCTGGTCGCAGGCGAAGGTCGTCGTGCGCGACAACCCGTGTCTCCAGGATCTCCCGCGCTACGCGTTCGAGTCCCCGGAGCCTTCGCAATATCGGATCCGCAAGGAGCCCCGCGTCGAGTACGTCTCGACGATCGAAGCGCTGATGCATGTGCTCGGCGTCCTCGAGGGCGACCCGGCGCGATTTCGCGCGCTGCTCGATCCGCTCAACGCGATGGTCGACGCCCAGCTCGCGGCCCAGCAGTCCGCGCCGCAACGCACGTCGTTTCGTCCGCCGAAGGGGCCGAGTCAGCGCCGCCTGCCCGACACGTTCGTGCAGCGCTATCGCGATGTCGTGTGCGTGGTCGGCGAGGCCAACGCCTGGCCGTACACCGATGGTGCCGAGCGGCATCCCGACGAGCTCGTGCACTTTGTCGCGCATCGGCTCGCGACCGGCGAGACCTTCGATGCGATCGCGCGCCCGGTCCACGGCCTCGCGCGATCGACGTCGCACCACCTGAGGCTCTCCGCCGAGCGGCTCGCCGCCGGGATGTCGCACGACGAGCTCGTCGCGGCGTATCGCAGCTTCGCGAAGCCCACCGACCTGGTGTGCGCGTGGGGGACGCACAGCCTCGACCTCGCCGGCGATCTGGTGACCTCCGATCGCGTCGATCTGCGTGCCGCCGCGCACCGCCTGCTGCACAAGAAGTTCGGCAACCTCGAAGAGCTCGTCGCGACGTACGCACCGCTCGCCGTCGCGACCGAGCCCGGTCGTGCGCGGCAACGTCTCGCGCTGCTCGTGCAACTCGCACGCGTGTGGCAACCGCCCGGCTACGGCGTCGCCTGAAACAGACCTTCGTCGGTGGTGCCGAACCACACCATGCTCTCGTCGGGCGACAGCGTCGGTTGCGCGACATCCATGTACGGCTCGGTGTGCGGAAACAAGGCCGGGGGTTCGAACGTCCCGTCGTCGCCGCGCAGCGCGACCTCGATGCCGACGTTCTCGACCGCGTAGACCAACACGCAACCGTCGACCGACAACGCCGGATCGAAGAAGTTCGTTCCGGCCGGAGCGGCGAACGGCAGCGGTCCGAGGTTCGTCCACGTCACGCCGTCCGGAGACGACAGCTCGTACAGCACGAACGTCGAGCTCATGCTGGCCTGCAGCGAGATCACCATGCGGACCTCGCTGCCGTAGTAGGCGGCGGTACCTGGCTCGATCGAATAGGCGACGTTCGGAAAGTCCGCGCCGTGGGGAACCCAGTGGTCGCCGTCGCGGACCGCGTAGTACAGCCCTCCGCCGAGGTTCGCGTAGCGCACGTACCAGAACACGTCACCGCCCGGCGCGGCGGCCGCGCTCATCAGCTCGGCGCCGGCCATGTCGTCGAGCCCGACGATCGGTACCGGAGCGCCATCGAGATCGCCTTCGTAGAGCGCACCTTGGTAGCCAAACGCGACGTGCTGATCGCCGAGGAACGTCGGGTGGATCGAGTTACCGGCGAGGCCGGCGTAGACCCGCGGCGCGACCGTCCACGTCGAAAAGTCCGGCGCTGGTGGACACGATGCGTGCACCCCGATCGGAGGCTTCAACAAGCGCAGGTCGGTGGCCGACACCGGGTCGTTTCCGAAGGCGGCGTTGCACGCCGCGACCGAAACGAGCAGTACGCACCACCTTCGCTGCACCGCTCCAGTGTTGCACGAACTCAGGGGTGGTGAATCAGCCGGCGCGCACGCGACGATCGGCGCCGCGAAATCTCGACGCCGATCGCATCGAGCCCGAATGCATTCGCCGCGGCGAGCGCGCTGCCGACACCACAGAACGGATCGATGACGGTCGTCGCGCCGATCGAGGCGACGAACTTCACCGCCATCTCGCAGGCCGCCGCACCCATCGCGCGCGACCAGCTCATCGTGCCGAGCGCGGGCAACACATCGGGCGTCGATGCGCCGGTCTCGAGCCGGCGCGTGCGACTCACACAGATGCAGTGCGCGTAGGCGGGCCGACCGAACGTGGTGAGACCCGGTGGCACGCGGCACACGATCTTGTGCCACAGCGCGAAACTACCGGCCGCGGCGGCACCGAGCTGGACCAGGTGACCCTTGTCGACCCAGCGACCGTCGTGCTTGATGTCGGTCTGATAGAAGATCGCGACCGCATCGTCGGCGACGGCGCGGCAGGCGAGGGCGACCGTGTCGATGAACCAGGTGCGCCACGCGTCGACCGATCGGGCACCCGACCCGCCAGCGCCATGCGGCGCCGCGTCGCCGGGCGGGCGCGCGACCGACCCCGTACGGCCGAGGTCCGGGAGCTCGCTGACATCAGGCAGCGACGTGATGATGGCGGACGTCGCAGGCAGTGGCGTCGCGAGAAACGCGAGCCCATCCGCGTGATGGACGATCCGCGACGGCGTCGACTGCTCGTCGAACCGCGCAGCCGGTTCCTGCGTCACGCAAGACCTTCTGGATCAGAACGGGAGATCGTCGTCGCGACCGGCCGCACCGGCCAGATCGCCGGGGCGAGGCTCGCCGTACGCGAAGTCATCGGTCGAGCGGCGGGCGCCGTTGCCGCCCCCGTTGCCACTGTTCCCGCTGTTGCCACGGCTCTCGTTCGTCGAGCGCGCGGCTTCGAGCTTCCACACGTCGAGGCTGTTGAAGTACTTCACTTCGCCCTGCGGGTTGCGCCACTCGCGGCCGCGCAGGTTGAACGTCACGCGAACCTGATCGCCGACGCGGAACTCGTCGAGTGCATTGACCCGGTCGCCCGTCAGTTGGAACGAGACGAACTGCGGGTACTTGCCATCGGCGACTTCGATCACGAATTCGCGCTTGGAGAATCGCTCCGAGACCTGCTTGGTCTCGTACGCGACGTGGAGCTTGCCGACGACGTCGAATGCCATGCGGACAAGCTACTTCGTCGCCCTGACAGTCTTCTTCGACGACCGCTCTTTCTCAGGATCCGCAGTAGTTTGCGCGGTGATCAGCGCACTGGCCATCGCCTTCGCACGTCCCGCGGCGTCGAGGTCACGCTCCATCGAGGCCGCGACCGCGGCGCCGTCGTAGAGCACCACGAGCTGGCGACCGAGCTCCTCGGGATCATCGGCGCCGGCATCGCGCGCGAGCTCGATGAACAGGCCGCGCACCCACGCGCGCGAGTCGAGACAGACCTGCGAGACCTTCGATTTCTCGTCGCGGCGACCCTCGGCGCTCGCGTTGACGAACGCGCAGCCTCGATATTTCGGATCGGCGGTGAGCTCGCCCATCAAGTCGAAGATCGACAGGATGCGCGTGCGCGGATCCTCGGATTGCGCGATGCGATTCGACAACCGGTGCTGCCGCGCCTCGGCGCGCTGGAGCAGGTACGCGCGGACCAGCTCTTCTTTGCTGCCGAACGTGCTGTAGAGCGACGCCTTCGCGACGCCGGCGCGCTCGATCACGCGATCGATTCCCACCGTGTGAACGCCTTCTTCATAGAAGAGCTCGTTCGCGGCGGCCAACAGCCGTTCACGGGCCGAGCCTTCCGGTTTCGTGGTCGACATAATGCCCTAACTGTACCGACCAGTCTGTTCATAGTCAAGAGCAGACAGACGGGTCTGTTCCTCGATGGCTCCCCGAAACAAAGTTGCGACCAACGCGTGGGGGTGATCGCACTAGACCGCGCATGACCCTCTCGAAACTGTTGTGTCTCGTGGTGATGACGTCGTTCGTGGCAGCGTGCACGAGCGATTCGGTGTCGTCCGACGACCAAGCGAAACGGGCGTACCTCGGCCTCGACGCCTCGATCGGCAAGTCGATCACGCTCGGGTTCGCCGGCTTCAACTCCGCCTCCAGCGCGAACATCTCACCGCAGACGACCGCCGGGGCCGTGGGCGGCACGCTCACGATCACGGGGCAAGTCGACCAGGGCCAATCGGCCAACAAGAACATGCGGCTGTACGTCGGGATGACGGCGTACACGGATGGAACGCAGACCGTTAACGATCAGACCGTCGCGATCACGTACGCGACGAACACCGACCCGACGATGCAACCGTACCTGGCGATGATGCTCAGCGGCATCCCGACCGGCACGGTGACCGGGACGTTGGCCGGCGTCTACGACATGACGGGAGACCTCGTAGGTCAAGTCACGCTGAACCTCGCGTTCGATGGAACGCTCGAAGCTGGACCCAACAGCACCGTCGTGCGGACCGTGGGCGCGACGACCGTCACGGGCACCGCGACCTCGAGTGACGGAACCTACAACGTGATGGTCACGCTGTAGAACGCGACGATCGTCGCGTGGGATAGTCCGCGACCACGTCGTGTTCGAACGAGCGATCGTCCTCCTGGTTCTCTGGTCCACCGTCGCGATCGCGAGCCCACGCGTCGTGGTCGCCGACGGTGATGGCGAGCTGCGTGCTGCGATCGCCGAGACCTTGCGACCCTGGCAGATCGAGGTCGTCACCGCGGAGGACGCGCCCACCGACCAGGTCGCGGCGGCGGCCGAGGCGGCCTCCAGCGATGCCGGCTACGTGATCTGGCGCGATGGCGCCGACCTCGTCGTCTACGATCGAGAGCACGATCGCGTCGAACAGCGCCCGGGGCGTGCCGGGTTGCTCGATCGGATCGCGGCCGCGGCGATCGCGCTGAGCGTCAAGACCATCCTCCGGTTGCCGCCGCTCGACCCGCCGCGACCGATCGTCGTTGCGGTCGCGGTGCCCCCACCCATCGTCGTCGACCCGCTCGAGCTGCGGTTCACGGCGAGCTCGGGCTCGCGGTTCGAGTACGGCCTCGATGGCAACATCGCGCTGCGTTTCGGTGCGGCGATCGCGGTGCGGCCGTGGCACGACCGCGACTGGCGCTTCGCGGTGGTCGGCGATATCGGCGCGCCCGCCGGCGTCGATCAAGCTGGCTTTCACGGCGAGTGGTGGAACTGGGGTGCACTTGTCGGCGTGAGTTGGGATCACCAGAGCGGCGACTGGGAGGTCGGTCCGCGCCTCGCGCTCGGTATCGAGCACTCGAGCCTGAACGGCGCCGAGATGGCGATGGCTCGCCGTGAAGAGTCGCTGTTGCCGGCGTTGCGCGGCGGGCTCGCGGTCCGCCGCCTGTTCGGTGTCGCCAGTGTGGGTGCCGAGCTCTCGATCGAAACGTTGCTCGGTCGCGAGACCTACACCGCGCCGAACGGAACGACCCAAGTCTTCGAGATCCCACCGATCGGTGCGGTGGTATCGCTCGTGATCGGTACCGACATCACGCCCTGATTTAGTTGCGACTTTTCCGGGGTGGCGTCCCACTAGACCACCGTGGGGATGCCCGTTCGTCCAACGAATCCGCGCGAGCACGATGTCGCGCTGGCGCAGCGTGCGGCTGCGGGTGATCGCGCGGCGCAGCGGGAGCTGTTCCAGGCCCAGAAGCAGGCCGTGCATCATGCGCTGTTTCGCGTGCTCGGCTCGAATCGCGAGCTCGAGGATCTGCTGCAAGACGCGTTCGTCGCGATCTTCCGGGCCCTGCCATCGTTCCGCGGCGACAGCACGCTCGCGCGGTGGTGTCAGACGATCGCGATGCGGACGGCCTACGCGACGATCGCGAAGCGCCGGCCACCGACGCTCGAGCTCGTCGACGACATCGCGAAGGATCCGAGTCCGGACGCGCTGCGGATCGTGCGCGCGCGAGACGCGATCCGCAGGTTGTACGCGGCGCTCGATCGGCTCGAGCCCAAGCAGCGCATCGCGTTCGCGCTCGCGGTGATCGACGGACGACCGCTGGCGGAGGTCGTCGAGCTCACCGAGAGCACGATGCTCGCGGTGAAGACCCGGGTCTGGCGCGCGCGCCGCGAGCTGTTTCGTCGTGCGCGCCAAGATGAAGTGCTCGCCGGATATTTGTCGGAGCTAGGAGGTGTGTCATGACCGACTCCGATCGTTCACCGCCTGTCGAACGGTTGGCACCGCCGGTGGAACCGTTGGCCGATGTCGCCTGGTCGCGCGTGGAGCGCGGCGTGTGGGCACGTCTCGACGACGAGGTCGCGCCGGCACCCGCGCGCGGGCGGCGGCCGTGGTGGATCGCGCTGCCGATCGCGGCGGTCGCGATCGCCGCGGTGGCGTTTGTCGTGCGTGCGCCGGCACCTGCGGACGAAGCCGGCCCGACTCGGATCGTCTCCGAGGCGTCACCGTCGACCATCGCGCTCGCGGACGCCCACATCACGCTCGATCCGCATAGCGCGATCGTCATGCGCGCGGGTCCAGACGCGATCGTCGAACGCGGAGCCGCGTGGTTCGCCGTCGAGCCGCGTGGCTCGCGACCGCCGTTCGTCGTCGTCGCCGGCGATGCGCACGTCCGCGTGGTCGGCACGCGGTTTCGCGTCGAGCATGACGGCGAGCGCGTGGCGGTCGAGGTCGATCACGGCACGGTCGAGGTCGGATATCACGGCGAGGTCGTCCGGCTGACCGCCGCGCAGCACTGGCGCTCCGACGCTCCGACGATCATCGCGGATGCCCCAGCGGATACCCCGGCGGAGACACCGCCGGCGCCGCAGATCGTTCCGTCACCGCCACCGCAGATCGTGCCGCGTCCGAGCGCACGACCGGCGATGTCGCCGGCCGATCGCGATGGCCAGCGGTTTGCCGAGCTCACGCGGATCGAGGTGAGCTCACCCGACGCTGCGATGAAGGGATATCTCGCGTTGTCGCAAGGTGCGGGTCGGTGGGCCGAGGTCGCGCTGTTCGCCGCCGCTCGACTCGCCGCCGATCGCCATGATTCGCGTGCCACCACGCTGCTCGGAATCTATCTGCGGCGCTTTCCCAACGGCGCCAACGTCGTCGACGCACGTCAACTCGAAGCACATCTCAAGGGAGCTCAGCCATGACTCGTCACCTCGCGTTCGCACTCGTCTTCGGCCTCGCCGCCTGCGGCGGTCACCACGGCAGCGGCGACGATGCCGGTGGCGGTGGTGACGATGCTCCAACGATCGTCATCGACTCGCCGATGTTCAGCGGCACCTGTACGCCCGGCGGGCCGCAATGCTCGAATTGCATCGACGACGACGGCGACGGCCGGATCGACGGCTTCGATCCCGAGTGTACCGGGCCGTTCGATAACGACGAGGGCTCGTTCGCGACCGGGATTCCCGGCGACAACAAAGATCCGATCGAACAGGACTGCTTCTTCGACGGCAACAGCGGTGGTGGCAACGACGGCTGCAACCAGCACGTGTGCTGTCTGCTCGGCGCGACGACCAAGGCGGAATGTCAGGCCGATCTCGTCGGCATCGTCAACAACCCCGATGTCGAGGGCAACAAGTACGACGTCACGCAGTGCTTCGCGCCGCTCGGCCAGGCGGTGGTTCCCGCGAAGTGCGTGATGACGTGCGGTGCGATCACGCCACCGGGATGTGACTGCTTCGGATGTTGCACGGTGTGCGAGCCCGGAACGAGCACGTGCTACGACATCGCGATCAATCCGATCACGTCGCCGAACTGCACGTCCGCTAACCTGGCCGATCCGACCGCGTGTCTGCGCTGCACGAAGACCACCGATTGTGAGGGGCCGACCTGTGGCGGTACGAGCTGCGTGCTGTGTCCCGGCGAGGATCCGAACGACCTCGATCCGAGCTGCAACGGCACGGCGACGTGCCCGGTCGGAATCACCGCGTGTCCGAGCGGTAGCGGATGTCCCGATCAGACGTACTGCGCCAGCGGGTGTTGTATCGGCGTGATCCAGTAGATCGTGCAGCCGCGCCCGGCGCGGTCGACGTAAGCTCGGTGCCGTGAAGCGCCTGACGTTCGTACTCATCCTACTCATCCCGGCGGCGTGCGGTGGTGGCGGCGGAGGTGCTACCGGCGACGGCGGCTCGGGATCGGGATCCGGATCCGGCTCGGGATCCGGCTCGGGATCGGGATCCGGCGGCGGTTGCGCGAACGGCACGGTCGACAACGGGATCATGTGCGTGCCCGCGGATCCGAACGATCCGGCGCAGCGCGCGGCCGCCGACGTGTGCACACGCTACGCGGCCGATCACGTGATCACCGACGCGCATCCGTTCACCTCGGGCGGCACGGATTGCGCTCCGGGCACGCTGAGCGCGGGTGGCAAGGCCGACACGATGAAGCGGATCAACGGCTATCGCTGGTTGGTCGGGCTCGGCCCGACGACCGAGAGCACGTCGCTCGACGCCACCGATCAGCTGTGCGCCAACCTCGAGTCGTGGTGGGACTTCAGCTCGGCGGACAGCCCGCACGCGCCGCCGGCGACGACGAAGTGCTACACGGCGATGGGCGCCTCGGGCGCGGGGATGAGCAACATCGCGTGGGGCAACGGCCCCGCGGATTCGATCGATCAATTCATCGAGGACGACGGCAACGCGACCACGCTCGGCCACCGCCGCTGGATCGTCAATCCACCGCTCGGTCCGGTCGGCATCGGCTACTGGGAAGGTGGCGGCATGTACAACAGCGCGGAGTGCCTCGCGGTTTTCGGCATGTCGGGCACGAGCAACGTCCCCACGTGGGTCGCCGTGCCGAACCCCGGGCCGGTGCCGCTCGCGATCACGAAGTGGACGTGGAGCTTCAGCTCGAGCCTCGGTGGAACCGCGAGCGCGAACATCGCGATCGTGCGCAAGAGCGATGGCATGACCCTCGCGGTCACGCGGATGACGCTTTTGCAGGGCTACGGCCAGGACACGATCTCGTGGCTGCCGTCGGGTTGGGTGCCCGCGGTTAATGAGACGTACGTCGTGACCGTCTCCGGGCTAACTGGTGGTGATGTCAGCTACGCGGTCAAGCCGGTCACTTGTAACTGACCGTCGGAAGTGCAGATGTCACGGTGTGGTAGCGTCGACGACATCGCGATCGGCTAGCCACACGTCTATGATGGCGCCGTGCGGTTGTTGCTCTCGATGGCATTGCTGATCGGCTGCGGGTTCTCTCCGAACGGCGCGACCAACGGAGACGGAGGCGTGATGATCGACGCACCCGATGGATCGGGATCGGGATCGGGATCCGGATCCGGATCGGGATCGGGATCGGGATCGGGATCGGGATCGGGATCGGGATCGAGCTTCGTCGCGCTGCATGTTCCGACCGGTGGCCAGAGCGCGGGCACCGCGGACCTCAGCTTCGCGAGCAACGCGACGATCGATACCGGCAACCTCACGATCGGCGCACCCCTGCCGAACGGCGACGCGTTCGATCAGTTCGCGCAGGCGCAGGGCCCCGAGCTCGCGGTGTTGCACGTGCGCGCGCTGACGATCGGCTCGGGCGTTCGCGTCACGGTGACCGGCAACCGCGCGCTCGTGATCATCGCGAGTGACACGATCACCGTCAACGGTGTGCTCGATGCGAGTGCGGATCACGCGACCTCCGGACCCGCCGGCGCGGGACCGCAAGCCGGAGCCGGCGCGGGCGGAGTGGGCGATCTCCAGCAGACCTACTACGACTCGGGCGGTGGCGGTGCCGGCTACGGCGCGGTCGGCCTCAAGGGCGGCAACTCGACCGTCGGCGGCAACAATCCCAACGTCGCCGGCGGCACCGGTGGCGGCGTGCAAGGTGACGACGCGATCACGAACCTGCTCGGCGGCTCGGGCGGCGGCAATGCGGCGATCACGAGCTGCGGAGCGGCCAATGGTGGTCGCGGTGGTGCAGGTGGCGGCGCGATCCAGCTCAGCACGCCGGGCGCGATCATGATCGGCGCGACCGGCGCGGTGCTCGCCGGCGGTGGCGGTGGCGATGGCGGAACGAACTGCACGGCGACACATACGAACTGGGGCGCGGGCGGCGGTGGCGGATCCGGTGGCGCGATCGTGTTGCAGGCGCTGACGATCGCGAACGCGGGCGTGATCGCGGCGAACGGCGGCGCCGGCGGCGGCGGTGCGGGGGAGGGCAACACCGGTGATCCGAACGGCGTCGGCGCGCACGGCAACGCCGGCGGTAACGGCGTCGCCTCGGCGACGGCGGCGTCTGGTGGTAGCGCGCAAGGCGCGTACAGCGCGGCCGGTGGCGACGGTGGTGCTGCCGGATCGACCGCACAGCCCGGCGATCCGTACACGCAAGGCGATGGCAATGGCGGTGGCGGCGGCGGTGGCGTCGGACGCGTGTTGTTCGCGACGACCTCGAATGCGAACGGCACGATCAGCCCGCCCCCCCACGTCGTCGCGTTCTAGCCGCGTCTTCACCAGGGTCGGCGACAAGATCACGATCATCGACCAGTTCCCTGTCATCTCGTGGAAGGGGAAGAAGATCACCGCGATCCTCGGCGTCGCGCTGTAGTCCCGCGCTCCGGCGCCGTCGACGTGCTTCGTCGCCGGACTACTTCTTCGCCGGCTGCTTCGCGATCACGAGATCCTTGATCTTGTCGTAGGTCGCTTGCGGCACGATCTTCTTCGAGACGAGCTGGGTCTTCATCGCGTACGGACGGCCGGCGATGATCTTCTTCGTGTACGCGTCGCCGACGCCGGGCAGCGCCTTCAACTGATCCTCGGTCGCGGTGTTGAGATCGACGGGGTCGGCTTTCGGGGCCGGCTTGGACTCCACCGGCTTGGTCTGCGCCGGTGCCGGTGCCGGTGCCGGCGTCTTGTCGGCGAACCCGACGGCCGGAATCAACAGCGCGAACGCGATCGCCAACCGACGCAGCAGGTGCTTGATCATCATCGTCCGGTCATACGGCCGGTCGGGCGGGCTATTCAAGCCGCGCGTGGAGGGCGTTTCACCCCACGGGACCTATGCCTGGGTCTCGGGATCCCAGCCGGTCGCCAGGCCTGCTTCGAGGGCGTCGAGCTCGGTCATCTGCGCAGCCGACAGCGTGAAGTCGAGCGCAGCATTCTCGGCGATGCGATCGCGGTGGACCGACTTCGGCAGGATCACGTGGCCGTGTTGCACGCCCCAGCGCAGCAGCACCTGCGCCGGCGTCACCTTCGACTCGCGCGCGACGCCGACGACGATCGGATCATCGAGCCGCTCGCCGCGCGTCAAGGGGCTGTACGCCTCGACGACGATCTGATGCTTGGCGCACAGCGCGCGGGTCGCACGTCGCTGCAAGAACGGCGTGAGCTCGATCTGGTTGACGTGAGGCTTCACCACGGCCTCGCCGAGCAGCTCCTCGAGGTGCGGCACGAGGTAGTTGCTGACGCCGATCGCCTTGGCCTTGCCGGCGGCGAAGATCGTCTCGAGCGCACGCCACGAGTCGCGGCGGCGCTGCTGCACCGGCCAGTGCACGAGGTAGAGGTCGACATACTCGAGCCCGAGCCGCGCGAGGCTCGCATCGAACGCCCGCAGCGCCGCGTCGTAACCTTGATCGTCATTCCACAACTTCGTCGTCACGAAGATCTCGGCGCGCGGCACGCTGCTCGCGTTGATCGCCGCGCCGACATCGGCTTCGTTGCGATAGATCCGCGCGGTGTCGATGTGGCGATAGCCGAGCTCCAGCGCTGCCGCCACCGCATCGCGGGTCGCTGCCCCTTGGGGCGATTGCCAGACCCCGAGCCCGATCTGAGGAATGGTCGCGCCGGTCGTCAAGACGAGGCGCTGCGTGATCGCCGACATGGGGCGACTATGCCGCGGGTCGGCCGCCCGTTGCCAGCACCTGCCAAGACTTGATCGGCCACCGACCTGTTAGCGTGCCGCATGGTTCGTAACGCCCTCCTCGCGCTCGCCCTCGCCGCATGTAGCAGCTCGTCCTCGGCCGGCAACACGTGCAGCGTGACGGCGGATTGCGATGCCGACCTGCAATGCCTCGATGTCGCCCAGGTCACCGGCACCACGTGCACGAACGTCGGCAAGGCGTGCTCGATCGTGTGCACCGACGATACGAGCTGCGCGTCGCTCGGCGACGGCTACAAGTGCTTCCAGGGCTGCGGCGCGTTCAAGACCTGCGGCGCGACCAACTAAGTCGAGTTAGAGCGTGATCCGCGAGCTCTCGTCCATCGCTCGCAACCGCGATCCGATCATCACGTGATCGATCTGCAGGCGGCGGCGCGATGGCGGTTGGCGCGACACGTCGTTGATCAGAAAAATCAGCGCGTCGTCAAGCGAGGGCACCTTCGCCGTCCGCGTGGCCGCCGGTTTTCCGCTCCGTGCGAACAGCGCGCACACCGCGAGAGTTGCTAGACACGCAACGACGATGATCGTCATGGCATCACACGTAGCAAGACGCGTGCTACAGGAAGCCCCGTGACGTTTACGCCTGGTACCACCACCTCCGCGACCCGCGGATCGATGTTCGCGATCGCCGGTCAGAGTCTGTGCGTCGTGCGAGAGCCCGAGCTCCGGATTCCCATCGCGGATGCGACCGATGCGCTGTTTCTGGGCGACCTCGACGGTAAGGCCTGCTTCACGAGGCTCGTCGAGACACCTCCATCGGGGACCGAAGCGATCGCGCTTCGCCAACTGTTCGGTGCGCTGACCGACGAAGAATTCGCGATCGCGGGACGCGCGCTCGGGCTCACCGCGTGGGATCGCGATCACGCGCATTGCGGGCGCGACGGCACACCGACCGAGCGATCGACGCTCGAACGCGTGCGGACCTGCCCGGCATGCGGCTTCGGCGCGTATCCGCGGCTGTCGCCGGCCGTGATCATGTTGGTCGAGCGCGACGGCAAGTGCCTGCTCGCGCGCAACGCGCGTACGAAGATGCCCTTCTTCTCGACGCTCGCGGGCTTCGTCGAGGTCGGTGAGACCCTCGAGCAAGCGGTCGCCCGCGAGGTCCACGAGGAAGCCGGCATCGTGATCTCCGACATCGCGTACTTCGGCAGCCAACCGTGGCCGTTCACGAACTCGCTGATGATCGGCTTCACGGCGAAGTGGGCGAGCGGCGAGATCCACGCCGACCCCTCCGAGATCATGGAGGCTGCGTGGTTCTCGCCGGACGCCCTACCGATCGTGCCGCCGAGGCTCTCGATCGCGCGAGAGCTGATCGACGCGTTCGTTAATTTGCCGCGGTGACGGCGCGGTCGACGATGATCTCGACGCGGCGGTTCATCGCGCGGCCCTCGGGACTCTTGTTGTCGCCGACCGGACGTGTCGAGCCGAAGCCTTGCGCGGTGATCGCTTCGGACGCCACGCCACGCACGATCAAGTAGTCACGCACGGCGTTCGCACGCTTGGTCGACAGCTCGTTGTTGATCGCGTCGGTGCCCTGGTTGTCGGTGTGACCTTCGACGACGAAGTGATGCTCCGCCTGGGTCTTGAGCGCGTCGGCGACCTGGTTGAGTTGCGTTTGCGCACCGGGCAGGATCGTCGCCCGGCCCGTCGCGAACACCACGCCGCCCGACAGCGTGATCACGGTGCCGCGGGTGTCGGCCTTGACCGCGAGGCTCTTCGAGAGCGCCTCCATCGCATCCGACGCCTTCTTCTCGGCTACGAGGCGCGCTTGGCGCTCCTGCGCGGTCAGCTCTTTTTGCTTCTCGAGTGCGGCATGCGTGTTCGCGAGCGACGACTGCGCGTGTTGGAGTTCACCCTGCTGGTTGTCGATGATCTGGTTTTGGGTCTTCGTACGATCTTGCTCCGCCATCGCCTTCGCGTCGGTCGCGGCGGCGGCGTTGCCGAGCGCTTCAGCGCGCTGGGCCTTGCGCATCGCGACGTACGCGACGTCGATCACGTCTTGCGAATCCGGCTCGTCGGCGAACTTGCGCTCCGCATCGTCGAGTGCTTCCTTCGCGACGTGGAGCTCGGCGGGCACCAACTTCGGGGCCTGGCTCTGCGACGCGTGGTCGTAGGCCGCACGCGCATCGACGAGCTCCCTCGGAGCCATGTGAGCAGCGCACGCCGAGAGCGGCAGCGAGAGTGCGAGAGCGAGGTTGATCATCTTCATGGCGTCGCCTTTTCCTTGAGCTCGTTGACCGATTCGTTCGCCTTCGTCGCGTCCGTCTGTGCGCTGTTCGCGCGCGAGAGCGCGATCGCGAGCTCCGCATCGGCCTCGGCGCGCGCCAGCATGTAGACCGCGCGATGGTTGTCGCCGTTCTTCACGAGATCGAGCGCTTTCGTCCGCTGCTCTTCGGCGAGCTTCAGATAGAGCGTTGCCTGCGGGACATTGTCCGCGCCGGCCTCGCGAGCGCCTCGGATCGCTCCCTCCGACGAGGCCATCCGGGCCTCGGGCTTCGGTGTGCCACCGCACGCTACGAGTGGAGCCGCGATCGCCGCGGCCAAGATTCCAGACCAAAGTCTACTCATGCGCAGGCGTAGTGCGCTCGCCGTGCCAACGCAGGATCGCGATCTGGCACGCGTACGAGATACATCGTCGCGCAAGAGCGCTCGATGTGGCGCGCGGACACGCGCTTGCCAGAACTTCTTAGAGACGCTGAGCGCGCAGCGTCTGCTCGAGTCCGCGCCAGAATTCGAGACAGTTGAAGTCGTTGCCGGGCCCCGGCGACTGGCCTGCGATCTGACAGACCTCGTCGAGATGATCGGCCGGCACGCAGCCGAGAAACTGCCCCCACGTCGCCGAGTCGACGGTGACGAGCCCGTCGTTGGTCGGCGTCGCCGGGAGCGAGGCGGCCGCGAGGATCGCGACGACCGGCACGAGCTCGGCCTTGATCGGATCGCGATCGCCGTCCCACGTCGCCATGAACGGCGCGGCCGCCGGTGCGCACGCATCGTTGCCCGCGAGGTTCGAGCGGCCGGCGACCGAGAAGTACGGGATCGTCGGGACGTCGGGCGTATCCGCGTTGAACTGCGCGGCGCCGGCGCTCGACAGCGACTGCAGGGCGCCGGCAAAGCTGGTCGACGATCCAGTGGTAGAGATCCCGAAGAAGGTGCCGAGCACGTCGAGCGCGACGGTCGAGTCACCCGGCGCGAGACCGAGCGCGACATCGGCGACCGGACTCCCGCGATGCGGCGCCGCGACCGTCACGACCGCAGCGATCGCATCCGGATCGTGCGCGGCGGCCCAGCGCGCATCGAGGCCGCCTTGCGAGTGACCGATCACGATCACCTTGTCGGCACCGCTATCGAGCCGCGCCGCTTCGATCGCCTCGACCAGCTGCGCGCCCCGAATCTCGGCCGATTGCACGGCATCGACCCGCGGTGCGTAGACCTTGCGGCCGGTCGCGGTCAGCGCGTCCGGGATGCCATAGAAATAGTCGAGCGGGCCGAGGGTCGAGAATCCGAACAGGCCGTGCGCGAGCACGATCGGATACGGGCCGTGCGCCGGTGGCGGTGCATCGGGCGCGACGAGCGTGCCGGTCGTGGCGTCGGGCTCGCTCGGTGCGTCGGCGGCGTGTGACGAGCACGCGCATAGCAGCACCGCGAGGAGTCCCGTCCGCATCGGCGCGAATCGTAGCCACTACTGGTTTGCGTTCAATAGAAATCGTGTGGCGGGGCGTTACGCTGCTCTAGATCACGCGACGAGCTGGACGAGCTGCGGAGCGCGCAGCGCACCGGCCTGTTGATGCGCGAGCGCGCCGTGCTTGAACACGATGAAGTTCGGGATGCCCTGGACCTGGTAGCGCGCCGCGAGCTGCGGCAGCTTTTCGGTATCGACCTTGAGCACGAGCGCGCGCCCCGCGAGATCGGACGCGGCGTGCTTGACCTCGGGCGCGACCTGCCGACACGGGCCGCACCACGCTGCCCAGAAGTCGACGAGCACCGGCACCTTCGCCTCGCGCACGATCTCGTCGAAGGTCGCGACATCGGCGACGTCGATCGGAGCGTTGCTCGCCGCGAGCTCGGCTTTGCACCGGCCGCAGCGCCCCGCCTGCGCGAGTCGCGCCGCGGGAATTCTGTTTTGCGCGCCGCAGGCGTTACACGTCCGAATCATGGCGACAACGTGCGCACGGCTCGGACCGGCGTCAACGGCCGCGTGGTAACCCCGACCCATGATCGACCTCTACACCGCCGCGACGCCGAACGGCTTCAAGGTCTCGATCGCGCTCGAGGAGCTCGCGCTGCCGTACACCGTGCACGCGCTCGATCTCATGACGAATGCGCAGAAGCAGCCGGAGTTCCTCGCGATCAACCCGAACGGGCGAATCCCCGCGATCGTCGACGACGGGTTCGCCGTGTTCGAGTCCGGCGCGATCCTGATCTACCTGGCCGAAAAGACAGGCAAGCTGATGCCGACCGACGTCCAGGGCCGCTCGCGCGTGCTGCAGTGGCTGATGTTCCAGATGGGCGGCATCGGCCCGATGATGGGGCAGGCGAACGTGTTCTTCCGCTACTTCCCCGAGAAGTTGCCGGCCGCGATCTCGCGCTATCAGAACGAGAGCCGCCGCCTGTTCGAGGTGCTCGAGCGCCGGCTCGCGACCTCGGAGTGGCTCGCCGACGACTACTCGATCGCGGATATCGCGACGTGGCCGTGGGTCAAGATCCACGGCTGGTCGGGCGTCTCGATCGAAGGCCTGCCGCAGCTCGAGCGCTGGATGGCCGCGATGGCGGCGCGTCCCGCGTGTGCGAAGGGCATCACGATTCCGCCGCCGCGCGATCGCGACGAGACTCAGAAGGTCGGCGCCGCGATCGTCCAGAAGTAGACCTAGCGCGAGCTGATCGCGGTGCAGCTCGAGCTGACCTCGAGCTCGTGCGTGCTCGCCGAGACCTGCGCCGAGCCGAGCCCGTTCTCGGACTCGTCGACGATCCACAACTGCTCGCCGGGCCGGAAGCTGTGCGACGACACGCTGTTCGAATCGATCGACGAGTACGTGCCGCTGCCGAACTTCGGCTTGTCACCGAAGAACACCTTGACGGTCTTGCTGCACGCCGAGCGAATCGTCACCGACACCGGACCCTGCGGTGCCGGCGCCGAGGTGGTCGAGCTACTGGCCTCCGACGACGGCGGCGGCGGACCCGATGGATCGCTCGCGCTCGACGGCGAACCACCACTCGACGACGGCGACGACGGCGATCCGGCGTAGTTCCCACCATTTTGCGGCGGCATCAGGCAGGCGGACAGAGACAGCACGAGCAGGGCAGCGATGCGCATGTCGGGAGGAGCCGTGACTACCCGGCAGGTCGCACGAAATCGTCAGTGCGCCGCCGCTGCCCCGTTCGCGCCCTCGCCGAGCACGACCGAGAGCTGGCGGCCTTCCGGAATGAAGATGTACTTCGAGGTCGGGTTGGTCTCGGCGTCGAGCTCAGGACCGGTAGCGCTTGAGCCGGACGTACAGCGCGCTGCGCGAGATGCCGAGGCGCACCGCGGCCGCGTCGACCGAGCCGCTCTCCGAACGCAACACGCGCTCGACGTGCTTGCGCTCGAGCTCCTCGATCGTGAGATCGAGCTCGTCCTCGACCGTCTCCGTGGGCAGCGGGCGATTGCGATAACTCTCGAGCACGCGCTGCACGATCTCGAGCAGCGCCGGCATTCGCACCGGCTTCTCGATGAAGTCATCGGCGCCTTGCTTCACCGCCTGGACGGCGATGTCGATCGTGCCGTGCCCGGTCACCATCACGATCGGCACGTGCCCGTCGATCTGCTTCAACACCGGCATCAGCTCGAGTCCGGTCGTCTCGGGCAACGAGTAGTCGAGGATCACGAGGTCCGGCGGCCGGACGCGGAACTCTTCTTCGGCAGCAGCCGCGGTCTCGGCCTCGAAGACCTCGAATCCGTTGGACTCGAAAAATCGACGCATCCCTTCCCGCACCCGCGCCTCGTCATCGATCACCAGGATTCGTTCCATCCGCCCCTCCAAGGTGGAACAATCGCTCCGGAGCCGTCAAGGCGGAATTATGCCGACCGTCGCGGATCGCGTGCTATTGCTCGCGCCCATGAGCACGGCGACGATGGCGACGATGGTGCTGCTCGGGTTGGCAGCGTGTGGCACCCCCCATCGCGATGTTGGCGACGGCGGAGGCAGCGCCGGCGGCCCGGACGCCTACGTCAACAAGTGCAAGGTCCAGGACGACACCAACGGCGTCCCGAACTGTACGAACGCCGCGCCGCCGAACAGCTTCGACCCCGAGATCCAGTGGATGTGGAACGGACCGAACGGCGAGACCAACAGCATCGTCTCGCCGCTCGTCGCGAACCTCACCGATGACAACGGCGATGGCGCGATCGATCTGTGCGACATCCCGGACGTCGTGGTCGTCGCGTCGACCCAGAGTGGCTCGCCGAACGAGCCCGGTCACATCTACTTGTTGAACGGCCAGACCGGCGCCCAGGAGCTCGTGATCAGCACCGTCGTCGACGGCACGGTCACCCCCGCGCTCGGTGATCTCGATCACGACGGCGTGCCCGAGATCGTGACGGTCGATCCGCAAGGTCACCTCTACGCGTTCCACCACGACGGCAGCATCATGTTCGGGCCCGCGGGGCTGTGGGCCGGCGATTGGTACTCCGGCGCGATCGCGCTTGCGGACCTCGATCACGATGGCAACGTCGAGATCATCGGTGGCAACACCGTGTTCGATTCGAACGGCGTCGTGAAGTGGTCGGCGCCGTCGGCACAAGCGACGTGGAACGCGAGCACGGCCGCCGATCTCGACGGAGATGGCTACATGGAGGTCGTGCTCGGCTCGGCCGCGTATCACTACGACGGCACGCTGTACTGGGACACCGGGCTCGCGCCCGGCTACCCGCAGGTCGCGAACCTCGACGACGATCCGGAGCCCGAAGTGCTGTTGACCAACGTCAACGGCCTGTCCGTGATCGAGCACGACGGCACGATCAAGTACCAGGACAAGCGCCCGACCAACGATCCGGTCGGCTTCGACACCTGGCTGCGGCCGGCGACCGTCCACGACTTCGACGGCAACGGCAAGGCAGAGTACGCGATGAGCTCGGCCGACCACTACACGGAGTACAACGCCGACGCGACGATCAAGTGGAGCGCACCGGTCTCCGATCAATCCGGCATCGCCGCGGGCACCGCGTTCGACTTCCTCGGCGACGGTACCGCCGAGGCGATGTACGCCGACGAGCAATACCTGTGGGTGTTCGACGGTGCCGGCCAACCGATCTTCCAGATGCCGCGCACCAGCGGCACGTTGACCGAGTATCCGGTCGTCGCCGATATCGACAACGATGGCTCCGCCGAGATCGTCGTCGTCTCGAACCTGTACATGACGGCGTCGCCGACCGTGCAGGTGATTCGCGACAAGCAGGATCGCTGGATCCAGGCGCGCCGGATCTGGAACGAGCACGCGTATCACGTCACGAACGTGCGCGAGGACGGCACCATCCCGCAGTTCGAGCAGAACTCGTGGGATCGCCTCAACACGTTCCGTACGAACGCGCAGATCAGCGGTGGCGCGGCGTGCCAGCCGGTGATCGAGCGCCAACTGTAGGTGGGCGCAGGAGGTGGCTAGTCGAGCTGCCGGTCGGCGGATCGGGTGGCCGTGCGCTGGAGTAGGCGATCGCGCGGTCTGGTCCAGGCGTGATCACAACCGCCGTTCACGGGATGTGCAACCAGCGGAGACCGTGGGTTACGAGGGCTGCTGGCACTGTCGCTGCACGGAGGAGGTTGCGTAGCCAACCATCAAACCCTCTGTTCAGGAGTCCTTGCCATGAAGATCGCTTTCGACACCCTCTCCGATGACGAGCTCGTGACCGCGAACGGTGGCCTGCCGGCCGGTGCGCAATTCATCATGCAGCACGAGTCCGGTGGCAGCACGACCGCCGGTCACCTCCACAAGCAGGGTCGCGGCGACGGCACGCGGGGCAATCAATCGTCGGCGTTCGGCGCGTTTCAAATGATCGAGGCGCAGCGCAAGCACTACATGGGTGCGAACTACCAGTCGACGAACTTCAACACGCAGTACGCGGCGGCGACGCACTACGTGAACGACCGCTACGGCGGGTGGAGCGGCGCCGAGAGGTTCTGGAAGGCGCACCGCTGGTACTGATTTGCTAGACCAGCGGGGCGAGTAGATCGTCGACGTCGCGGTCGGTGAGGCTCGCCTGCGCGGTCGCGTCGCGGTCGGCAAGGATCGCGTTCGCGAGCGCGCGCTTGTGGCGCTGGAGCCCGAGCATGCGCTCCTCGACGGAGCCGGCGACGATCAGGTCGTGCACGAACACGGGCTTGGTCTGGCCGATGCGATGTGCGCGATCGGTGGCCTGCGCCTGCGCCGCCGGGTTCCACCATGGATCGTAGTGAATCACGGTGTCGGCGCCGGTCAGGTTGAGGCCGGCGCCGCCCGCCTTGAGCGAGATCAGGAACACGTCGCTGCGACCGGCCTGGAACGCGTCGATCGGTTTCTGGCGATCCGGCGTCGAGCCGGTCAGCGTGACGTGGCCGATGCCCTTCGCGAGCAGGCCCTCGGAGATCAGGCCGAGCATGCGCGCGAACTGCGAGAACACGAGGATCCGGCGGCCGTCGGCGAGCTGATTCGTGATCAGGTCGAGCAGCACGGTGAGCTTCGCGCTGTCGGTGACATCGCGCGCGGCCTCGCTCGAGACCAGGCGCGGATCGCAGCAGACCTGGCGGAGCTTGAGGAGCGCGTCGAGGATCGCGATCGTCGACGCGCCGAGGCCGCGCTGCTTGATGTGCGCGCGGACGTCGGCGTGGGCCGCGACGCGGATGCTCTCGTAGAGCTCGCGCTGCGCGCCGGTGAGCTCGATCGCGTTGATGAGGTGGGTCTTCGGCGGCAGCTCCTTCGCGACCGCATCCTTGGTGCGGCGCAGGATGAACGGGCGGACCCGCTCGCGCAGCGCGTCGAGCCGCGCCGGGTCGCCGCGATCCTCGATCGGCTGGCGGAACTGCACGGTGAACTCGCCGCGATGCCCGAGCAGGCCCGGGTTGAGAAAATCGAACAGCGACCACAGCTCGCCGAGGTGATTCTCGATCGGCGTGCCCGACAGGCAGACCTTGTGGCGCGTATCGAGCGTGCGGATCGCCTCGGCCGCCTGCGCGTCGTGGTTCTTGACCGCGTGCGCCTCGTCGAGGACGAGCAGGTGCAGCGGTAGCTTCGCGAGTACCTCGCGATCGCGCGCGACGAGCGGATAGTTCGTGATCACGACGTCGTAGGTGCCGAGCGTGTCGACCTTGTCGTGGCGATCCGGACCGTGATGGATCGCGACCCTCAGGCTCGGCGCGAACTTCTGGATCTCGCGCTGCCAGTTGCCGATCAGGCTGGTCAGCGTGACGATCAGGGCCGGGCGATCGAGCCGGCCGTGCTGCTTCTCGAGCAGCACGTGCGCGATCGTCTGCAGCGTCTTGCCCAGGCCCATGTCATCGGCGAGCACCCCGCCAGCGCCGTGCTCGCGGAGGTGCTGCAACCACGCGATGCCATCGCGCTGATACGGCCGCAGCTCGGCGCACAGCCCGTCGGGCACGGTCGTCACCGTCGTGCGGCGCGGACCGAGCGCCATCGCGAACGCCTGCTCGCGGATCGTCGCGTCGCCGATCCAGCGCACCGGGCGCCCACCTTCTTGCAGCGTCGCGCACAGCTCGGCGATCAGCGGCGCCCGCACGGCCAGCGCCTTGATCCGTTTGCCATCGCGATACATCTCGAGCAGGATCTTGCCGAGCAGCTTCAACCGCGCCGGCGGTATTGGCAGCCAGCGCTTGTCGTCGACGCGGACCGCGATGCAGCGCCGGCTCGAGCGGCCGAGCGAGGCCAGATCACCCGCGCCGTCGAGCAGCGACAGCAACGCCGGCAACAGATTCACGCGCTGGCCATCGATCTCGATGCCGAGCTCGAGCCCGAACCAATCGGCCTGCTGCTCGGCGGCGACATAGAACGGAGCGCTGCTCGATACGACCTGCCACGGGTATTCGGGATCGATGTCGATCTGCCAGCCCATCGCGCGGAGCTGCGGCAGCGCATGCTCGCCGAAACCGCACAGCGTGCTCGGATCGCCATCGACCGCGAGCACGTAGTCGATGCCGACCCCCGGCGTCACGGCGCAGTCGTCGAGGCTCGCGAGCTCGATCGCGCCGAGCCCCTCGAGCACGCGCGCGGCCTGGAGCTCGGCGGCGCGATCGCGTCCGGCCTGGTTCGGATTGCGCGAGCGGACCCGGCGGCCGCCTGCACGGTGGAGATCGTAGGCAAAGTCCAGCCGGACCATCGCGGTCTTGACCTCGTCGCCGTGGCGCGTGCCGTCGTCGACGTACAAGGTCTCGGCAAAAAGCCTCAAACACGGTACGCAGCGCGCCGGCGCCGCAACACCCTCGTGGAACTGCATCAAGCTCCCCGAGCCTGCCTAGGTCCGCGATCCGCGTCCAGTATTCCGGGTCGCCGCGATACTGATCAGATGGATCGTAGAGATCCGGAACAAAAGATTTCCGATCGGTCTGCCGCGGTGCGTCCAGGTGGCATGAAGCTACGTATCCCTCTCCAATCAGCGCGACCTCATCGTCGGGGACGGCTCTGCTACGCTTGCGGCGATGCGAGCCGCGGTCTGGGTCGTCCTCGTCGCCTGCTCGTCGCACCCACCGGTGACGACGATCGCGGCCGCCGGCGACCTGGTCGCGACGACGAGCTCCGACATCGACGGCTTCGCCGCGTTCCCGCCCCAGCACATCGATGATCCGGCGCTCGAGGGCAAGGTCGCCGACCTCACGTCGGAGGTCGACGGCGAGCGCAATCGCTGGACGCTCGCCGTCGAGGACAACGCGAACCTTCGGCACACCTATTCGATCGAGCTGCCGGCGAGGGTCGTGTTCGCGATCACGACCGGGACCCACGTGCTCGTCGAGCCCGAGGTCGTCGGTGGTGGACCGAACGCGACCGGCCACATCGCGGTGTCCGACGAGCATGGTGCGGTGGTGCTCGCGATCGGCAAGCTGCCCGCGGGGTGGTCGGCCGAGCCCGGCACCGCGATCGCGACGACGCCGGGGACCAGCTACGACGAGCAGACGTTCGCGGTGCGCGTCAAGGAGCCCGGCGGTGCGGCGGTCGAGCTCGTGCCAACACCGTGGCGCTCGTTCGAGCTCGCCGGGGCGAAGTTCGTCGGCAACGGCAACGCCGCGAAGCGCGAGCTCCACGGCGAACCTCCGCCGGACTACGTCGCTGCGTGGACCGACTTCACGATCGTGCGCTCGCGCTAACGCTCGACGCGGCCGCGCCCAGCAAGGAGGTCGCCGATTCGTGTGAGCGCATCGCGCCGATCGATCATGCGCAGCACCCTAGCAAAGCCCCGCGCTATGCTTGGACGATGCGAATCGCGATGCTGGTCTTGCTGTCCGCGGCGACCGCGTACGCGCAACCGGTGAGCTATCAGACCAAGCTCGACGTCCCCCTGGGGCAGAAACCCCAGGTCCGGATCACCGCGGCCCAGCCGGTCAGCGATGTCCGGCTCGAGCTCGATCGCGACGACGGCAAGCACGTCGTCGTCAAGCAGGGCGCGCTCGCCCGCAATCAGGCCGTGACGCTGTCGATCGGCGACGGTGCCGCGGGCAAGGCGTCGTGGAAGGGCACGATCTCGGCGCAGGCGACCGGCGTCGATCATCGCTGGAGCGATCCGCTCCAGTTCGACACGTTCGTGCGCCCGCCGCTCCACATTGGCTACGACGCCGAGCACCTCGATCTCGACAAGCGCGAGCTCCGGTTCACGATGTCGCGCCCGGCGGGACAGGCGGAGATCATCGCGATCGGCGAGGACGGCAGCGAGCTCGGCAAGGGCAGCGCGGCGTATGCGAAAGATAAACCGAGCACGTGGGTCGCGATCACGTGGACGCAACCGGCGAACACGCGCGTGCTGTTGCTGAAGCTCCACGCCGAGTCGGCGGATGGTGGTGCGTCGGAGGTCGAGCTCGTCCCGTGGTCGGTGTCGATCGATCACGAGGACGTCAACTTCGCGACCGACCGCGCGGACATCGCGACGAGCGAGGACGGCAAGCTCGCGTCGAGCGTCACGAAGATCCAGGACATCGTGAAGCGATCCGAGAAGTTCGTGAAGATGAAGCTCTACGTCGCCGGTCACACCGATACGGTCGGCCCGAGCGCGAAGAACCAGAAGTTGTCGCTCGCGCGCGCGCAGGCGATCGCGGCGTACTTTCGCAAACAGGGCATCGCGTTGCCGATCGCGGTCGCCGGGTTCGGCGAGAGCGTGTTGAAGGTGCCGACCAAGGACGACACCGACGAGCGTGCGAACCGCCGCGCCGACTACGTGATCGGGCCCGTCGGAGCGCCGCCGCCGTTCACCGGTGCCTACCTCAAGGCCCGCGCGACCTGGGTCGAAATTCGCTAGATCATCGAGAGCAACGTGTGGCGAGTGTCGCGCCACTCCTGGGTGAGGCGCACGCTCACCGCGCCGACCTCGCTGGTGGCTTCGAGCAACGGAAACGAGCCCGCGTGCTCGCGCCGCGTCCACACCCCGTTGGCGTTGCGCGCGCGCGTGCCGATGCCCTCGAACGCACGCCGACCGACGCGGACGATGCCGTCGGGCGCGAGCGCGACGAGGCGATCGGCGGCGAACGCGATCGCCTGCACCGGCAGCTCGCGTTGCACGAGCTCGGCGTAGCGCACGAGCGCGGTCAGCCCGCGCAACACGTCGTAGAAGTAGAACCGCGGAAACGCGAGGTCGAGCCAGGCGCCTTGCGAGTCGCGCTCGTCGGAGTTGTGGTGCGAGGTCGAGCCGAGGCGGAGCTCGCGCTCGATCATGAACGCCGCGGCGCGCTCGAGAAACTCGCTGGCGCCGCGCCGCCGCATCGCTTCGAAGGCCGGCACGGTGCCGACCATCGAGCTCGGGCATTCATCTTCGACGAGGTATGCAGTCTCGTCGCAGTTGAGCCCGCCGTCGCGCATCTGGTAGCGCGTGTACCAAGGCGCGATCCACGGCAGCTTGGCATCGACGTCGACGCCGCACGCCGACAGCACCTGATCGATCGTGCCGAGCGCGCAGTGACACGTCGAGTGCCGAGCGTGATCGAGCCCGGGCGGCCAGTCCTCGTCGCGGATCGGAAACGTATGGAGGGGCAGCGCGTCGAGGCCCTCGACCATCGCGCGGACGGCGCGCGCCGGGATCCGGTACGCCTCGCCGAGCTCCCATAGCAACACCATCTGCCACCACGGGCCGTTCCACTTCGGCCAGTAGGTGTCTTCGCCGATCGATGCGACCGCGTCGTCCGATCCGAGGTACGCAACGGCGTCGTCGATGGCAGTAAGTATTTGCCCCGGCTGCGCAATCTCCTCGTCGGGGATCGCGGCCAACTCGGACCAGAGCTCGTCGAAATTACGTCTCATGTAGCGTTTTGGGGCGTGTTAGGGTCTGCGCCGAGAGGTGGGTGGAGAGGACAGGTCGCGGCGATTTCGCGCGACCCGAGGTTCGCTCTTGGCTCATCGAGACACAACCAAGCTCGAACCCTGAGGACAACTTCTGATGAACATTCGTAACGGATTGATCTGCGTCGCCCTTGCTTTCGCTCCCGGCTGCTCGAAGAGCCCGGACGCCATGATGGACAAGATGCTCGACAGGATGGAGGAGATGGGCAAGGCCGTCGAGGGCGCCAATGGCGACTGCGGCAAGATGGCCGAAGGCGTCGACGCTGTCGTCAAGAAGCACGAAGGCGACCTCAAGGACATGAAGGCGATGTCCGAGAAGATGAAGGGCGACAAGGACAAGGCCAAGCAGGAAGAGATGATGAAGAAGTACGGCCCGCGGATGCAGAAGGTCATGCCGGCGATGATGGGCATGATGAAGTGCGCGGATGACCCGAAGATGAAGGCCGTCCAGGCCAAGCTCGACGGCATGATGTAAATCGATCTTCGGATCGACCTGACCGCCGGCCCCGTGGTCGGCGGTTTTTTTGTGGCCGGGTTGCTGTAGGGTTGTGAGATGGACCCGTGGCAGCCGCTTCTCGATAGCCTTCGTCGGCTCAAGGAGACCTGGCCCACACCAGTCTGGGAATGGGACGCTCGGTTCTCGACCGTCGGTTCGTCGTTCTCGATCGAGCTCGAGCCCGAGGTTCGCTCGAGCGCTCGCTACGCGTTTCCGCGCGGCTGGACGGCGAAGTCGATCGACACCGCGCCCGAGCCGTTTCGCGCGCTCGCGGCCAAGACCGACCTGCGCTCGACCCAGCGCGTGCTCGGGGGCGACGAGCTCACGGCGGCCGCGTTGTTCGGTCTGTGGTGGCCGTGGGGCAGCGGCGAGAGGATCACGCTGCGCATCGGCCTGATGGATCTCGCCGCGACCGCCGATCCGATTCCGCGGATCCGCAAACTGTTCGGCGCTTAGATCCGCTTAGAGCGAACAGTAGGTCGGGAAGCCGGCGGGCAGACCCGACGCGTATGGCGACGGCCACGCGCCCCACGGGTTCGCGTCGAAGAACGCGGCGACGCTGGGCGCGGCATCGAGCGGGATGGCGTGGCCCATGTTGTGATCGCAGATCGCCGCGAAGTGACCGTCGGCCTGGAGCATCGCCTTGTACGATTGGCTCGCGGCCTGGAAGTCGACGGAGAACACGTCGTCGCTGGTGCCGCCGTCGAAGATGAAGGCGGCGAACTTGTTCTCCGGATCCTGGTTCGCCGGGGAGAAGCCGGGCGGCACGCCGCCGGAGTAGGTCGCGACGCTCGCGAGGTACGACGCGCGGATGAAGCCGATCGCGGTGGTCTGCAGCGCGCCGGCACTCATGCCCATGCTGTGAATGCGATTGGTGTCGATCATGTGGGCCTGCGCGAGGCAGCCCACGACCTCGTCGGCGACGAGGAAGTCGTCCTGCTTCGAGCTCTGGTTGACGATGAACCACTCGAACTGACCGGCGGTCGCGTCGGCGTACGGCGTCGCGACGATGCCACCGGCGTCGGTGATCGTGGTCTCGGTGGCGCCGAGCGAGTACGCGGATTCGAACGTGCCGCTTCCGGTCGCGTACCAGTACAAGATCAGCGGTCCGGTGCCGACCTTCGCCGCGTCGAACGCGAGCTTCACCTTGCGCGGCGGGATCCCCGCGGGTGCGAACGTGACGTCGCCCGGCGCGATCGTCGGGCACACGCCGGTCGGCGCGGGGATGACGGGTGTCGTCGAGTTGATGACCGCGGCGTCCGGGGTGATGCCCGAGCCCGAGCCTGCCGAGGCATCCTGCAGGTCGGACGCTCCAATGTTGCGACCGCAGGCAGCGCACGCGAACAACGAGGACAAGATCAGTCGAGGGAGGGTGCGCATGCGAGCGCACTCAAGCACTGGGCCCGCGATCGGGGCCATGACCGCTCCGGGCCAATCACTTGACCGGAATGACCTACAGTTTGGGCGCCCGGCCGGTCCAGCGCTTGTACGCGCGGCTGAACGCGCTCGGCTCGGAGAACCCGAGCGTGAACGCGACCTCCTTGGCCGACGTGCCCGCGGCGAGCAGATGGTCGGCACGTTCGCGGCGAACGTCGTCGACGAGCGCGCGCAGCGTCGTGCCTTCTTGCTCGAGGTGGCGGCGCAACGTGCGCGCGCTGATCCCGAGCGTGCGGCCGATCGCGGCGAGCGATGGCGTCGCGAGGTTGGTCACCGCCGCCCGGCGCGCGCGATCGAGAAACGGGCTGCGCCCGGCCGTGGTCAGGTGGACGGCGTTCGCTTCGAGCGCGGCCGCCGTGATCGGGTCGGAGGAGATCAGCGGCAACGCGAGCTGCGTCGTGTCGAGCTCGAGCTCGTCGTGAGGCGCACCGAACTGCGCGAGCAGCCCGAACACGTCGGCATGCGCGGGCGTCGGCGAGCGGCGATGCGCGAACCGCACCGCGCGCAACACCAGCCGGCCTTCAGTGGCGGCCCGGGCGCGCAGCGCGAACGACGCGAACAAGAACTCGGTGAGGATCGGACCGCGCGCGACGCCGGGCACGCGATGCTGGTGCAGCACGGTGACCGCGCCACGGTCTTCGAGCTCGAGCGTCGCGCGCTTGCTGACCACGCTGTAGAACCGCACCGCGCGGTCGAGCGCATCGCGCACGGTGCCGCTCAACCACACCAGGTGTCCGAACAGGCCGAGCGGTCGCACGACGGCGAGCCGCGCGAGCGTGAGCCCGAGTGCCGGATCGCCGCGCCGCGCCGCGAGCTCGTCGAGCAAGCGATCGACGCGTTCGCCATCGACGTACGTATCGGGTGCGGTGGCGTCGTCGATGTCGAGGGCAGCGAGAAAGCCGCGCTCCGCGAGATCCAAGCGGCCGAGCAGCTCTGCCAGCGGGCGAAGCAAGGCGACCGATAAGCCATCCATGGAACGCGGCGAGCTTACCCGTCATTCGCACGGTGATCGGAGGACAAATAGTCGTTACCTTCGTGGTGTGCGCGCAGCGTTCGACCGCGATGGCTGGCTCGTCGTGCGCGGCGTCGTGCCGCCGGCCGAGCTCGCGGCGATGCACGAGATGTTCACGACGATCGTTCCGGACGTCCCGTATCCGCGCGGCAAGGACGGCGTGATCCGCGAGCTCACCGGCGTGGCGCGCGCGCATCCACCGCTCGATGCGATCACGCGCGATCCGCGGTTCGGTGCGCTCGCCGCCGAGGCGCTCGGCGCGACGCGGATCCAATTCTTGCAGGACTCGCTGCTCTACAAGCCCGCGCTCGACGGTGGCTCGGTCGAGTGGCATCAGGATCATGCGTACGTGGGGTTCTTGGTCCCGGCGCGTGTGCTCGCGATCCGGATCGCGCTGTTGCCGGAGCGTGCAGCGAACGGTTGCATGCGCGCCGTCACCGGAAGCCACCTCTGGGGACCGATCGGCGCGAACCACAGCTTGCGTGCGGCGAGTGTGACCTCGCTGGCGGCCGAGCTCTCGGAGTCCCAGCGCGCCGCGCTCGGAGATCCCGCGACGCTCGAGCTCGAGCCCGGCGATGTCTCGATCCATCATTGCTTGACCGTGCACGGCAGCGGTCCGAACCACGCTGCCGCGCCGCGCCGAACGATCATCCTGCGCATGTTCGACGCCGACTGCCGGCTCGACGCGACGCGGATGCCCGAGCACGTGCGCGGCTACTTTCCGACCGACGCGAATGGCCGATTGGCGACGAGCGCGTTCCCGATCGTCGCTGGCTAGCGCGCGATTCGCGTCGCGGCCGAACGGGTGTCCGTCGCGTTTCGCGACGACACGCTCGAGGTGCGGTCGATTTCGTGCGACCGGAGGCCAGCTCGCGGCTCCTCCCGGAGTCCATGCGCTCCCTCTGCATCCTCCTTGTCCTCGCCGCCTGCGGGAGCCCGCATCACAACGGTTCGACCGATGGCGGTGGAGACGACGACAGCGACGGGGGAACGCTCGGCGACGATGGCGGTGGCTCGGGGTCGGGGTCGGGGTCGGGGTCGGGGTCGGGCTCGGGGTCGGGCTCGGGCTCGAACACCGAAGCGATCACGGAGTGCGACGCGAACCATTGGCTCCCGCCGATCTCGGTCGCCGGGCCAGGCATCCTGCGGTTTCACGGCAAGACCTACGTGTTCGGACAAGCCGGCACGTCGTGGGCCGTGATCGATCACACGACCGGCGTCGCGACGACCTCCGCGCTTCCACTCCCGGCGGGCGTCACGACGATGCAAGCGGTCAAGACCGAGCTCGGCCTCGACGGCGAGCCACTGGTCTGGTTCTCGAGCGCGAACAACCACTACTACGCGACGCGGTTCGACGGCACGGCGTTCTCGGCGGCGATCGACCTCGCCGGCGCGTCCACGATCCACGTCGATGCCGCGGGTGACCTGTTCGCCTATGGACCGACCGGGCTCGTCGAGTATCCCGCCGGTGGCGGCGCGTCGATCGCGCGCGGCACGTTCACCGACTCGAATCCACTCGCATGGAACGTCGGCGCCGATGGCACGGTCTACGTGCTGCGCCACGTCCAGCGGCCGTCGACGATCCACCCCGGCGACACCGCCGACGACATGACGCTCGTGCACCTGCCGCACGGCTCGCTGACCTGGTCGACCGAGCAGCTCGTCACCTCGAACGAGGGCTACGGCTTCTATCGCACCGGCTTCAGCACGTCGCCGGATGGCTCGTTTCACATCGCGTACATGCTCGGCGGCGTGAAGTACTTCCGTTCGCACGACGGCGTCACGTGGGATGCGTTGTACGCCTCGGACTACGCCTCGAAGGCGACGCTGGTCGACTTCGCGCCCGGCGACGAGGAGATCGATCCTCCCGACGAGCCCGCCGACGTCGACGGCTACGTCCACCTGATCGTCGCCCCGGACTACGACCACGTCGCGATCACGCTCGATTTCGCGACGAGCTCGCTCTACACGTCGTCGTACTATCAACTCCGTCAATGCGCGCCGTTCACCGGCACGAGCATGACGTGGCCCGCCGAGCGCTTCGCGTTCTCGGAGAGCGACACCGGTGAGGCCTCGATCGACGAGCACGGCCTCGCGAGCATCATGACTCCGTTCGGCGTTCGCATCGACGTGGCGCCGTGAAGTCGATCCTCCTCCTCGCCCTGGTCGCGTGCGGCCAACCGCATCACGGCGCCACCGGTGGTGATGACGACGACGATGGTGGCCGCGGCGACGCGTCGTCGACGACGGGTGACGGCGCCGTCGCGATCGACGCGAGCACCGCAGGTCCATCACCGATTCCGCTCGTCGCCTGCGGCTCTCCGGTCGAGGTCGACCTCACTCTGCCGACCGCGCTCGCCTTCGGCTCCTTCGGGACGTACCAACCCGCACCGTGGCTGCTGACCGAGAGCCACGCTCGGATCTTCTACCCCACGACCGGCGACATGATGGCCGCGGCGCACGGCAGCGCGACGACCACCGGGTGGCCGGCGGCGCTCGCCGGATCGACGTACGCCGCCGGCCAGCACTCGGCCTCGGGTGCGGACGTGGTCGTGTTTCTCGTCGGCAGCCAGCCGATGGCGTCGATCGTCACCACCGGTGGCTTCGCGCCTGCGATCGCGATCCCGTGCACGCCGGGTGACTTTCAAGGCGCGTGCGGCGTGCGCGTCGCCGGCGACGGTCACCTGTGGGTGCGCTCCGCCCAGCACCTGTACGAACAGACCGCGCAGGGCTTCGCCGATCGCGGTGGTGCGCCGATCTATCCGACGCTGTTCGACGTCGACGCTGCCGGCGACGTGTGGATCGCGAGCGAGTCGTCGACCGGCGACGAGGTGTTCCAGATCTGGAAGCTGCTGCACGGCGCCGCGGGCTGGACCAAGACCGGCTCGCTCACGCACGCGATGCTCGGCACCGCCGCCGCGTCGATCGAAGGTGGCTTTCAGTGGGATTCGGTGTTCGGCGCGTTCGCACCGGATGGCTCGATCCATTTGTTGTCGAGCGCCCGCTGCATCGGCACCGGTCAACGCAACCGCGCGCAGCTCTACGTGCGATCGCGCGATGGCGTCACGTGGGAGGTCGAGACGCTTCCCGACCTCGGCACGTTGGTCGACGGCCAGGTGACGTGGCGCGACCTCGCGGCGTGGGCGAGTGACTACGACAACGTGCGGTTCGTCGACGAATCATCGCCGACGCCGATCGACAATGGCGATGGCACGTACAGCTATCCCGATCGTCAACTCAACGCGATCGCGCGTTGCGTCGCGAGCGATCAACCGGCGTTCGAACGGATCGCGAAGGTCCGACTTCCGGGATGGACCGTGCGCGGCTTCGCCGGGTTCTCGGCGGCCGGCGTCACGACCTTCGCGACGACGCTCGGCCTCACGCAAGCGTATCGCTAGCGATACGTTCCGAACTGGTTCGTCATCCGCGTGCCTTGACCCGCCGTGAAGTGGTTCATGCACGAGTCGTCGCTGTAGTCCATGAAGTCGGTGATCGGGTCGAGGCCGGGATACCTCTTGCCGGTGCACGTGTCGCGATTTGTCGGGCAGCCGAACGCCGCGGACTTCTCCGCAGGCGTGTCGCTGACGAAGTCACCCTTGCCGGCGCAGCCACCTTGGAACGTGTGATAGAGGCCCATCCAGTGACCGATCTCGTGGGTCGCCGTGTCGCCGAGGTTGTACGGCGCCGCGCTGCCGCCGGGCAGCGACGAGAACAGCACGACGACGCCGTCCATCTTCGGGTTGCCGGCGTAGTCGGCGGGGAACGTCGCCCAGCCGAGCAGGCCCTGGCCCATGTTGTTGGTGTAGAGGTTGAGCTCGTTGGAGCCGCCGAGGCGCAGCGCCGTCTTCATGGTCTTCTCGGCGGTCGTGCCGTCGGTCGCCGCGTAGTACGAGGCGTTGTTCGTGTCGTCGGTGCTCGCGAGGGTGAACTGAAAGCCGGCCGACGCGTACGCGGCGTTGAGCACGGAGATCTGGTTGTTGATCTGCGTCGCGGTCACGGCGCCGCCGGTGCCGTTCGCGGCGTGGATGCGGTGGACGTGAACCTTGATCGGTGCGACCGCGTACTCGACGTCGCCGCGCGCGGCGATGAAGTCGTTGACCTCTTGTTCGATCTCGACCTTGCGAGCTTCGCTCGGCTCGACCGTCTGGCAGCCGCGCGCTGTGGTCGACGAGCCGGGCTCTTGCACGCCGCCTTGCTCGGTGTCGTTCAGCGTCGTCTGATCGTCTTCGCTCTCAGCACATCCGATGAGCGTGAGCGAGAGCAGCGATCCGAGCAGCAGTTTCCGATTGATCATGAACCGAACGGTAGGCCGCGCGATCTCGAGCGGGACATTTTGGAGCGGCGAAGGTTTGAACAGCAACTGACATGCATACGTCGGATGAAATGTGCGAATCGGTGAGAGGATGTAGGCGCGAGTGCGATCGAACGGCGCTGCACGCGATGTGCAATCTCCGTCGACGAATCCGCGATCGAGCGGCGCCGCACCGCGAGGTGTGAACTCGTGATCTGACAGCGACTCGCACGTCGCGCGCCCGCACCGATCGAGATCTTCGGTCTACGAAACGGCGAGGTCGACCACGATCGGATCGTGATCCGACGCCGTCGGTTTCGCGAGCCGCACGACCTGCGGCGCGCTCGCCCGCAACCCGCGCCCGGCGAACCAATCGAGGTGCGCGGCGACGACCCGTTCCACGGCTTCAACCGCCGGGTCAGCCACCGGGTCAACCAGCCACCGACCGCCTTCTCGACCTTCTGGATCGCGTACGGCTCGTTGAAGTCGTAGCGGATCGCGCGGACGAACGGTGCGCGCGACAGGATCGCGTTGCCGGCGAGCGCGAGCGTGCTCGCGAGCCCGGCCTCGTTCTCGCCGTAGTCATCCTCGAGCGCGATGTACGAGACCGCGAACGCGTAGCCCATACCGAGTGCCTCGGCGAGCTCGCGCGCGACGTGGCGATTGCCCGACCGTCCCATGCCGTCGTCGACCTCGCTCAGCATCAGCACGTCGGCGCGCGCGAGCTCGGGCTCGTCGCGAAACGCCGCGATCAGCCGCTCGAGATGGGTGCCGCGCTGGATGTTCCACGCGACCGCGCGGAACGTCGCCCCGAGGGGTGTGGCCGCGGGCGCGTCGCGGTGGTCGAGGCCGTCGAGCACGCGCTCGACCTCGGGACCGATGCGTTGCCACAGTGCGCTACGCAGCAACTGCTTGCGTGTACGGATCGTGCGCAGCTCGTCGAAGTGCGGCGCGAGGCCGTGTGCGAGGCCGTGTGCGAGGCCGTGTGCGAGGCCGTGATCGAGCGTCACGCGGCGACCGTACTCGATCTTCCGACCACTCTCGCGCCGGGTTTTTCTGTATGTTCGCCGGCGATGAAGGTGCTCCTCTTGGCCGTGCTCGCGTGCGCGTGTGGACCGGCGACACGCCAAGACAATGGCGGAATCGACGCCACGTCGGGCGGCACCGATGGAGCGGGCAGTGGGAGCGGCAGCGGCGACAACGGTGGAACCGTCTACGTCTACGCGCACACCGCGTCGACGTTGTTCCGCGTCGATCCGGACACGCTCGCGATCACCCAGATCGGCCCGTTCGTGTGGCCGACGGGCAGCGACGAGATGACCGACATCGCGATCGACAAGACCGGCCAGATGATCGGCGTGTCGTTCACGTCGGTGTATCGCGTCGATCCGACCAACGCGCACACCACGCTGTTGTCGCCCAACCTCGCGGGCTCGTTCAACGGCCTGTCGTTCGTGCCGGCGACCCAGCTCGGTCAGACCGGCGACGACGTACTGGTCGGCACGCGCAACACCGACGGCATGGTGTTCCGCGTCGATTCGATGACCGGCGCGACCACGCCGGTCGGCAACATGGGTGGGTTCACGTCGAGCGGCGATCTCGTCGCCGTCGAGGGCTTCGGCACGGTGCAGACCGTCATCGGCACGACCAACGATCGCCTCGCGCGGCTCGCGCCACAGACGTTCGCGGCGACGCCGATCGGCACCGACACCGGCTTCAGCGAGATCTGGGGCGTCGCGTTCTGGAAGAACAAGATCTACGGCTTCACGAACGGCGGCGAGTTCATCCTGATCGATCCGACGACCGGCGTCGCGACGCTGGTCTCGAGCACCGGCCAGAGCTGGTATGGCGCCGCCGTGACGACGCTCGCGCCCGTGATCCAGTAGCCCGTTGGTTCGCCGATGTCCGATTCTATTGGCGCCGGCGGCGCTCGATCTTCGCTACCACCCCGGCCATGCGAATTTGCGTACTCCTCGCGGTTGTGGCGTGCGGCTCGTCGCCCGGGAGTCCCGGTGCCGATGCCGGTCGCACGACCGGCGGTGATCCAGATGGCGGCGGCAGCGGGTCGGGGTCCGGAAGTGGCTCTGGCAGCGGTGACATGAACGTCACGTCGACGTTGACCTCGTCGTGCGCGACGCTGCAGGGTCGCGCGCTCGTCAGCTACAACGGCAACTTCGGCATCGCGTTCACCGAGGCCGACTCGCCGTACACGTTCCTCGGCTCGGTCCAGTTCGAGCTCCCCGACGGCTTCACCGGTGCGGTGCCGGATCCCGAGGCATGGGATGGGATGAGCGAGCGCCACGTCGCCGCGATGACCACCGCGGCGTACGAGCTCCACGGCAACCACTGCTGGGCGAACCTGCAGCCGCCGACCGGATCGCTGATCGTTCACACGTTCGATCCGAACGCCGGCATCGTGAAGGCCACGTTCAGCGCGTTCGCGTTGCACAGTTGCACCGGCTCGACGGTCTGCACGGTCACGGGGACGATCGAGACCAAGCGGCTCGTTCAATAGGAGCTCACTCGTGGGCGACGTAGACCGGGTCACGCGGCGCGTCAGCTTGCGGGAGCCCGCGCTGGGGACGGCGACGATCGCCTATGCGGCGCTGTTGCTCGAGGCGATCTGCCAGGGCGACGTGGAAAAGCACGATCGCGGTGCCGATCGTCGCATCGGAGATCATCCGGGTGACGCGCCAGCTCATGGCTGTTGCTCGATTCTCAGTTGTGGATACGACTCTGCGAGAAATTCGACGAACTCGCGATCCGCGGCAAACTGCCCGCTCAGCACGACCGCCGCGATCGGCTGCGTCTCGAGTTGCGTGATCGCGTCGAGCGGCGTCCACACGACGATCGCGCCGCGCTTTTCTCCGACGGGCCATCGTTTACAACTCGGACAGACGATCATCTCCATGATTCGACCCACCCTTTCGATTCACCTACATGCAAGATCAGTCCCTACGGAAGTTTGCGGGCGCTTCGTGTGTCGTGGACAACAAAGTCGACGCGAGACGAGAACTCCCGTACGTCTCCGAGGGTGCGCGAGGCAAGCGTCGCCGTGCACGTCCGCGCAGCGCGCGTTGCCGCCGTGCACGGGTGCCACGGTCCGCTTTGTCGCACCCGTCGTGGTGCGGGCTCGCAAGACGACAACGCGGCTGGACACCTACAGCCGGCACTACCCGACTGCGCTCCGTCGCCAGCGCCAGGCCGTGCCACGATGGTCCCGCATGTCAAACAACGTTCGTTGGTTTGCACTTGGCTTCGCGCTCGTCGGATGCGCGACGCACGCGGGTGATGATCAACCAGATCCGACGAGCCCTGCGCATCTCGAGGTCGTCATCGATACACCGACCTTGCACTGGGCCAGTGGTGTCGCCGAAACGTCGAGCGTTCACGCGATCCGCGTCGACGATACCGATGGCACGCGTACCGACGTGACCGATCAAGTCGCGTTCGTGGTCTCGCCGGTCGAGCTCGGCGGCGTGGCAACGTCGACGCTCGCGCCGTCGGGCCAGATGGCCGGCGCAGGCCAACTGACCGCGACGCTGTCGACGCTGATCGGTGAACGTGACTTCGTCGTGTTCGTGAGCGACACGGTCCCGGGCACCGCGGATTCCTCCGCGAACCTGTTCGACGCTGCGACGCTCGATACCGCGACGTCGATCCAGGTCGCGTATCCGCCAACCGGTGCGTTGATCCCTCCGAACATCGGCGAGATGGATGTCCACTGGCGCGATGCGACCAAGGATGTCTACGAGGTCCAGCTCTCGGGCGGATTCGTCACGCTCAAGACGTACGTGAGCACGCTCGGTGCCGCGACGTGGACGACCTTCGCAGACGATCGCTGGCAGCAACTCTCGCAAGGTTCGAGCGGCGTCGATCTCGAGGTCCGCGTGCGCGGTCTGGCGACGGCAACACCGACGACGTTCATCGAAGGCAAGGAGACCGTTCGCGTCGCGGCCGAACAAGTGGTCGGTGGCGTCTACTACTGGAACACGACGAAGGCCGCGATCATGCGCTTCGACATGAGCAAGCCCGCCGTGCCCGCGGAACAATTCTATCCGCAGGTCGGCCAGACCGGCTGCGTCGGTTGCCATGCGGTGTCGCGCGACGGCACCGTGGTCGCCTACCGCCAGGGAGGCGGCAATCTCAACTACGGCAACGCGCTCGACGTGAGTGGGCTGACCCGCAAGCTCACCGTCGACACGCAACAGTGGAACTTCGCGGCGATCCATCCCGACAACAGCGAGATGTTCACGACGACCGAGAGCGGCATCTACCGCACCGACCTCGCGACGCAGGTGACGACGCCGCTCTACACGGCGTCGCGGATCTCGCATCCGGACGTCGCCGCGAGCGGCGATGCGATCGTCGCGACGCAGCTCTCGGGTGGCGACGAGGTATGGGCCTCGGCAGGACAGATCGTCGTGTTCGACTACGACAAGGTCGGCAAGACGGTGGGCGCCCCTCGCGCGCTCGCACCGCCAGCGAGTGGCAAGTATCAGTACTACCCGTCGTTCTCGCCCGACAACGAGTGGGTGATCTACAACGAGGCGACGGGCGGTACGAGCTACAACAACCCGAACGCGGAGATGTGGGTGACCAGAGCCGATGGCTCGCTCGCCGCGCCGATCCGGCTGACCGCCGCCGAGGTGACCGGGACCTTCGACTCGTGGCCGAAATGGACGCCGTTCATCACGAACGAGCCGACCTCGACGTCGACCGAGCCCGTGATCTGGTTCACCGTTGCCTCGCAGCGTCCGTTCGGTGTGCGCTCGACCGGCACGCAGAGTCCGCAACTGTGGCTCGCGCCGTTCTTCCCCGAGCGCGCGCTCGCGGGACAACCGGCGACGGGGCCGGCGATCCGGCTGCCGTTCCAGGCGCTCGCCGAAGGCAACCACATCGCGCAGTGGACCGAAGCGATCATCACGCTGCAGTAGCCGCCGGCATCTCGATTAGCCTGGCCACCGAGCCTCACACACCCACGACGCGCCCGCGACGGCTCGCGTCGAGCGATCTCGCGGGGTTCGCGCCCGAGCGTGCCGCCGTTTCGTATCCCGTGGGAGACGAAGTGAAACCCGTGCGCTGCACGGCTCGGCTGGCATCGCCGCTGCACCAGGAGTCGACCATGACGAGCACATCTCCTCTGCAAGCGATCGACAACCGCGATCTTCTCGACGTCCGTGGCGGCTACCGTCCCACATGGATGGCCGAGCAGGCGTTCAACGGCGCGATCCTCGGCGGCACCGCCGGCGCCATCGGTGGCGCTGCGGCAGGTGCCTTCGCCGGATCGATCGTCCCGGGGCTCGGTACCGCCGGCGGATTCGCGGCGGGCGCGATCATCGGCGGCGTCAACGGTGTCGCGCTCGGCGCGGTCTACGGCGGCGTCACCGAGTTCAAACGGCAGCGCCGCGACGGCGATACGACGCCCTGAACGCCGGCGTGATACATCGGGGTGTGCAGTCGGTGCTTGGCGCGCTCGATGGATTCGGTGGGATCTACGTCGCGATGTTCCTGTTCGCGATCCTGTCCGGCGTCTTCCCGCTCGCCAACAGCGAGGCCGCGTTGATCGCACTCGGCGCCGCGTCGTCGTACGGCTGGCCGAAGCTGATCGTGCTCGCGGTGGTCGTCGCGCTCGGTCAGTCGGTGACCCACGCGACGGTGTTTCGTTCCTCGCGTGGACTCGCGAACGCGGGCGCGAAACGCCGCCCGAAGCTCGAGGCGCGGATCGCGAAGGCGCGCGAGCTCGGTGCGAAATGGCAGAACAGCGAGCTGTTACTGATCACCCTCGGCGCGACGATCGGGATCCCTCCGCAAGTCCTCGTTGCCGTTCTCGCGGGCGTCATCGGCGTCCGCTTTCGCACCTTCGTCGCGATCGATGTCAGCGGGCGGATCGCGCGCTTCACGACGATCGTCGTGATCGCGCACCTCATGTGAAACGGTTCAGTCGTCCGGCCAGCAGCGCCGGCGCTCGAACGGGTACGACGGCAGCGCGATCTTGGTCGTGGTAGAAGCCGGCCCAGTTCGGCGAGATGCCGCGCTCGTAGAGCTTACCGAGCGACGCGAGCAGATGATCGCGATCCGCAACCGCCTCGGGGTCGAGCGACGTCAGCCACATGCCGGGGCGGGATCGAACCATTCGGCCTCGGAGCGGATCGGCTGTCCCCGATCGACTTCGCGAGCGCCATCGTGGATGACGCCGTGTTCTATACCCGCGCGCTTTCGGTGGCCGAGATCCAGCTACTCGCGACA
>JBDTJY010000022.1:0-11778 GCA_039935615.1 Kofleriaceae bacterium
TGCGCGCTGATCGTCCCACCGTGCATCTCGACGATGCTCTTCGAGATCGCGAGGCCGAGCCCGAGCCCGCCATAGGTGCGCGTCGTCGAGGAATCACCTTGCTTGAAGCGCTCGAACACGTGCGGCAGGACGTCGGCGGAGATGCCCTTGCCGCTGTCGGTGATCGCGAGCTCGAGGGTGGAGTCGACGCGACTCATCACGATCTGGATGCTGCCGCCTTTGGGCGTGAACTTGGTCGCGTTCGCGAGCAGGTTCCACACGACCTGCTGGAGGCGCACGGCATCGCCCATCAGCACGACCGCGGTCGTGTCGATCGTGGTCTGCAGCCGGAGGTCCTTCGCCGCCAGCGCAGGCCCCGCCGAATCGACGGCGGCGCGCACGACGTCCTCGAACGAGAGCGGCGCGACCTCGAGGCGCAACTTGCCCGAGACGACGCGCGAGACATCGAGCAGGTCCTCGATCAACTGCGCTTGGTTGAGCGCGTTGCGCTCGATGGTCTCGAGCGCGCGTTGGAACTTCTCGGGCGCGACGTCGCCGGTGAGCAGCATGCGGGTCCAGCCGAGCACCGCCGACATCGGATTGCGCAGCTCGTGACTGACGATCGCGAGGAACTCGTCCTTCGCGCGGTTGCTCTGCTCGGCGTCCTCGCGCGCGGCCCGCTCGCGGGCGATCAGCTGGGTGCGCTCGTCGTCGGCGATGGCGTTCGAGATCGCGACCGCGATCTGCTCGGACGCGAGCTCGAGGAACGTCCCGTACGGCTCGTCGAGGGCGCGGCGCGGATTGACGCCGGCGACGAGGAACGCACTCGGAGTCGCGACACCGGGCCGTGCCAGCGGAGCGACGATCGCGCGGGTGACGCGCTCGGGGAACGCCGCACCGTGGACCTCGAGCTCGGGATCGATCGCCAGCACGGTGTACGGCTTGCGCGTGAACCCGGTCGCGGCGTGCGGCCACGAGGTCGCGTCGATGTCCCCGTCGTCGAGGACGATCCGGGCGGGTGCGACGAGCTCGCTCGCGCCGGTCGCGGCGACGAGCTCGGCGAAGCCACCCTGCGGCGCCGTGACGTAGAGCAGCGCGAACGGAATGTCGGCGGGGTTGCGTCCGAGCGCCGCGATCGCGACCCGCGCCGCATCCCCGGGCGTCTTCGCGAGCGCACTGCCGGAGAGCTCGCGCAGCGTGCGCAGCCGGCGATCCGCGAGCACGCGCTCGGTCGTCTCGTGCACGACGCCGAGCACCCCGCCGATCGTGCCGTCGTCGGCGGCGAGCGGGCTGTACGACAGCGTGAAGTACGACTCCTCGAGGTAGCCGTGGCGATCGAGTGGCAGGATCGTGTCCTCGAGCGCGATCGATTCGCCGTCGAGCACGCGCGCGAACATCGGGCCGACCACGTGCCACAGCTCCTCGTAGCTCTCCTTGACCGGTCGCGCCATCGCGCGCGGATGCTTGGTCGAGCCGAGCACCGGGCGGTAGGCATCGTTGTAGAGGAGGAGAAGATCGGCGCGGCCCCACAGCACGCGCATCGCGAACCGCGAGCGCAGCATCATCGGCAGGATCGCGCGCACGCTCCGCGGCCAACCCGCTGGGTCGCCGAGCGACGTCGTCGACCAATCGATCTCGCGCAACAGCCCCGCGACTTCGCTATCGCCGGCGAACAGCTCCTCGGAAGGCGTCATCGCGGAATCGCCAATCTACGCGATCGGACGAACCAAGCGCTAGGCCGCGATCACGTGCGAGGTCTCGGACCACCTCGCGAGCTGGCTGCCGATCCGTTCGAGCACAGTGGGCGAAATCGTCTCGGCGAGGGTCACGAACACGACCTCCTCCTGCCACCGACGATGGCGTGCGAAGACCTCGCTGAACCGAGCGATCCGTACGGGCATCTCCGAGGAGCCCAGCTCGGTCTGGAACACGGTCTCGAGCGCGGTCTGGATCCGGGCGTGATCGTCGCCAACTTCGTCGAGCTGGAGGTGCTCGAGGAGGTCGTGCTCGCAGACGAGGTGCGTGGCGACCTGGTCGGCGAGCTCGCCGAGGAGGTGCACGTGGTTGGGCTCGTGCTGAAGGAGTGTCAGCAGCGATGCGATCTCATCATGCTGCGCGGTCAGGAGCTCGAGCGCATCTGCGATTCGTTTCATGGTTCTCTAGTTAGCAACGCGCGTGCCGCAGCATTCCCCCCGCAATGCACCGATGAACGTGGCGATCGTCGCCACGATCGCCGTCCTCGTCGTCCTCGCGCTGCATCTGTGGGTGACGCCCGTGCCCGGTGTGCGTGCGCTCGAGGATCTGACCATCGATGCGCGGTTTCACATGCGTGGGCCGCGCCCCGCCGCCACCGACCGCGTGGTCGTGATCGGCATCGACGACGACACGCGTGCGCGATTTCCCGAGCTGATGCAGACCCGGCGCGGCTACGCGGCGCTCGTCCGCGCGCTGACCAAGTACGACGTCAAGGTCATCGCGTTCGACTTGTTCTTCAGCGCGCCCGAGCAACTGCTCCCCGACCCGATCACGAAACAGGTCCGCGCCGCCGACGCCGAGCGCCGGACCGCGCCGCCGCTCGGCGACGAGGAGCCCAATGCGGCGCTCGTGCGCAGCCTGTCGGCGGTGATCGCGCTGGTCGCCGACGAGCTCGACGGCGATCGCCAGCTCGCCGGCGCGATCGCCGATTCCAAGCGCGTGTTCCTCGGCGCGTACTTTCGCCCGGGCAGCGGCGCATCGCGCCCCGAGCCGAAGCAGTTGGAGCGCGCACGCTACGGCGAGACCGCCGATTCGAATCGCGGCGGCGACCGGCGACCGATCCACGCGACCAGCGTCGACTTCTCGCTCGATGACATCGCGCGCGGCGCGATCGGCGCGGGTGCGATCAACGACTTCCGCGATAGCGACGGCGTGCGGCGCCGCGTGCCGATCGCGATCGAGCTCGGCGCGCACCAGTACATGCCCCTCGGCCTCGCGGTCGCGATGTACGACCGCACGCAAGCGACGTCGTACACGGTCGGCAGCGCCTACGCGACCGCCGGCACCGAGCGGATCCCCCTGACCACCGCCGCGTCGCTGTGGCTCGACGTGCTCGGCCGCGATCAACTGCCGCGGATCTCCGCCGCGAAGATCCTCGACGGCACCGCACCCGCGAGCGCGCTCGCCGGCAAGCTCGCGTTCGTCGGGCTCACGTACTCGACCTACGACAAGGTCTCGACCTCGCTCGATCCGCTCGCCGATGGCATCGAGCTCCACGCGACGCTCGCCGAGAACATCCTGTCGGGCCACCTGCTCCGGGTCGGCGGTCCGCTGTCCGCGTTTGGTGCCACCGCCCTGCTCTGCGCGATCGTGATCCTCGCGCAGCTCCGCGCGATCCGCCGGCGGTCGTGGTTGCCCGGCTTGATCGCGCTCGGCGTGATCGTCGGCTACGTCGTCATCGCCCAGCTCGCGTTCGCGCACGGCTCGATCGTTCAACTCGCCGCGCCGCTGCTCGCCACCGTGGTCGTCGCGCTCACCGCGATCGTCGGCACGCTCGCCACCGAGGGTCGCGAGAAGGCCCACCTCCGCGCGGTGTTCTCGCGCTACGTTAGCCGCAGCGTCGTCGATCGCATCCTCGCGGATCCGGATCGCGCGAAGCTCGGCGGCGAGCGCAAGGAGCTCACCGTGTTGTTCTCCGACATCCGCGGGTTCTCCGCGTTCTCCGAGACGATGCGGCCAGAGGAGCTCGCGAGCTTCCTCGGCGAATACCTCACGCCGATGACCGAGCTCGTACTCGAGTCCGGCGGCACGCTCGACAAGTACATCGGCGACGCCGTGATGGCGCTGTGGGCCGCGCCGATCGACGTCCTCGATCACGCCGCGCGCGCGTGCGAGGTCGCGCTCAAGATGCAGGAGGCGCTGGTCGCGTTGAACGCGCGCTGGCAGCGCGAGGCCAAGCCCGCGATCGCGATCGGGATCGGCCTCAACACCGGCACGATGGCGGTCGGCAACATGGGCACCGCCGCCCGCTTCGACTACACCGTGCTCGGCGATCAGGTGAACCTCGGCGCGCGGCTCGAGGCGCTCACGAAGGAGTACGGCGTCGACATCCTCGTCGGCGAGGGCACCATGCGCGCGGCCGGCGCCGGCTACGTGTTCCGCGAGATCGATCTCGTGCGCGTCAAGGGCCGTCACGGCGCCGCGCCGGTCTACGAGCTGGTCGGCCGCGCCGGGAGCCCCACGCACCCGGGCTTTGGCGACGCGCTCGCCGCGTATCGCGCGGGCGACTTCGCGACCGCCCGCGCCGGCTTCGCCGCGATCCCCGACGACGCTGCCGCCGCGATCATGGCCACGCGCTGCGCGGCACTCGCCGCGTCACCGCCGCCCGCAGCTTGGGACGGCGTCTACGATCAGCACGGCAAGTAGCTCACGACTTCGGAAACTCGTCGGGCTTCCACGGCCCGCCCTGCTGCTTGATCAGCGCCTCGACCCTTGTGCGCAGCTCGTGCGAGCCGCCGAGGAACTTGCTCCACTGATCCGCGAGCGCCTTCGAGCGGAACAGCGCGCGCACCGCGCCCGGCGTCAGCTCGATCGGTCCTTCATTCAGTTGCTGCTTGCCGTTCACGACGGGGAGCTTGTCGTTGAGCTCGACGATGTCTTCGGCCGCGACCGGGCGCAGCGCGAGCGGTTGCGACCACGCGCGGGTCCAGCCGTCGGTCGTCGCGACGAGCTCGGGCGCGGCCTCGCCGATCGTGTGGTTCGGCATCACGGTGAAGCCGACCGACACCGGCGGCGCACCCGCGTGGATCACGCGCGCTTCCCACGAGCCCGGCATCTCCGCGACCTGCGGCGGCACGGTGTACTCCTCGCCGAGTTGCCAGATCGAGCGCCGCGTCTGCGGCTGTAGCGCGTACTTCACGATGTCGTCGCCGCTCTGCACGGCCCACTTGCGCTCGCGGCCACTGGTGGTCGCGACCGGCTTGCCCTCGTGACGCCACTCGACGACCCACGGCAACGCCGGCGCGTCGTTCGCCCACCAGCGCAGCACCCACAGCCGCTTCTCGGCGAGCGAGATCCGCGTGCCGTGATGACGGAACAGGTGCAGGTTGTGCGTGCCGCCCCACTCGGGCACCACCGCGATCCGGAACGGATCGCCGGTGAAGCGCTGGTTGTTGTACTCGAGCTCGACCGTGTAGTCGCCGAGCGGCAGCTCTTCGATCTTCTGGTGGATCGTGGTGCCGACCACGCCCTTCGTGATCGGATAGCGAGCGACTTCGTCCGCGCCGACGTGGATCACGAACGCGAGATGATCGGCCTTGATCAGGTTGCGCTGGAGCGCGACCGACAGCTCGATGTGGTAGCCGCTGCCCGGATCGTCGGTCCACGTGACCGCCGGTCCGTGGATGAACGGAACGTCGGCCGCGCGCGGACCATCGATCGGCTTCGGGGTCGCACACCCAACCGCCACTAACAACCCTAACAATCCAAGGACCCGTGTCATAGAGCGGCCTTTAACCACAAAATTGGCCGGACCACCACGAATAGTTTCATGACACTGACGATCGCTCACGCCCGTCGAGCCACAAGCCCGCACCTTGTCGCGGGAAATCGCCATATGGTCCCCCGCGTGAGCAAGGTCATTTTGTCCTGCGCCCTGACCGGGGCCGTAACCACCAAGAAGCACTGCCCGGCGATTCCGTACACGCCGGTCGAGATCGCCGAAGAGGCGAAGCGCGCGTACGACGCCGGCGCGGCGGTCGTCCACATCCACGCGCGCAACGACGATGGCTCGCCGACGTGGTCGACCGACACGTTCGCGAAGATCATGGCGGAGACCAAGGCGCGGTGCCCGGTGATGATCAACTGGTCGACCGGCGGCGCGGGCCCGATGAGCGAGCGCCTGCATCACCTCGCGCAGCGCCCGCACATCGCGGCGCTCAACATGGGCTCGATGAACTACGCGAAGTGGTCGAGCGAGAAGAAGGCGTTCGCGTTCAACTTCGTGTTCGCGAACTCGTTCGACGACATCGTCGCGTTCGCGAAGGCGATGCGCGAGAACAACATCAAGCCCGAGATGGAGTGCTTCGATGTCGGCCACACCAACTCGCACAAGGTGCTCGCCGACCTCGGCTTGATCAGCGCGCCGTTTCACTTCTCGTTCATCATGGGCGTGCTCGGCGGGATTCCGGCGAGCGCACGCCACCTCGCGTTCCAGGCGGAGCAAGTGCCCGCCGGTTCGCGCTGGAAGGTGATCGGGATCAGCCGCGAGCAATGGCCGCTCGCGATGGCGGCGCTGTCGCTCGGCGGCGACGTGCGGGTCGGGCTCGAGGACAACTTCTATCTCCCGAACGGCGACATGGCGCGCAGCAACGGCGAGCTCGTCGCCGCCGCCGCGGAGCTCGTGAAGCTGTCGGGACGCTCGGTCGCCACCGTCGACGAAGCGAAGCAACTGTTGTGGCCGCAGGGTGACCACAACTAGCTACACGACAGAGCTCGAGGTCGCACTCGCGCTCGCTCGGGAGGCCGGCGCCGAGGTCGTGCGCATTCGCGACGGCGGTGCGCTCGGCGTCGAGATGAAACCCGGCGACGAGCCGGTGACGATCGCGGATCGCAAGGCGTCGGAGATGATCGTCGCGGGCCTGCGCGCGCGGTTCGCCGATCCGATCATCAGCGAGGAATCGCCGGTGCCCGCCGGCGCGGTCGAAGCACCGCGGCATTGGTTCGTCGATCCGATCGACGGCACGAAGGACTTCATCCGCGGCTCGGATGGCTTCTCCGTCATGATCGGCCTCGTCGACAACGGCGTGCCGGTGCTCGGCGTCGTCCATCAACCGACCCTGCAACGCACGTTCTTCGCGACGCCCGCCGGCGCGTTCGTCGATCACCTCGGCGATCGCACGCGCCTCGCGGTGTCGACCATCGCGAGCGCCGAGGCGGCGCGGCTCGTCGCGTCGGCGTCGCATCGCAGCGACGACATCGATCGCGTGAAGTCGGCGCTCGGCATCAACGACGAGCAGAACGTCGGCTCGGTCGGCGTCAAGCTCGCGCTGATCGCGCTCGGCGTGCGCGACCTCTACGTCAATCCCTGGCCCAAGACCAAGGCGTGGGATACCTGCGCACCCGAGGCCATCTTGGTCGCGGCCGGCGGGCGCCTCACCGACCTGTTCGGTGCACCGATCAGCTACACCGGGGCGCTCGGTCACCCGCGCGGGCTCGTCGCGTCGAATGGACTCGTCCACGACGAAGTGGTCGCGAAGATCGCGCCGCTGTTCGAACGCCTGCGCTCCGCGGGGGCGTGATATCGTTTGTTCAATGGGGTCGTCACGTGCCACGGCACTGGCGCTGGTCGTCGTGACGGCGACCGCGCAGGCGCAGCCAAAGCCCTCGCCTGCGCAGATCCAGCAAGCCACCGAGCTGGTGAAGAAGGCGATCGCGAAGAGCCAGGGCGGCGATCACACGCTCGCGATCGAGCTCTATCAGCAGGCGTACAACGTCATCCCGACGCCGATCCTGCTGTCGAACATCGGCTCCGAGTACCAGCAGGCGCAAAAGCCCAGCGACGCCGTCACCTACTTCTGTAAGTACTTGACGGCGGAGCCGGCGGGCGCGGGCGCGCAGTTCGCGACCACCCAGGTCAAGTCGCTGCAGATCGAGCTCGGCAACGACGTCGACGACAGCGACGTCTGTCATCCGAAGGCCAAGCCGGTCGCGCCGACGCCTCCCGTCAGCGAGCCTCCCGTCACCGGCACCAACTTCGGGCCGACCGGGGGCCCCGCGCCCGAGAGCGCGAGCCATCCCGGTCGCACGCTCGAGATCAGTGGCGTCGTGGTCGCGGTCGTCGGCGCCGCCGCACTCGGCCTCGGCGTTCACTACGCGCTCGAAGGCCGCGCGCTCGACAACGACATTCGCGATCACGATCCCAACACCAACTGGCCGGCGAGCTACGAGGGCGTGCCGATCCTGGAGTGGGACAAGCAAGGTCACACGTGGAACGTCGATGCCGCGGTGTGGTCCGCGATCGGCGGCGCCGTGCTCGTCGGTGGCGCCGTGATGATCGTGGTCGGCGCGTCGCAGCATGGCTCGACCGAGCACGAAGCGCGGTTGATCCCGACCGCGGGCACGCACGACGCCGGGCTCGCCGTCGTCGGCCGCTTCTAAGGCCGCTTCTAAGGCAGCACCGTGTCGAGCGTGATGTTCGCGTTCTGCGCGGGCACCCTCACGCGGACCTGCCCGACGATGTCGTTGGGCTGCTTCGAGATCGCATCGCCGTCTTGATCGTAGCGCGCCATGATCACGACATCGCCGGTCATCTGGGTGCCGTTGACCATCGCCTGCCCTTCGGTCACGTCGAAGGTCAGCGGGCGGCCATCCCAGGCGAGCTTGTCGACGGCGAGCGGCGTGCCGGTCGGCTGGCCGGACTTGTCGGCCTGCTTCACGATCACGAACAGCGGCGTGCCCGACTTCGCTCGGTCCGCGATCTTCGGGCTGATCGTGATCGTGCCGGTCACGCGATGCGTCGGATCGATCGCGCGATTCGGATCCGGCGCGAGCCCGCCCATCTTCGAGACGTCGATCCCACCGGGCTCGGCCTGCGCATTCCGCTTGAGGCCGGCGTGCGGGTTGTTGCCGTTCTCGTCGACGACGTCGGGCAGATCGTCGTCGTCGGTTTGCTTGGCCATCGGGGCGGTCATCGGCGGCGGGAGCTGGTTCGCCGCGGGATCACCGGACTGACTCGCGCCCCAATCGTCGGCCGGCGCGAGCCCATGGTCGGGGTTTTTCTTGCCGGAACAGCCGGCAAGCACCACGCACACCACACAAAAGCGCTTCATCAGCGAGGAGTCTAGCGCAGTCAGACCCATCGTGCCGTCGTCGTAATTGTCGCAAGGCTCTGCGCGCCGGGGTGAGGCTCCCCGAGCCACGCCTGGTAGCGCGCGCCGGCCGCGCCCGGATCGGCGATCCCGGCGAGCTCGTAGCGGGTCGGCGGCGCCACGGCGAGCGTGACGTTCGCATCGATCAGCTTGTGGCGACGAAACAGCGTGACCGCGACCGACTCGCCGACCTTGCGCGCGGCGAGCAGCGTGCGCAGCTCGACATCCGAGGTCGTGCGGAACCGATCGAGCGCGACGAGCTCGTCGCCGGGCGAGATGCCGGCGGCGTGCGCCGGCCCGTGGTCGAACACCGCGGTGACGCGGTTGCCCTGCGTCGTCACGCCGAGCCACACCGCGACGAGACCATCGGCGAGCTGCGCCGGATCGATGCCGGTCTTGAGCTCGATGCCGACGTGCGCGAGCTCTTTCGCGAGCTCCGGATCGGCGGTGCCGCGGATCTGGCGATCGAAGACCTCGCCGAGCGCGAGCCCGGTCGCGTCCTCGAACACCGGCTGCAGATCATCGGGATGCGCCTCGCGCGGCTTGCCGTACCGCGTCCACAGCAGGCGCAACACGTCGTCGAGCGACCTCGCACCCTCGGTGCGGCGACGGATCTGGAGATCCATCGCGAACAGCACGAGGCCACCCTTCAGGTAGTAGCTGACCGTCGTGTTGAGGTTCGACTCGTCGGGCTTGTACAGCTTGATCCACGCGTCGAACGAGCTCTGCTCGAGGCTCTGCTGCATGCGGCCGGGCGTCGCGATCAGCCGCGCCCAATCGTCGAGGATCTTGTCGAGGAAGCTCTTCGCCGTGACCCGACCACTGGTGCGCAGCGCGAACCGATCGTAGTGACTGGTCACGCCCTCCATCACCCACAGGCACGGCGTGTACGCCTCGCGCGAGTAGTCGAAGTCGAGCAGGCCGCGCGGCGCGATCCGCTTGCCGTTCCACGCGTGGAACAGCTCGTGCGAGAGCAACTCGAGCAGGCCCTCGTACGATTTTCGCGTCGCCGCGAAGTGCGGGTGGAACAGGTTCACGCTCGACGCGCGATGCTCGAGCCCGCCGTACGCCTCGTGCGACAGCATCAGGATGAACGTGTACGCGGCGAACGGCGCTTCGCCGAACCGCGCGATGTGATCGTCGACGATCGCCGCGAGGTCGGTCGCGAGCCGCGTCTCGTCGAACGTGCCGCCGGGCGCGCGCTCGCCCCAGATCACGAGCTCGACCGGCACGCGCGCCGGCACCGGATAGCTGCGCACCACACCGATGTGGATCGGATGATCGTAGAGCTCGTCGATCGACGCCGCGCGCACGAGCCGCCCGGTGTGGTCCGCGGCGGTCGTCAACACCCACGCGTCGGGACCGTGGAGCTCGACCTCGACCGGCGCGCCGCGCTGCGCGACCGGATAGAGGAACGTCGCCGGGCCGTGCAGGAACGCGTGATCGCCGTCGATGTGATTGGTGCGCACCGTGAGGTCGTGGCCGTACAGCCCGTAGCGGACGGTGAGCTCGTTCGCGCCGCCGCGATCGATCCGCCAGGTCTGCTTGTCGAGCTTGGTCACCTTGCGAGGCGCGCCGTCGTCGCCGGTGACCGCGAGCTCGCGAACGAACCGCGCGTAGTCGCGGATCATGTAGCTGCCCGGGCACCAGGCCGGCAGCGTGACGTCGACCTGATCGGCATCGGGAACAAACCGGAGCTCGATCTGTGCGGTGTGTCCTTCCGGCGCGGCGAGGCGGACCGAGTAGCGCAACGTCATGGGTCGTGGGTAACACACCTGCTATGCTTTCCACATGCGGGTGATCTTGCTCCTCGTCGCATGCGCGTTCGGCGCGCACGCCGAGGCGGCACCACGCCCAGGGAAGGTCGTCCGGATCGAGCGCAAGGCGCAGCGGTTCTGGGGCGAGCCGCGGTGGTGCGGCGTCAGTCTCGAGACCATGCAGGCGTTCTGCTACGGCAAGCAGCCGCCGGTCGGCGCGAGCGTCGCGGTGCTCGACATGACTCACACGATCGGCGTGTATCAAGCCGACAAGGTCGACCCCCTGGGCGCGTGCAAGGGCGCGCAGAACACGCTGTGGACCGTGCACCTCAAGGGCGACGCGCCGAGCCAATCGGTCGATACCAACATCGCCGGCCTGGTCGACGTCAACGTCGATCCCCGCGTCGCGAAGCTGGTCCGCGTCGACGAGACGCCCGGCGGCCGCCCGGGCTCGCCCGAGCAGATGACGGGCTTCGATCTCGACGGCGATGGGCGCGCCGACCTCGCGACCACGTCATTCACCTGCGACGACAACGGCGATCCGGTGACCACGCAGTACGTCACCGGTGGCACACCGGACCAATGCCTCGAGATGTGGTACGCGAACGGTCACGGCTTCGAGAAGCTGCGCACCGATCGTATCGGCCACAACTGTTTCTGATGGTTTCGCTTACCCGCCACGAGTTCCTCGCCGCCGAGAGCGGCACTCTGTTCAAGGAAGCCGAGACCCGGATCGCCTTGGTCTATCCGAGCCCGTATCGCGCCGCGATGAGCTCGCTCGGCTATCAACAGATCTATCGCACGCTGCACGCGATGCCGCACATCGCGGCCGATCGAGCGATGCTGCCCGAGCAGGACGACGACGGGAAGTTCGTCACGCTCGAGACCGGGCGCCAGGTCGGCAGCGATCCGATGCTCGCGTACTCGGTCGCGTACGAGCTCGAGATCGCGGGCGTCGTCGAGACGCTCGAGCTCGCGAGCATCCCGGTGTTGCGCGACGACCGCGATGATCGGCACCCGCTCGTGATCGCGGGTGGGCCGCTGACGTTCTCGAACCCTGCGCCGCTCGCGCCGTTCTGCGACGTGATCATCGTCGGCGAGGGCGAGGAGCTGATCGTCGAGCTCGTCACGATCGCGCGCGAGGTCGGGTTCCGGCGCAGCGCGCTGTGGGCGGCGCTCGCGGGTAGGCCCGGCTACTA
>JBDTJY010000023.1:0-3303 GCA_039935615.1 Kofleriaceae bacterium
TCGACGCGCTCGTCGGACTCCACGAAGGTCATCGCCATGCCCGAGGCGCCGGCGCGCGCGGTGCGGCCGATGCGATGGACGTAGGTCTCCGGCACCTCCGGCACGTCGAAGTTCACGACGTGCGTGACCTCGTCGATATCGATGCCACGCGCGGCGATATCGGTCGCGACGAGCACGCGGATCTTGCCGGCCTTGAAGTTCGCGAGCGCACGCTCGCGCGCGTTCTGCGACTTGTTGCCATGGATCGCCTCGGCGCCGACCTGCTCCTTCACGAGGTGCTCGGCGATCCGGTTCGCGCCATGCTTGGTGCGCGAGAACACCAGCACGCGCTTCATCGCGGTGTCGCGGAGCACGTCGACGAGCAGCGCTCGCGTGTCCGCTTTCTCGACGAAGAACACCTCTTGCTCGACGCGTTCGGCGGTCGTCGACGGCGGCGTCACCGCGACGGTCTCCGGCTTGTACAACAGGCGATCGGCGAGCTCCTGCGCTTCGCGAGGCATCGTCGCCGAGAAGAACAGCGTCTGTCGGCGCGACGGGAGCAGCCCGATGATCCGCTTCACGTCATGAATGAAGCCCATGTCGAGCATGCGATCGGCTTCGTCGAGCACGAACACTTCGAGCTGGCGCAGCTCGACCAAGCCCTGCCCCGCGAGATCCAACAACCGGCCGGGCGTCGCGACCAGGATATCGATGCCGTCGCGCAGCGCGCGCTTCTGCGACTCCATGCCGACGCCGCCGAAGATCACGGTATAGCGCAGCGGCAGGTTCTTGCCGTAGGTGCGGAAGCTGTCGCCGATCTGCGCGGCGAGCTCGCGCGTGGGCGTCAGCACCAAGCAGCGGGTGTGGCGATGGCCGCGGCCGGGCGCGAGGTGCGAGAGCCGCTGGAGGATCGGCAGCGCGAACGCCGCCGTCTTACCGGTGCCGGTCTGCGCCAAGCCGAGCAAGTCCCGCCCCGCCAACACGTGTGGAATCGCCTGCGCCTGGATCGGGGTGGGAGTCACGTACCCCTCGTCTGCGACCGCTTGCGCGAGCGGCGCTATCAACCCGAGCTCCGAAAACTGCATCGGGGGGCTTTAGCACCCCCCGACCGGCCCGTAAACGCGTTTGCGGGTTACTTCGACAGCTCGCGCTCGACGGTCGCCTTGACCTTCACGTCGAAGCCGTCGCCTGCCTCTTTCTCGTGGGCCTTCAGGTAGTCCGCGCGTTGCTTCGCCATCGCCTGAAGCTCGGTCTGCGCCTGGGCGCGCTTCTTCGCGCGGGCCTCGAAGTCCGCCTTGATCTCGTCCTTCGACTTGTCCTTCATGTCATCGGGGAGCTTGCTCGGGTCGAGCGATTCGACCGCGACCGCGCCGGTCGCGACGCCACCGACCACGTCCTCCTTCGCGCGCGCACCGCCGCCCTTCGCCATGCCGTAGTAGGCCGCGCGATCCGCCATCGCCGCGGGCGCCGCGGCGTGCGCCACCTCCATCTTGCCCTCGTAGGCGCCGCGGGTCGCGGCGTCGCCGTAGATCACGGTCGTCTGATCGATCGTCTTGGACAGCTCGGCCATCTTCTGATCGTACGGTGTCGCGATCTGCTGCACGCCACCGTTCTGTTGGATCGTCGAGAACTCGCCCATGCCGATCGACGCGATCTGGTGCCACGCCTCGGCGGTGTCCTGCGCCTCGCCGCAGCGGATCGTGTTGATGATGATGCCCTTCGCCGCCGCATCGCGCGAGCTGACGTCGAACGTCGGGACTTCATGCCGGCTCGCCGGCGGGGCATCTCCGACGAGGAAGATCATCTTCTTCGCGTTGCCGCGCCACTCCATCTTGTGAACGGCGTCATCCAACGCCGCATCGACATCCTCGGGGACATCGCCGCCACCTGCCGCTTGATAGGTCGACAGCTCGGCGAACACCGCATCGAGGTCGCCGGTCATCGCGAAGTCCTTCGTGACGTACGCATCGCCCTGGCCGTAGTCGCGATACGCGACCAGGCCGACGTGAACGTCCGCATTCTTGTCGAGCTCGCGCACGTGCGATGCGATCGACCACACCGTGCGCTTGGCACCATCGAGCAGCCCGCCCATCGAGCCGGTCGTGTCGACCGCGAACACGATGTCGACGCGATGCGCATCGACCGCGGTCGGCTGCTGGATCAGGGGACCCGAGGCCCACGGCTTCAACCACAGCGCGAGAGCAACGGTGGCGACGGCGGTGGTGGCAATTCCAAACGTGGCGATGCGCTGGCGGTCGATCATGGTTGCCATACCAACGCATCACCGAGCCGGTGGATCTATCGCTAACTAGCCGGATCTACGACCCAAGAAACGCAAAATCGCGGTGTCTACGGCAACGCGCGCGCCCGATCGATCGCTTCGTTGAAATCGGCGAGGACCGCGAGCTCTGCGAAGACAGCGAGATCCAGTCGGGGGAACTGCTCGCTACGCACGCGCGCTTCGTAGCCCTCCGGCCCCAGGACGTGCACGCTGATCACACGGTCGATCCAGAACCACACTTCGGCCACGGCAAGGCGGCGATAGACCTCGAGCTTGTCGAGGCCGCCGCTGGTCCAGACAACTTCGATCGCAAGATCGGGCCGAGCCTTCGGAGCACTGCCGATCCAGTAGCACTCGTCGGGTTCGAGAGCGGCGTCGACCGTGCGATCCTTGATCGTCCAGCTCCCTACCGGTTTGATCTTGATCCGCTGCGCATTGCAGTAGCTCTCGAGCAGCGCGCCGAGCTGAGATTTGATCTGTTCGTGATCGGTCGAAGGCGACATCAGTTCCACGGCTCCGTCGAGGTACGTGATCCGTGGTCGCGCACTCTCGCCGCGCATCGCGTCGAGAGCCTCGTAGTCGGTCCAGCTCGCGCGCATCACGCACCGCTGATCTGCGGTCGGGACGTACTCGCCACGAGGAATGCTGGTCGCCATCGCGATCATCGTAGCACCCGACCTCAGCAACTCGCGGGCCATCGTTGCCGTCGAGAACCCCTCGCGCGAACGTCGGGTGTCCGACGGCGTCCGGCCAACCGCGGCCGAGCTTCGGCCTAACGGACTGATCGAGCGAATGCCTGCATGCGATCGACTGCGTCATTGAGGGTCGGGAGATCGAGGAGGCTCGCGAGCAACGCGAGGTCGAGGTCCGGCAACTGCGCGCTACGCTCACGCAACGCGTATCCACTCGGACCGAACACGTGCACGGTGAAGCGATCGTCCTTCCAGAACCAGACCTCGCTCACTGCCAGTCGACGATAGACCTCGAGCTTGTCCAGCCCACCGCTCGTCCAGACCACCTCGATGACGAGGTCGGGCAGCGGT
>JBDTJY010000024.1:0-9697 GCA_039935615.1 Kofleriaceae bacterium
GCCGCGCCGAGACCGTGAGGTAGAGGTTGTCCTTGTCGGACGACAGCGCCGCGACGAGGCCGCGCGCATCGGCCAAGTTGGTCTGGCTCATGATGTCGTCGTCGGTCGCGTCGCCGACCACGTACGAGTACGCCGCCTTCGGATGCCTGTCGGCGATGTCCTTGAGCTCGGACTCGCGTGTATCGATCGCGATCACCGGGATGCCCGTGGCGATCAGCTCCTCGATCACGTTGCGCCCGGTCGACCCTGCCCCACACACGATCACGTGGTCCTTCATCCTCTTCATCCGTTTCTTGAGCTTGTTCAGGAACAGCGCATTTTTGAGATCGCCTTCGATGATGAACGCCGTGATCGTCGATGCGAAGAACACGATCGTGCCCGTGCCGAACATCAGCAGGATCACCGTGAAGCCGCGCGCGTACTCCGTCGTGTCCATCCCAACCAACACCTCGGCATAGCCGACGGTGGTGATCGTGATCATCGTCATGTACAGGCAGTCGCTGAGGGGCCATTTCCCGTGGCCGATGATGTAGTAACCGACGCCGCCGCCCATGACGACGATCGCGATCGCGATCAGGCCGTAGATGATGCGCTTGACCGTCGCTGGGAGCATCGAGCGACTCCACGATAACACCGTGGTAAGACGCCGGGATGCAGGCTACCCAGCTCCTGGCCAGCTTTCTCAGTGGCGGATGGTCGACCGGTTCCGGTGCGAGGCAAGCGCTCGTCAATCCGGCGACCGAGGCGACCGTCGCGGAGGTCTCCGCCGGTGGTCACGACCTGGCCGCGGCATTCGCCTACGCGCGCGGCACCGGCGCCGGTGCCCTCGCCACGCTGACGTTCGCGCAACGCGGCGAGCTGGTCGCGGCGCTCTCGAAGGCGATCCACGCCGCGCGCGAAGAGCTGATCGCGCTCGCGATCGCGAACGGCGGCAACACGCGCAGCGACGCGAAGTTCGATATCGATGGCGCGGCGGTCACGCTGTCGCACTACGCGGAGCTCGGCGCGAAGCTCGGCGCGCAGAAGCTGATCGGCGACGGCGAACCGATCCAGGTCGGTCGCACCGCGCGGATGGTCGGCCAGCACGTGTGGGCCTCGCGGCGCGGGGTCGCGGTCCACATCAACGCGTTCAACTTCCCGGCGTGGGGCACGTGCGAGAAGCTCGCGTGCTCGCTGATCGCGGGCGTGCCGGTGATCTCGAAGCCGGCGACCGCGACCGCGCTGGTCGCGCATCGGCTCGCACAGTTGTTCGAGCCGCTGCTGCCGAGGGGCGTGCTGCAGATGCTGGTCGGGCCGGCCGGGGCACTGCTCGATCACGTGACCCCGGTCGACGTCGTCGCGTTCACCGGTGGGAGCGCGACCGCGACGATGCTGCGCGGCAAGCTCCCACACGCGCGCCTCAACATCGAGGCCGACTCGCTCAACGCCGCGGTGCTCGGACCCGATGTCGATCTGACCAGCGAGGTCGGCAACCTGTTCCTCGCCGACGTCGTGCGCGACATGACGCAGAAGACCGGCCAGAAGTGCACCGCGATCCGCCGCGTGCTGGTCCCCCAGGACAAGCTCGGCGACGTCCTCGAGGCGATGAAGGATCGGCTCGCGACCTGGAAGATCGGCAACCCCGAGCTCGAGGAGGTCCGCATGGGTCCGGTCGCGACCGCGCAGCAGCTCGCCGACGTCAAGGCCGGCATCGCGCGGCTCGCCGCCGCCACCGAGAGCGTGCACGGCGGCACCGGAGAGGTCACGCCGCTCGGCATCCCCGAGGGCAAGGGCTACTTCGTCGGCCCGGTCGTGCGGCTCGCGAAGTCGCCGATGACGTGCGAGCCGCTCAACTCGCACGAGGTGTTCGGGCCGGTCTCGACCGTGGGGCCCTACTCCGGCGATGCCCACTTCGCGGCGGCGTTCATCGCGAAGGGCGAAGGCTGTCTGGTCAGCTCCGCGTACTCCGACGATCGCGATTGGGTCGCGACGTTCGTGACCACCGCCGCGCCGTGGGCCGGCCGGCTCTATCTCGGCTCGTCGAAGATGGCGGCGCAGTCACCGGGCCCCGGCACGGTGTTGCCGTCGCTGGTGCACGGCGGCCCCGGTCGCGCGGGTGGTGGCGAGGAGCTCGGCGGTGCCCGTGGGCTCGGGTTCTACATGCAACGCTGCGCGCTCGAAGGCGACGCGAGCGTACTGAAGACGTTGATCTGATGCGCAAGTTTGGCATCGCCATCGCGATCACGGTCAGCGTCCTCATCGCCGCGATGGGCTTCATCGCGTACAAGCAGGTCAGCGGCCAGACCACCGGCAACCTCGAGGTCGTCTCGGCGAAGCGCTCCGAGGGACGTCAACTGTTCCACCTGTGTGAAGGCGCGGTCGACAGCACGATCGCCGGCGTGCAGACCGGCACGACCAAGTTCTTCGAGTACTTCAACACCGACCGCGCGCATGCGAAGCAGGTGTTGGTCGATGTCGTGATCCCGGTCGTGACGTCGCGCGAGTTCGCGTGCGAGACGGCGAAGGCCGATGTCGCGCACGTGCGCAAGGCAGCGACCATCCCCGACAAGTTCATGGACGATGCGGCGCCGGTGATCGATGCGCAGCTCGCACGGTTGAAGCAGATCCACGCGAATGGCGATGCGCTCGCGAAGGCGCTCGATGCGAACGCGCCGGTCGATGACTTGAGGACGAAGCTCGATACGTTCCGCGCGGCGCCGCCGTAACTACGGCTGCGTCGGGCGGCGCGGGCGCGGGCCGATCGCGGCGGGCGCTTCGGGATCGGGATCGAGCATCGGCAACAGGTTGCACAGCTCGCGCGCGACCTGGCGGCAACGATGGCGCACGAAGTCGAGCGCGTACGGCTCGGCGAGCAGCACGACGAGCGCGGCGTCGTACCAGAAGCTCATCGCGTAGGCGTCGGGATCGACGACCTCGCCGTGCGAGCTGTTGGGATCCTTGGTGGCGAGCGCGCGGCGCGCGAGGAATTGCCAGCGCGAGGATTCTTGCTCGTCGGGATCCTTGGCCGCACCGACCAGGCCGGTGCCGCGGATCACGAAGGCGTTCGAGGCGCGATCGATGCCGGCGAGGCCCTGCATGTACTTCTGGATCGTCGCGAGCACGCGACCTTGCTCGGGCTCGGCGGTCGCCGGCGTGATCGAGACTTCCGGCAGGCGGGCGACCTCCCACCGCCGGCGCAGCGCGCGGAGCTGGCGGGTGGTGCGATCGAACGCGGCCTCGACATCGGTGTTGGTCGAGCGCGTCGGCAATTCGACGGAGAGGTATTCGCCACCGCCGAGCGCGAGCGTGCGCGCCGGGACGCCGGTGCGCGGCGGCGTGTCCTCGCCGAGGATGCGCGCCGAGGTCGCTCCGATCTCCTTGATCAGCTCGCGCAGGATCTCGCGGATCTCGTCATCGATCATGCGCGGTCATCCGAGGTAGCTCGTCACGATCATCGTCGTCGGCTGCGGATAGAACAGGTAGTTCGCGATCGACGGCTCGCCGCCGAACAGCTCCTTCCAGCTCCCCGCGTGAAACCCCGGCGGCGCGTGCGCGATCTCGCCGAAGTCGACGTGCAGGAGGTCGTACGCCGGCAGGATCGCGACGAGCTTCTGCATGCGCTTGAGCAGCGGCGCGTCGTAGACGCCGGCGCGCGGCGATTCGCGGATCAGCCAGCCGGTGCCGGCCTTGGTCGCGGTGACGACGACCTGCTGGACCGCGGCGACCCGCGCGCGCTGGCTGACCACGACGCGCAGATACATCTCCTCGACCACGCGGGTCGGGGCAAGCCCGTCCCGCTCCATCTCAAGCGCATCGCCCCACTCGTCGGGAGGCGCGACGTCGTGATCGCGAACCTGGATGATGCAGGGCGTGCGACCGAGCGCGAGCACGTAGATGAAGTCGCACGGCTCGTCGTCGCCGCCGGTCTTGACGAACGTCGCGGCGACGAGCTCGGTCGCGAGCTCCTCGGCGAGGGCGGCGAGCTCGTCGCTCGGCATCGCGGCGTGCGGGTCCTCGAGATCGCGGACCTCGCCCCAGGTCTGCGATGGATACAGCTCTTCGAGTGCGCTCTCCACCGAGCCCATCATCGAGCCCTTGCGCGAATCGCAGCCCGTCTTGCCTTTGCAGTTGGTGCACCCGCCCATGACGCTATTACAACCCGGCGCGCTCCGAAGGCGGTAGCGATAATCCGAAGCCATCGTGCAAGGTGCGCACGGCGAGCTCCGCATACTTACGAGCGATCACGACGCTGATCTTGATCTCGGAGGTCGAGATCAGCTGGATGTTGATGCCTTCTTTCGCCAGCAGCTCGAACATCGTCTTCGCGACGCCGGCGTGCGAGCGCATGCCCACGCCGACCACCGAAACCTTGCAGATCTCGTCGTCGTACGAGATTCGCTCGCCCGCGGGGCCGACGATGTCGGGGACCTTCTCGGTCAGGAGCTGGACCGAGCGCTTGCGATCGCCCTTCGGCACCATGAACGTGAGGTCGGTCGTGCCGTCGTAGGCCTGGTTCTGCACGATCATGTCGACCGAGACGTTGGCGTCGGCGAGCGGCGCGAACATCCGCGCGGCGATGCCGGGCATGTCCGGCAGATCCTCGAGCGTGATCTTGGCTTCGTCGCGCGACGCGGTGACGCCGGCGACCGTGACCTTCTCCATACTGGTCTCCTCGGGAACGACCCACGTTCCCTCGACATCCGAAAAGCTCGAGCGCACGTGAATACGCACGCCGTACTTCATTCCGAGCTCGACCGAGCGAATCTGCAGCACCTTCGCGCCGAGCGACGCGAGCTCGAGCATCTCCTCGTACGAGATCCGATCGACCTTGCGCGCGTTCGGCACGACGTTCGGGTCGCTGGTGTAGACCCCGTCGACGTCGGTGTAGATCTCGCAGACGTCGGCGCCGAGCGCGGCCGCGATCGCGACGCCGGTCGTGTCGCTGCCGCCGCGGCCGAGCGTGGTGATGCTGCCCTTGTCGTCGACACCCTGGAAGCCGGCGATCACCGCGATCTCACCGGCGGCGAGCGCGTCCTTGATCGGCTGGCTATCGATCGAGACGATCCGCGCGCGGGCGAACGAGCTGTCCGTGATGATCTTGCACTGGTGGCCCAGGAACGAGCGCGCCTTGCCACCGGCCGCGCGGATCGCGAGCGCGACCAGGCCGACCGAGACCTGCTCGCCGGTCGAGATGATGACGTCGACCTCGCGGTCGTTCGGATCCTCGTGGAGCTGGCGGGTGAGCTCGAGCAAGCGGTTGGTCTCGCCCGACATCGCCGAGACCACGACCGCGACCTGATGGCCCTGGCGCTGCGACGCGATGCAGCGCGCGGCGACGTGCTTCATCCGGTCGATGGTCCCGACCGACGTGCCACCATACTTCTGGACGATCAACACGGCCGGGCCGATCTACCACATGTAGAGTCCGGCGATGGCGGTGGACTCCGTGGTCGTCGTGCTTTCGACGTTTCCGAGCCAGGACGTCGCCGCGAGCGTCGCGCGTACGCTCGTCGAGGAGCGGCTCGCGGCATGCGTGAATATCGTGCCCGCGGTGCGATCGATCTATCGCTGGGAGAGCGCGATTCACGACGAGCCGGAGGCGCTCGCGATCATCAAGACGACCTCGGAGCGGGTGGCAGCGATGCGCGAGCGGCTGGTCGAACTACATCCGTACGACGTGCCTGAAGCGATCGAGCTGCCGGTGGCCGGTGGTCACGCGCCGTACCTCGCGTGGGTCACCGGCGAGGTCACCTGACTAGAGCCCGAGGCACGTCGCGCACGCCGTGGGATCCAGGCCTCCGCACTGCGTCGCATCCAGAAGGCAGACGCCGCACGCGAGCACGACGGCGGGGTCGCTGCAGTTGAGCGCCCCGGAACCAGAACCTCCGCCCGAGCAATCCGAGGGACAGCTCGCCGTGGTCTCGCCGTTCTCGCAGGTTCCGTTGCCGCACACCGCGCCGGTGTTCGAGCCCGATCCGTTGCTCCCGGTGTTCGAGCCCGATCCGTTGCTGCCGGTGCCGCAATCCGCGGGGCAACTGCTGACTTCGCTGGCGGCGCAGACCCCGTCGCCGCAGGTCGTCCCCGAGGAGCTCGCGTCGGGCGTCCCATCTTTGCTGGAGGCGCCGCCCCAGCTACAGGCGACCGCAAACGAAAGTGCGCTAGCTACAACGCACACGATCCCTGACGAAGCCCTCATCATCATGAATGGCATCCTACTAATGCCGATTATCCGATCAACTAGAAACTACGAGCTAGGTTCAGATCAGCCGCTTTCAGGACCGTAGACCGAATGCGCAAGCCTGCGCGAGAGCGCGGCTCGTAAAGCGGTGTGCTCTGGTCGAACCAGGTCGGGATCCTCGTCGAGGATCGCCGCAGCATGGCGACGTGCTTCGAGTAAGAGCTCGAAGTGCTGGCCGAGGTCGCCGTAGCGCAATCTTGGGACACCTGCTTGGCGCGGTCCGCAAAGCTCCCCCGGTCCGCGCAGGGCCAGATCGGTCTCGGCGATCGCAAAACCGTCCGTGGTCCGGACCATCGCGTCGAGCCGCTCGCGGCCGTCCTCGGTCAGGCCGCCGTGGGTGACGAGCACGCAGTGCGCCGCTCCGCCGCCGCGCCCGACCCGGCCGCGCAACTGATGGAGCTGCGCGAGGCCGAACCGATCGGCGTCGTGGATCACCATCACCGTCGCGGCCGGCACGTCGACGCCGACCTCGATCACGGTGGTCGCGACGAGGATGTCGAGCTCGCCGGTCTTGAACGCGCGCATCACGCGATCGCGCGCCTCGACATCGAGCCGCCCGTGCACCAACCCGACGCGGGTCTGTGGCAACGCCGCCGCGACCTCGCTCGCGACCGTGGTCGCGTCTTTCCAATCGCTGTCCGCGTTGTCGTCCTCGACCTTGGGGCACACGACGTACGCGCGCTCGCCGGCGGCGACCCGCTGCGCGATCAGCTTGTACGCCGCGGTCTCGCCGCGCTTGCCGTTGACCACCGCGGTCTTCACGGGCTGGCGACCAGGCGGCAGCTCGTCGAGCACCGACACGTCGAGATCGCCGTACGCGGTCAGCGCGAGCGTCCGCGGAATCGGCGTCGCCGTCATCACCAGCAGGTGCGGTGCGCCCTGGCCGTCGCCCTTGTCGCGCAGCTTCGCGCGTTGTGCGACGCCGAACCGATGCTGCTCGTCGACGACGACCAACCCGAGTGCGCCGAACCCGACGCTCTCCGCGAGCAGCGCGTGCGTTCCGATCAACACATCGATCTGTCGCTGCGCGAGCAGCGCGAGCAGCGACTGCCGCACCGCCTTCGGCGTCGACGCGGTCAGCAGCGCGATCTTCAACTTCGCGACCTTCGCCCACGCGGTCCACGTCTCGTAGTGCTGCTCGGCGAGGATCTCGGTCGGCGCCATGATCGCGGTCTGCCGCCCCGCCCTCGCCACCTGCACCGCCGCCGCGAAGGCGACCGCGGTCTTGCCCGATCCGACATCGCCCTGCAGCAGCCGATTCATCGGCACCGGCTTCGCGAGGTCCGCGCGGAGCTCGCCGATCGTCCGGGTCTGCGCACCCGTCGGCTGCCACGGCAGCGCCTTCAACACGACCGCATCGACCGCCTTGCTCGCCGCGCACGGCACCGCCGCATCCGCGCAGCGCTCGCGCCGCTTCAACGCGACCGCCACACCCAGCGCGAACAGCTCGCCGAACACCAGGCGGCGCTGCCACACGCTCGTGCCGCGATTGAGCGACACCAGCACCTCCGGCGCGATGTCGTCCGGCGGCGAGTGCAGCATCGACAGCGTCGTCGCGAGCGCCGGCAGCTTCGCCGCGGCTTCGACGCTCCTGGGCACGCCGTCATCCGCGCTCGCGCCGACCCGCGCGCACGCCGTCTGACACGCCGCGCGCAACTTGCTCGCCGGCACGCCCGCGACCTCGTTGTAGCGCGCGATCAACTTCGGCAGCGGCTTCTTCGCCGGCGCGTTCGACAGCTCCAGCTGATCGGTCGCCAGAGGAATCTCGATCGACAGGACGTCGGGATTCGCGAACTCCAGCCGACCGTCGCGCTTCCGCACGACGCCCGAAATCGTCACCGTGCTGCCGGCCGGCATCCGCTTGTCGATGCCCGCCCACACGTTGAACCAGCGCACGACCGCGGTCGTGCGCTGCGCGGCGTCCACGCACGCGAGCCGAACATCGGCCCAGCGCCGGCGACCGACGAACACCATCCGCGACGACGTCACCCTCGCGACGAACGTCGCGCGCTCGCCCTCGCTCATCGGTTCGACGTCGCTCAGGTGCTTCGCATCGCGCACGTCGTCGTAGCGCCGCGGCAGGCACCACAGCAGATCCTCGACGGTCTCGAGCCCCTTCTCCGCCAACCGCTCCGCGAACGCCGGCCCGATCCCCGGCAGCGTGTGGGTCGGCTGCGCCAGCGGATCGATCGACTCGTCGACCTTGGGTGTTCGTCTGGCGGTCTTCGGTGCCGGCGCTGCCGCGGTCTTTGTCGACGCCGCCGGTGGAGGCGTAAGCGTAAGCGTCTTGTTCGCCGGCGCTGCGGGTGCGATCGTGACCGCGGGCAGCAGGCTCTCGATCGATGGCCCCGTCTTGACGACGGCCTTGTGCCTCGTCGGATACCGCGCCAACAGGCGCATCCCACGCGCGACCTCGACCGCCTGCTGATCCTCCGAGAGCTGCTCCCACTGCGCGAGCTGGCCGCGCCACGCGACCAGCGCCTCGTTCGGCTCCGCCTTCGCGATCAGCGCATCGCACGCGGTCCGCAGCGCGATGCCGAGCCCGACGATCTTGCGCACGCCGGCGAAGTTGTCCTTCGCCGCGAGGTCGAGCGGCATCCGCACGGCCTCCACGCGACGCAACAGCTCGACGTCACTCACGCCCGCACGCTAGCACCGCGGTCTGTCACGACGACAGCGGTCAGCCGTCGGCGCGATACGTGAAACGCAGCTCGTAGTCGCAGAGATGAAAGACGTCGCCTTCATCGATCCGCTTGTTGTCGATCCGCATGCCCTTGTAATCGATCCCGTTGGTCGACCCCAGGTCCTTGATATAGAACGTGCCGTTACGACGGATCACGGCGGCGTGCTTGCGCGAGATGTTGCCATCCTTGATCGGCAAGTCCGACGTCTTCGAGCCGCGTCCGATGATGAATTGATCCTTGGTCACCGGATAGCGCTGGCCGTTGTAGATCAGGAACAGCGTCGGTCCCGCCGCACCCATGGTGGCCGGCGTGCCGTTGTTCGGCGGCGCGATCGGCGCCGGCGAATGATGACTGTTCGCCGGCGGCGGAGCGCTCGTGCTCGCACCCGCGCGGGGCGCCGCATAGCCGGGCGTCGGCGGTGCCGGACGGCGCGCCGACGAGGCCGCGGTCGAGCCGTTCGCACCACCCGCATTCGCGTTCGCCATCATGGGCTGCTGCGTCGCGGGCTGACCGCGCGGCATCGGGGGCTTGGTCGCGCTCGGACCGCCATTCGGCGGGAACGCATTGGGGCCGCTCTGATTGTTGCCGCCGCCATTACCGCTGGGCGAAGGACCCTGCGTGACCGGAGCGCCACCCGGGGACTGGTAGTTCTTCGAGCGCGCGTAATATCTCATCGCCTCGTTGACGAGATAATCGATCGAGCAATCGAAGTCGTTCGCCATTTGCTCGAACGTCTCCCAAAGCACGTCGCGGCAATAAAAGTGCCGCATCGTCTTCTTGCTCTGATCCATTCGCG
>JBDTJY010000025.1:0-9485 GCA_039935615.1 Kofleriaceae bacterium
GACCTACGTGCTCGGAGATCCGCAGGCCCCGTTCGCCGCGGTGATGAAGCTGCTCGCGAGCTACGACCTGCTCGCCGCTGACGGCCACTTGCGCCCAGATGTCGAGTTGATCTCGATCGGCGATCAATTCGACTACGATCTGACCGCGCCCGACGTCTCGCGCGCCGAAGGCCTGGCCGTGTTGCGCTGGCTCGCCGCGCACCCACCCGAGCAGGTGCGCCTGATCGTCGGCAACCACGATGCCGCGCGGGTCGTCGAGCTCGCGCTGGTCGACGATCGCGCGTTCGCCGAGGCGCGGACGTTGGCGTGGTCGATCGAGGCGACCAAGCGAGCCAAGGGCAGGGCGGCGGCGGCGAATGAGCGCGCCGCGGCCGAGTTCGCACCGCGGTTCCCCTCGATCTCGACCTACGCCCTGGCCGCGCGCGACTACGCGTCGTTTTCGGTCGAGCAGCGCTCGCTCGTCGTCGAGCTCATGCTCGCCGGGAGGTTTCACCTCGGCCTCACGGGCGCGCTCCCCGACGGGCGCGACGTGTTGATCACGCACGCCGCGGTCACCGAGCGCGAGGTCGACCGCCTCGGCGTCGCCGCGGAGCCCGCACCCCTCGCCGCGGCGCTCGAGCGCCTGCTCGCGGCCGCCATCGCCGCCCGCCGCGACGACTGGCAGCGCGGCACGATCACCCCGCTGTCGCTCGAGCCGGTGTCGCAAGCCGGCGCACCCGGAGAAGAAGCGGGCGGCCTGCTCGCGCATCGTCCGGCGAACCCGGGTCGCCCCGGCAGCGATCGGGCGTGGGAGCTCGATCCGGTGCGACCGCGCCGGTTTCATCCCGGCGAGCTGCCGATCGGCCTGACGCAGGTCGCGGGGCACACCAACCACACGATGTGCGCGCGCGAGCTCGTACCGTGGGTGACACCGCGGGCGCTGGCCGCGCGCCACGCCGGCATCCGCACGCTGCGCGCAGGCGCGACGATCACCTACGACCTCGGCGTGTTGCCGCCGGCCGACGGCGTCGCGGATCTGATCCTGATCGATGGCGAGCTGCGCGATCCGGCGAATCGCGCGGAGCTCCTCCCAGTAGTGCTACGGTCACCTCGATGACCGTGCGCTCGAAACTCTCGAAGATCGGCACGATCATCATCGTGCTCGGCGTCCTCGCCCTCGGCAGCCTCGTCGCGTGGAACGTGTTCGGGCAGGGCCCCTACGGCGACTCGTGCAGCTACTCGATCGGCTGCCGCTCGTTCTACTGCGTGAAGCACGAGCTCCGCGGCGAACGCCAGTGGGGCGCCCCGCACGGCACGTGCACGAAGTCGTGCGAGCACGACGAGGAATGCGGATCCGGCGCGCGCTGCGTGACCCTCAGCGACGACGCGCGCGCCGACCTGCCGCCGCTCGGCAAGCCCGACAAAGCATGCCTGCACGTGCGTGCGCTCGATCCCGAAGACCGGCACTGATACGATTCTCCCCGTGGTAGCGCGATCGGGGTCGGCGACGGTGGGCTTCACGCCAGCCGAGAAACCTCGCATCGCGATCGCGATGGACGGCACGCTCGCCGCGATCCACGAACCGACGCGCGTCACGATCGTCGATCTGCCCGGCTGCGGCGCGTTCGCCGAGGTCGGCATCGATCCCGAAGCGGGCTCGAGCGAGGTCGCGTGGGTCGGAGCCCCACCGCGGCTCGCGGTGCTGTCGCGCTACGCCGCGCACAGCACGGTCCACCTGCTCGATCCGCACGGGCCGCGCACGATCGCCGAGATCCGGCTCGAAGCGCCGATGAAGCTGATGGCGTCGGTCGGTGCCCACGCCCTCGCGGTCGGCGCGCTCGGCGCGGCCGTCCTCACGGCCAGCGAACACGGCCTCACGCCATATCAGTTTCCCGCACGCGCGGTGCCGGTCGCCGCCGGCGCGGCCGCCGGGCAATTTGTCGTCGCACTCGCCGCCGCGATCGAGGAGTGGGATCCGCACTCGCGGATGCCGAAGCGGCGCTTGAAGCTGCCGAAGCCCGCCGTGTTGACCGCGCTCGGCGGCAGCGATCGCGTCGTGTGGATGACCTCGCAACACGATCCGACCCGGCTCGACGTGTTCCCACTCGTCAATCGCGGCCAGCCGAAGTTCCACGAGCTCCCCGAGCCGATCGCACAGGTCGCCTCGCACCCGCGCAGCGACCTGCTCGCGTGCGTCGGCGCGGATCACGGCCGGCTCTACATCGTCGACCTCGATGGTCGCAGCACGCTCCGCACGATCGGCCCCGAGCGGTTCGATCGCGTCGACGCGTGCGGGCTCGTCTTGGGGCGCATGATCGGCGTGCTCGCGGCGCAAGCCCGCCGGCCGCTCGCGCTGATCCAGCTCGACGGTCAGGAGCGCGAGGTCTCGGTCGCGGTGCCACAGACGTTGCCGCGCGAGCGGGAAGCCGATCCGGTCGCGAACAAGCCGAGCTCGTCGTTGTACGAACCCGACAACACCGCGGTGACGCTGCAGAGTCACCTCGCGGCCGCGCTGAAGTCGGTGCCCCCGCCCGAGCCGGATCGACCGGTCGAAAAGCCCTCGCTGTTTCGCGCCACCGCGCCGGCGCCGGCGCCCACGACACCTCGCCCGCCGGCCAAAGCGGCGACGCCGACCGTCTCGCTCACCGAGCGCTTCGCCTCGTGGCGTGATCGCATGCGCCTCGCGCAACCGCGCGCGGTCGACCCGGTCTCGCACGGCCCCGTCGACAGCCGCCCGCCATGGCGCGACGAGCTCGCGATCTGGGCGCGCGGCGTGATCACCGGCGCGATCGATCGCGGCTCGACGCTCGCGCACGAGTCGCTCGAACAGATCGTCCAGCGCTTCGAGCTGTCGCCGCAGCTCTACCCCGGCGTCGCGCTGCTCTACGGCGCGCACCTCGCCGGCGAGCCGGGCGTCGCGCCGGTCGACCTCGCGCGCGTGCTCGATCGCAACTGGGACGAAGCGCTCGGCGCCGGCGAGCTCGCCGCCTCGCTGGTCGCGGTGTTCCGCGACTCTCGGATCCGCCTCGCGCCCGCGGTGTTGCGCGCCCTGGACGGCCTACCGATCACGACCGGCGTGCTCGTCGGCCAGCCCGGCGCCGTCGCGCTGCTCGCGGCGTGTATCGTCGTCGCGCCCGACGCGACAGCGCTCGGCGTCGTCGCCGAATCGACACTCCCCGCGGCCGGCGGCGCGATCCTCGCGGCGCACCCGCACGCCGATCCGCTCGAGCTCGTGATCGAAGCGCGCGCTCGCGGTGCGGTGCCTATGCTGCGCGCGACCGCCGTCGAGCGCTTGCCCACGAGCACCACCGCGATCTTCGTGATCGAGGACGAAGCCCTCGCCGAGCAGCTCGAGCTGCCCCGGCTCTAAGCCGCGCCGACGACTTCGTCGCGCAGGTAGTCTTTCTTCTTGCCCGCGAGCGCGCACGCGACCTTCGCCGCACTCCATCCCGCGGCGAGCGCACCCTCGAGGCCGAGCACCGGCAGCATCTGATCACCGGTCAGCGTCAGGTTCTTCAAACCGGTGACGTACGGCAGCGCGCCGGTGTCGGCGGTCGCCGCGAGCTGACCCTTCCACACCGGCGTCATCGGCAGCGGCAAGTTGCGCGGCACGTCGTAGCTGCCACGACCACCGGGCACGTGCGGCGGTGTCGCCTCGAACGGCGAGTGCGCGAGCACGAGGTGTTTCTCGAAGAACGGCATGACCTCGCCGAGCCGTCGCCACAGCCCCGTGCGCAGCGCCATGCATTTCGCGACGAGCCGATCGGGCTCGACCGCACCGTCGGTCGGCAGGATCGCCGCGATCGTCGCGACGACGCGGCCCGCATCGTCGGCCTCGCCGAGATGGACGGAGAACGCGGCGTCACCGACCGGCGGTTTGTCGGTCGCGGACAGCACCGCGACGGTCGGCGCCATGTGCTCCGGTAGACCGGCTTCATCGAGCACGATGTTGAGCGTGTAGCGATAGCCGACGATCGACATCCCCTCGGCGAGCTCGGACAGCCGCTTCGGTGCCTTCTTGCCGAGCAGGTCGAGCAGTTGTTGCGGCGAGCGCGACGCGACGACCTGGCCCGAGCCGATGTCGTCGCCATTCGCGAGCGTGAGGCTCGAGATCTTGCCCCACGAGATGTTCGCCTCGGCGACCGTGCCGCTGCGCACTTCACCGCCGGCGGTCGTCAGCTTCTCGACGAGGAGCTCGCGGATCGCGTCGCCGTCGCCGCGCAGCGCGGGCGGCCCGGCGAACCAGGCATCGAGCGCGCGCGCGATCGCGGCCGGCGGTGCCGCCGGATGACGCAGCGCGATCGCGGCGAGCCCGCGCCAGATCGCAGCATTCGGATCGGTCTCGACATCGGTCCACCACGCGGCCGCCACTTCGCCGAGTTGCTCGGAGAGCTTCGCGACCTCGCGGCGCTCGAAGAAGCCGACGCCGGGGAACGCGTGGTCGCCCGCGAGGATCGGATCGAACAGTCGCGCGACCTCGGAGCCTTTCTGCCAGCGGGCGAGGGCGGCCTCGGCGGCGGTGCCGAGCTCGCGCGCGAGCTCGCCGCCGAGTCGATCGGTGCCGAGGTCGACGCGAAAATCCGGCGCGACGATCTGCGCGGCGATCCGTGGCTCGCGAAACTTGCGGCGCAGTGCGAGCTCGCCGTGGAGCTCTTTCAGCACGCGCTCGGCCGGCGAGCCGACCCCGACCGGCCACACGACCGGCTCGAGCGGCAACTTGTGCGGCCCGAGGTTGTAGCGAGCCGGGCGATCGTCGCCGAGGATCAGGGTTCGCATGCCGCGGCGCGCGCACAGCGTCGCGCACACCAGTGCAGCGAGATCATCGCCGAGGACGACGAGGTCGTACGAGTTACTCGGCACTACGCGGCGAGCTTACTACAGGCTGGGCTTCGCGAGCGCCCTCGAGGCCTTCTCCGTCGGCGCGAGCAGGCCGATCACGAGAGCGGTCGCGCTCGCACCGAACGTCGCCCACGCGCCCCACGCGAACACCATGTTCGCGACCGAGCCGATGAACCACAGGATCGAGGCGAACACGGCGACGCCCGAGAACAGCGCGACGCGGCGGCCACGGATGCCGATCATGTTCGCGCTCGCGCATGCGGCGATGCCGGCGAGCGGGATCAACCACAGCGCGGCGGTGCTGAAGCCGAACATGTCGGCGATGTCGCCGGCCTGGCGCAGGCCGTGGAACAACGAGTCGCTCGTCCACGGTGCGAAGAAGCCCACGAGGATCGCGAGGCCACCGGCGCCACGCAGCGCGCGATGCTTGTCGGCGCTGCCGACGATCGCGAGGACCGCGCCGCCGAACATCAGATACATATCGAGGTTGAAGTGGAGCACTCCCCGGAGGAGCTCGACCGCCATGTCCCCGGCGATCAATGCACCGGCGGCGACCGCGGCGAGCCGCGTCCACTCCGACTTGCTGCCGGCCGCGCCCGCGAGCAACGCGCCCGAGATCGGGACGAGGAACAGCCAGTGCTCGTGCCGCGCGATCGACAGCCCGCTCGTCGAGTCGCCGAACTCGAGCCACGACATGAAGAACGCGGCGACCAACACCACGCCGGTCACCGTGAGAACGCTGTACGCCCAGCCCGCGAGACGCTTGTTCATGGCGCCGAAACTAACACGGCCCGATCAGCGTGCACGTCGGATGTCAGGGCGGCGCAGCGAATACGATCTGACCTGCCGCGATCTCGCGGACGATCCGCGGGAGCAGGCGATGCTCCTCGGCCTGGATCCGCGCGTGGAGCGACGCGGGAGTATCCCCGGTCACAATCGCGACGGGCACTTGCGCGAGGATCGCACCGCCGTCGACCGTCTGATCGACGCGGTGAACGGTGACGCCACTCTCGCGAGCGCCGGCCGAGATCGCCTGGCCGGGAGCGTCCATGCCAGGAAATGCCGGCAGCAGGGACGGGTGGGTGTTGATCACCGGCCGCGTGAACCGCGCGAGAAAGTGCGGCGTCAGCACCCGCATGAAGCCGGCGAGCACCACGAGGTCGACGTCGCGCAGCCCCGCGATCAACAGATCCTCGAACGCCTCGCGCGACAGCCCGCGATGATCGATCGCGAGCGCGGGCTTGCCGGCGGCGGTCGCGCGCGCGATCGCGGGTGCGGTGGGATTGTTCGAGATCACGATCGTGATCTGCGCCGGCGCGAGCTCACCGCGCGCTTCGGCGTCGAGCAGCGCCTGCAGATTCGTGCCGGTGCCCGAAACCAAGACGCCGACGTTCATCTTATTCCACGCTCATCGGAACCGCGACGCCTCGCCTCCGGCACGCGGCACGAGGTTACCGACCACCCGCGCCTCGACACCCGCGAGCAGCTCGACGGTGCGCGCCGCTTCGCTCGCCGGCACCACGATCAGCATGCCGAGCCCCATGTTGAACGTGCGATCCATCTCGAGCTCGGCGACGCCGCTCGACGCGATCAGCTTCAGGATCGCGGGCACGTCCCACGTCGAGCGATCGAGCTCGACCGCGAGCGTGTCGTCGGAAAAGATCCGCGGTGGATTCTCGATCAACCCGCCGCCGGTGATGTGCGCTGCAGCTTTCCACGCGATGCCCGCTTCGGCGAGTTGGCGGAAGGCGCCCGCGTAGATGATCGTCGGCCGCAGCATCGCATCGGCGACCGAATCGCCGCCGAGCTCGGGCGGCTTCGCGTCGAGCTCCAACTTCAGCACCTCGAGCACGACCTTGCGTGCGAGCGAGTGGCCGTTCGAGTGCAGCCCCGCCGACGGCAGGCCGATCACGACGTCGCCGCTCACCAGATCGCGGGTCGGCCGGATCTTGCGCTTCTCGACGACGCCGACGCAGAATCCGGCGAGGTCGTAGTCGCTGCCGTGATAGAGGCCCGGCAACTCCGCGGTCTCGCCGCCGACCAGCGCGCAGCCGGACTGCCGGCAGCCCTCCGCGATGCCGCCGATCACGCTCGCGGCGGTGTCGACCGACAGCGCGCCGGTGGCGAAGTAGTCGAGGAAGAACAGCGGCTCGGCGCCGGTGACCAGCACGTCGTTGACGCACATCGCGACCAGGTCGACGCCGATCGTCTCGTGGCGGTTCGCCGCGAGCGCGGGCTTCAACTTGGTCCCGACGCCGTCGGTGCCGCTGACCAAGATCGGTTCGTCGTAGCCGGTCGGGACGCGACACAGCGCGGCGAACCCGCCGATACCGCCGAGCACCTCGGGCCGCATCGTGGATTTCGCGAGCGGCTTGATCCGATCGACCAGGCGGTTGCCGGCGTCGATGTCGACCCCTGCGTCCTTGTAGGTGAGCGCCATCGAAGGCTCGTGTACCACACGTCCGCTGGCGTATGCTCGACGGGTTGGTCATCGACGTCGTTGTTCCGGCTCGCGATCACGCGGCCACGTTGCCGGCCGTCTTGCGCGGCTTGCCCGTCCGCGACGTGCGCTCGATCGTCGTCGTGGATCGTGCCTCGCGCGATCGCACCGCGGAGGTCGCGCGGGACTTTGGCGCGCTCGTCCTGCGCGAGCCGACCGGTGGCTACGGCGCCGCACGCCAGCGCGCACAGGCGCACTTCTCGTCGCTGCCGCGGGTGCCCGATATCGTCGTGTTCGTCCCGGCCGATCGACCGGCCGCGGCCGGGGCCGTCCATGCGTTGATCTCGCCGATCGTCGAGCGCGGCCTCGAGCTCGTGCTAGGCACCGACGCGTCCAAGCACAACCTCCCCGAGCGCGTCGCGATCGGCCTGATCGACACGGTGTACCGCCGTCACTGGTCGGGCGTCGGTCCGGTGCGCGCGGTGAAGTTCCCGGCGTGGGTCGCGCTCGGCATGCGCGATCGCGGCGATGGCTGGGAGGTCGAGATGCTGGTGCGCGCCGCGAAGCTCGGCCTGACCTGCGACGAGGTCGCGCTCCCCGCGGAGCCCGGCGCTCCGGGCAAGAGCCGGGTCAGCTCGCGCGCGCTGCTCCATATCCTGCGTCACGCGACGATGCGGTAAGATGGTCGCGTGAACGACGGGTTGGATCGGTTCGCGCGGGACTTCAAGGCCGGCACCGTGCTGTTCGACGAGGGGCAGCCGGGGGACTTCATGTACGTGGTCACGACCGGCGAGGTCGAGATCCGGCGGATGGTCGGCGAGACCGAGCGCGTGCTCGCGTTGATTCCGCCCGGCGAGTTCTTCGGCGAGATGGCGATCCTCAACTCGCGGCCGCGCTCGGCGACCGCGGTCGTGCGCACCGATTCACGCCTGCTCGTGATCGAGGGCAGGACGTTCGAGGCGATGCTGCGCGCGCGTCCGGAGATCGCGCTGCGCATCATCAAGTCGCTCGCGCTCCGCCTCGAGAGTGCGAACCAGCAGGTCGAGCTGTTGCTGCTGCCGACGCCGAATCATCGCGTCGTCCAGTGCCTGCGCCAGATGGCCGAGGAGCAGATCATGCTCGCGGGTGCGCAGGTCAACGCCGGCACCGCGATCATGGTGCCCAAGCGCGTCGAGGACATCGCGGCACGCGTCGGCTTGCCGGTGCACGAGGTGATCGACGTCGTCGATCGGCTGCGCGCCGCGCGGCTCGTGCTCCTCGCCGAAGATGCGGGGATCGAAGGCCACGGCTTCATCGTTCCCGAAGTGGGACGACTCCTCGAGTTCCTCGAGTTCCTGACGCTGAAAGATCGGTTCGGTCCGTAGCTACGCCGCTGCGGAGCCGTCACGAATCGAGATGACCTTGCGCACCAGCGCAGGTAACTCGTCGTTCTTGCCCTGAACGATCGTCTCGATCTCGGGCGCCATTTGCGCCAACTGACCGACCAGGGCTTGGGCTGTGGTTCCGGTCAACAGGGTCGAGATCACGGCGACGATAAACGAACCGCCCCAGATCTCGCGGGTTGCTTCGGACGCAGACCCGGCCTGTACGACCGTGAACCCTTCAGCTTCAAGTGCACGGACGATCTCTTGGCGCTCCGTGCTGATTTCGTTGACGACAAGGATCGAAGACATCGCGACCTCACGACAAGGGGATGCCTATCCCCTCGTGCTGTCTACCAAAGTCGCGATGCCACGGCGAGTGAAAGTCGCTGGAAACGCCCTAACGAATGCGGTATCAGTGCCATCCCATGGCCTGGTGGTCACGTACCCAGGGGCTCGCCGAACAGCCCAAAAAGTCCGTCCCGAAGGGGATTTGGAGCAAGTGCGAGCGCTGTAACACCACGCTCTACGAGGCCGATCTCGACGCGAATCTGCGCGTTTGCGTGAGCTGCAACCACCACTTCCGGATGTCCACGGACGCCCGGATCGAGATGGCGATCGATGAGGGGACCTGGGTCGAGCACGATCGGCAGCTCGAGAGCACCGACCCGCTGGGCTTCCGGGTCGATGGCAAGAAGTACATCGATCAGATCAAGGGAGCGATGCGCAAGGCCGGCGGACCTGGCGACGCGTATCGCGCCGGCACCGCGGCGATCGGGGGCATCCCGGTCGAGGTCGGCTTCTTCGTGTTCGAGTTCATGGGCGGCTCGATGGGCTCGGTGGTCGGCGAGAAGATCACGCGCCAG
>JBDTJY010000026.1:0-83341 GCA_039935615.1 Kofleriaceae bacterium
TCCGTGAAGGCGGCGAACGTGCCGCGCTGCTGGTACAGCAACTGCGACGAGATCTTGCGCTGCGCGGGTGTGCGCGCGGCCTTCTCTGCGAGCAGCGCTTCGATCTGATCCTGCGCGCTCTGCGGCAGGGTCGCGGTGTCACCGTCCGAGGGCAACGGCGCCGCGGGCGAATCACAGGCCACGATCGGCGCGAGCAATGCGGCACCGATCAACAACGAGAAATGTTTCAACACGAGAGAGCTCCTGAAACTACGTTGGGCGAACGCGCTCAGCGCAGCCGCCGTACGCACCGCATGTGCGCCGGCAACTCCTCTACGCCACCTGTTCGGTCCACTACAGAGCGCGCAACCTAGTCGTTGGTTGCAGGTTCGTAACTGGCAAAGGTCGACGAAGTTCGACCAGGATCGCGTGATCGTCATTCAATGCGTGCGCGAACTGTATCCGCGCGTTCTCATCGAGCGAGAACACGTAAGCATCGCCACGTATGCTGCGCGCACAGACCGCACGTCTGTTCACGTGTCGCGGTCATCCTAACTGCGATCCGTTACGACGCCGTTCGAACGGCAAACGACATCGCTGGTTCGAACGCCTCGATCGCGGGTACGTCGAGCACGCTGGCAACACGCGCGGTATGACGATCGTCGCCGCGACAATGCAATCGCGAACGGTCAGATGATCTCGCTCGAGGTCTTGCCACGCGGCGACGAAGATCGACGAACACGCTGCGCCTAGTTCTCCCCGGGTGCGGACCACTTGCCAATGTCGACGTCGAGTTCTGGAACCGGCATGGCGGCAGCAACGTCCGCGTCGTGTCGACGAGCGGCGAGAAGTTCTGGCCGAGTCGGTGCGCGCGTCGCCGAAGATGTAGCTAATCGGAAAGAACAGATCGTGCCAGGAGAGTCGATTCGTCTCGGGGAGTGGACCAAGCGGTCTCGGATCCGCCGGCTGGCACCGCGGTGATCGCGATCGCCAGTCCCCCAGCGTTCGCGCAATCGCAGTCCCGCGAGCCGTGCCATCAGATCTAGCTCGCTCGGCCACACGTAGCGAAGCTCGATCGGATAGTGCTGCATGCCCTGCGCGCCGACAACGACATGCTGGCGAGCCGCGCCGACTCGCGGCAATTTCTGGTCGTGAGGACTGCCGCAAGACTTCTGGAGGAGGCGCCGGCGCTAGTCTTCGAGCTGGAGGCCGCAGTCAGCGCAGGCGCCGGCATCGAGCGCCGCGGTCGAGCCGCACGCGGGACAGGCTTCACCGGAGAGATCGACGGCGACACCCTCGTCGAGCATCGCCGCCCACTCGGTCTGGAGCAGCGCGGATAGCTTCGGTAACTCTGCCTCCTGGACCAGGAGGTGCGTCTTGGTCCCTCAACCCTTGCCGGCTGCGCCCGGCGGGCAGCCAACTTCGGCGGAGATTCCAACTTCGGCGCAGCGATCGCGCAAGCGCTTCATGTCGGCGATCGAGCCCGACATCGCGGGGACGAGCGGTCGCGCGCTCATTTCTTGAACAGCTTGTCGAACGCGCGCCGCATCGCGCCGGACTTCTTCGGCGCGGTGTAGCCCTCGTTGGAGTAGGCGATGCGCGCCGATGGATCGATGCCGAACGCGACGTAGAGCGAGAGCAGATCGTGGACCATCGCCGAGATGCCGGTCGTGCGCAGGTCGTACGAGAGGCAGTAGCTGTCGGGTTTGTTCCGGATCATCGCCTTCGCGATGATCATCATGATCGCGGGATCGATCAGCTCGCCGTTGCCGTCGAGGTAGTGCTTGTAGCTGAAGAACCGATCCTCGGGCGCGAGCTCGGGCGCACCTTGGCCATCCTGCTTCGGTGCGCGGAGGTTCTGGATCGTGCGGTACTCGTGCTCGACGTACGCGGCGATCGAGTTGTTCTCGTCGCGTCGCTCGTACTCCACGAACTTGCGGAACGCGTCGAACAGGTTCTTCGGGTTCGCGTACGCACCGGAGATCAAATAGTAGAAGACCGCGCCGAGCGAGTAGATGTCGGCGGGGCGACCGACGCTCTTGACGACGCGACCGCGCACGTTGATCTCGCTACCTTCGGCGAACGGCCGGTTGAGCAGCAGCTTCTTGCGCGTGCGATCGGCGGCGGCGATCGAGTAGAGCTCGTTGCGGTTGAAGAGGGAGAACGTGTCGTGCTCGAAGATGTCGATGTAGAAGTCCTCGAAGAACTCGACCTCGGGAGAGCCCTGCGTCGTGTTGACGAGGAGCTCGAACGTGTTGGTCTCTTGCTCGGGACTCTGGAAGTACAGCGTGCCGGGCACCGACTGGAACCGCGTCATCGAGACGTCGAGATCCGGATCGGCGACCTTGCCGACGTTGAAGTCGGCGAGCTTGATCTTCATCTGCGCGCCGCGAAGGTTGGGATCGGGGAGCTTGACGAGGATGTTCGCCGGCTTGATGTCGCGATGGCAGGTGTCGCGCACGAGGTGCGAGAACTCGACCGCGGTCGCGACCGGGATGATGTACTCGAGCACGCGGAAGATCCGCTCGCGCAGCGGCACCGCGAGGAGGTCATCGCGACGGCGCTTCTGGCGCGCGCCCTTCAAGCGCTCCTCGAGGCTCATGTCGAGCAGCTCGAGGATCATGAAATCGTTCTCGACCTTCTCGCGCACTGACGGCGGGATGAAGCCGGCGCTGTCGCCTTCACCGGAGGCGAGCAGCTCGACGATGTTCGGGTGACCTTGGACGCGCTCCAAGATCTCCTTCTCCATCTGAAACCGCATCTGATCTTCGCCGGTGACGCCGCGCTGTAGGCACTTGATCGCGACCGGGCGGCGCAGCGTGGTCTTCGACTCGACCCAGCGCTCCTCGCCGAGGTACGCCTTCGCGAACCGGCCGGAGCCGAGCTCGATCGGCATGCCGGTCTCGTCGACCACGAACGCGTAGATCCGCGAGCGCGAGACGTACGGCGTGGGCTGCGCGATCACGCCGGAGACCTGCGCCATCGGCGGGCCGGGCATCGGCGCGTTCATGCCGGTGACGTGCGGCTGCATCATCTGCTGCGGAGTCGGCGGCCCGCTGCTGATGTGCGAGAGCTGCGGCGACGGCTGCGGGAACATCTGCGGCGCGGAGGTCCGCGGCGGGGGCATCGGCATCCCGGGCTGCGGGATCTGGTTGACGTTCGTCGCGTCCTGCTCGAAATCGTTGTAATCGCCGTACTCCTCGGATTGCGAAGGAGCCTGCGAGGAGGAGGGCTTGCGCCCACCCGGCGGCGCTGCTGGCGGCGGAGTCTGACCCATGATGTGCGCTTACCCGCGTCTCCCTGACTTGGGCACCGTACGCCCCTGAGTGTACACGAAATAGACTTCGGAGCCGGGGCCGAAGTCGAACAGGATGGGGTCGCCGCAATCCTCTTGCCCCACGCCGACGCGCTCGTTCCCGATGGGAAAAACGACGAGGACTCCTTCGGTCGTTCCCTGCACGACCCGGAGGTGCCCGATCTCCTGGGCGCGTGGCGTGACGAGCGCGAGGTCGCTCGATTGGCTGAGCGAAACCGCGGGCGACGGACGACCGCCGAGATGCGCGATGAAGCAGGTCAGGCCCTTCACGTGGACGACGCGCTGACCACCCGCGCCGGGGATCAACGTCAAGCGAACTTTCGTGCCCTGCGGTCCGACGAGATCCGCGACGCCACTCGTGACCATCACGAAGTGCACGCGACGATCGCCGAGGATCTGCGGCACGTCGCTCAGGCCGAGTCGACGGACCGGGCCGGTCGGCACCGGCGCCGACGCCATCCACGCTTGGGTCGCCGGCGCGTGAAACGTTTGAGGTGTGGGATCCGCGGGGATCACGGGAGGCGTTGGCGCGTGTGCGGGCGGCGTCGCCGGATCGCTGGTCGCCATCTGCGGCTGCGCCATCTGGTGCGGCTGCGCCATCTGGTGCGAGTGGTGGTGGTGATGCTGCGAGGAGTGGAGCACCGGATACGGGCTCGGCGTCGCCGCTGGCGCCTTGACGACGGGCAGCGGTGCGGGCGGCGTGATCTGCGAGACCGGATCGGTCGGCGTCTGGAGCTCGTGGAGGCCCGCGTAGCGCTGCGGGGGTGGCGGCAGATCCTCGGTCGATTGCTCGGTGATCTTCGCGAGCTCGGTCGCGAGCTCGTCGACGCGCAGCAAGCGCTTCTTCGGATCGAACGCGAGCGCGCGCGACAGTACGCCGATCAACCCAGGTGGTAGGTTGAGCGGAATCAGCGTCTCCTTGACGAGCTCGTCGGCGTGGCGGCGCTTCTTGTAGCCGGCGTAGACATCCTCGTCGGCGAAGATCGCCTTGCCGGTCAGCATGTAGATCGCGACGACCGCGAGCGAATAGATATCCGTCGCCGCCGACACGGGCTGACCCGCGAGCTGCTCGGGCGCCGCCCAGCTCGGCGAGTACATCGCGAGCTTCTGGCCCGCGACGATCGCGGTGTCTTCGGCACGCTGTTCGCGATCGGCGTCGGTATCGGCGCTCCACTTCGCGATGCCGAAGTCGGCGAGCTTCGGCAACTTCAGGGAGCCGACCGATCCGAACAGGATGTTCTGCGGCTTGATATCGCGATGGACGATGCCGAGCGTGTGCGCCTCCGCGAGCGCGGCGCACATCGCCGAGACGATCCGCACGGTCTCTTCGAGCGGTTGCTTGCCTTGCTCGCGAATGATCTGCGACAGCGTGCCGCCGTTCATGTACTCGCAGAGTTGCAGCGGCATGCCGCCGGCATCCTTCGGTCCGAGGTGACCGAAGTCGTAGATCCGCAGCGTGTTCGGATGCGTGAGACGCGATAGCGCGAACGCTTCTTGAACGAAGTGCTCGTAGCTGGTGCGGCCGACACCGGACTGCCCGCCGAGCCCGCTGAACACCTTCACGCAGACCGGTCGCGACAGGCGCTCGTCGGTGCCGAGGAACACGACGCTATGTCCGCCGGACCCGATCTGCTCGACAATGCGATAGCGATCCAGCACGAGGTCACCCACCTTGACCTCGGGAAGCTTCTGCGCCGGAACGCGTGGTGCGCTGGGCATCCAACCCGCATGGTAGCGCGGGGCGCGCGACAGGTCACATCGGTCGCGCACTTGCCCCCTGACAGTTTGTCAGTTGATGTCCCCTGCTTGGACCCTACTCGGGTCGCGTGCTATCCGTTGATGGTCGTGCCCCTCCGCCACGTTCTTCTCGGCGTGCTCGCCACCCTCGTGGTGGTCGGTGGGGTCTACTTGTTTATCGAAGTCAGGGCCACGAGCGCCGGGGTCACGCCAGCGGCTTCCCACGTCGAGGCGAAGGCTCCACCGCCACCGGTGGAGGCCGATTCGGCTCGTACCGGCGAGCACCGGTGGACCGCGCCGAAGAGCGGCGGCATGTCGGGATCGTCCCCACGTCCGGTCGTGGCGCCGGCGCAGGAAGACGAATCTACCGACGACACCATCGCCGCACTCGAGCGGGCGAACCCCAAGCTCGACGCGATCATGGACCAGGCGAACAAGCACTACGACAAGGGCGAGTTCGAGGATGCGAAGGCAATCGCCGGCAAGGTGCTGTCGCAACAGCCGACCAATATCCGGATGATGCGGATCATGGTGTCGTCGTCGTGCGTCGACGGCGACCAGCCGGTCGCGCAGAAGTGGTTCGAACATTTGCCGAAGCCCGACCGCGAGCAGATGAAAGTCCGCTGCGCGAAGTACGAAGTCACGTTCAAAGATCCGCCGCAGTAGCCCCTCGTCATCGGTTGTGGTACGCGATCGGCGATGTCGAGCATCCTCGTCGATACGTTAGGTCGGGAACCGGTTCGCCCCAAGGTCGTCGAAGAGACCGTCCGCCTGATCGATTCTCAGGTCAAGACGAAGGGCTTCATGCTCAAAGCCGCCTACTCGACGATCAAGGCGATCAAGGGCAAGTTCGTCCCCGAAGTGGTCGACGCGCTGCTCGACGATTGGCTCGGCAAGCTCCAGCCGCACTACGACAAGTGGGAGACCGCGAAGTCGAGCACGTTCGCCGATTACGTGATCGCACGCTCGGACGATGTCGCCGAGGATCTGCTCCAGGTCACCGACGAGCGCGCCGCGAAGACGTCGCACACGACGGCACGCAACATGTACAACCGCATGCGCGACTCCGCGAAGCGCAACGTCGTCGAGTCGATTCCCGAGCTCGCTCGCCTGCTCGAGAAGCATCTGAACGAGACGCTCGCCGCGCAAGCGCAGGCGTAGCCCTGCCTACTGCTGATCGAGCAGGTAGACCATCAGGTAGCCCTCGGCCGTACGGCGAGGACCCGGCGCGGCCGACATCAAGCGGAAGTCGGCGGCGAGCTGGCGGCGCTGGTAGCTGCGATACAGCGCCATCGGATCGATCTCGTGCGAATGCTCGAGCTCTTCGATCTGCCGGCCGAGCACCTCGGCGGCCCACGCCGGTGAGGCGACCCCGATGTGCTGCTGCTGCATCGCGCGGCGCAGCGTGGCGAGCTCTTCGCTCGTCATGTTGAACAGGAACTCTTCGAACGCCGCGGACTCGTCGAGGCTCATGCCGTCGCGGCCGAAGAAGTCGAGGACCTCGGGGCTGCAGTCTTCACGGACGAGCCGGAACGTCTCGGTCGCGCCGAGTAGCGTGCCGTACGCGCTGTTGATCCGGTTGCGCGCGTGCCACGCGGATTCGAGCAGCGGTGCGAAGTCGTCGATCTCGAGGGCGGCATCGTCCCAGATCGTGATCAGCTGATCGGCGGCGCGCTGCTTGGTCTTGCGCGCGACGTCGGGCTTGCGCAGCAGCGCGAGCAGGAGCTCCTCGGCGAGCAGCGTGTAGATCGACTGCGCGACCTCTTCGCGAAGCTCGTGCGCCATGGTCTGCGCACTCGCGATGTGGGTGAGCGCCGCGGTCGCCTTCACGAACCCGCGCAGGAAGTTGATCTTGGTGAGGAGGTGCGTGCGCGACAGCGTCGCCTTGAGCGGCAGCGCGAGGTCGCCGGACAGGCCGTCGATCGTGCACAGGTGGTCGATCAGGGTCGACTCGTCGCGGGCCTCGCCACCGAGCGCGGTCGGGCGGCGCAGCGGGCGCTGGCGATCGAGCAACTCGGAGGTCGCGCGGAGCTCGCCGATCAGGTTCTGGAGGATCACGGCGTCGCTCGGGGACTCCGTGGCGACCGCATTCATCGCAGCTTCCACGAGCTCGATCTCGTGGTTGTCGAGCACGTGCGACGCGAACGCCTGCGCCTGGGCCGACGACAACCCCATTCCCGGAGAAGCTAGCACGCTCTCGGGTTTCAGCGGCGGAGGGTTAGTTGGGGTACGGCCTGTGTACGACACGTGCGTCATTCGTCGAGACTGGTCACCGACGCTTCTCGCCGGCGACGTACCATGAATCTGATTGCGAGAGCTAATAGCACACCGAGAATGACCACGCCGACGATCAAGTCGATGTGCTTGAGCGACTTCGCCGTCTCCAGGAACGACTCACCGAAGTGGTACCCCAAGACGATCAGGATGCTTCCCCAGATCGTCGACCCGATGAAGGTCTGGGTGAAGAACGGTACGAGCGGCATCCGCGCGATGCCGGCGGGCACCGAGATGATGTGGCGGATGACGGGAAGGAATCTGCCGACGAGGATCGTGGCCTTGCCGTGCCGTGCGAAGAACCGCTCGGTCATCTCGATGTCCTTCGCGCGGATCAGCGCGTACTTGCCGTAGCGCACCAGCAGCGGCTTGCCGCCGGCGGCCCCGATCCAGTAGCTGATGCCCGAACCGAGTAACGCCGCGCTCGTGTTGATGATCAAGATCACGGGGAGTGAGAACTCCCCGCGCGACGCGAGCACACCGGCGAACGGCATCACGAGCTCCGAAGGAATCGGAACGAGCGTGCTCTCCAACGTGATCAGCAGGAACAGGCCCGGGTATCCGACCCGTTGGACGAAGTCCATGACGTACTGCGCGAGGTGGTCGAGCACCGGCCGCTTTTAGCCTGGTCGCGCCGGTTCTGGAACGAGGAACGAGAAATAGCGCTCGGGGAAGTCGTTGAATGCCATCTCCGCGGCGCATTCGGGACACTTCTGCAGGGGGGCGACGAGCTCGAGCAGGCCCGGCGAGGTCGCATCGACCAACAGCGACTCCTCGCGGCCGCACGCGTCGCAAGCGTACGGCGCGAAGAACGAGGCGACTCGCGAGGTGCCGCGCGTGGCGATGATCATGTTGAGCTGGTGGATGATCGGCTCGGAGACGCGGCGGAGCTCGATCGCGACGTGCTGGCGCGTGGCCTCGGCCTGCATGCGGATCCAATCGCGCACGCCGAGCGAGTTGATGAAGGTGACGCCGCCGAGGTCGAGGACGAGGCGAGCGTCTTGCGCACGCTCGAGCAGCTCGCTCAGCGCCGACGTCTCGTCGATCGCGCCGGATAGCAGCCACTGGCCGTCCCCGGGATCGATGCGCAGCCGGCCGCGGACGTCGGTCACGACGAGCCCTCCACGAAGACGTTGTACGACGATGCCGGCATGCGTTCCGACGGAGGATAGCGAACATCGACCAGCGCGATGACCTCGGTCCTCTTTCCCGGTGCCAGGTTGAATACCAGGTGATCGCAGGATCGGTAACTCAACGAGACTCCCATTCCAGCACCTCCCCCAGATTCACGGACATCGTTCTGGGCGAGCGAGCGCAAGATCGTGTCGCGGTCGAGGCTGCCGAACTGGTCGGTGACCTCGATCGCGACGTAGCGCGCATCGCAGCCCCAGCGCAGCCGGACCTGGTGGCGCGCGTCGAGCTCGAGCTCTTGGTCGCGCGCGGCTTCGGCGCGGTAGTGCACCCCGGCCGCATCGACCGGTGCGTTGTGCACGGCGTTCGAGATCAGCTCGTCGGCGACGAGCATCATCATCGACGCGACCCGCGCGCTCTGTCCGCGTGCGCGCACCGCTTCGGCGAGCTCGTTGATGACGTGAGCGCGTTGCGACGCGCGCGTGAGCGTCACCTCGTGGAGCTCGGTCCCCCACAGCAGGTATTTCTCGACGCCGAACAGATCACCGCGCATCAACTTGTGCGCCGTGATCGTGAGCTCCTCGGCGACGATCGGCATCGGATGGACGAGCAGGTTGGTGACCGCCCCGAGCTGGAGGATCTGCGGAATCTCGGTCGCGTTCGCGCCGAGCAGCATCATGCAGGCCTCGGCGCCGCGTTCGCGCGACGCCGTGAAGAACGCCGGGGCCGCCGGCGACAGGGCCGCGGTGCCGTCGACGACGACCAGCCGCGGCGCGACGTGCTGGAGCAGGCGCGTGGCTTGCTCGAGGTCGTCGGCGATCTCGATCTTGTAGCCGGTCACCCCGAGGATGCGCTGGACCGTTCGCTGGGTCTTGCGATCGGGGTGGACGATGAGGATCGACGCTTCCCGCACGTTCGATTCACGGTACCACTAGATGCCTCGGCCACCTCGGCGATTCCGTACGACAAGCGCCGCGCAGAACAGCGCCGCACTGGCCGCCGAGATGAACAGGATCGCGAACACGGGGCCCATCCCAGAGGTTTTCTCGTCGTAGACCCGAGGAACGATGATCTCCTGGACAATCGGCCCCAGGCTGCCGAAGCCGGAGATCACGGCGGCGGCGAACGTCGCGGCGCGGCGGCTGCCGATATCCATCGCGCCGGCCCCCGACAGCAGCGCGTCGGGGCCGTACAGAAAGAACCCGACCACGCCGAGCAAGACGACGAACGCGGTCACGCTCGAGCCGCCGAACAGGATCAGCAGCGCGGTCGCGCCGGTCATCCCGAGCATCATGAGGAACGCGATCGTGGCGCGTCTCGACTGGAAGAACCGATCGGAGATCCAGCCGGTGATGAACACGCCAGGTACGCCGCAGATGTCGAACGCGATCGCGTAGGTGTTCGCGGCCTTGCCCGAGAGCTTGTATTTCTCCTCGAGGAAGTACGCGGCCCACGACCAGATCGCGTAGCGCACGAGCTTCGAGAAGAAGTAGAAGCCGGCGACCAGCGCGAGGTTGATCTTCGCGTCGCGCGACAAGAAGATCTTCGCGCGGCCGTGCGAAGTCGTGCGCCAGCGAAACCACGCACGGACCAGCGCGCTGCGATGCGTGTTGGCGGGCATCGCGATCGCGGGCGGCGGTGGTTCGGGCTCTTCCTGGGATTCGTCGACGCCGGTGACCGGATCGTCGATCGGATCGAGCCCGACCGACTCGGGACGATCGCGCTGCAGGAAGTAGAACTGGATCCACACCAGCGTCAGCACCCCGGCGCCGACGTAGAAGCACCACGCCCACGGCTGCACGGCGGCGCTGCCGTTGCCGAGCACGAGCCCCATCACGAGGCCGGCGGTGATCGCGCCGACCGTGAAGTTCGTCGACCACACCCCCATCACCTTGCCGCGCTCGTGCTTGTGGAACCAATTCGCCATCGTGCCGACGTTGCCGGACCACCCGGTGGCCTGCGCGAGGCCGTTGACCGCGATCAACCCGGCCATCACCCACGGCGACAGCGCGATGCCCATCACGAGCGTGACGATGATCGACAGGCCCATCCCGAGCAGCACGTTCTTGCGCGGCCCGAGGCGCGGTCCCATCCGCGATGCGAGGAACTGCCCGAGCGCGTACGCGATCAAGTACGCGGCGTAGATGTTGCCGAGCGTCTTCGCGTCCCAATGGTTCTGTTCGCCGATCGCAGACTTCGCGGCGGAGAACGGCCGGCGACAGAAGTAGAACCCGACGTAGCTCAGCCACGTGGCGATGAAGACCTTGGTCCGCCACGTGCGATGTGTCGGGGAAATCGGCGTCACGTCCGGCGGATCCGATCGTACGCGTCGCCGAGCGCCTGCGCGAGCTGGCCGAGCTCGTTCGGGGCTTGTTGATCGGCGGCACCGTGGATCGAATCACCGGCGGTGAGGACTGCTACGAGCTCGTCACCCACGAGTACCGGTGCCGCCACGATCGTGGTCGCACGCAGCACCTTGACGAGCTGATCCTGCGCCGGGCTCGGCGGCGAGCCTTGAGCGACGCGCTTGGTCTGGATCGCGCGCTGGACCGTCGAGGCGAGCCGCAGCGGCAGGTGGAGCTCCGCGAGATCGAGGATGCCGTGACCGCGATAGCCGATCGCCGTGTCGTCGCGGATCGCGACGATCGCACCGGAGCGCCACCGCCCGGCGATGAAGCTCATCGCGAGATCGCTCGCGAGCTCTCGCGTGTTGACGTGCTCGAGCGCGAGCTTGGTCGCGGCGATCGTCGGTGCGGCCGGCGGCAACGCGCGACCGGGTTGGAGCTTGATGCTCGCCGCGCTCGCCACCGAGCCGAGCTGCAACAGGCCGCTCTGGGTCGGATCTTTCGCGACGCGCACGTCGTCGAGATCCGACAGCGCCATCCGCATGCTGTCCGGATCGAGCATGTCGACGTCCGGCAACGGCGGCAGGAGCGGCGGCAGATCGACCTGCGAGTCGACGTCGACGTCGAACTCGTCGCTGGCAGGTGCGCCGTACGCGGCCGCGATCAGCAGCTCGAGCCGGGTCGCCGGCGCGATCACGAGCGTGAGGTCCCTGCCGAGCAACTTCTCGAGCGAGGCGCGCAACGCCGGTGCCGGATCGCGAGCGGCGACGATCAACGCGCCCCCCGAGGTCCGGCCGATCGGCAACGCGTTCGACGCGCGCCCGAAGTCCGCGGGCAGCAGACTCGCGAGCGAGGCGTCGCGATTCGCGAGGTGCTTGGACAGCGCGCACGGAACGCCGCGCTGCTCGCCGAGCGCGCGCGCCGCGTCATCGAAGTCGAGCGCAGCGCGCGTGATCAGGATCGAGCACAACCGGCGGCCGTCGCGCGCTTGCTCCGCGACCGCCGCGGCGAGGTCACTCGCACGCACCAACCCCTTCCCCTGCAGCAGTTCACCGATGCGCACTTCGGCAAAGTAGACCACGGACCTACAGAAGTTTGGTGGGCGTTAGAGTGCGTCGTCGTTGCGGATCGCGGTGTACTTGCCCTTGCCGAACACGATGATGGTTTGGTCGCTCGTCCGCACGAGCGCGACCAGCTCGTGCGCGTACGGCGTCGCCGAGTGACACCCCGGTTCCTCGACGAACCGCGCGACGTAGGGCCGTGCGACCCACTCGACGAACAGCATCGCGTGGCGGTGGTTGTTGACCGCGTCGCCGGGCCGCAGCTCGAACGCCGGAATCGCGTGGGTGAGCACGATCTGATACGGCGCGAGGTCGCCGGTCGTGATGCCGGGCGCCGGGAGTTGCCACGCCCACGCGATCAGGCCGGAGCAATCCGAGCGATACGCGTCCCACGCCGGGTTGTCCTCGCGATCGCACGTGGTCTGGCAATCGCCATCGTGATCGCGCACGTGGTTCGGCGCTTGGCAGTAGCCGAGCTTCACGACCGACCATTCGCGCGCGCGCGCGACCGCCTGGGGCGCCCCGGGCGCGAGCGGTGGCAAAGGTGGCGGCGTCGGGTCGCCGCACGCGACCAGCGCCACGACCACCAGCCGGTTCACCCGCGGACTTCGGCGATCAGCTTGTCGAGATCGACCTCGAGCTCGAGCACGCTCGCGACTTCGCCGAGCACTTCGCGCTCGTCGGCCGAGACGTCGTCGTCGGCGAGCGCGATCGCGAGGCCGAGCATCAGCGCGGCGAGGCCGGAGGCTTTGTCGTCGACGAGATCGGCGACCCGGGAGATCCGCGGCTCGAAGCCGTTGGCCTCGACGTCGCGCGACACGTCGGTCAGCAGCGTGTCGATCTGGTCGCGGTCGACGCCGCCGAGGATCTCGAGGCGATCGAGGAGCGCGTCCTGCTCTTGCTCGCTGACGCTGCCATCCGCCGCGCCGATCAAGAACGCGGTGGTGACCGCGGCCTCGAGGAACGTGGGGTCCTTCAAGCGCTCGGTGAGTTGGTGGGCCGACCACCAGGTCCGTTTCTCGTAGCTCGCCATCGCCTGCGAGCATAGATCGTTACAGCTTGGCCATGATCTCGTTCGTCCAGCGGATCGCATCGAACCACGCGACGAACACCTGATTCGACGAGAACCCCGAGCCGAGCACGTGCGCGAGGTCGCCGCGGCTCTGGTGGCGCACGGTATCGAGGATCTTCGCAGCCGGCGTGCCGCCACCGGCGAGCGCCTCCTTGACGAGCGGTGCGACGTGGAGCTCCGCCATCACGTCGCGCAGCGGGCGATCGAGGATCGCATCGAGCAGCGACAGCAGCCCCGCGGTGAACAGCTGATCGCTCGCGAGCTTGGCGTGGCGGGCGAGTTGCTCTGACATCCGCGCGCGGATCAGCGCCTGGCGCGCGAGATCGATCGGCTTGTCGTCGAAGCCCGCGACCATGATCAGCATGATCAGCGCGCCGACCTGTTGCACGCCGAGCCGCAGCACGGCCTGGCGGACCGAGCCGATCGGCTGGCCCATCGCCATCGCCGCCGAGCTCGCGAGCTTGATCAACCGCACGCTGAGTCCGACCTCGGAGGCGATCAGCGTCTCGAGCTCGCGGAGGTCGAGCTGATCCTTGTATAGCGCGTTGAGGATCTTGACGAGCGCGACGCGGTCGTGCGGCAGCCGCTTGACCTTCGAGACGATCGGCATCTCGAGGAAGTGGCCCTGAAACAGATGGAAGCCGAGGCCGCGCAGGTACATGTGCTCGTCGTGCGTCGACAGCTTTTCGGCGAGCATGATCGGCCCGAGCTCGTGCAGCTCCTCGTACTGGCGCGTGACCTCTTCCTTCGCGACGTTCAGCACGTCGACCTTGATGTACGTCGCGAGCTCGACGAGCGGCCGGGTCGCGTCGGTCAGGATGAAGTCGTCGAGCGCGATCTTGAAGCCGTCGGCCTTGAAGCCCTCGAGCGCGGTGATCAGCGCCGGCGTGACCGCGACGTCCTCGAGTACCTCGATCACGGTGCGGTCGGGCGGCAACGGCAATGGGTAGCGACCGAGCAAGAAGTCGGCCGGAAGGTTGACCCACACCGGCAGCGGCCCGACGAGCGCGTCGAGCCCGATCTCGACGAACGAGCTCAACATCGTCGTCGCGGTCGCGGCGTTCGGATCGCTGAACCGCGCGCGATTGTCCTCGCTGTTTCGGAACAACAACTCGTAGCCCACGACGACCAAGCGGCGATCGAAGATCGCTTGCCGGCCGACGAACGCCTCCATGGCAGAGGGCTCGCTCACCTAGTAGACCACCACGCTGCGGATCGATTCACCCTTGGTCATCAGCTCGAAGCCGTGGTTGATGTCGTCGAGCTTCAGCTTGTGCGTGATCAGCTCGTCGATCGCGATCTTGCCGTCCATGTACCAGTCGACGATCTTCGGCACGTGGGTGCGGCCACGCGCGCCGCCGAACGCGGAGCCGCGCCAGTTGCGACCGGTGACGAGCTGGAACGGACGCGTCGAGATTTCTTTGCCCGCCGCGGCGACGCCGATGATCACGCTCGTCCCCCAACCGCGATGCGTGCACTCGAGCGCCTGGCGCATCACGTCGGTGTTGCCGACGCATTCGAACGAGTAGTCCGCGCCGCCCTTCGTGAGATCGACCAGGTACGGCACGAGGTCTTTGACGTCCTTCGGATTCACGAAGTGCGTCATGCCGAACTTCTTGCCGAGCGCCTCGCGCGCCGGATTGAGATCGACGCCGACGATCATGTCGGCACCGGCGAGGCGCGCGCCCTGGATCACGTTGAGGCCGATGCCGCCGAGACCGAACACGACGACGTTCGCACCGGGCTCGACCTTCGCCGTGTAGATCACCGCGCCGATGCCCGTCGTCACGCCGCACCCGATGTAACAGATCTTGTCGAACGGCGCGTCCGGCCGGACCTTCGCGACCGCGATCTCGGGCAACACCGTGTATTGCGCGAACGTCGAGCACCCCATGTAGTGCGCGATCGGCTTGCCGCCCAGCGAGAACCGCGACGTCGAGTCGGGCATCAGGCCCTTGCCCTGGGTCGCGCGGATCGCGGTGCACAGGTTGGTCTTCTGCGACAGACACGATTTGCACTGCCGGCACTCCGGCGTGTACAGCGGGATCACGTGATCGCCGACGGCGACCGAGCTCACGCCCGAGCCGACTTCGACGACGACCCCGGCACCCTCGTGACCGAGGATCGACGGAAAGATCCCCTCGGAGTCCATGCCCGACAGCGTGTACTTGTCGGTGTGACACAGCCCGGTCGCCTTGAGCTCGACGAGGACCTCGCCCGGCTTCGGACCTTCGAGCTGAACCGTTTCGATCGAGAGCGGTTTCCCTGCCTCCCAGGCAACAGCGGCGCGGACGTCCATGGCGCGAGCGTGCCAGACCGCGCGCCGGGGCGCGACCGCACCATCACTTCTTCTGATAAGTCCCGATCAGCTCGCCTGCGCCGACACGCTTCGCTAATCCGGCGGCGTGACCGCCGGCATCTGCGCGGACAGCGTCGGGCCGCCTTCTTCGGTGCGCTTGACGAGGCTCGCGAGGTCATCCGCGATCACGCCGGCCTCGGCCGCGGTCGAGTTCTCGGTCAGCTCTTCGTAGACCCTCGACGCTTGCTCGTCGAGTTGCCTGATCCGTTCGTCGGCGAGCCCCTCGCCCGGCAGATCGACGCGGAGCTCGCGCATCACCATCTGGAGGCCCGCGGCGATCGGCAGCGACAGCAGCGCACCGACGATGCCCGCGAGCGTGCCGCCGACGAGCAACGCGACGAGCACGACCGCCGGCGGCAAGCGCAACACGCGACCGTAGACGCGCGGGACGAGGATGCGACTCTCGAACTCTTGGTACAGCACCATCAGCCCGGTCACGATCAGCGCGGTGGTCATGCCCTGGGGTGCGACGGCGATGATCACCGGCGCGCTCGCGACGTAGCCACCGACGAACGGGATGATGTCGGTCAGGCCTGCGAACAGCGCGAGCGCGAGCGCGTTGTCGGCGCCACAGATCTTCAAGACCACGAACACGAACACCGCGATCGCGAGCGACGTGATCAGCTGACCGCGCATGTAACCACCGACGATCACCTTGAGCTCGAGCAACACCTTCGCGAGCTTCACGTGATGGTGGCGCGCTACAACCGCGTAGAGCAGGCCCTTCGAGCGCACCGGATCGGCGAGCAAGTAGATCGAGAGGAACAGGGTCGAGATCCCGTATCCGATCATCTCGAGGAGGTCGCCCGAGTAGCCGACCATCGACGTCGCCGCACGCCTGCCGAGATCGTCGACGGGAAGATCCTGCAGCGTCTTCACGAACGGCTTGGACCAACTGTAGTGCTGGAGGGAGTGGATGATGTGGGTGCGTTGCTTCGGCGCCTGATCGATCAGGCTCAACAACTGTTCGAACAGCGGGGGGACCATCAGGATCAACACGCCGATCAGCGACAGGCCGGCGAGCGAGAACACCAGGACGAGCGACCGGCCGCGACCCCAGCCGCGGCGCTCGAGCCACGCGACGAGGGGGTCGAACGTGCCGACCATCACGAGCGCGACGGTCAGCACCGTCATCACCGTCTTCAACTGGCCGAGGATCCAGATCCCGGCCACGATGCCGAGGATCAGGAAGATCGTGCGCGGCGCGATCTCGATGCGGCGCGGGGCGGGCAGGGAGCTCGTGGCCATAGGAAACACAAGTGCGGCGTTCGTGCCAGGCGCGAACCCACCGTGGCGTAGCACTTGCGCTCGTGTGAGCGAGCCGTCGAGCGCAGCGTGCGCTGGAGCTACGTGCGACGTTGTCGCAGCCGCGAACGCGAGCTAACCGACGTACGTGATCTGCCACTCGCGCAGCTCGCCATCGACGGTGACATCGATGACATCGCCGGTCTTGCGACCGATCACGGCCTTGCCGATCGGCGACACGGGCGTGACGACCGAGAGATGACCGTCGCCGCCGGGACCGGTCAGCGTGATGCCGGCACCGACCGGGGCCAGGAAAAAGGTGCGGCCTTCACCGCGCTCGTCATCCTCGATCTCGACGATCGCACCGACGACGATCTTCGCGGTCTCCGGAAGCGAATTCGGCCGGAACGAGGACAGCGCATCTGCCGCGGCGAGCGCCTCTTGCGCGCGGCGTTGCTGGACCTTGCCGAGCGTGCCCAGTTGATGAGCGGCGCGCGCGTCCTCGCGCTTCTCGTCGGGCGTCGCGCCTTCACGCGCCTCGAGCGCCGCCGCATCGCGCGACGCGAGTGCCGCGCGCGCGGCGGTCGAGAGCTGGGTGCGCAGTTGATCGACGAGGGACTGCTTGTCCATGGTGGTAGCGTCGCGGGCGCCACCGCCCGGAGCAAGTTTTCGCCGTCGCCTAGAAGCTGACGGTCAGCTCGGTGCGCTGCTTCGCGAGCTCGTAGAACCGCGCCGCGACCGCGTTCGGATCGATCGTACCGGTGCCCTGGGTGTCGAATGCCGTGCCCTTGACGACACCGTTCACGACCACTTCGCCAACGTAGATGTTGAGCGGCTTCAACTTCGCGGCGAGCAGGCCCACGGTCTTGTGCTGCGCGGCCTTGCCGAGCGCGACGCCGGCGGCGCCGTACTGCGTCGCCATCGCGTCGATCTTCGGTTCGTAGTAACAGAACCCACCGCCGGTGACGAGCACCGCACCTTTCGCGGCCTCGAGATCGGCGCGGGCCGCTTGCACGACCGTGACGAGGCCGACGACGAACAGATCGAACACGTTGCGCAGCTCGGTGGTCGAGACGGTCAGGAGATCGACGCCACCGCCGGTATAGGCGTTGAAGTGCACGACCGCGATCGGTCCGTGAGTCTGGACCTCGGCGACCATCTTCTTGACCGCCTCCGGATCCGAGAGGTCGCACGCGAAGCCCTTCGCATCGATGCCGGCGTTGACCAGCGCCGCGGCGTCGTCGGCCAGGCGCTTCGCGTTGCGCGCGACGATCGCGACGCTATGACCGGCGCGACCGAACGTGCGTGCGACGGAGTCGGAGATTCCGGGACCGTGACCGCAGACCAGGACGACTGACTTCATCCCGATCGTGTAGCACTACCGGCCGATCGCCTGCACGGTCTTCACGAGCGAGTCGTCGGTCGCGCAGCGCAGCATGAACGCCGCGACGTCCGCGTGCGGGAGCTTCTTCGCCCCGCTGACCGCCGCGTCGACGCCGTGCTTGTAGTCGCCGAGCGCCGGGCCATCGCCGAGGGCGGGCGGGCGAACGATGATCCAATCGAGCGTGCTCGCCTGGATCTCGCGTTCGGCGATCCGCTTGTCGTCGCGCAGCTTGTGGTAGATCCCGCCGTAGATCTTGACGCCGAGCCGGCTGAACGCGCCGAGCCCGGTACCGTCGCTGCACATCAGGCCGCTCTCGAACACGAACCGCTTCACGCCGTGCTTCGTGCACCCGGCGACGAGGTTCGCGACGCCGGCCGACATCAGCGTGCCGGGCTGTTTGTTGTTCGCCGGGCCGAAAGCGGAGAGCACGGCGTCGCAGCCTTGCACCGCCGAGGCGACCGAGTCCGCGTCGAGCACGTCGCCCTTCTGGACCGCGAGATGATCGACCAACCTGATCGACTCCGGCTTGCGCGCGAGCACGAGCACGTCGTGATTCGCCGCGAGGGCCTGCTCGACCAGGTTACGACCCGTTCCACCCGACGCACCGAGGACCAGCAGCTTCATGGCGCGACTATGTCCGAGATCGTGTCCTGGTGGGATTTCGGCGTCGCCGTTACTACAGGTCGCGTGAAGACTTCAGTTTCGTTCGTAGCGTTCGCGTGTGCACCATTGCTTTGTTTTAACTCTGTCCCGCGCCGCGCCGTCGTCGGTGGCGCGCCGGTCGCGGTCGAGGCCACCGCGCTCGATGACGAGACGATCGTCGGCACCGCGCACTACTCGCGGGGCTTTCCGGCCCGCAACGACGACGCCTCGGTGAACGCCGTGGTCGAGATTCCCGCGGGCACGACCGCGAAGTTCGAGGTCGACGAAGCCGACGGCGTGCTGCGCTGGCAGAAGCAGCGCGAGGACGGCTCGCGCCGCGCGATCGACTATCTGCCGTACCCCGTGAACTACGGGATGGTGCCGCGCACTCGATCGCAAGACGGCGATCCGTTGGACGTGCTCGTGCTCGGGCGCGGTGTCGAGCGCGGTCACGTTGCGGCGACGCGGATCATCGGCGTGATGATGATGGAGCAAGACGGCGTGCGCGATGACAAGCTGATCGCGGTACCGCTCGAGCCCGCGCTGCGCAATGGCTTCTCGGAGCTCGAGGATCTCGACGACCTCGACGTCCACTATCCGGCGGCGCGCGAGCTGCTCGAGACGTGGTTCTCGTTCTATTGGGGACCGGGCGCGACCGACGTCGTCGGCTGGGGCGATGTCGACGAGGCGACGCAGATCCTCGACGACGCGATCGCGGCCGAGGACGGCGTCACTCGCGCACAGGAATGCATTGCGCGACCCGGCTCATCAACTCCTCGTCTTCGAGCTGGGCTGCGATTCGTGCCGCGCGTTCGTGGCTCGTCTGCGCGCCCGGGCCGTCGAGCACGCGACTGAGCATGTTGAGACCGTTGACGCGCATGCGGAGCAGTCCGCCGTCGCCGGCGTGCTCGACCGCGCGAGTCGCGAGCTCGACGGCGGCGGCGCGCTCGTCGAGCTTCCACGCGCAGAACGCGAGGCCAACGGCGCGACGAAACGAGACGAACGGTTGATACGGCGTCTCGTCGATCGCCTCGTACTCGGCTCGCGCCGCGCGGAAATCGGGTGCGACGCCGGCGAACGGTCGGGTCAGGAGGTGCGCGCGCTGGTCCGCGAGGCGCGCGCGATAGACACGCTCGTCGAGGATCGCCAGGTCGGGATGCGCGAGGTCGATCGCTGCGAAGTGCGCGCGCGCCGCATCGAGGTCGCGGTCTGCCGCGAGTTGCGCGTGCAGCAAGTGGCACTCGATCTCGGCCGCGGGACCGGCGTGCCGGGCGTCGCGCTCGGCCGACGCGAGCCAGTGTTCGCAGTCCGGCCGCTCGCGACGACTGAGGTGCGCGTGCGCGATACCGAGGTGGATCCAGGCGGCAACCCGCGACTCCGCGATCGGCGGGCGATTCCACAGCGTGAGGTGCTCGAGCCGAAATCCGCACGGCAGATCCGCGAACCTCGTGTGGTACTGGCCCATCCACTTGACGAGCTCGTCGACGGCGGCGATGAAGCCGAAGTGGCGCAGCATCCAGCGTCCGTATTGCCCGCCCGGTTTGTGGCCGCGCGTCGCGAGTCGGCGCAAACCGCGCTCGACGCTCTGCGCATCGTCGGGAACCTCGGTCGACGCCGCGGCGCGATCGAGGAGCTCGTTCGCGAGCTGACTCCACCCGCCGCGGTCCTCGGTCCACTGACGGATGTACTCGCCCCACGTGAGCGATGCCGGCAGCGATTCCACGCGAGGAACCTACCATCCGCTAAAGCAGACGAATCCTCTTTGCGTCGCCAACAACTGCCCCTAGACTCACTGCGTCATGGACTTCCGAGATGCCTGCGGCGTCGGCTTCGTCGCCGATATCAAGGGCACCCGCTCGCACTCGATCGTCGAGCAGGGGCTCGAGATCCTGCGGCGGCTCTCGCATCGCGCGGCGACCGGCGCGGATCCGGATACCGGCGACGGCGCCGGCATCTCGATCCAGTTGCCCGAGACGTTCCTGCGCGGTGAAGCCGAGCGCCTCGGGCTCGAGCTCCAGCCGAATCGTCGGTTCGCGGTCGGCAACGTGTTCTTGCCGCCAGATCCGGCGATGCGCGCCGCGTGCGAGCAGCTGATCGAAGGCGCGGTCCACGACGAGGGTCAGCGCGTCGTCGGTTGGCGCGACGTGCCGGTCGATCCGAGCGTCGCCGGTCCGGTCGCGCGCGACGTGATGCCGGTGTTCCGTCAGATCTTCGTGCGGATGCGGCGCGTGCCGCCCTCGGCGTGGGAGCGCACGCTGTTCGTGATCAGGAAGCTCGCCGAGAATCGCGTGCGCGAGCGCGGCGCCGATCCGATCGGCTACTTCCACATCGCGAGCCTGTCGACCGAGACGATCATCTACAAGGGCCTGCTGTTGCCGGCGCGGCTCGGCCAGTTCTTCCTCGATCTGCAACGGCCCGAGGTCGAGAGCGCGGTCGCGGTCGTGCACTCGCGGTTCTCGACGAATACGTTCCCGACCTGGGACCTCGCGCAACCGTTCCGCTACATCGCGCACAACGGCGAGATCAACACGCTGCGCGGCAACAGCAACTGGATGCAGGCGCGGCGCAGCCAGTTGCACAGCGCGAAGTTTCACGGCGGCCTCGAGCGGCTGATGCCGATCATCGTGCCGGGCAAGAGCGACTCGGCCCAGTTCGACAACATGGTCGAGCTGCTGACGCTCGGTGGTCGCACGCTGCCGCACGCGATGATGATGATGATCCCCGAGGCGTGGGAGAGCGGGAACCTCGACGACGACCGCGCGAGCTTCTATCGCTACGCGACCTCGCTGGTCGAGCCGTGGGACGGCCCCGCGGCGATCGTGTTCTTCGACGGCCAGTTGGTCGGCGCGACGCTCGATCGCAACGGCCTGCGCCCGGCGCGGTGGACGCTGACGACCGACGATCGCGTGATCCTCGCATCGGAGGCCGGCGTGATCGACGTGCCGATCGATCAGGTCAAGGCGAAGGGAAGGCTGACGCCGGGCATGATGTTCGTGGTCGACATCGCTGAGGGCCGGATCGTCGACGACGCCGAGCTCAAGCGCGATGTCGCGAGCCGGTTCCCGTATCGCAAGTGGCTCGACAAGAACGTGTTCGAGCTCGCCGAGCTCGACGATGCGATGCCACCGGCCGCGATCACCGGCGACACGCTGCTGCGCATGCAGCGCTCGTTCGGCTACTCCGACGAAGACGTCGAGATGATCGTCGTGCCGATGGCCGAGACCGGCAAGGAGCCGGTCGGCTCGATGGGCACCGATACGCCGCTCGCGGTGCTGTCCGAGCACGCGCCGAACCTGTCCGCGTATTTTCATCAGTTGTTCGCACAGGTCACGAACCCGCCGATCGATCCGATCCGCGAGGCGCTCGTGATGTCGCTCGAGACCAGCGTCGGTCCGGACGGCAACACGTTCGACGAGACGCCCGAGCAGTGTCACCAACTGCGGCTGCGCGGGCCGATCATCGACAACCGCGACGTCGCGAAGATCCGCGCGGTACGTGAAGGCGTGTTCGATCCCGTCACGCTGTCGAGCACGTGGGATCCGGCGATGCTGACGCTCGCGCAGGCCGTCACCAAGCTGTGCAAGGCGTCGGTCGCCGCGATCGACGACGGGCACAACCTCCTGATCCTCAGCGATCGCGGGGTCGACGAGCGCCAGGTCGCGATGCCGGCACTGCTCGCGTTGTCGGTCGTACAACAGCACCTCGTGCGCGAGGGCATTCGCATGCAGGTCGGGATCGTCGTCGAGACCGGCGAGGTCCGCGAGGTTCACGATCTCGCGCTGCTGATCGGCTTCGGCGCGGCTGCCGTCAATCCGTATCTCGCGCTCGACACGGTCAAGGCGCGTGGCCTCGACGCGCAGAACTACATCCACGCGCTCGAGGAAGGCCTGTTGAAGGTGATGTCGAAGATGGGCATCTCCACCGTGCAGAGCTATCGCGGCGCCCAGATCTTCGAGGCGGTCGGGCTCGACAAGGATCTCGTCGACCAGTGGTTCACCGGCGTGCCGTCGCGGATCGGTGGCGTCGATCTCGAACAGCTCGGCGAAGAGGCGATCGTGCGGCATCGCCGTGGCTTTGCCGAGTACGAGTCGCTGCTGCCAGTCGCAGGCCAGTACAAGTGGCGGCGCACCGGCGAGCTCCACAAGTGGAACCCGGCGACGATCGCGACGTTGCAACATGCGGTGCGCCACGGCGACGCCGACCGCTTCGAAGAGTTCGAGAAGCTGTGCGACGACGAAGACCGCGCGCTCGTCACGCTGCGCGGCCTGCTCGACGTCCAATACGTCAACGATCCGATTCCGCTCGACGAGGTCGAGCCGGTCGCGGCGATCTTCAAACGCTTCGTCACCGGCGCGATGTCGTTCGGATCGATCAGCGCCGAGGCCCACGAGACGCTCGCGATCGCGATGAATCGGATCGGCGGTCGGTCGAACTCCGGCGAGGGTGGCGAAGAATCGCATCGCTTCGAGCTCGACGAGCACGGCGACGCGCGGCGCAGCGCGATCAAGCAGGTCGCCTCGGGGCGGTTCGGCGTCACGACCCACTACCTGGTCAACGCCGAGGATCTGCAGATCAAGATCGCCCAGGGTGCGAAGCCGGGCGAGGGCGGGCAGTTGCCCGGCGCGAAGGTCGACGAGCGGATCGCGAAGGTCCGGTGCTCGACGCCGGGCGTGTCGCTGATCTCGCCGCCGCCGCATCACGACATCTACTCGATCGAAGACCTCGCGCAGCTCGTCTACGACCTCACCGCGGTCAATCCGGCGGCGCGGGTCTCGGTCAAGCTGGTCAGCGAGGTCGGCGTCGGGCTCGTCGCCGCCGGCGTCGCGAAGGCGCGCGCCGCGTGCGTCGTGATCGCGGGTTACGAAGGCGGCACCGGTGCCGCGGCGCTGTCGAGCCTGAAGCACGCCGGGTTGCCGTGGGAGCTCGGGCTCGCGGAGACCCAACAGGTGCTCGTCGAGAATCGTCTTCGCGATCGCGTGCGCGTCCAGGTCGACGGTGGCCTGCGCACGTCGCGCGACGTGATCGTCGCCGCGCTGCTCGGCGGTGAAGAGTTCGGGATGGCGACCGCATCGCTGATCGCGACCGGCTGCGTGATGTTGCGCAAGTGCCACCTCAACACGTGCTCGGTCGGCATCGCGACGCAGGATCCGGAGCTCCGCAAGCGCTACACCGGCACGCCCGAGGACGTCGTCGCGTACTTCACGTTCGTCGCCGAGGGCGTTCGCCGCCACCTCGCGCGACTCGGCGCTCGCTCGCTCGACGACATCGTCGGGCGCGTCGATCGGCTGCGCGCGAAGCGCCACGGCGTGCAGTGGCACCGCAAGGCCGCGCGGCTCGATCTGTCGGCGATCCTGCAGCCGCCGGTCGCGCCGAACGACGTCCCGCGGCGGTTCGTCCGCGCGCAGCCGTGGGACCTCGCCGATCACGTCGATCACGCGGTGACGTTCGACAAGCTCCCCGTCGAGCTGGCGCTGCCGATCGACAACAGCAAGCGCGCGGCCGGCACGCTGCTCTCGGGGCGGCTCGCGAAGCAATTCGGTGCGCGCGGCCTCCCCGACAACTCGATCACCGTGCGCTACACCGGATCCGCCGGTCAGAGCTTCGGCGCGTTCCTCGCGCCCGGCGTCACGCTCGAGCTGTCCGGCGAAGCGAACGACTACACCGGCAAGGGCATGTCGGGCGGCCGCATCATCGTCAAGTTGCCGGCCGGTGCGCGGTTCGTCGCCGAGGACAACGTGATCATCGGCAACGTCGCACTTTACGGCGCGACCGGCGGCGATCTATTCGCGAACGGGCTAGGCGGCGAGCGCTTCGCGGTGCGCAACTCGGGCGCGCGCGCCGTGGTCGAAGGCGTCGGCGATCACGGCTGCGAGTACATGACCGGTGGCACCGTCGTGGTGCTCGGCCCGGTCGGTCGCAACTTCGCGGCGGGCATGAGCGGTGGTGTCGCGTACGTCTGGGATCCGAACCAGGCGTTCCGCGCGCGCTGCAACCTCGAGCTCGTCGAGCTCGAACCCCTCGCCGACGACAGCGACCTGTGGCTGGTGCGCGGCCTCGTCGAGGATCACGTGCGATTCACCGGCAGTGCGCGCGGCGCGAAGCTCCTCGACAACTGGGCACACGTGATCGCGCGGTTCGTGAAGATCATCCCGACCGAGTACAAGCGCGTGCTCGAGGCGCGGCGCATGCGGCCGCAACAACTTCGCGTGGCGACCTGATGGGCAAGCCGAGTGGATTTCTCGAGTGGCCGCGCGCCGAGCCGCATCGCCGCGACATCGCCGAGCGCTTGCATGATTGGCGCGAGGTCGAGCACGTTGGCCCGGAGGCGGAGCCGGGCGGACCTGCGCCGCCCGGCGGGACCGACGCGAAACCGCAGGCCGGGCGCTGCATGGATTGCGGGGTGCCGTTCTGCACGAACGGTTGTCCGCTCGGCAATCCGATTCCGGACTTCGCCGATGCGATCTGGCGCGGTCGGTGGGACGAGGCGTATCGCAAGCTCGCCGTCACGAACGACTTCCCCGAGTTCACCGGGCGGTTGTGCCCGGCGCCGTGCGAAGCAGCGTGCGTGCTCGCGATCGACGGCGCACCGGTGACGATCGAGGCGCTCGAGCGATCGATCGCCGAGCGTGCCTTCAGCGAAGGCTGGGTCACCACGCAGCGCACGCCGCGCACCGGCAAGCGCGTCGCCGTCGTCGGCTCGGGCCCGGCGGGACTCGCCGCCGCCGTCCAGCTCGACGCGCGCGGCCACAGCGTCACCGTGTTCGAAGCCGCGTCGCGACCGGGCGGCTTGCTGCGCTACGGCATCCCCGACTTCAAGATGGAGAAGCACGTCATCGATCGCCGGCTCGCGCTGACGCCCGACATCGCGATCCGTTGCAACGCCGACATCGGCCACACGCTGCCGTGGAGCGCGCTGGTCGCCGACCACGATGCGACGATCATCGCGATCGGTGCGCAGCGTCCGCGCGAGCTCGTCGTGCCGGGCCGCGAGCTCGCGGGCGTGCGGATCGCGATGGACTACCTCGTCGATCAGAACGAAGCGACCGCCGGCGATCACGCGGCGGTCCACGACGTTCGCGGCAAACGGGTGATCATCCTCGGCGGTGGCGACACCGGCTCGGACTGTCTCGGCACGGCGCTGCGCCAGGGCGCGGCCGAGGTCACGCAGATCGAGCTCGTGCCGGCGCCACCGATCGGCCGCAACCCGGCGACGCCGTGGCCCGCGTGGCCGCTCGTGTTCCGCACGTCGAGCTCGCAGGAAGAGGGCGGCGGGCGCACGTTCGGCTTTCGCACGACCCACCTCGAAGGAGCCGGCGGCACGCTCGTCGCGCTGCACGGCATCTCGTGCGAACGCCGCGACGGCGAGCTCGTCGATCTGCCGGGCACCGAGGTCCGGCTCGCGTGCGACGTGCTGATCCTGGCGCTCGGCTTCATCGGCCCGGCGGCCAAGCCGCTCGTCGATCAGCTCGGCGTGCGGCTCGATCCGCGCGGCAACATCGCCGTCGACGCCGAGCTCGCGACCAACGTGCGCGGCGTGTTCTGCGCCGGCGATGCGCAGCGTGGTGCTTCGCTCATCGTGTGGGCGATCGCGGAAGGCCGGCGCGCCGCGCAGTCGGTCCATCGGCTGCTCTCGCTCGTACCCAGGGCACGCCCATGATCAAGACCGTCCTGCGCTGGGTCCTCACGATCTTCATGGTCGGCGCGGGCATCAATCACTTCCGCTCGCCGGCGCCGTACCTCGGGATGATGCCGGCCGAGCTCCCGCATCCCGTGTTCCTCGTGCAGCTCACGGGCGTGTTTGAAATCCTCGGCGGGCTCGGGCTGATCCTGCCGCAGACCCGACGGTTGACCGCGTGGTGTTTGATCGCGCTGTTCGTCGCGATCTTTCCGGCGAACCTCAACATGGCGCTCAATCATCTGCCGCTCGGTGGTCAGGCGGTGCCGGCATGGGCCCTGTGGGCGCGGCTGCCGTTGCAGGTCGTGCTGATCCTGTGGGTGTCCTGGTTCACGCGTCCTGAGAAGAAGTAGCAGTGGCACGCGGGATGCTCTCTAACGCGCGCATGACGGACAAGAACCAAGGCGAAGGCGACAAGATCTCGGCCGAGAAATACAACAAGGACCTCCGCAGCTACATCGCCAACAGCAACGTCGACGACGCGGCGCGGCGCGCGCGTGACTTCGTCGAGACACAGCCCGATCTCGCGGCGCAGGCCGAGCGTAAAGCGAAGCGTGGACCGAGGTCGTGGCTGGCGCGCACGCTCGCGAACGTGCGCGCGGTGCTAACGCGCAAGTAGCTACGCCGCGAGTTTCTCGCGCAGCACGCCCTTCGCTCCGAACAATTCGTCGCGCCAACTCGCGAGCAGTGCCGTCGTGTCTCGATCGGTGGGATGAAATCCCGGTCGAAAATAGGCGAGATACGCGGGGACGTGGCGGACCAAGAAGCCGGGATAGACGTACATCCGGGTCAGGCCGCGCAGCCAGCGCCAGGGCCTCCACAACACGCCGTCGGTCGCCATCAGCCGCAGGTGCACCAGGTCCTGCACCGCGAAGAACACCGCGGTCGTCAACACCATGATCGTCGCGCGTCGCGCATAGCCGCCGCCGGTCGCGCGATAGACGTCGAACGCGACGGTCTTGTGCTCGCTCTCCTCGAGCGCGTGCCACATCCACAGCGGCCGCACCGTCGCGTGGATCGCGTTGCGCATGCGAGCGTCGCGCAGCAGTTGCTCGGCGAGCATCGCGGTGAAGTGCTCGAGGGCGCACGTCGCCGCGAGCTGCGACTGCGGTGACAACACCTTGCGAACGCGCTGCAAGAATCGCTTGATCCCGAGGTCGATGCGCGGCGCCTCCGCGAAGCCGTGCCCGACGAGCAGCTCGTTGAAGTCGCGGTGTTCACGGCCGTGGGTCGCTTCCTGGCCGATGAAGCCGACGACCTCGCGCTGCAGCTCGGGATCCGTGATGCGGTCCTGCAGCGCCTTCACGGACTTCACGAAGAACTGTTCGCCCTCGGGAAACAGCAGCGACAGCGCGTTCATGAACGTCGTCTCGTAGGCGTCGCCGTTCAACCAGTCGCGAGGAATGGTCGCGGGATCGAGCGCGAGCTCGACGTTGCGGCGTGGGATGTCCATGGCTCCAGCATGGGTCGCCGCGTCACGGAGGCGTAGGTCAGCGCGTTCCGACGGGTTATCATTCGGGGCCAGTGACGGAGCTGCCCGGCGCCTACCTACGCGACCTCGTCGAGCTCACGGCGCGCTGGCAGATCACGCCGGCGCAGGTGCTCGACGGCCTGCCGGTGACGCTCGAGCAGCTCGCGGATCCGACCACCCGCGTGCCGATGCGCGTGTGCGAAGCCGCGATCCTGCGCGCGATCGAGCTCACGCACGAGCCCGCGCTCGCGATCCACGTCGGCCTGCGCATGCGCGTGTCGTCGCACGGCTTCCTCGGCTTCGCCGCGATGACGGCCGGCACCGTGCGCGAGGCGCTCGAGCTCGCGGTCCGGTTCGCCGCGATCCGGACCTCCATCATCGGGCTCGCGCTCGTCGTCGAAGGCGACACCGCGCAGCTCGTGATCGAGGAGCGCGCCGGCCTCGGTGCGCTGCGCGAGTTCGTCGTGCTCGCGCTGCTCGTCGGCATCTGGCAGCTCGGCACCGAGCTCACCGGCACCTCGCCCGAGGGCCACGCCGAGTGCGCGTTCGCCGCGCCGGCGTTCACCGCGCCGCGGATCCGCTTCGGCTGCCCGGTCAACCGCCTCGTGTTCTCGGCGAAGCTGCTCGACCTCCCGCTGAAGAACGCGGACACCGTCGCGACCCGTCTCGCGATCGAACAGTGCGAGCGCGAGCTCGCCTCGACGACCGATGGCGAGCTCGCCGCGCGGATTCGCGCCGCGTGCGAGGCCGATCCGGCGGTGATGCTCCCGGTCGTCGCGAAGAAGTTGAAGCTGTCGACCCGCACGCTCAAGCGCCGGCTCGCCGATCAGCACACCACGTTCTCCAAGCTGCGCGATGACCTGCGCCGCCAGCGCGCCTTGTTGCTCGTCGACAATCGCTCGCTCTCGATCGGCGAGGTCGCGACCCGCCTCGGCTACACCGAGCTGCCGAACTTCACGCGCGCGTTTCGCAAGTGGACCGGCGTGACCCCGATCGCGTACCGCGATCGCGAGCGGCATTGAGATGGACCACTTCGTCGCCGATCACGTGGCGTGATTGCAGCCCTGCCGGGGGGCTCGAGATCCCGAACGCGAGGCGTCGCGCCGACGAGCGATCGCGACGAGTGCGGAGCGCATCTGAACAACGAAGTGTTACTCGAACGGCTTGGTCGCGACGTAGACGTTGCTGGCGTCGTCGCGCGAGCTCGACAGATACAACCGGCAGCCATCGGGCGAGATCCAGTTCGGTGTGTCGAGGCTCGGCGAGTTGACCTCGGTGACCGTGGTCGCGGGTCCGAACGGCTCCGCCGTCGACCCACGTCGCGCGACGAAAATATCGTAGTCGCCGGCCGCGGCGTTGCGGTCGGACCACAAGTACATCGTCAGGCCGTCCGCGCTCGGCGGCGCCGCAGCCGAGCATCGCGATGAGGAACAGTGGGCGCAGCCCACATCGTACCTAGTCGTGGTGCTGGACGTCGAGCGCGAGATCGAACGTCGGACTGGCGGACTCTAGGTACGCCTCGGCACCGGCGTTGCCTTGGAGCGTCGCCTCGAAGAACGCGGTCGCGTACGACGCCGCGATGTTGCGACCGGTCGGCGGATCGAGATAGGTGAAGTCGGAGCCATCGGTCTGGCGCATCGCCTCACCGCAGCCGGGCGCGAAGATCTCGACGAGCCCGTCGAGGTCGGACACCGACCAATGGCCGGCGTCGGGAATCTCGATCTTCGTCGCGGGTGTGGTCGCCGCCGTGAAGTTGTCGCGGATGAATTTGTTGCCGAACTCGGTGATGCTGTTGTCCTCGGTCGCGACGACGAACATCAGCGGCACGTGGATGTCGGCGAGCGTCACGCCCGGCGTGAGCGGATTCTCCATCGGTGCGCACAACGCGGCGGCGGCGGAGAACCGCGTGTCGAGCTGAGCGACGCGGCCGGCCGTGACCGCGCCGAAGCTGTGGCCGAGCACACCGACGTGCGTGAGGTCGGCCATCGCGCTGATCGGCGTGGCACCGGCGGTGATCGCATCGAGTGTTCCGCGCACATCCTGCGCGCGGACCTCGAGCTCGGCCGAATCGATGTCGGCATCGTGGCCGGCGAGGTGGTCCCACAGCGTGTCGCCGGCATGCTCGACGCTGACCGCGACGAAGCCGTGACTCGCGAGCCGGATCGCGGTGGTCGCGTTCGACAGCCGAGTGCACGAGTGACAGTGCGAGATCAGGACGAGCGGGAACGAGCCATCGCCCGGTGGTCCGTCGACCGCGACCGGCAGGGTGCGCGACGGACAACTCGGCGCCGCTGCGAGCAACTGCGTGTATTGCGCGTCGAGCGGCGGCGCCTCGAGGGTCGTGATGTCGGCGTCGGCGGTACCCGCGATCGTCGGAAACCATGCCTGCGCGACCAGCATCCGACCACTCGTCGCATCGCTGACCATGAACCGCGTGGTGCCGACGGCCCACCCGCCGGGTTGCTCGACGGTCAGATCCGGTGGCACACCTGGATCGCTGCAGGCGACGCACAGGCGCGCGAGGACCAACGCGGGGCCCAACGCTCGCCACATCACTTGTCGTCACGGGTGGCGAGCATCGCGAGCAGCACCGGCTCGAGCGCGGGCCAGCTCGCGGCCACCGGCTCGTCGAGCGTGGCGATCAGGCTGCCGGTCTTCGCCGCACGGCAACCGCTGTGGATCCGTCGTGCGTCCTTGTCGTACGCGACGTACCAGACGAGCTTCGCGCGCGATGTCGCGTCGACGGCCGACTTCGCGAGCTCTTTCTTGCGATCCGCACACGTGCCATCGACCGCGCGCACGCTGATCGTCGCGCTCGCCTTACCCTCGGTGTACTCGACGACATCGTTCGTCGCCGAGCCCGAGACCTTCCACGTCCCCGGCAACGCCGGTGCGTCGATCGAGCGCCCGGACGCGAACTTGATCGGCGTCTTCTTCACGGGCGCATCCGCGGTGCCGGCGCGCGCGTTGATCACCGGGATCAACTTGCCGATCACGGGTGCCAGGCCGTCGAGCGCGAGCTTGCTGCTCTGGCGCAGCTTGCGGATCTTGTTATCGTGCTCGTCGAGCTGGTGCTCGAGCGCCTTGTACGACGCGTTCGGATCCGCGATCAGCGCCAGCGTCACATCGAGCTCGCCGCAGTACGCTTGAACCTGCGCGCGCCCGGCCTTCAGTTGGTCGAGGTCCGGCGCGTACTGGGCGTCGCCACCGTCGACGAGGGACTGCGCTCCGGTGGTCACCTTCGTGACGCCGTCGGAGCGCGTGTGACACGCGGCAAGCTCCTTGGTGTAGCCCTGCGCGAGCTCCTTGGTCTTGGAGTCTGCCGACGCAGATCCGGTGACCGCGAGCAGGGCGAGTGCGACGCGCTTCACGCCGCGGGCGCCACTTCTGCCGCGAGCCGTTCGCGCGGCAGGATCGCCGGCCATTCCTTGCCGGAATCCGGGTCGACCAGCGTGACTGCGTCCTTGTAGACGCGGCCACTGCGGTTGAGCTCGAGCAGCGCGAACCCCATCGGCAGCGCCTGATAGCGCTCCGGCCAGTGCTCGAGGCAGAGCTTGCGGATCAGGTGCGCGTGGCGCGAGCTCATCGCGGGGAACAGGTGGTGCTCGGTGTGAAAGCCGAAGTTGAGCGTCAGGCGATCGACGATCTTGGGCACCGTCACGCTGAGGCCGGTGATCAGCGGATCGTTGATCGGGATGAACGGGCTGAGCGAATGGTTCGTGAGGATGAACGCGATCATGATCGAGTTCGCGACCATCAGCGGCAGCAGGAACACGAACAGCCACGGCACGAACCCGACGACGAACGCGAGCGCGGCCCACACGCCGATCATGATCGCGGTCTCGACGTACGCGATCGCCTTCTTGCCACCCGAGGCGTAGTTGAACTTCTTGATGCTGTGGGTCTGATGCGCGCACTGCATCGTGAAGCCGAACGCGAACGTCCAGAAGCCGCGCAGGCGATACGGTCCGACCGCGAACTTGTCGACCGCGAACCGCGCGGCCGCTTGCGAGTGGTACTCGTCGATCGTCGGGAACGCGTCCGGATCGCCGGGCTGATTCGTGATCGCGTGGTGGGTCTGGTTGTGCCACGCCATCCAGATCCGCGGCGACAGCGTGAACGGCATGAAGCCCAAGAATCCCTGTGCGTACTGCACGGTCTTGTTGCGCGTGATGCCGCCGTGCAACCCCTCGTGCGAGATGAACACCTGACACGCGAACGCGATGCCGATCACGAGCGAGATCACCGGCCAGGTCGGCCACGGTGCCCAGCCCAGGCCGATCGCGCACATGCCGAGCACGACCACCGCGAGGTAGAGCGGGACCAGCCACAACCGGGACCGGGCCGGTTCGTACGCCGCTTGCGGAATCTCCGCGCGAAGCTCGGCCACATAGTGCGAGCGTGGGTAGAGCGGAACGCTACCGAGATACTCCTGCGCCATCTGCCGGAGAGGACCCCATTTTCGGGCCATCCGCCAGCCACAATGCGGTCAGGACACCGTCAGACGCGAATTGCAGCGCCGGCCATCAGTCGAACTGCAGGCTGCGCGGGCCGAAGTCGAGGTGCATCGCGGCCTTCGCCATGCGCAGCGTCTCTTCGGCGACCGCGTTCGCACGCGCGGTGTGAGCGCGCAGGATCTCGAGGATCCGCGCATCGCCACGCGCGCCTTCGTACTGCGCGCGGCGCTCGCGAATCGGCGCGAGGAACGCATCGATCACGCCGGCGACCTCTTGCTTCACCGCGCCGTCGCCGATCTCGCCGCGCGTGTACAGGCCCTCGAGCTCGGCGAGCCTCGCCGGATCGGTCATGAACGCGCGCGCGTATTGAAACAGCGCGTTGCCTTCGAGCTTGCCCGGATCGGTCGCGGACTGCCGGCCGGTGACGATCTTCTTGCACTTCTTGAGGATCGTCGCCGCGTCGTCGGAGAGGAAGATCGCGTTGTTCAGGCTCTTCGACATCTTGTGCTCGCCGTCGGTGCCGAGCAGCCGCGAGATCCGACCGAGCAGCGCCTTCGGCACCGGGAACACGCCACCGCGCGCCACGTAGTCGGCCTCCGCGGTCGTCGACGCGACGTTGCAGTAGACGTGATCGAAGCGCCGCGCGATCTCGCGACACATCTCGATGTGCGCCTCTTGATCCTCGCCGACCGGCACGAGCTCCGGCCGAAACGCGAGGATGTCGGCGCACTGGCCGACCGCGTAGAGCGGAAAGCCAAAGCTGTAGTGATCGCCGAGCTCCTTGGCCTCGATCTCGGCCTTCAGCGTCGGGTTGCGCATCACCCGGTTGAACGGCACGAGCATCGCGAAGTACCAGCTGAGCTCCGCGATCGCCGGAATCTCGGTCTGCAACACCAGCGTCGAGCGCTCGGGATCGATGCCGACCGCGAGCCAGTCCTTCACGATCTCGAGCGTGTCGCGACGAACCTCGTCGGGCTTCTCGGCACGCGTGGTGAACGCGTGCATGTTCGCGATCAAGAAGTAGCAGTCGTAGGTGTCTTGAAGGCGAACGCGATTCTCGAGCGAGCCGACCCAGTGGCCGATGTGCAGTCGGCCCGTGGGAGTGTCACCAGTGAGAATACGGGGTCGCGTCGACATCGGACGCGGACCTTACCTCACGGGAAGGCGACTCAAGAAGCGCGCGGCAACTCGATCACGAACCGAGCTCCCGGCGTCCCCGGCTCGTAGCGAATCGATCCACCGACCTCGGTCACGACCTGCTTCACGAGCCACAACCCGACTCCGGTGCCGTGTGGGCTGGTCGTCACGTAGAGCTCGAACAGGCGATCCGTGATCTCCGCAGCGACTCCCGGACCATCGTCGCGCACGACGATCTCGATCCGGTCGGCGCCGACCGCGCGCTCCGTGATCGCGATCGTGCCCTGGCGATGGGCTTCGACGAGCGCGTTCGTGGCGTTGATCACCAGGTTGACCAGGATCTGCTGGACGTCGCCATCCGCAAGGCCGAGCGACACGGCCGGATCGGCGAGCTCCATCGTCACGGTGGCGGTGCCGCGCGTGAGGAGGTTCAGCATCGGCAACAACGGTGGCAACACGTCGGCGACCGGCAATCGGCGGGCACTCCCACCTGCGCGACCGAAGTTCTTGAGCCCGTCGAGTAACTCGGTCGCGAGCGAGACCGAGCGCGTCAGCGACGGTGCGAGCTCGGCGACGCGCGGATCCGTGGTCGTCTGGATCCGCTGCATCGAGAGCTGGATCGCGGTCAGGGTGTTGCTGAGCTCGTGACCGATCGCGGTCGCGACGTGCGCGAGCGTCTCGACGCGCGAGCTGTCGAGGCGACGCGTGGTCGCGTCGCGCAGGCGCGCCTGGGCGTCGAGCAAGCGCGCTTGCCCGCAGATCGACGCCGCCATATCGGCGATCGAGCAGGCGAGCGAGACATCGCCATCGCTCCACGTGCGCGCCGCGCCGACGTGCTCGTGACAGATCACGCCGCTGACGTTGCCACCGTAGTAGAACGGCGCGTCGAGCATCGAGGTGATGCCGAGCGGCTCGTAGTAGAAGTCGAGCTCGGCGGTCTGCGGATTCGTCGCGACGTCGTCGGCGACGATCGCCCGGCGTGCGTGGAGCGCGACCCCGTAGGCGCTCGGATCCGGCAGCGTGATCCTCACGCGCTCGGTCGAATGCCGGCGAGTCGATGCGGTGTAGAGGTGGGTGAGCTCGAGCTCGCGCGCCCCTTGCAGATGCCAGACGCCGACGCGTTCGACGCCGAGCGCGTGGGCGCTGACCTCGGTCGCGATCCGCACCGCGTTTTCGTACGCCTCGGTGCTGTCGACCCGGATGTGAGCGAGCAAGAGCCGCTCCGCCTCGAACGCGATCTGTCCGCGCGCCATGGCCGAACCATCCCCCGTCTCGGGGCTGGTTTCCAGCGGTGAAACGCCCTTGCTACGGGATGGCAACCCATGCCATACGCCGCTGGTAATGACGTTGGTTCGCCTACTTACCGTGTGTGCGCTCGCTGCGGGTTGCGTCAAGCCACCCGCTGCGCCGCGTTCGAGCTACGACCTGTATCAGCTCTGCGGCGACGTCCACGCCGAGGGCGTTTGCGCACCGTCCACGGAGACCGGGATGAAGGTCGATACGAACTTCGCGACGCCGGTGCACGGCGTCGTTGTCGCGCGCGGTTAGTGGCTGAACGTCCACGACACGAAGTCGTTGTAGTCCGCGCCATCGATCGTGGCGGTGCCCGACATCGTGAACGCGGTCTGCGAGAAGTCGACCGTCACGCTCTCCGACATCGCGTGGGTCTCGCCACCGGACGTGAACGTGGTCGAGCTCGTGATCACGTCGTGGAATGCGGTCGCCGAGTATGTCCCGCTCCAATCCCAACTGCCATCGATCGTGAAGTCGAGACCGGTGCAGCCGGTCATCGTGTCGTGCAGATCGTAGGTCGCCGACGCGCCGTTGTCGGGCGAGTCGTACGTGCCGACCAGCGCGATCGTGCCGCTGATCGGACAGTTCGCGGTCGCGTTCACCGAGCCGGTGAGCGGCGCGAAGCTCGACTGCTGCGCGAGCGCGTGCGACTGCACGGTCTGCATCGTCGTCATCTCGTGGAAGAATGCTGCCTGCGTTTGTGCATCCGGCGCATCGTTCGAGGTGCACGCGGCGAGAGTGATTGCGATCAGAGCGAGACGTTTCATGCTCGCGATGGTGCACGAGAACGTGATGGCACGGTCCGGAAATGATCAGCGCGCGAGTGCGTGATCGAGCTGTACGAAAAATGCACTCGGCTGATCGAGCATCACGAAGTGCTTCGCATCGTCGACGAAATGTAATTCACATCCTTTGATCGCATCGATCTGCGTGTGCCACGCCTGCTCGAGTGTTGGACGAGGCACATCGCCGCTGCCCGCCGCGATCACGGTGACCTTCGTCGTGATCTTCGAGAGATCGGGCCGCAGATCTTTGCCCGCGAGCTCTGCGATCGCGGTCGCGTACGTCTCGATGTCGGACTTCGCGGATTCGGCGGTGATCCGATCGACGTCCTCTGGCTTCGTCATCATCGTTGCGAGAAACGTCTTCAGGGTGGCCGCAAACTGCGCAGGTGGTGCCTTCATAACCCTGTCGTGGATCTGCTGACCGAACGCGGCGCCTTGCGCTTCGGTGACCGTCGAGTCGGTGACCGCGGGCAAGAACGGCAAGCCCTCGACATCGACGATGCCGCCGAGCTCGGCGGAGTTGGTTTCGGCGAGCCAGAGCGCGAGCACTCCGCCGAGCGAGTGACCGACGATGATCGGATGATCGAGATGGTTCGCGTGGATGTAGTGGACGAGCTGATCGTGCACGGTGAGCAAGAACGGCGGCGCGATCGGCGGCTGACCCGCGAACCCGGCGAGCGTCAACACGTGGACCTGTCGCGTGCCGGCGAGATGCGCGACCGTGCCGTCCCACACGCTGCCCGGCGATGCAAGACCGGGGATGAAGATCACCGGGCGACCGGACCCCGAGACCTTCACCGCGAACGCGGTCGGCACGAACGCCGGCGGCGCCGGTGGGACCGGAGCGGCAGGAGCGGCAGGAGCGGACCCGCCGCACGCGGCGATCAGGACGGCGAGGGCGAGGTGTTTCACCGGCAGCATGTACCACGGTCGAAAGACCCAGCTACAATCCGACGATGGCGAGCGTCGTCAAGCTCTACACGCGCGAGTACTGCGGCTATTGCGATGCGGCCCGGAGCCTGCTCGAGGGCAAGCAGCTCGGATTCGAGGAGATCGATTGCAGCGGCGACGATCAGAAGCGGGCCTGGCTCCGCGCCGCGACCGGCCAGTCGACCGTGCCGCAGATCTTCATTCACGAGCGATCGGTCGGTGGGTTTACCGAGCTCCGGGCACTCGCCAAGTCCGGTCAGCTCGAGCAGCTGATCGCGAATCCGCCGGCGCCAGATGATGTTGATGACGATGATGAGGAGGACCCGGACGAGGCTTAGGCGCCGACGTGCGGATACCCGAGCATCACGACGATGCCAACGATCAGCGCGATCAGCCCGATCATCATCGGGGTTAGCCAACGTGCGCCGGTGTGCAGATGTAGATTGGGTACATGTCGAGTCGCCATGTTCTTCTTAGGTGCATCGCACGTGCCCTCGAGATCTCGACCGCGGCTGACAGCGTTCCTCGCACGGTGTACAGCCAAGTCATGACAATCTCGTCGACGGCGAGCGCCGCGGCTCCCGATTTCGACACCGCGACGTGGCGCGAACGCTCACTGCCGTGGCTCGCATGATGCTATTCGGCGCTAGCTCGATGCTCGGGTATTCGTTGTTTCGCGCGCGGCCGGAGGTCGCCGCGTACTGCAACGGCAAGACGCGCCGCGTGCCGCCGGGGATCGCGGGGTGCATCGATCTCGACGACGAACCGGCGGTCGTCGCTTTGTTCGCGACGCGCGCACCCGCGTTGATCGTGCAATGCGCCGGCGTCTGCGACGTCGAGAACTGCGAGACCTCGCCGGAGTTCGCCTGGCGCGTCAACGTCGAGGCGATGCGGATCCTGCTCGCCCATGCACCGGCCGCATGCCGGATCGTCTACTGCTCGAGCGATCACGTGTTCAGCGGCGACACCGGTCCGTACGACGAAGACTCGCCGACCGATCCGCTGAGCGTCTACGGCCGTACGCGGGTCGCGGCGGAGCAACTGATGTTCGCGCGCCCGAACACGCTGGTCGTGCGCAGCGGGCCGTGGATCGGCCCGTCGGCGACCGGCCGCAACGGGCACCTCGACTGGCTGCGCTATCGCCACGCGCGCGGCCTGCCGATGACCGTGATCGCCGACGAGTCGCGCTGCGCGGTGTGGGCCGAGGAAGCGGCCGAGCGCGTGTGGCAACTCGCGGCGTCGGAGATCACCGGGGTGCGCCACCTCGTGACACCGCGCGCGGTCTCGCGGCCGGAGCTCGCGACGTATCTCGACGCGCGGTTCGCGATCGGCGCGCAGATCTCGGTCGGCCATCGCAGCGATCGCAGAGCGCCGCATCCCGGGCGGGTCGAGCTCCGCACGGTGCATCGTGATGTGCTCGCGGCACCGCTCGCCGCGATCGTTCCGTAGCCGGCCTAGCCGACCGCGCGGCGCGCGAGCGTGAGCGACCCGACCGCGAGCAGGCCGAGCGCGAACAACTGCCACGGTACGTCGTTGCTGTCGTGACCTTCACCGAGCGTGCCCTTGCCGAGCTCGATCGCGTACGCCGCGCCGAGCTTCGCGAACTTCAGCGCGTGCGTCGCCTCGTTGTTGCTCTGCGCGATCGTGTCGCGGCCGGTGTGGATGTGCTTGTTCATCTGCTGCATGCGCGATTCGAACGGCATCGATGCTGGCACGCCCGCCTTCGTCCACGACGCGTGGTCCGAGCACGCGTACCCGCACGCATCGAGGCCCCAGGTCGCGCCGGTGTACGCCTCGATCAACTTCACGAGGAACGCGTTCTGCGCCGCGTTCGTGAAGTCCTTCATCAACCAGATGTCTTTGTCCGAGCCCTGGAAGTTCGTCATGTCGAGCTGCAGCGCGCCGACGACGTTCGTATGCGCGCGCTGGAAGTCTTTGACGATCGCCTGCGAGCCGCGGAGGCCGACCTCCTCGGCTTCGTACGCGATGACCTTGATCGTTCGTTCGGGGCGGTAGTCGGCGGCGAGCAAGCCGCGCGCGATCTCGGTGAGGGTCGCGATGCCGGACGCGTCGTCGTCGGCGCCCGGTGCGTTGCTCGAGATGCCGGCCATCGCGATCGAATCGAGGTGGCCGCCGAGCACGATCACCTCGTCGGCGCGGGTGGTGCCGGGGATCGTGAGCACGACCGATTTCTGCGGAAACCCGTGATCGACGAGCTGCACGGTGACGCCAGGTCGCGTCGTCAGGCCACGCCAGCGTTCGGCGAGCCAGTTCGAGGCCTCGGCGCCGGCCGCCGACTTGTAGTAGCGGTTCGGCATCGCCGACAGCTCGCGGATCGTGGCGGCGAGCCGCTCGGTATCGAGCGTGGCGAGCACCGATCGGACCGCGGCGGCGTGGTCGAGCGAATACTCGACGCGACTCGCGACGGGCTGCGCCGGTGCCCGCGCCTCGGCGAGCGAATCGTACGCCATGAATCCACCGCAGCGATGAAACTGCACGTGCATTTGCTCGGACAGGTTCGCGAGCTCGGTGTCGTCGACCTCGAGCACCGCGACCTCGCCGTCGCTCGACACGACGTTCAACGCGGCGTGATCGCGCTCGGCGGTCGCGGTCGCCGCCGGCACCGCATCGGCGCCGATCGTGACGAACGTGCCGGCGGAGGCGGTCGAGGCCAGGAGCGACGCGGCGAGGATCAAGGAGCGCACACCTCAGTGTAGCTCACGCGCCGGTGACCGGCGCGGCCAATCCCGGACCCCGACCGACCCGACTAGCCGATCAGGTCGACCGGCCACCGGCAGCGGAACACGCTGCCGCCGTCGACCCGATCCTCGACGACGATCGAGCCGCGATGGGCATCGAGCGCGAGCTTGCAGAACGCGAGGCCGACACCACGCGAGGTGCGCGCGGATCGCAGATCGCGATCGATCCGCGTGTAGAGGTCGAAGATCTTGGTCTTGAACGCATCGGGGATGCCGGGGCCACGGTCGGAGACCAAGAGCTCGTAGTTGCCGTCGACGCGCCGCGCGGTCATCGTGATCAGCGAGCCGGCCGGCGCGTACTTCGTGCAGTTGTCGAGCAGGTTCTGGATCACGCGCCCCAGGAGCTCGGCATCGCCGGTGAGCGCCGGAGTCTCGATCTCGCAGATCAATTGTTGCTTGCGCTGGATCAGCAGTGGCTTCGCGCGCTCGCCGAGCTCGGCGAACAGCTCGCCGACGTCGACGTCCGCGAGCGCCGCCGCGAGCTGACCATCTTCACTGCGTCCGATATCGAGCAGGTCGAGCACCATGCGATGCATCGCATCCGCGGCACGACCGATCGTGACCGAGTGTTCGGCGAGCTCGTCGGGTTTTTCGACGTCCTCGAGCACGTACTTCGCGGTCAAGAGGATCACGGTGAGCGGCGTCTTGAGATCGTGAACGAGCGCGGCCGACAGCTGCGCCTTGCTGCGATCGAGTTGACGCAGGGTCTCGATCAGCTCCTCGCGCATCGTCACGAGCTCGTACGCGGCGTCGGTGCTCTCGGTCATCATCGCCTCGAGTTGCGCCGCCGCCGTGACATCGCGCGACTGGAGCAGCACGCCGCGCACGCTCGGCTCCGCACGGAGGTCGCGTCCGACCGTCTCGAACATCCGGTAGTTGCCCTCGCGATCGCGCCAGCGATGCCGCAGCGGTTCGCCGGCGAGCAGGCAGCCCAGATCGTCGTCCGGATGCGCGAGCTCCAACACGTTCGCGCCGACGTCGAGCAACTCGCTGCACGACGCGCTCGCCCAGGTCACGGCACCCGCACGATCGATCACCATCATCAGATCGACCGAATGCTTCGCGACCGTATCGAGCAGGCTCGGCAGCGGCGTCATGCGCTCGCTTCCTTCGCCGCGGCCGCGATGTTCTCGACGATCGCCATGTCGATCCCGACGACGAGCGCGCCGCCGTTGATCGTCGCGGTGAGCGCAGCCGGATCGACCGGCCCGGTCGTGAATCCCTGGTGCTTCGCGAGCGCGTTGGCCATCCGCACCACGTTCGCGATCGAGTGGCGATCCGCGAGGTCGAAGTCGGTCTCGCTGCCGACCATGATCGTCGCAGGTAGCTTCCACGCCTTGCCGACCATCTGCGCCGCGCGGTGATGGCAATCGCCGATCACGCGCTCCCACATCGCGAGATCGAGCCAGCTCTTGATCCCGGGCGCGACCTTGCGGGCGGTCTCCATCAACAGCGCGGCGACGACCGGCTTGCCGATATCGTGGAACAGCCCCGCGAGATAGTACGCGTCGGCGTCGCGCCGGCCGACGAAGCTCGCGAGTCCACGCGACAGGCGCGCGACCTGCACCGAGTGCTCCCAGATCCGCCGGTTGGCATCGGCAAACGGGCCGTGCGCCGCGAACACCTTGCGCGTCGCGTATTCGAGGATCACGACTTCGAGCCGCACCGCGCCGAGCCGCAACACGGCTTGCTCGATCTTGGTCACGCCCACGCCGTGGATCGCGGCGTTCGCCGTCCTCATCACCAACGCGGCGATCATCGGCTCGCGCTCGATCTGCTTGATCAACTGGCGCAGATCGAAGTCGGGCGCGCGCAGCACGTCGAGGCACTGGAGCGCCACGAGATCGATCGCCGGCACTTCGACGCGGCCCGCCGCGACCCGGGCGAGGACCATTCGCTCGACCTCGCCGACCAGCTTGTGGTCGGGCTCCATCATGCGGCTTGCGCCACGCGTTCGGCGAGACCCGCCACCATGCCCTCGACCGCGGCTTCATCGGCGCCGACCATCGATCGGCCGATCATGATCAGCGCGTCGATCTCGGTCGCATCACTCGGCCCGGTCGCATAGCCCTCGCGCTTCGCGAGCGCGTTGGCAAACCGCACCACGTTCGCGGCGCCGGTCCGGTTCGCCGTGTCGTACTCGCTGCAGTCGCGGATCCCGGCGGTGACTTCATCCGGAAGCTTCCACTCGATCGCGAGCGCGGTGCCGACCTTGCGATGAACTTGTTCGATCGTCGAGGTCCACACGTTGATGTCGAGCCAGGCCGACTTGTCCTTGGTCAGCTGCTTCTCGGCTTCGAGCAGCATCGCGACGAGGATCGGCTTGCCGACGTCGTGCAACAGGCCCGCGAGATAGCAGGTGTCACTGTTCGCGCCGCTGGTCAGCGCGGCGATATCGCGCGCGAGCACCGCGACCGCGACCGAGTGCTCCCACACTTTGACGGTCGCCGCCTGGATCCGCTTGTCGGTCGAACGAAACAACTGACGCGTCATGAACTCGACGAGCAGCGACTTGAGCTTCTGGAGGCCGAGCGACGACACGGCCTGATCGAGCGTCTTCACAGTGGCGCCGCCTCGCGCCGCGGTCATCGAGCTCCGCAGGATCGATGCGACCAGCAACGGCTCGCGCTCGAGCTCGGCGGTGAGCCTCTTCTGTTGGACGTTCTCGTCGCGAAGCAGCGCGAGGCACTTCTGAGCGACCGCGGGCATCACCGGCAGCACCAGGCGCCCCGACGAGATCCGACCGAGCACGATCTGGCCGAGCGCTCCGACTAACTTCGCGTTGGGGTCCGCCGTCGCCACCATCATGCCGCTCCGACAAAGTGTCTGCCGCGCCACTCTTCGACCCGCGCGGCATCGAACGGCTTCAGCATCACGTCGTGAAAGCCCTGCACCTTCGCATCGCCGGCCACGTCGTTCGCGCTGCGCAGCGCGAGCGCGGTGATCACGGCGTGGGGCTGCAGCGCCCGGAGCTGGTTCATCAGCGCCACGCTGTTGACGTCGGGCATCACGAGATCGATCACGATCTCGCGAAACACGCCACGCTCGCAGAGCTGGACCGCTTCGCGCGGATCGATGCAGCCCGTCATCGTCACGGTCTCGGGCAGGAACGACCGCAGCCTCTTGTGCACGCCTTCCATGTCATCGATCACGAGCACGTCGGTCGACACGTTCGCCGGTGTGACGACGACCGGCGCCGGCAGCTTGAGCGCCTTCACCACCTTCGTCACGAGCTCCTCGGTCTTGAACGGTTTCAAGATGTAGTCGTCGATGCCGAGCTTCAGCGCAGCGGACAGGATCGAGCGCTTGGCCTCGCTGGTCAGCATGATCACGGGCGTCTGGTTGCCGGCACCGCGCAGCTTCTCGAGCATCGTCGGGCCGTCCATCACGGGCATCGTGACGTCGAGGAGGATCAGGTCGACCCCCGCGAGCTTTGCGAGGCCTTCCTGGCCATCTTCGGCGTGTTCGACCGCGAACCCGAGCTCGCTCAGGCTCTTGGCGATGATGGTGCGTATCGTGCTCGAGTCGTCGACGGTGAGAATGGTCGGCATGTCCCTAACCCCTAGGTGATCGCGGCCACGAGGGACACGACGATCCGGATGGTCTCGCTGCGCAGCACCCAGTGGGTCCACGCAGCCGTGGTGGCGAGCAGCTCGCCGTCGATCACGCGCGGCACGCCGAGCGGTTGATCGAGCGAGAGCTCGGCCTTGATCTGGCCTGCCGTCATGTTGACGAGCTCGCGCATCGAGTCGTCGATCATCGCGAGGTCGAGGTCGGACTCCTCGCACTTCAACATCGCCGCGGCGAGCGTCGCGCAGCCGGCGCGATCCGACGACATCGCGACCGTCACGGGGCGCGCGCCGGGGATGCCGAGCATCGCGGTTCGCCACAGCTCCGGGAGCTCGCGGTCGGTGGGATGAAAGGTGCGACCGGTCATGGTGGTGGTGACGCGAGAGGTCGCCCGAGCTATTCGGTCCGCCGGCAACATGCTTCGCGCTTACGAACGGGGATTCGTCCACAGGCTTCCAGTGTGTAGAGGCGATCACCCCTTCACGCTGGGGCGCGAAGGACGAAGACACCTATACGCATGGCCGTCGACGAGGAGATCCTTCAGGAGTTTCTGGTCGAGGGTAAGGAAAACCTCGACCGCCTGGAGCGCGAGCTCGTCGCGTTCGAGCACCACGGCGCCTCGGAACAGTCGATCAGCGCCATCTTTCGCACGGTTCACACGATCAAGGGCACGGCCGGGTTCTTCGGCTTCGATCACCTGCAGAGCCTCACCCACGTCGCCGAAAACCTCCTCTCGAAGGTCCGCGAGGGCCACTTGGCGCTGTCCAAGCCGATCGTGAGCGCGATGCTCGCGGTGGTCGATAGCTGCCGGCTGATGATGGATTGGGCCGAACAGGCGGGCACCGACGGCGACGACGACCATCAGGCGCTGAAGGCCACGCTCGAATCGTTCACCCCGAAGGAGGACACGCGTGTCCCACCTCCACCTCCAGGGGCAGTGGCACCGCCCACCTACGAAGACCGCGACACGACGGTCCGCGTCGACGTCGGGCTGCTCGACAAGTTGATGGATCTCGCCGGCGAGCTCGTGCTCGCGCGCAATCAATTGTTGAACCTCACGGTGGGACGCGACTCCCCGCTCGTGCGCGCGGCGCAGCGGCTCGATCTGGTCACGGCCGAGCTTCAGGACAGCGTGATGAAGACGCGCCTGCAGCCGATCGGCGGCGTGTGGAACAAGTTACCGAGGATCGTGCGCGATCTGTCGAGCGAGCTCGGCAAGCACGCGCGGCTCGAGCTCGAGGGCACCGAGACCGTGCTCGACCGATCGATCCTCGAGGCGATCAAGGATCCGCTCACGCACCTCGTGCGCAACGCGATCGATCACGGGATCGAGACGCCGGCGCAGCGGATCGCGAAGCGCAAGCCGGTGGAGGGCGTGGTGGTACTGCGCGCCAGCCACGAGGGTGGCCACGTCGTGATCGAGATGCTCGACGACGGCGGCGGCATCGATCCGATCCGCATCCGCGCGAAGGCGATCGAGCGCGGCTTCCTGACGACCGAGCGTGCCGCGCAACTGACCGAGCACGAGACCCAGATGCTCGTGTTCGCAGCCGGGGTCTCGACCGCGGAGCGGGTCACGACTGTCTCCGGACGCGGCGTTGGCATGGACGTCGTCAAGACCAACATCGAGCGCGCCGGGGGCACCGTCGAGATCTCGAGCCAGCTCGGTCTCGGGACGAAGATCCGGATCAAGATTCCGCTGACGCTCGCGATCATCCCGGCGCTGATCGTCCACGCCGGCCACGAGCGCTACGCGGTGCCGCAGAGCGGCGTGCTCGAGCTCGTGCGGGCCGACGGCACGAATGGCCGGCGCGTCGAGCTCGTAGACGGCACGCCGGTGTATCGCTGGCGAGGCAGCTTGCTGCCGCTGGTCTATCTCGACGAGGCGCTCGGCGGCGTGCGCGGCGGCGCGACGATCGTCGTGGTCCACAACGACGGCCGACCGTTCGGACTCGTCGTCGATGCGGTGATCGATACCGAGGAGATCGTCGTCAAGCCGCTCGGCAAGCGGCTGCGCGATCTGACCGCGTACTCCGGTGCGACGATCCTCGGCGATGGTCGCATCGCGCTGATCCTCGATCTGCGTGGCATCGCGCGGCGCGCGAACCTGGCCACGACCAAGCGCGCGGCGGTTCCGCGGATCGCGGTCGAACCCGAGCGCGTCGATCGGTTCTTGATCGTCCAGCTCGCCGGCGATCGCCGGGTCGCGGTCGCGCTCGATCACGTCGCGCGGCTCGAAGCGCTGCCGGCGAGTGCGCTCGAACGCGCGGCCGGGATCGAGGTCATGCAGTACCGCGATCGTATGTTGCCACTCGTGCGACTCGGCGATGCGCTCGGGTCCCCCGGAGCGCCGCGCGAGGTGCTCGACGTGGTCGTGTACAACCGCGGTGATCGCGATCTCGGGCTCGTGGTCGACGGCGTCGTCGATATCGTCGAACAACACGTCCGCGTCGAGACCACCGCGCATCGCCATGGCCTGTTCGGGTCCGCGATCATCGACGGCAGGATCACGGACATCGTCGATGTCGCGGCGCTGGCCGCCGATCTGGGGATCGCGATGGCGGCGTCATGACCGATCCACTGTGCTCGTTCGAGCTCGCCGGCATGACGTTCGGCGTCAACGCGGTCGAGGTCGAGGAGATCATGCGCGCGCAACCGATGACGCGCGTGCCGCTCGCCGATCCGGCGGTGGTCGGCCTGACGAACCTGCGCGGCCAGATCGTCACCACGATCGATCTGCGCACCCGGCTCGGCCTGCCACCGCGGCCGGCGTGCGATTGGCCGATCAACGTCGTCGTGCGGTGCGCGGACGGCGTGTTCAGCCTGCTCGTCGATTCGATCGGGGATGTCATCGAACCTCCCGGCGAAGCGTTCGAAGCGATTCCAGACAACGTTCCGTCGCGGTTCCGCGACCTGCTCGCGGGTGCGTACAAGTTGCCGGACCGGCTGCTGTTCGTGCTCGTGCTCGATCGCGTCGTCGCTGCGTAAGGGGAAGTCATGAAAGCGTATCAGTCCAAGTTGTTGATCCTCGAGACACTCGCCATCGCCCCGGTGTTCGCCGTGACCGTGGGCGCGGCGACCCGGACCTCGGGCACGATGCAGATCCTGTGTACGGCGGCCGCCGTGATCGGCGCGTGCGCCGTCGTCGCACTCGTGGTGGCGAGGGCCGCGGTCATGCGCGCGAACCGGGCGTTCACGGCGCGCGTCGAGGCCGTCGGCTCGTTGCTCGAGCGCGTGGTCGAGGGTGACCTCACGGCGCGCGTCGTGATCGTCGGCGACGACCGGTTGGCGCGCCTGACCCACACGCTCCATGCCGCGCTCGATCGGGTCGGCGCCGCGTTCTCGAACATCGGCGAGGGGGTCGTCGCGCTGTCGCAGGCGTCCGAGGATCTGCAGCACGTCGGGATGTCGCTCAACGCGAGCGCCGACGATACCTCGCGTCAGGCCGGGATCGTCGCCGCGGCTTCGGACCAGGCGGGCAAGAACGTGCAGACGGTCGCGACCGGCACCGAAGAGATGAGCGCCACGATCAAGGAGATCGCGAAGAACGCCGCGCAGGCCGCGAAGGTCGCGACCGCCGCCGTCGGCCGTGCCCAGCGCACGAACGACCTCGTCGGCAAGCTCGGCGTGTCGAGCACCGAGATCGGCAACGTGCTGAAGGTGATCACGTCGATCGCCGAGCAGACCAACCTGCTCGCGCTCAACGCCACGATCGAAGCCGCGCGCGCCGGTGAAGCCGGCAAGGGCTTCGCGGTCGTCGCGAACGAAGTCAAGGAGCTCGCGAAGGAGACGGCGCGTGCGACCGAAGACATCAGGCGCGAGATCGCAGCGATCCAAGCCGACACCACGAGCGCGGTCTCCGCGATCGGCGAGATCACGACCGTGATCGGACAGATCAACGACATCCAGACCACGATCGCCAGCGCCGTCGAACAACAAGCGTCGACGACCAACGAGATGGGGCGCAACCTTCACGAGCTCGCGCAGGCGTCGACCGAGATCGCGCAGAACGTCACCACCGTCGCAGCGTCGGCCGGGACGACCTCGGAGTGCTCGGCGCGAACGCGGTTCGCCGCGAGCCAACTCCAGGAGCTGTCGCGCTCGCTCGACAACCAGATGCGCAAGTTCACCTTCACGGTTCAGAAGCGTCTGACCACGGGCACGATCGTGCGTGTGCCCGCGATCTCGTTCGCGACCGCGAGCAACGGGTTCCGCCACTAGTGGCCGGCAAGGTGCGAGTGCTCGTCGTCGACGATTCCGCCGTCGTGCGGCGACTCGTCGGCGATGCGCTGGCGGAAGAGCCCGACATCGAGATCGTGGCAACCGCCGCGAATGGCAAGCTCGCGCTCGAGCGGCTCGAGCGCACGCCGTGTGATCTGGTCACGCTCGATGTCGAGATGCCCGAGCTCGATGGCCTGCAGACGCTCGGTCTGTTGCGCAAGAAGTATCCGAAGCTGCCGGTGATCATGTTCAGCTCGCAGACCTCGCGGGCCGCGGCCGCGACGATCGACGCGCTGTCGCTCGGCGCGAACGACTACGTGACCAAGCCCGAAGGCGGCCTCGAACAACTGCGCGAGTGTATCGAGCTCGATCTGATTCCGAAGATCAAGGCGCTGTGCTTCAGCCGGATCACCGTCTTGATGCCCATCGAGCGCCCGGAGTCCGAAGCGAAGGTCACGGCCGTCGCGATCGGGGTGTCGACCGGAGGGCCGCAGGCGTTGCACACGATGCTCGCGAAGATCGCCGCACCCTTCACGGTGCCGATCTTCATCGTCCAGCACATGCCGGCGACGTTCACGTCGATGCTGGCCAGCCGACTCGCCGCGACCTCGCCGTTGCCCGTGCACGAGGTGGTCACCCCGACTCGCATCGAGCCGGGCCACGTCTATCTCGCGCGCGGCGATCATCACCTCGTCGTCGAGCGTGGCGTGGTGCACACCAATCAAGATCCGCCCGAACGCTCGTGTCGGCCGTCGGTCGACGTGATGTTCCGCTCGGTCGCGGCCGCGTATGGCGCGGGATGTCTCGGCGTCGTGATGACCGGCATGGGCAATGACGGCACGCGCGGTGCCGAGGCGATCCGAGCGCGCGGTGGCACCGTGATCGTCCAGGACCAAGCCTCGTCGGTGGTGTGGGGAATGCCGGGAGCGGTCGCGCGGGCGGGATACGCACACGCCATGGTCCCGCTCGACGACCTCGCGGGCGAGATCCAGCGCCGCGTACGAGCTCGGTTCGCGCTCGGCAGCGACCGGCTCGCGAAGATCGTGAGGGAGTGACGTGGAAGCGGCGGCGTTCGGCTACGTGCAACAGCTCGTCAAGGACCACGCGGGCATCGTCGTCGAGTCCTGCAAGGAGTATCTCGCGCAGAGCCGGCTCACCAGCGTCGCGCGCGAGCAGGGGTTTGCCACGCTCGAGCAACTCGTCGCCCAGCTCCGCGGTCAGCCGTTCGCGGAGTTGCATCGTCGCCTCGTCGAGGCCTTCACGATCAACGAGACCAGCTTCTTCCGCGATCAACGCCCGTTCGACGCGCTGCGCACGACGATCCTTCCCCAGCTCGCGCGCAGCGGTCGACAGCTCACGATCTGGTGTGCGGCGGCATCGAGCGGCCAGGAGCCGTACAGCATCGCGATGTTGGTGCGCGAGCACTACCCGCAGCTCGCGTCGCGCACGCGGATCATCGCGAGCGACCTGTCGCGCGAGATGATCGCGCGCACGAACGCCGGCGTGTATTCGCAGTTCGAGGTCGGCCGGGGGTTGTCGGCGAGCGCGATCAAGCGCTTCATGACGCCGGTCGCGGGCGGCTGGCAGGTCGTGCCCGAGCTACGCGCGATGGTCGAGACCCGCGAGATCAACCTCGCGAGGCCGCTGCCGGCGCTGCCGGAGATCGACGTGCTGTTCGCGCGCAACGTCCTGATCTACTTCGACGTGGCCACGCGACAGACGACCCTGAACCGGATGAAGCGCGTGCTTGCCCCCGACGGCGTGCTGATCCTCGGTGGTGGCGAATCGTTGCTCGATCTCGACGTCGAGCTCGCTCGCTGCCCGGCCGCGACCACGACGCCCTGGTATCGCCACCGCGCCTAGTTCGGCAGCGACGCGAGCGCCCAGGCGCGATCGATCACGTAGTCGGTCGGCGGCTCGCGGGTCGCGATCGCGTCGTACGCGGCGCGCGGGCTCGCGATCCCGGTGACGATCCGCTCGACCTTGATCCAGTGCAGCTCGGCGTCAGCGCGATCGAACAGCAGCGGGCCGGCGTCGACCTCGAGCTTGACGAGCTCGACCGCCCAGTCGACGAGGCCCGCGTCGAGGATCTTGATCTTCTCGATCAGCGCGTTCTGCGTGCGCACGATCCGCTGGCTGCCGGTCGCGCCGGACTCGCGAAACGCCGCGATCGCCTTCGCGAGCTCGCCGGGAACGACCTGGCAATAGAACGCGTGATCCGGATCGTGGAACACCATCGTGGCCGCGAGCGGCGTGCGCCGGCTGCACGCGATGCACTGCAACACGTTGAGCTCGCCGGCGAGCAAGCGCTGCACCGCAGCCGGTTGCTCGCGCCGGTTGAGACTCTGCACGAGCTCGGCATCCTGTGGCGTGCCACACACGGGACACCGGACCTCGACCTTGCCGGTGATCACGTGACGGGGAACCCGCGATCGCGCATCAGCGCGTTGGGATCGACGTCGCGGCCGCGGAACTTGCGAAACGCGACCTCGGGGGGCACCGAGTTGCCGACGCTCATGATCTCGTCGTGCAGCCGCTTCGCGACGGTCTTGTCGTAGAAGCTGCCGGCCTCGCCGAACGCCTCGGCCGCATCGGCGGTCAGCGTATCGGCCCAGATGTAGCTGTAGTAGCCGGCCGAGTAGTCGTCGCCGGCGAACACGTGCAGGAATTGGGTCGGGCGATGGCGCATCACGATCTCGCTCGGCATCCCGATCTCGCGCATGACATTCGCCTCGAACTCCGCGGGATCGATCGGTCCGGTCGCGCTGTGGATCTTCATGTCGTAGATCGCCGCCGCGAGATACTCGACGGTGTTGAACCCCGAGTTGAAGTGCTTCGCAGCCTCGATCTTCGCGACGAGCGCCTTCGGAATCGGCTGCAGCGTCTGATGATGCAGCGCGAACTTGCCGAGGATCTCGGGCGTAGTGAACCAGTGCTCGTTGAGCTGACTCGGAAATTCGACGAAGTCGCGCAGCGTGTTCGTCCCCGCCAGCGACGGATACGTGACGTGCGAGCACAAGCCGTGGAGGGCGTGACCGAACTCGTGAAATAGCGTCTTCGCGTCGTCCCACGAGATCAACAGGGGCTCGCCGGGTTTGCCCTTCACGAAGTTCGCGTTGTTCGACACGATCGGCGTGATCTCGCCGGAGAACAGCTCTTGCGTCCGGTACTCGCTCATCCACGCACCCGAGCGCTTGCCATCGCGCGCATACGGATCGAAGTACCAGAGGCCGACGCGATGCGCGTCGCGCGTGACGTCGTAGACCGCGACGTCGGGGTGATAGACCGCGACGTCGGTCAGCTTGGTGAAGCGCAGGCGATACAGCTCGTGCGCCATCCAGAACATCGCATCGCGCATGCGATCGAGCTGGAAGTACTCCCTCACCTCGTTCTGATCGAGGTCGTACTTGTTCGCACGGACCTTCTCCGCGTAGAACCGGTAGTCCCACGGCGCGATCGGGAAGCCGCCGCCCTCGGCGTCGACGATCGCTTGCATGTCGGCGACCTCTTCACGGGCGCGCGCGACCGCCGCCTTCCACACGTTCATCATCAGGGCCGTCGCCGCGGCCGGCGTCTTCGCCATGTTGTCGTCGGTTATCCAGTGGGCGTGGCTCGCGAACCCGAGCAGCTTCGCGCGCTCGCCGCGCAGCGCGAGGATCTCGGAGATCACCGGCTTGTTGTCGTGCGCGCCGGCGTGATCGCCGCGCGACACGAACATCTTCCACACCTGCTCGCGAGCCGCGCGATTCGGCGAGTCGGTCAGGAACGGATCGACCGACGACCGCGTGTTCGTGATCGTCTGGCCATCGACGTCGAGCTTCTGGGTCTCTTCGTCGGCCAGCACGTTCTGGCTGAACGTGGTGAACAGAGACGCGAGCCGCTGATTGATCTCGGCGAGCCGCGCCTTGTCGGCGACGCCGAGCGCGGCACCGCGTCGCGCGAACCTGCGATACGTGACGTCGACCAGGCGGGCGTCGAGCGGCTCGAGCGCGCCCTGGTCGCGCACCGCCTGGATCCGCTCGAACAGCGCCGCGTTTTGCACGACCTCGTCGTCGAACGCGGCAAACTTGGGCGCGGTCGCCATCTCGATCGCCTGCATCGCCTTGTCGTTCATCGTCGCGGTGAACGTGCCGTACACGCTGGCCGCGCGGCTCAGCGCACGTCCACTGTTCTCGAGCGCGAGGATCGTGGCGGCGAACGTCGGCTCGGCGGCGGCGATCGTCGCGAGCTCCGCCCGATCGAGGTCCATCGCGCGGGCGATGCCGGGCTCGAACATCTCCGAAGAGATCCGATCGAACGGCGGGGTTCCACCATGGGTCCCCGTCCACGGGGCAAGGAGAGGGTCGTCTGCAACCGAGAAGGGCATCGTCGAGACTCTACCCGAGTCTTTCGGCCAGGTTGCAACGGTAGCCCGTCGTACACAGATCGTTAGTCATGTCGAAAACCCTCCCGATCGTTCCGATGCGCAGCGGCGTGCTGTTCCCCGGGGTGAGCCTGCCCATCACGGCAGCTCGCCCGGGCACGCTCCGCGCGATCGAGGCGGCGCTCCGCGATCCGGAGCACCGCGTGTTTGTCGTCGCCCAGCGCGACGACGTCGATGATGTGACTGCCGACGGTCTCTACACGTTCGGCGTGATCGCGACGCTGGGCTCGGTCCAGCGTGGCATGGGCGGCGTCCGCGTCGTCCTCGAGGGCGTGAGCCGTGGCATCGCCATGCGCTACGTCCAGCACGAAGGCTACCTCCAGGCGACCGTCACCGACGCGGTGGAATCGCAGCCCGATGATCCGAAGAACCCGACGTTCGTCGCGCTCTACCGCGAGGTCCGTGACCGCGCCGGCGAGCTCGCGAAGAAGCGCGGCGTGCCCGAGGAGACCGTCGAGCAGATGCTCACGCATCTCGTCGAGCCCGGTCGCTTGGTCGACCTGGTGGCGGGCTACCTCGACATTCCGGTGGCGGAGCGTCAGGCGCTGCTCGAGGTCCTCGCGATCGAAGACCGGCTGCGCCGCGTGCTGATCCACGTCCAGCGCCAGATCGAGCTGCTGTCGGTCCAGGAGGACATTCAAGAGAAGGTCAAAGAGGAGCTCGGCGATCGCCAGCGCGAGGTCTACCTGCGCCAGCAGTTGAAGGCGATCCAGAAGGAGCTCGGCGAGGGCGATGAAGCCAACGACGAAGCGCTCAAGGAGCTCAAGGCCAAGCTCGATGCACTTCCGCTCGCCGATGAAGCGCGCAAGGAAGTCGATCGCGAGTGGGCGCGGCTCAACCGCATCGGCAAGGAGTCGATGGAGTCGCAGGTGATCCGGACCTACCTCGAGACCGTGTCCGAGCTGCCGTGGGGCGTCCGCACCGACGAGCACCTCGACGTCCAGGCGGCGGCGAAGGTCCTCGACGAAGATCACTACGGCCTCGACGACGTGAAGGATCGCGTCCTCGAGTTCCTGTCGGTCTATCAACTGACGAAGAAGAAGGACCAGAAGGGCAGGATCCTCCTGTTCTCGGGTCCGCCGGGCGTCGGCAAGACGTCGATCGCGAAGTCGATCGCTCGGGCGATGGGGCGCAAGTACGTCCGCATCTCGCTCGGTGGCGCACGTGACGAGGCCGACATTCGCGGCCATCGCCGCACGTACGTCGGCGCGCTCCCCGGCCGGTTGATCGCGGGCATGAAGCAAGCCGGCAGCAAGAACCCGGTGTTCCTGCTCGACGAGGTCGACAAGCTCGGCAACAGCTATCACGGCGATCCGGCCGCGGCGCTGCTCGAGGTGCTCGACCCGGCGCAGAACGACTCGTTCACCGATCACTACCTCGGGGTGCCGTTCGATCTGTCGGAGGTCATGTTCATCGCGACCGCGAACTTCATCCAGAACATCCCGGGGCCATTGCTGGACCGCATGGAGGTCGTCGACTTCGCCGGTTACACCGAGAAGGAGAAGCTGGAGATCGCGAAGAGCTACATCGTCAAGCGGCAGCTCGAAGCGAACGGGCTCACCGGCGATCAACTCGTCCTCACCGACGACGCGATTCGCGAGGTGATCACGTCGTACACGCGAGAGGCCGGCGTGCGTAACCTCGAGCGCGAGCTCGGACGGCTCGCGCGCAAGATCACGCGGAAGATCGCCGGCAAGGAGATCGAGCGGGTTGCGCTCGACCGCGCCGACGTCAAGCCGCTGCTCGGTCGACCGCGCGTGCACCCCGAGAAGGCGAACCGCGAGGATCAGGTCGGCATCGCGACGGGCATGTACTACACGCCGATGGGCGGCGACATCATGTTCATCGAAGCGGCCCCGATGCGCGGCAAGGGTGACCTCGTGCTCACCGGGCAGCTCGGCGACGTGATGAAGGAGTCGGCGCGTGCCGCGTGGACGTTCGCGCGGTCGCATGCGGACTGGCTGTCGATCAACGAACGAGTGTTCGAGCGCGACGTCCACGTCCATGTTCCGGCGGGCGCGATTCCGAAGGACGGTCCGTCCGCGGGCATCGCGATGGCGACGGCGATGGTGTCGGCGCTGTCGGGGCGGCCTGCGCGTCACGACGTGGCGATGACGGGCGAGATCACGCTCTCGGGTCGCGTGCTGCCGATCGGCGGGTTGAAGGAGAAGGTCCTCGGCGCGGTCCGCGCGGGCATCACGAACTTCGTGATCCCTGCGGACAACGAAGCGGACCTCGACGATCTGCCGGCGGAGGTGCGCGAGCGGATCACGGTGTGGCCGGTCGACACGCTCGCGAAGGCGCTGGCGATCACGATCCGCGATACCCACCTCGTCGATGGCCGCTTGCTGTTCGGCGGTGACTCGAAGATCGTCGTCGAGTCCCAGCTCGCTCACTAGTGCGGTAGGGTGAGCCATGGCGAGCTGGCTCGAACCCGTGTCGGAAGAGGTCGCGGCCGAGGCGATCGCGTTCAACGCAACGCTCGAGGCCGAGCTCGCGAAGACTCCCTCGATCGACACGTTCCCAGCGGCGCTCGTTCGCGCGGCGCGCAAAGCAGGCAAAGGCATCTTTGGCGCGCCGGTTTACGTTCCGGAGGCGAAGGAGATTTCGATCCAGGGTCGCGCGGGCGAGCTCCGGCTCCGCGTGATCCGTCCGCCCGGCGAGGCCAAGGGCGTCTACCTCCACCTCCACGGCGGTGGCTGGACGCTCGGCGCCGCCGATCAACAGGACGTGATGCTGCAGCAGCTCGCGGCCGCGACCGGCCTGGTCGCGGCGAGCGTCGAGTATCGGCTCGCGCCGGAGCATCCCTTTCCGGCAGGCGCCGACGACTGCGAGGACGCGGCGAACTGGTTGATCGCGAGTGGTGCGCCGGTGCTCGCCGCACCGGCGCGCTTCGCGATCGGTGGCGAATCGGCGGGTGCGCATCTCGCGGCGCTGACGCTGCTGCGCGTGCCTCGGCAGACGTTCTACGCGGCGAACCTCGTGTACGGCGCGTTCGACCTGTCGTCGACGCCGAGCGTGCGGTCGTGGGGCGAGCGCAACCTGGTGCTGTCGGTGCCGATCATCGAGTACTTCGGCGAGGGCTTCACGCCGAAGCTGACACCCGAGCAGCGCCGCGATCCGAAGGTCTCGCCGCTGTATGCCGATCTGCACGGCCTGCCACCGGCGCTGTTCACGGTCGGCGCGCTCGATCCGCTGCTCGACGATTCGCTGTTCATGGAAGCGCGCTGGCGCGCCGCCGGCAATTCCTCGACGCTGCGCGTGTGGCCGCACGCGGTGCACGGCTTCAATGCGTTTCCGATCGAGCTCGGTCGGATCTCGAACCGCGACCAGTTCGAGTTCCTCGCGTCCCGCCTCGCTTAGTCGATATCGGCGGCGACGATCTCGTGGCGCTCGATCGCACCGACGAGGAGCTGGAAGTCCTGCGTCACCTGATCGGCGGCGGTCACCGCGAGCTTCGCGATCGCTTTGTCGAGCTTCGCGGCCTCACCGGCGTAGCCATACAGCACCGCCGGGTCGGAGGTCCGTGCGTGGCCCTTCGCGAAGGTCTCGCCGCACACGCTCGCGTACTCGGTCAGCGATGACCGCTTGAGATCGGTCGGATCGATCGCGGCCTTGTGATCGGCGAGCTGGCGCACGTAGTACGGTTTGCCGTCGATCGTGGTCCAGCCGATGAACGGATCGACCGAGGTCTGCATGCGGTGGGCGCCCTCGGCGACGCGGCGACCGTCGTGCGCCGCGACGGTCGGATCGACCCAGCCGTGCTCGATGTACGTGCTCGCAAGCGCCTCTTTGACCTGCAGGATCAGCGAGTCGTCGGGGCCGCTACCGGCGCAGATCACGGCGTAGTTGTGGACGCCGATGCTGCCGGTGCCAGCGACCTTGAACGCGACGTCGTACGGCGCGTAGCACTCGAGCACCTGCTGCCGGCTCGGGCCGACCGTCTCGCGATACGACGCGAGCGAGGCGAGCACCTTCGCCGCTTCCTCGTCGGGCACGCGCACCAGCTTCGGCGCGGCCTCGACGAAGCGGTGCTTGCCATCGGGCACGGCCGGCGCGCACATCTCCTCGCGCGCGCGGAGCGGCGAGATGTGCTCGGCCTTCGACAACACGCGGCCGACCGGGCCTTCTTGTTGGAAGCGATGCACGACGTAACGCGCGAGCTCGACGGCGGGGAGCTCGGCGAGCTCGTGCATCGTCTCGCGCCACGTGCGGATCATCGCGATCACGGCGTCCTTTGCGACGCTGTCGGACATCTCGGCCTCGCGCGCGACGAGCACGACGCTGATCGCGAGACGCTTGAGGTCCCACTCCCACGGACCGCGGCAGGTCTCGTCGAAGTCGTTGATGTCGAACACGACCTTGCCGTCGGGCGCGGAGTACGCGCCGAGGTTGCGGACGTGCGCGTCGCCGCAGAGCTGCACCGTGTAGCCGGTGTGCGGCAGCGACATCATGTCGGGTGCCATGATCGCGGCGTTGCCCCGCAGGAACGCGAACGGCGACGCCGCCATCCGGCCGTGACGGAACGGCAGCACGTGGCGCAGGCGGCCGTGCTCGCTCGCCTTCAAGCGGTCGAGCACGTCGCGATCACCGGTCACCCACGTGTCGTGATCGACGCGGCGGACGACGTCGCGCAGGCTGCGTCCGTAGGCTTCGCGTTCGGGACGTGCGACGTGGCGCGGCGGCGGTGAGGGCACGTCGCAAACCTAGCCTTCATCTCGAACGCGGCGCCAGCGCGAGGCCGACATTGATCGCGAGGCTCGGGCGAACCGCCTCGTCCTGCGGACGACATATGCTCGGCGGCAATGTTCAGCGCAGCCCGTGGACTCGCCGGCGATGCACTTCGATCGTATTCGCGCCATAGCGGCCGCATGCTCGCGAGTGCGGTCGCGTTCTCCGCGCTGCTCTCGATCGCACCGCTGTTGTTCATCGCGATCGGCGTGGCGAGCATCGTGGTCGGCGACGACCTCGGGCGCGCGAGCGTGCGCCACGATCTCGGACGCTGGATCGGCGAGGACAGCGCGTCCACGATCATGGGCCTGCTCGATCACGCGCGCGTGCAAGGGCAGACCGTCCTCGCGACCATCCTCGGCGCGATCGTGCTCCTGTACGCGTCGACGCGGCTGTTCAGCCAGATGAAGCGCGCGCTCAATCACATGTGGGATGTTCACGCGAAGTCGGGCAAGGGCGTTGGCGGCAAGGTGGTGAAGCAGTTGCGCAAGCGTGGGCTCGCGCTGCTGCTCGTGATGTTCGTCGGCGTGCTGATCATCGCGGTCGTCGCGGTCAAGACCGTGATCGTGGTGTCGACCCATCGGCTCGGCGACGGCCCGGCGCGCGCGGTGTTCCACGGCGGTGAGATGCTGGTGTCGCTCGGCACGACGACGCTGATGTTCGCGGCGCTGTTCAAGGCGTTGCCGGATGCCCGGTTGCAGTGGCGCGATGCGTGGCGCGGTGCGCTCGTCACGGCGGTGCTGTTCTCGGTCGGGACCACGCTGATCGGCCTCTACCTCGGTCACAAGACGCTCGACGTCTTGTACGGCCCGGGCGGCTCGCTCGTGCTTCTCTTGTTGTGGGTGCAGTACTCCGCACAGGTGTTCTTCCTCGGTGCCGCGGTGACCGGCGAGCTCGCGCGCCGTCGCGGTCATGCGATCGAGCCGGACGAACGCGGCGTGCGTGTCATGATCGAAGAAGCCATGTGAAGAAGATCCGCAGCGACGTTCCCGAGCTCGAACGCGAGATCATCGAGTTGTTGACGCGCGCGGGTCACACGTCGCGACCCGATGTACCCTGCCAGGCGATGCTACCGGTCTTCGATCTGCCGACGCTCGAGCAGCCCGACCACGTGCGGGGCCTCGCCGAGGCGTGCGAGCGCTACGGCTTCTTCTACATCGCGAACCACGGCGTCGACACCGCGCCGCTCGTCGCGGTGACCGAGCAGTTCTTCGCGCGACCACTCGCTGACAAGCTCGCGAGCGCGATGGCCCACGGTGGCCGTGCCTGGCGCGGCTACTTTCCGGTCGGCGGCGAGCTGACCTCGGGCACGCCGGATCTGAAAGAGGGGCTGTATTTCGGCGACGAGCTCGGGCCCGACGATCCGCGGTTCACCTGGCCGATGCACGGCGCGAACCTGTTTCCCGAAGGCATGCGCGAGATCGTGCTCGCCTACATGCGCGCGCAGGAGCAGGTCGGGCAGCGGATCTTGCGCGCCCTCGCGCTCGGCCTCGGGCTCGAGGCCGCGTACTTCGCGACCCACCTCACGCATCGCCCGACGAATCTGTTCCGGATCTTTCACTATCCGGACGGCGACGATGCGAGCTGGGGCGTCGGCGAGCACACCGACTACGGCCTGCTCACGCTGCTCGAGCAGGACGAGCGCGGTGGCCTCGAGGTCAAGACTCCCGGCGGTTGGATCGCCGCACCGCCGATCGCGGGCGCGCTGGTCTGCAACCTCGGCGACATGCTCGATCGGCTCACCGGTGGACGCTTCCGTTCGACCCCGCATCGCGTGCGCAACCGCTCCGGTGCGAGCCGCTACTCGTGGCCGTTCTTCCTCGATCCCGCGTTCGATGCACAGGTCGCCCCGTTGCCCACGGCGCGCGTGCGCCCGGTCGAGGTCGATGCGGCCGAGCGCTGGGATCGCGCCAGCGTCCACACGCTGTCGGGGACGTACGGCGAATACCTGCTGGCGAAGGTCGCGCGGGTGTTTCCGCAGCTCGTGTAATTCACCGACTTCACGCTTCGTCGTCGCCTACGACGGCGCGGCGGTGCACTCCAACCTGCGCGTCATGCCGTAGCGGCGATCAGGTAGAGCGTCTCGACCACGCCGATCGTCGTCGAGGTGAATCCCGCGCTGCGCAGCGCCGCGTGTTGCTCGGCCTCGGTCGCAAACAGTGGGTTCGCGTCCGCCGGGACGTGATCGCAGACGAGGAAGCGCCCGCCGGGCGGCAGCAGCGTGTGGACGTCGCGATATAGCCCCGGCAGGTGACGCTTGTGGCGAACCTCGTGGATCGATTGCATCGCGACGATCGCGTCGTAGGGCGAGGCGAGCCGTGCGGCCCAGCCTGGCTGCTTGAAATCGCCGAGCACGAACGTCGCCGCGGGATGCGCGCCGATCCGCTCGCGGCTGAGCTCGAGCATCGGCCGCGAGAAATCGAACAGCGTGTAGCTCGCGATCGGGCACGTGCGCAGCAGGTGCTCGGCGAGCAAGCCCGGCCCGGAGCCGAGCTCGAGCACGCGAGTCGCGTTGCCGAGGTGGGCCGCGAACAGCGCGCGGAGCTGCTCGCGATGCGGTCGCTTGACGTCGGCCTCGCGGGTCCACGCGTGCGCATCTGCGGGGAGGCGCAGATCGATCGGGCTCGGAACGTCGTCGGAGCTCATGGTCGCGAGCTTACTGTAGGATGGTGGTCGTGGGGCTGGGCACCGTGATCGTGATCGGCATCGCCCTCGGTTCGCTCGCCGTGGCCGTGCGCTTCTTCACGTCGGATCTACGTGCGAAGAAGGCGCTGCGCCGGGTCGCGCACGTCAAGATCGCGGACGTGCGCGACGGCGTTCGCGTCAAGCTGATCGGCACGGTCGGCCGCGTGGTCGCGCCGCTGACCTCGCCGAATCGCGGCGAGCCCTGCGTCTACTATCACGCGTGGTACGAGGAGCTGCAGCGCGGCTCCAAGGGTGGCGTCGGCTGGGTCGGCGTCGGCGACGAGCAACACGCGTGCGACTTCACGCTCGAGGACGAGACCGGCGTCGCGATCATCGAAGGCGAGGGCCTCGACGGCGCGCTCGATCCGACGACGTACGTCCAGATCAAAGCGGCGAACCCGAACGAGCGCGGTCGCGAGGCGGTGGTCGGCGTCGGGCAGCGCGTCGCGATCATCGGGCGCGCGACGCTCGAGGCGGCATCCGGCACCGAGAGCTCGCTGTATCGCGACGGTGGGCCGCGGGTCGTGATCCGCGTCGACCGCGACATCACGCCGATCGTCACGAACGATCCGACGCTGACGTGAGGCTGGGACAAGCTGCGACTGTCGCAGCGACCGTCGCGGATGAGGTTCAGCGCTGCCCATCGCCTGGAAAACGCCCCACACGGTGGCACTGACCTTGAAGTAGGCTGTCTCCCTATGGGCTTCCACTCGATCTCGTACGCCGGCATGAAGATCTTCGATACGCCGATCGAGTCGACGATCGGGGGCATCGAGGTCGACCTCGCGAGTGCGCCGATCACGCCCGGGGAGCATCGCCTCGAGCTCGACGCGATGATCGGCGGCATCGAGATCTATCTGCCGAGCTACATCACGTTCACGATCGAGGGTAGCGCCTTGATCGGCGGTCAGGATGTCCACGACGGATTGCCGATCTGGACCCGGATGTGGCAGAGGTCGCGATCGATGGTCGGGCTCAACAACAAGCTGCCCGCGAAGGCGGTGCCGCATCCGGATCCCGACAAGCCGATCTCGATCCACTTCGTGATCGACGGCGTCGTCGGCGGCCTCGATATCTACCGCTTGTGAAGTCAGTGGACCATCATCCAGCCCGCGTCCGGCGTGAGCTCGAGATGGAGGTGATTGCGGTGCTCGGCGTTGAAGTTCGGCGTGAGCATGACGTTGAACAGCGCCGCATCGGCGGCACCGCACACGAGCGCCCACAGCTCGGTGGCCGCTTTCGTGGTCGGTGACGGCACGACGGTTGCGGCGGATCTGTGAGATCCTCGGGGTGGCCGTGATCGCCTATCTGACCGATGTCGAGGGTCGCTGGGACAAGCTGGTCTCGTTCGCCGACGGCAACCCGCACGTCGCGCTCGCCGGCGAGGCGCTCGTGCTCGCCGAGGGCGTGACGTTCGTGTTCGGCGGCGACGCGATCGATCGCGGCCCGAGCGGTCGCAAGATCATTCGCACGTTGCTCGCGGCACGCCGCCGCTACGGCGACCGCGTGATCCTCCTCGCCGGCAATCGCGACCTCAACAAGCTGCGGCTGCGGCGCGAGCTCGACGTGCCGGGCCCGCGCGGCGACCTCCTGCGCACGATCTTCGAGTCCACGATGGGCGCACCGCGCGCGTTCGCGCATCGTGCGACCGAGCTCGCCGCCGAAGGGCGCGCGCACCACGATGAAGCGGTCGTCGAGAGCTACCTCGAGGATCTCGCTGGTGATCTCCATGCGTACCTCGACGAGGCACGCCTCGCGTATCGCTCCGGCGCGACGCTGTTCGTGCACGGGGGCGTGACCCGCGAGAGCTTCGTCACCGACGGTGTCGGTGAGTGGATCGCCGAGCTCGCCCGGTTCTATCGCGACGAGATGAGCGTGTTCGGGCGCGGCGATCATCCGGCCGCGCTGATCGCGTATCAGGCGCCGGTCCCCGGCACGCACCTCAACCAGGCGAGCGTCGTGTACGCGCGTCCGACCGACGAGCACGGCAATCCCGAGCTGCCCGACGCGGCGGTGATCGCGAAGCTGCGCGCGTCGGGCATCGAGCGCCTCGTGGTCGGCCATACGCCGAGCGGCGACTGCCCGGCGATCGTGCGCGACGATGGCTTCGAGCTCGTGCTCGGCGACAATTCGTACGGCCGGATCGAGCTCGGCTCGCAGCTCGCGTTCACCGACGACGAGACCACCGTGCGCGGTGTGACCGAGCTCGACGACGGCTCGCACGTGCGAATCGCGTACACGACACAGCGCAAAGATCGGACACCCCTGGGCCGGCGCGACGCCGTTTCAGGCCAACTCGTGAAGGCCGTGCTCGACGACGACGCCTATCTGTTGTTTCGCGGGCTCGAGGACCATCGCGTCGAGCAGCTCGTGATCGACGGTGACGAGCTGCGCGCGCGCACGTTCGTAACAGCTCGCTAGTTGCACAATTCGCGCAGGCGAATTCGCTCGTGTCGGCCGAGTGCAAAATGTAGCGTCGCAGTCCGTGCTCGGGCTCCTCGCCATCTACCCCGTGATCGTGGCGCTCGGGCTATCGAACACGATCGGCTACCACCGCCTGCTCAGCCATCGCTCGTTCAAGACGGCGCCGTGGCTGCGCAACACGATCACGTTCGTGTGCGCGCAGTACAGCGGCGCGCCGATGCAATGGGTCGGCGCCCACCGCGTTCATCACACGCTCTCGGATACGGCGAGTGATCCACACACCCCGACCAAGGGGTTCTGGTTCGCCCACTCCGGTTGGCTGTGCGGCACTGCGAATCCGGTCCTCAGCTTTCTGTTCGCGCTGTCGGGGTTCGGCCTGCACGTGCGGTTCTTCGTCGTCGACGTGCTGCGCCTCGCCGGCAAGCATCCGCCGATCTGGCGCGCGATGACCCGCGATCTCGAGAAGGAGCGCTTCATGCGCTGGCTCGACGTGCCGCTCGTGATCACCGCGTGCTTCGTCGCGCAGGTCGCGCTCGCGTGGCTGATCGGTGGCTGGTGGGGCATCGCGTGGCTGTGGGCCGTGCACGTCGTGCTCAACAACGCGACGTGGATCGTCAACTCGGCGTGCCATTGGGATGGCGCGGGCTCGCGCAGCTACGAGACCCGCGACCGCTCGCGCAACGTGTGGTGGCTCGCGCTGGTCACGCACGGCGAATCGAGCCACAACTGCCATCACAAGTATCCGCGCAGCGCACGCCATGGCCTCGACGGCGAGCTCGATACGTCGTGGCTCGTGATCCGCGCGCTCGGCCGGCTCGGTCTCGCGACCGACGTTCAGCTACCCGCGACCCCGACGCCGCTCGTGCAACCGCTTCCGGAGAGCGCATGACCACGAAGCCCGAGATCATCGGCGAGCTCGCCACCATGATCACCGAGGTGATCGGTGACGACCACTTCGGGATCGAAGCGACCAGCTCGTTTCGCGACGAGCTGGCGTTCGAGAGCATCCAGTTCATCGCGCTCGCCGAGCTGATCCAGGAGCGCTGGCCAGACGTCGACTTCGTGTCGTGGCTCTCGACGAAACAGCCTCCGCAGCTCCTCGCGCTTCGCGTCGGTGACGTCGCGGACTACATCGTCGCCCAGAGCCATTAGATCGCGCGCAACATCACTTCGTCGAGCGCCTTGCCGAAGTCCGCCGGGTTCGGCAACTGGCCAGTATCGGCGAGGTACGCCTGGCCGAGCAGCAGCTTCGCGTACGCGGCCAACCGTGGATCGGTCGAGTCGGTGCCGAACAGCGCCTTCAGCTTCGGCATCAGCGGATGCTTCGGGTTGAGCTCGAGCACCGGCTTGACCGGCGGCGGCGCCTGGCCGAGTTGCTCGAGCAGCTTCTGCATGCGCGGCGTGAGGTCGTGCTCGTCGGCGACCAAGCACGACGGCGACGACGTCAACCGGCTCGACAGCCGCACGTCCTTGACCTCGGACTCGATCGCGGCGCGCAGACACGCGAGCAGATCACCGAGGTCGCGGCGCTGATCCTCGATCGCGGCGGCGTCGGCCTTGCGCTCGTCTTCCGAGCCGGGCTGCACGTCACCGCGGCCGATCGACTTCAACGGCTTGTCGGCGAACTTGGGCTCGCGCTCGAGCCAGATCTCGTCGATCGGATCCGAGAACAGCAACACCTCGTAGCCCTTCGCGGTGAAACCTTCGAGCAGAGGCGAGCGGGCGACCGCATCCTTCGACGTGCCGGTCAGCACGTAGATCGCGTCCTGGCCGTCCTTCATCCGGCCGACGTACTCCGCGAGCGTCGTCGGCGCGTCACCATGCGTGGTCGCCGCGATCACGAGATCGAGCACCTTGTCGTGATCTCCCTCGGGCGTGACCAGGCCTTCCTTCAAGGCGGATCCGAAGCCGGCCCAGAAGCCGAGGTAGTCCTCGCGCGCATCGCGCTTCATCTCGTCGAGCGTGCCGAGCACCTTCTTGACGAGCTGCTTCCGGATCACCGCGATCTGGCGATCCTTCTGGAGGATCTCGCGAGACACGTTGAGCGAGAGGTCGTGCGCGTCGACGACGCCCTTCACGAACCGCAGGTACGACGGCATCAGCTCCTTGCACTCGTCCATCACGAACACGCGCTTGACGTAGAGCTGGACGCCGCGCTTCATCTCGGCGCTGAACAGGTCGAACGGCGGCTTCGCCGGCACGTACAACAGCGCGTAGGCCTCGAGCGTGCCCTCGATCTTGATCGGGATCGTGCGCAGCGGATCGGTCCAGTCGTGCGAGATGTGCTTGTAGAACTCCTTGTACTCGGCCTCGGTGACGTCGGCCTTCGGTCGGTCCCAGATCGCCTTCTGCGAGTTCAGCGTCGCGTCACCGCGCTTGATCGGATACGCGACGAAGTCCGAGTAGCGCTTGACGACCTCGTCCTGGACGCGCTCGTTCGTGTAGTCGCGCAGGCCGTGTTCTTCGTCGGCGGTCTTCAGGTGCAACGTGATCGTCGTGCCGGGCTCCGCACGCTCGGCCTCTTCGATCGTGTACGCACCGTCGCCGGTCGACACCCACTGCGTCGCGGTGGTCTCGCCGAACTTGCGCGTGACGAGCTCGATCCGATCCGCGACCATGAACGCGGCGTAGAACCCGACGCCGAACTGACCGATCAGATCGGGCGTCATGCCTTCGCGCGGTGCCGCCTTCGCCGCCGCGAGAAATTCGCGCGTGCCCGACTTCGCGATCGTCCCGATGTTCCGGATCACCTCGTCGCGCGTCATGCCGATGCCGTTGTCGGCGATCGTCAGCGTGCGCGCGATGGTATCCGCGGACAGCGCGATGTGCAGCTCCGCACCGTGGTCGCCCGTCGTCAGGCGCTCGAACCGCAGCTTGTCGAGCGCGTCCGACGAGTTCGAGATCAGCTCGCGCAGAAAGACATCTTTGTCCGAGTACAGCGAGTGGACCATCAGGTCCAATAGCTGCTTCACCTCGGCCTGGAATTCGTGACGTTCGGCGGTCATCAGACATTCAGATAAGCCCGGCCGGTCGCGTCCGCAAGGCGAAGCGCTACACTTACGAATGCCGACTTGCCTGAACGTCGCCGGCCGAACCGATGTCGGACGCACGCGTGCCCAAAACGAGGACGCGTTCACGATCGTCGACGTTTCGGAGCCGTCGCGGACCTGGCAAGGTGAGGTCGACATCTCCGGGCACCGCATCCTGCTCGCGGTCTCCGACGGGATGGGTGGGCATCAAGCCGGCGAGGTCGCGAGCGCGATGGTGATCGCGACGGTCGTCCAGTCGCTCGTCGCGAATGCGGCGCAGACCCCCGACCACGCGCTCGAGCTCGCGGTGCGCGATGCCAACCAGGCCGTGCGCACCGCCGCCGAAGCTCAGGACAAGCACGGAATGGGCGCGACGCTGACGGCGATCTTGATCGACGGCCAGGACGCGTGGATCGCCGAGGTCGGCGACTCGCGCGCGTACCTCCTGCGCGATGGCCAGCTCCGGCAGCTCACGCGCGATCAGAGCCTCGTGCAGATGCTCGTCGATGCGGGTGCGCTCACCGCCGAGCAAGCGCGCAACTCGCCGCGCAAGAACGTCATCTTGCAGGCGATCGGCACCGCGCCGCAGCTCACCGCCGCGATGGTGCGCCTGCTGCTACGCCGCGGCGATCGCCTGCTGATCTGCTGCGACGGGCTGTCGAACGAGCTGTCCGATCCAGAGCTCGCGCAGATCATGGCCGAGCCCGATCCGGTGCGCGCGACCGAGCACGCGATCACGGCGGCGAACGAGCACGGCGGTCACGACAACATCACCGCGATCATCGCGCACCTCGGCGGCGACGCCATCCCGGTCGCCGCGACCGGCGAGCACATCACGGCGACGTATCGCGTCGTGCGCGATTTCGGCAAGGCCTAGCTGGTCGCGCGCCGGCGTAGCTCGGCGACGAGTGGCGCGACCGCATCCGGATCGGGGAACCGCACGATCATGCTGCCCGCGGCCGCATTGCTCGACAGCATCGCGATCGCGATCGTGCCGAACCGGACGTCGCCGACGACCCGCATGGTGCCGCGATCCCAGCCCTCGGTCGCGCGAATGCCCGTGATGTTCGCGCCGCCTTCATTGACCTCGACGAGCTGGCCGAGATAGCTCCGGCCGTCGAAGTCGAGCTCGATCGGCAGGTAGACCTTGATCCGCTCCGAGATCCGCTGGAGCTGCTGGAACTCCGACGTGAATTGCGGCGCGACGTCCGCGGTCGACGCGCGCGGCTCCTTGACGACCTGGTTCGAGCGCGCGGTCTCGATGCCCTCGAGGCCGAACTCGAACTTGCGATGCAGGCTCGGATCGAGCGGCCGCTTCTTCATCTCGCGCGTGAAGTCCTCGCGGATCTTGCGCTGCAGCGACAGGTCCTGTTGCAACAGCCGCTGCGCGAGTTGGTTGAGGTCGCGAAGATCCGGATCGCTGTTCGGTGCCGTCGTCGCGAACGGGCGGCCATCGTTGACCGAGCTCCGCATCAGCGGATTCTGGCGCAGCCCCGCGGCGACCTCGACGTTGATCCCGAGCCGCTCGGTGACCATCCGCTGGATCGCGAACAGCGCGTTGCGATCGTTGGGCTTGTGCAGCATGTTGCCGATGATCAGCGCGTTGAACTCGAGCAGCAGTTGCTTGAACTGCGTGACGAGCTCCGGCACTTCATCCTCGATCATCGTGAAGAACGTCGACACGCGATCCATCGTGCTGCCGATCTCGAACGCGTCCTTGCCGAACGCCGCGGTGATCTTCTCCGACGCGCGCAGGCCCGCCGAGGCGCGCTGCAACCGGCGAAACAGCGCGATCTTCAGAAACGCGTAGCCGTTCTGCAGCGACGTGATCTCTGGAACCATCACGACGAGGCGCGTATCCGCCGCGTTGAAGAAGTCGATCGTGTCGATATCGACGCCGGCGCCGACGTCGATCAACAGCACGTCGACCGGCAGCCGGTTGAGCTCGGTCAGCAGCTTCTGCTTGCTCGCGAACGTCGGATGCGCGGAGCCGAGTGCACCTTCGGCGCCGCAGATCAGGCGCAGCCCCGGGATCGAGGTCGGCTGGGCAACCTCGTCGAGCGTGGCGCTGCGCCCGGCGAGAAAGTCCTCGACCGTGCGCTGCGGCCGCATGATCCCGAACATCGTGTGCAGGTTCGGAGCGCCGAGGTCCGCGTCGAGCATCACGACCTTCGCGCCCGCTTTCGCGAGCGAGACCGCGAGGTTGGTCGAGACCAGCGACTTGCCGACGCCACCCTTGCCGCCTCCAACTGCGAGGACCCGTCCTGGCTTATCCATGCGGGAGTAAATCTAACAGAGCTCACGTCGGAGCGGGAACGTGACCGGCCGCCGCGAGGCACTGGATCGGGGTCGTGGCGCCGCAGGCAGTCGATCGCGGCACCGAGCGGCCCGTCGACGAGTAGGGTGCGGCGCTCCGCGAGATGCTCGGGCACCACGAGCGGGCTCGGTGCGTCGACGCCGACCGTTGCGCGGAGCTCCTTCATGCAGCGGTCGACCTCTCGCCGCATCAGCAACGCTTCGGGCAGCTCGGTCGCGCGCTCGAAGGCGTCACGTGCCACGACGAACCGGTGCAGCGCGAACAACACGCGCCCGCGAGCGTAGGTCGCGTGGGTGCTCGGAGTGCGGCTGATCCAGTCGCCAACGCCTGCACGTGATGCCTCGCGAGCATCAGCGCCTTCGTACGTTGGTTCGCGGTAGCTCGCGGGCGAGGATCCCTTGCCTGTGGTGCACGGGGTCTGCTTCGAGCGAATGCTTTCAGGCTCGCGGCGCCACGAGCGAGGCTGCTGTCGGACGGAGAGCTAAGGTCTTCGGAGGAGGGACGGTAGATCCGGGACTGCTTCTGCCTTCCGGATCTTTCAAACTCTGCCTCCGGCAACCACGACCTACGCTCGTGGCGCCGGTGTGCGCGTTCACCGGCCCTCGTGCGCAGCCGCTGCGGCGAGCCCGAGGGCGACCGGTCGAAGCAAACGCCGGGACTCTCAGGTGTGGGATCTTCGACTCGATGGTCGGCAACGACCGTGATTCGACCTCGTCGTTCGTTTCGAACCGCGAGCTCGAGGGCGGCGTATCCGGCGGCGTTCCAGACCAGAACATAAAAACCGTTAAACGCCCGTATTTGTGGTTACGGCCAACGTCCGTGGCGAAATTAAGAAATTCGACGAAATCAGTTGACGGGATCAACGGGCGCGCCAGGGTTCGCCATGGCTCGGCCTCCGTCCAAGCAACTCGAGATCAAGCTCGACAAGAACGGCCAGCGCCGAGGTGGCAGGCGCAAGGGTGCAGGCCGCCCCAAGAGCGGCCCGCGTGCCAGCGAGAAGCACAAGAAGCGCGCGAAGCTGTCGGCCTACGAGCCGATACACATCGTGATGCGTGCGCGCAAAGGAATCGGGTCGCTACGCACGCACGCGATCTTCAACGCGATCAAGGAAGCGACGTTCACCGCGTTCGCTCACGATGAGCGCGCTCTCGGAAACCGTGGCGCGAGCGCGATCACCTCGAAGGTCGCCAGGGCATTTCACATCGTTCACCTCAGCATCCAGCGCACGCACATTCACATGATCGTCGAGGCCAGCGATCGGATGGCGCTCGCACGAGGGATGCAGGCATTTGGAATTTCTGCCGCGAGGCACATCAACGCTGCGCTCGGCCGTCGCGGGAACGTGTTCAGCGATCGCTACTTCCCGCGCGTGCTGAAGACGCCGACGCAGGTGCGCAACTGTCTCGCGTACGTGTTGAACAACTGGAAGCATCACGACGAGAGAGTCGCGTCGTTGCGGCGCCCCTGGCCGATCGATCCGTATTCGACCGGATCGGTCTTCGACGGTTGGAAGGAAACCGACGGCCAGCGACTCGTGGTTCCGAGCGGATACGACGGACCGTTGGTGTGGTGGCCCAAGACGTGGTTGCTCGGCGAGGGCTGGCGTCAGCGCGGGTTGATCAGCATGCACTTCGTGCCAGGAGGCGACGAGTAGCGCGCGAGCTGGACTGGTCCCGCTGTAGACTCGGCGCATGACGGTCGCGTGCTCGTTCTGCGACATCGTGGCCGGCCGTGCAGCGGCGGATGTCGTTTTCCGCAGCGCCGATGTGATCGCGTTTCTCCCGCGGGTCCTGTACGCGGCGGGCCACACGTTGATCGCGCCGTGTCGACATGTGGCCACGATCTGGGAGTGTCAAAATGACGAGCTGAGTCGGCTGGCAGCCGTCGCGAGGGATCTGAGCCTGCGCTCGTGTGAGGCGCTTGGCGCCACCGGCTGCAACCTACTGCACGCGAGCGGTGAGGACGCACAGCAGTCCGTGCCACACGTTCACGTGCACCTACTACCGCGATATGCCGGTGACGGGATCGATGCTTGGCCGGCGCTGTCTCCGGTCGCCGTCGATCGTGCCGTTCTAGTTCGAAAGCTCGGGGGCATGTAGCTCAGCGCACTCCGCGGCGACGCTGGTCCATCGATCGGGGCGACCGGACTTGCGACGCGGGTCATGTCGTGTTGCCGGGGACACCCGCGACGCCTGCGAGGCGCACATTTGGCTGTCACGCTCGACGGCGTCCCGCGTTGTACTCGGCATGAACGAGCACGATGTCCGCGCGCGCGGCCAGGTCCTTCCGATCGTCGTGATCGTGACGGTCGTGCTGTTCACGCTCACGGCCGCCGCCGCGAATCTCCTGCCGTCGCATCGGCCGACGCGCGCGCAGCTTCGCGCCGAGGCGACCGGCATCGTGGTCGAACAGCGCCGCGCCCGGATCGGCGAGCTCCGCACGCGCGGCGAGCGCTGCGAGCCTCCGGTGGCCCACGAGCTCGTGCGCTTGCTCGCGATGGACGGCCAGTGGCGCGAAGCGCATGACTACGCCGATCGCTACGAGGTGCGATGCGGTGCGGACTTCGTCGTGCACGACTGGGGCAACGCGCCGCACGCCCACCGCCGCTGACTATCTCTCGAGCTTCTCGTCGACGACGCTCGCCTGCGGCTGATACCAACCTCCGACATCGGTCGTCAGCTTGTCGGCCTCGGCGGGACCCCACGTGTTGCGCGCGTACGGCAACGCCGGCCCGACGTTCGCGAGGATCGGCTCGACGATCCGCCAGGCTTGTTCGACGGCATCCTCGCGCGCGAACAGCGTCGGGTCGCCGTTCATCGCGTCGCCAAGCAGACGCTCGTACGCGGTCATCTCGCTCGGCACGACGTGATGCACGAGCGTGAGCTCGTTGGGCTCGGACGTCATCGCCTCGCCGGGATGCTTGACGCGTGCGCCGATCGCGATCGTCATCTCGGGTCCGAGGCGCATCCGGATGTAGTTGCCCTCGCCACACGAGAGCTTGGTCAGCGGCGCGCGCTTGAGACGCACCATCACCTCGGTCGCGGTGACCGGCATGCACTTGCCGGTGCGGATGAAGAACGGCACGCCGTCCCACCGCCACGAGTCGATCGCGATCCGCATCGCGGCGTAGGTCTCGACGGTCGAGCCCGCGGCGACGCCGGGCTCGGTCTGGTAGCCGGCGAACTGTCCGCGCACGAGACTGTCCGGCGAGATCGGGGCGGTCTGGCGAAACACCTTCACGATCTCGTCGCGGATCGCCTCGTGATACGTCGTCGCCGGCGCCTCCATCGCGATGATACCGAGCACCTGCAGCAGATGGTTCTGCACGACGTCGCGGATCGCGCCGGTCGCGTCGTAGAAGCCGCCGCGGCCGGCGACGTCGAACGACTCGGCCATCGTGATCTGCACGCTCTCGATGTAGTGGCGGTTCCAGATCGGCTCGAGAAACGAGTTTGCGAACCGGAACACCACGAGGTTCTGGACGGCCTCCTTGCCGAGGAAGTGATCGATGCGGAAGACCGAGTGCTCGTCGAACACCGAGTGGATCGTCTGGTTGAGCGCCTCGGCCGACGGCAGGTCGTGGCCGAACGGCTTCTCGATCACGACGCGCGCGCCGCCACTGCAGCCGGACTTCTGCAACTGCTCGATGACGACCGGGAACATGCTCGGCGGAATCGCGAGGTAGTGCACCGGGTGCTTCGCGTCGCCGAGCTCCTTGCGCAACGCCGTGAAGGTCGCGAGGTCGGCGTAGTCACCGTCGACGTACTTCAACAGCGTCACCAGCTTCGCGAACGCAGCCTCGTCGACGCCACCATGCTCGGCGAGGCTCTTGCGCGCACGCTCGCGAAGTTGCTCGACGGTCCAGCCGGCCTTCGCGACGCCGATGATCGGCACGGTGAGCCGACCGGTGCGAACGAGCGCCTGCAGCGCCGGGAAGATCTGCTTGTACGCGAGGTCGCCTGTCGCGCCGAAGAACACGAACGCATCGGAGGGCACCGGTGAGGACATGCCGCACGGTAACGGATCGTGCAGCCAACCTGGCGCTACGGGACCGTGATCATCGCGCCGCGGACCGTGACCAAGGTCTGCGCGAGCAGGCGACCGTGCAAGCTTGCCCCGGTGTCGAGCGTGGTCGCGGTCTGCGACAGCACGTTGCCCTCGAGATGCGCACCGGTGTTGACGATGACCTCACCGCTGACCTGCCAGAAGATATTGTCCGACGAGGCGTTGCCCGCGAGCACGATCGCCGTGCCGCTGCTCAGGATCAGGTCCTGCGCGACCTGAAAGATCCACACATCCGTCGCGGTTCCGCTCAGCGTGATGCTGGTCGGAATCTGCAGCGCGGAGCTCCACTTGTAGACGCCGGGGACGAGCGTGACCGAGCCGATCGTGCCGGCGCCGAGCTCGGTCACATCGGGTGCACGCCCGGCCGCCGCCGTGAACGCCGTGTGCATGTCCTCGATCGCGACCGTCAGCTTGTCGGGTGTCGGCGCGGCGAAGTCGGCCGCGTAGACTTTCCCGGTGACCTGCGGGGTCAGCGAAAATTGGTTGGACGCGTCGGGCGTCATCGGCAGGCCGGTCAGCGCTGTCGAGGTGATCGGACTGACGCCGATGTTGCCGACGATGACCGAGGTCGGCACGTTCGTGATGCCGGTCATGCCGAGCAGCACGAAGTCGCCGGCGGTCCCGAGGTTGACGGGATTCCCGAGCACGCTCGTCATCGTGCCGGTCTGAAACGTCCACACGTGCGGCGCCGCGAGCGCCACGGCGGACGCACTCGTCGCTCCGACCGTGATCGTCGCGGTGTAGGTCGTGTTGGCGGCGAGCTGTGCGGCCGGCTCGAACGTCACCGTCGTACTGGTCGAGATCACGGTGCCGGCGACGGCGCCCTGGGCAGAGCTCAGCTTGAACGTGTTGGTGTTGAGCGACGTGCGATCCATCGGCTCGCTGAACGTCGCGCTCAGGAGCTGGTTCAGCGCGACGTTGGCCGTGCTGTCCCCCGGGATGCTGGAGAGGACTCGGGGCGCGTCGGTCGTCGAGGAATCCGAGCCTGCCGCGGCGTCGTGGGTCCCGTCGACCGCCCCGTTGTCACCACATGCCGCGACGGACGCGAGTAAGCACGTTCCAAGAAAAGTCAGTTTCGATCGCATGAAGCCACCCAGTGCAAGCAGCGGTCCGCGACTCGATGCCACGCGTCGGACCACCAAGCGGTGCGTGTGATGACTCGCGCTGGGCGGTGGGCCGCAGCGCACGGCGAAATCAGCGGCTACGCGATCGCGTACACGTAGGCAGGGTGAACATTAGAAGCTCTCGAGCGCCTTGCGATCGAGCTTCGTCGGATCGCCGATCACGACGGTCTGGAAGTGCGTCAGGTGTGCCTTCGCCCACGCGGTGATCTGCGCCGCGGTCACGGCGTGGATCTTCGCCGGCAGATCTTGAAGCAAGCGCCAGTCGCCGCCGACGTTCTGCGCGAGCGCGAGGTTGTCGGCCTGCCCGGCGGCGTCCTCGGCCGCCATCACGGTGTACGTGACGAACGTGCTCTTCTCGCCCTCGAGCTCGTCGGCGGGGATGGGCTCGTCGCGCAGCTTCTTCGCTTCGCCGAGCATCACGGCCATCGTCGCGATCGGATCGACCGCGGTGACGTACATGCTGACCCGCGGGAACAGCGTGCGGCTCATCCTCGCGCTCGGCGCGTACGACAGGTTGCGCTTGGTGCGGACCTCGTTGAACAGGCGCGTCCGCAACACCGACACCGCGAGCCATGCGGGGAAGAAGTCGGGCGTGCCCCACTGCGGCGCGGGCGCCGACGTGAAGATGTAGTTGGTCGGCAACTTCTGCTCGAACGCGGTGACCAGGCCGTTGCTCGGCGCGAGCTCCGGCAGCTTGGTCTCCTGGTAGGTCCCCGCGGGCAGCGCCTCGAAGGCGCGGTTCGTCGCCGCGATCACGCGCGCCGGATCGATGTCTCCGACGACGACCAACAACAGGCGCGAACGATCGCGTAGCTTCGCGAGATGCGCGCGCAGTTGATCGGGCGTGAGGCTCGACACCGACTCCTTGGTACCGCTCGCACGGTTCGCATATGGATTGCCCTTGAACACGATCGCGTGGGCGCGCAGCGACAGCAGCGAGTCCGGATCCGCTTGCTCGTTGGCGAGCGCCGCGAGCATGCGCCGGCGCTCGAGCTCGATCTGCTGGGTCGGCATCACGGGCTGCAGGAACGCCGAGACCAACATCTCGAACGTCTGATCCCACACCGGCGTCAGCGACCACGAGTCGAGGGAGGCTTGATCCTCGCCGCTCGTCGCCTCGAGCGTGCTGCCGAGGTTCGACAGGTGCTGCGTGAACTCGTCCTTCGCCCACGTGGCCGTCCCGCCGTGGACCGCGGTCGCGAGCGCCATGCTCTCGACGCCGGCATCCGCCGCCGACCAGTTGCGCACGCCGCCGCGGAGGTAGAGGTTCGTGACCGTGGTCTCCGAACCGGGGTTGCGCTTCACGAGGATGTGGATGCCGTGCGCCCACGCTTCGGTGATCGTGCCTTCGGTCTTCGGCGCCGGATCCGCCGGGACGGCCGGCGGCGGTTGCGGCGGTGACGCCACCGGATAGTTGTCGTTGGGGAGAGGATGTGCCGGTGGCGGCGGCGAGCCACACGCGGCGAGGACGATCACGAGGACCAGCGTGCGCATCACTTGCTCGCTTTCAAGAGGCCGTCGAAGTGCGCCTGATCGAGCCCGGCCTTCTTCATCTCGGGCGACACCATCACGGCGAGCACGAACGGCTTGCCGGTGATGTACGTGTTGATGTAGCGCACGGTGTCGGCGACGGTCACTTGATACATGTGCTCGACGTACGTGAGGTAGTAGTCGAGCCCGGCCGAGGTCCACCAGAACGTCAGGCTGTGCGCCAGATTGCTCGGCTTCTCGCGATCGTGGGCCTCGGCCACCTCGAGCGTGTGCGCCGCGCGACGAATCTCCTCGTCGGTGACGTACGCCGTCTTCATCTTCGCGAGCTCGCCCATCACCGCGGTGACGCAGGCATCGGTCTTGTCGGGCGTCGCCACGAACGTGAGCGAGATCGGCCCGGTGTTCATCTGCGTGCTCCAACTGAAGCTGGCCCCGACGCACGCGCCCGAATCGACCAGCGTCTTCTGAAACCGCGACGACGGTTCGCCGAGCGCGGTGCCGAGCGAGTCGGCCGGATACGTATCGACGACCGACTTGCCGACCGTCGACGGGCCTTGCCACTCGATCACCCCGGTCACGACCTGCACCGGTTGCACGACCAGCGCGACCTCGGTCTTCCGGATCGGCGGATGCGTGACGAGCGGAAACTTCTTGAACGGATCGTCGGCGCGCTTCCAGTCCTTATAGAGCACGTCGGCCTGCGCGAAGATGTCCGCGGCGTTGACGTCGCCCGTCACCACGAGCGCGGAGTTGTTCGGCACGTAGTAGCGATGCTGGATCGTCCGCATCTGCTCGACCGACGCCTTCAGCACCGTCGCGCGCAAGCCGAGCGGATCTTTGCGCGACGGATACTTCCAGAACACCTTCTGGGTCAGCGTGTGGAACAGGTAGTAGAACGGCGACGCTTCGTTGCGATCGATCTCGCCGGTCACGACGACGCGCTCGCGCTCGAGCTCTTTCGCGTCGAACAGCGGCGAGACCACCGCGTCGCGCAGGAACACCATCGAGTCCTTGAGGTGCTCGCTCGTGGTCGTGAAGAAGTAGTTCACGCGCTCGGTGTTGGTGGTGCCGTTCCACGCCATGCCGAGCTCGTTGGCGCGCTTCATGTACGCCTCTTGGCTCGTCAGCACGGCGTTCGCCTTGAAGAACATGTGCTCGTAGAGATGCGACAGCCCGTTGTACTCGGGCGGCTCGGTCATCGACCCGTTCTTCGCCGTGATCTCGACGGTGATCAGCGGTACCGCGTGGTTCTCGACCACGAGCACCGTGAGCCCGTTCGGACACGTGTGCTGTTGAACTTTCGGCGGCTCGGTCGTCCGCGACGCGGCTGCCACGAACACCAGAGGGACCAGCGAGAACATGCCGGGACGGTACACTCAGTTCGAGCTGTCGTGGTCGTCGATGGCTCACGCGTGATCGTCGTCGAGCGCGCATGTGCGTGAGATCGATCGTGCTACCGGCGGCGACGGCGGAGCACGAGGGCGGGGAGCACCAGCGCGAGCCAACCGACGCTGTTGCCCGTCGAGCAGCCGGCCGTGAGCGAGTCCGACGATGTGGGTGGCATGGAGCCATCATCCGGACCGGTCATGCCGCCGGTCGGATCGGGCTCGGTGCCATCGCCGCTCGTGTTCGGATCGGCGTTCGGTGCAACCGTGAGCGAGAGGTCGAACGTGCCGAGCGTGGCACCGCTGTCGTCGACGAGCACGAGGGTCTGCGTGATCGGCGTCGTGACCTCGACCGCCGGCGTCATCACGTCGAGATCGATCGTGCCTTGCTCGCCGACCGCGACCGCCGATCCGAGCATCGTGACTTCGGTCGCCGAGAGCCAGCTCGTGTCGTGGAGCGGGCTCGAGTTGCCAGCGATCTCGACGCGCGTGGTCGACGTCCAATCGACCTGCCCGGCGTTCTGCACGACGATCATGTAGTGCGCGATCGTCTGCGGCGGCGCCTGATCGGGACCGACGATCGACACCGTGTTCGCGACCGCGACGTGATTCGTCGTACACGACGGACCGATCGGGAAGCCGGTCGCGGGCGACTGTTCGAGCCGCGCTTCGGTCTGCGGTCCGTACGCGCCGTCCTCCGCGATCGTGTCGGTCGGATGGTTCTTGTTCCACAGCACCTGGAACGCTTTGGTGTCCTGGCCGCGATTGTCGGCCGAGCTCGTGTGATCGAAGTGCACGACATCGCCGGGCACGTCGTGCGCCCAGCCGCGCGCTGACATCGCCGAGATCCGCGACGAGTAGTTCGCGAGGTCGACCGCGCGACCACCTTCGTGGTTCGAATGGCCCACGGTCGCCGCCGCGGTGATGCCGCAGCGACCCTGCAGGTACCAGTGATAGAGCAAGTACTGTTGTGCGATCGAGCGCAGCGCGCTGTTGATCTGGAGCGAGTTGTTCGCCGCGACCTGCTCGAGGTCGTCGCGCGCGTCCTGGTCGAGGAACGGCAACACCGCATTGCTCGCGAGCGTGATCCCCGGCGCGCCCGAGAACGAGACGAAGCTCGCCGGATTCTCGCAACCGGCCTCTTCGGCGATCTGGTTCGACAGCCCGATCACGACGGCGGTCGTGCAGCCGCTGGTGGTCCCGAAATCGCTGACGGTCGACGCCGATGCTGCGACGCCGAGGTCGGGCTCGGACGTACAGGCTGAGAGGAAGCCCCCCAGGGCGAGGCCCCATACGAGGCAGGCGGATCGGTGAAGACGGCTGAAATCGCGAGCGGACGTTCGAGCCGGTTCCATCGCGGCCCAAAGGCAGCAACATACAGGCCGTTACGGTCGTAAACAGACGTGCGCATCGTGTGTCTTGTGGTGCACGGCTTCGCACCGGCGAGCCGAACAACGGCGGCGGTAATTACGAAGAGGATTGCTTGGTGATGGCGGGCAAGCGCACGCCGGCGGATACCTGGGACGACCGCCCGTGTTCGACCGCCATCGTCGCGAACGCCGCGATCGAGCCGAACGCTCCGTTGATCGGCGCGCCGCTCTTCGCGTACGGATAGAGCGCACCGCAGAACTCCGAGTGGATCTGCGCGGCGAGCTTCGGGCTCGGCGACGCTTCGTGCTGGCTGTTCAACGACTGCAGCGCGTACGCGCCCGGCATGAAATTGTCGGCGGTGACGGCCACGCCGCCGGTGGCAGTGCCGAGCAGGTGCACTCGCGATGCCGTCGTGGAAGCCACGACCGCGAGATGCAGATCGACGCGAGCCACCGGCATGCCCGCTAGCCGGTGGCTCGTGCTACTCCCAGCGACCCTGCGATGAGCGGATCACCCGAGCTCCGGCCGAGCGTGCTGCGTCCAGGCCTGCGCCTGAGCGAGCGGGTGACGTTTCCCGAGATCCTGCCGATCACGGCGCGGGTGATCGATATCGCCAACTCGATCGACGCCCACCCGGTGACCATCATCTCGGGCGAGACCGGCTCGGGCAAGACGATGCAGTTGCCGAAAATTTGCCTCGCGATGGATCGCGCGGAGCGCGCGTACATCGGCTGCACGCAGCCGCGGCGGATCGCGGCGACGAGCGTGGCGCAGCGCGTGGCCGACGAGCTCCACACCGAGCTCGGCGACGTGGTCGGTTACAAGATTCGGTTCAACGATCGGGTCAAGCAGAGCTCGTACATCAAGTTCATGACCGACGGCATCTTGCTCGCCGAGATCCAGGGCGATCCGATGCTGCGCGGCTACGACACGATCATCGTCGACGAGGCGCACGAGCGCAGCCTGAACATCGACTTCCTGCTGGGCTTCCTCAAGCAGTTGTTGCCGCGCCGGCCGGAGCTCCGCGTGATCGTCAGCTCGGCGACGCTCGAGATCGAGCGGTTCTCCAAGTTCTTCAACGACGCCCCCGTGATCGAGGTGTCGGGACGCACGTATCCGGTCGACGTGCTGTACCGGCCGCCGACCGAGGACGAGGTCGAGCTCGCCGACACCGTGGCGAACGCCGTCAACGAGATCACCGAGCTCGATCCGCGCAACGACGTGTTGGTGTTCCTGCCAGGCGAGCGCGAGATCCGCGAGGCCGCGAGCGAGCTCGAGCAACGGGCGTTGCCCCACACGGTGGTGCTACCGCTCTACGCGCGGCTGTCGGCGGCGGAGCAGCAGCGCGTGTTCCAGTCGTTGCCGCAGCGTCGCGTCGTGCTCGCGACCAACGTCGCCGAGACCTCGCTGACGATTCCGGGCATCGTCTATGTCGTCGATGCGGGCGTCGCCCGCGTCAATCGCTACAACGTCCGGACCGGCGTCACCCAGTTGCTCGTCGAACCGATCTCGCGAGCGAGCGCCGATCAGCGCAAGGGGCGATGCGGACGGACCGAGAGCGGCGTGTGCTTCCGGCTCTACGAAGAGAGCGACTTCAACTCGCGTCCCGCGCACACCGACCCCGAGATCAAGCGGGTCGGGCTCGCCGGCGTGATCCTGCGGATGAAGGCGCTCCGCCTCGGGTCGATCGAGAGCTTTCCGTTTCTCGATCCACCACAGAAGCGCGCGGTCGACGAGGGCTATCGCGTCCTCGAGGAGCTCGGGGCGATCGCCGACGACGGTCACCTCACGCGGCTCGGCGAGCAGCTCGGCAAGTTGCCGGTCGACCCGCGGCTCGGCCGGATGATCCTCGGCGGTCGCGACGAGTCCGCGCTGCGCGAGGTCGTGGTGATCGCCGCCGCGCTCGGGTTGCAGGATCCGCGCGATCGTCCGCACGCCGCACAGCAGAAGGCCGACGAGGCGCATCGCAAGTTTCGAGACGAAGGCAGCGACTTCGTCGGCTACCTCAAGCTGTGGACGTTCTGGCAGGACGCGAAAGCGCGGAGCTCCAAGAACCAGCTCTACAAGCTCGCGCGCGAGAACTTCCTGTCGTTCAACCGGATGCGCGAATGGGAGGACATCCACGCGCAACTGGTGCGCGTGATGCGCGAGCTCGACTTCGCACCGAACGATCAACCCGCGTCGGGCGAGCAGATCCATCGCGCGCTGTTGCCCGGGCTGTTGAGCAAGATCGGCATGTGGAACGTCGAGGCGCGCAACTACATCGGGGCGCGCCAGACCCGGTTTCAGATCCATCCGTCGTCGGGACTCGCGAAGAAGCCGCCGCAATGGGTGATGGCGGCCGAGCTCGTCGAGACGTCGCAGTTGTTCGCGCGCTCGGTGGCGAAGATCGATCCGGCGTGGCTCGAGAGGGCAGGCGGTGACCTGTGCAAGCACAGCTACGGCGATCCGCACTGGGACATCAAGACCTCGCAGGTCACGGCGCGCGACAATGTCACGCTCTACGGCTTGCCGATCGTGAAGGATCGCAAGGTGTCGTACGCGACGTTCGATCCGAAGCTGTGTCGCGAGCTGTTCATCACGCACGCGCTCGTCCGTCACGAGTACGCGACCAAGGCCGCGTTCATGGATCACAACCAGCGCTTGCACGACGAGGTTCAGCACCTCCGCGACAAGGCGCGCCGCAGCGACATGCTCGCGGACGAGTACTCGCTGTGGACGTTCTTCGACGAGCGGCTCCCGGACCACGTGGTGAGCGGCAAGACGTTCGAGCAGTGGCGGCGCGAGGCCGAGGCGCGCGATCCGTCGATCCTCGAGCTCGCGCGCGAGGACCTCGTGCTCGACGAGGCCCACGAGCTCGCACCCGAGCGCTATCCCGATCAGATCGTGGTGAGTGGAGCGGCGCTGCCGCTGACCTACAAGTTCGAGCCCGGGGAAGACGACGACGGGGTTACGATCTCGATCCCGCTCGCCCTGTTGCCGCAGCTCGATCCGGCCGTGCTCGACTGGACGATTCCGGGCTGGCACGAGGCCAAGCTGCGCGCGCTGCTCGACGCACTGCCGAAGGCGCTGCGCAAGCTGCTATTCCCGCTCGACGAGCTGGTCCACGCGCTCGGTGCCCTGCGGCCGTTCGACGGGCCGCTGCTGCCGGCGCTCGAGCGCACGATCTTCGAACGCACCGGCGAGCGCGTGCCGCGCGCCGCGTGGGAGCTGCGCTCGCTCCCCGGGTACCTGAGCTCTTCGTTTCGCATCGTCGACGATCACGACAAGACGATCGCGCACGGTCGCGACCTCTCCGATCTGCAGGGCAAGCTCGGCCGGCGCGCGAACGAGCTGTGGGCCGGTGCCTCGCGAGCGAACCACGAGCGCACCGGGATGAAGACGTGGGACTTCGAGGCGCTGCCGGCGTCGGTGACGATCGCAGTCGGCAACCGCTCGCTGCTCGCGTATCCAGCGCTCGTCGCGACCGACACGGCGGTCGACCTGCGCCTGCTCGAGTCGCCTCGGGCGGCCGCCGCGGCGACGCGCGAAGGACTGCGCAAGCTGGTCCTGTTGCAGCTCGCGACGACGGCGGTCAAGCTCGAGGCGCCGCTCGCGTCGCCGTGGAAGCGCTCGATCGTGATGCGCGCGCTCGACGAGGCGTTCGAGCTCGATACCGTGCCGCGCAGCAAGGCGGCGTTCGTCGAGCGCATCGTCGCCGGTCGCCTCGCACTGCCGATCGCGATCGCGCAACTCGAGCGCAGCGCCGTCGGGTTGAACAGCGAGGTCGACAAGGTGCGTGCCCTGATCAAACCGCTCGTGGCGCGGCCCGGGGTCACGCGCCTCGCGCTCGACGACATCCAGAGCCAGCTCGACCACCTCGTGCCGGCCGACGTCATGGCGGTCACGCCGACCGGCCGGCTCGTTCACCTCGCGCGCTATCTCAAGGCGATCGTCGTGCGGCTACAGCGCCTGTCTCACGACCCGCAGAAGGACCAACAGAAGGCGGCGCAGGTCGTGCCGTTGTGGACGAGCTATCAGAAGAAGCGCGACGAGACCAAGGGCTACCTGGTCGCCGAGCTCGACGAGTTCGGCTGGTTGATCGAGGAGCTGCGCGTGCAGACCTTCGCGCCCGAGCTCAAGACCGCGGTGTCGGTTTCGGTGCCGCGGCTCCAGGAGCTGTGGTCGAAGCTGGCGCGCGGTTAGTGTGTTTATGAGAGTCGCGTGAGCGCGATGGGGCGGTATACGAGCGGTCCGGTGCGCATCATCATCGCCTTCGCTCTCGCTCTCGTGATCTCGACGCCCGTGTTCGCGGATCCCGAGCCGCCGAAGGCCAAGAACGGCGAGCCGATCACGCAGGAGCTAAATCCGTACGAGCCGTGGTACCGAGGCCAGTACGGTCACAATCGCATCGTTCACCTCGGCGTGACGGCCGGGTTGGGCGTCGCGTTCCTGCTGTCGGAGACGGTGTTGAAGCCGAGCCTCGCGGCGACGGACTGTCGCTGGTGTTCGCCGCCGGCGTTCGACGCGTCGGTGCGCAACGCGCTGGTGTGGGGCGATCCGGGCCGCGCAAATCTGTTCAGCACGCTGGATGCGTACGTGCTGGCGCCGGTCGTCGGCTTTGGATTGCTGATCGCGGCGGACTACGATGCCAGTTGGGCGCGACTGATCGACGACACGCTGCCGGTCGCCGAGACGATCGCGATCAGCGAGACGATCACGCAGATCATCAAGTTCTCCGTCGCGCGCCAGCGTCCGTACGCACACTTCGGCACGACGACGCCGGGGCTCGACGACAACACGTCGTTCCTCTCGGGCCACAGCGTCCTCGGATTCTCGATCACCGCGAGCGCCGGGCTGATCTGTCACTGGCGTGGCTACTGGACCGAACCGTACGTGTGGGCCACCGGCATCGCGCTCTCGCTCTCGACCGAGTACTTCCGGATCGGCGCCGACAAGCACTACCTGAGCGACGTCGTGGCCGGAGGGCTGCTCGGAATCGCGAGCGGCCTGTTGGTCCCGCGGCTGATGCGACGCGACATCAAGATCGTGCCGGTCGCGAACGGCGCGGCGCTCGCCGGGTCGTTCTGACGATCATGTGAATCCTCATGAGAGCGATCCAGCGTGTTCATCAAGGCATCGATTGACACGCGGGGTTCGTCTCGTGAATCGTGCGTCGCATGCGTCACGCGATCTGGCTGTGTCTCCTCGTCGGTTGCGGTTCGAGTCCGGGAGATGCGGCAGCCGATGCGCCGTCCGGGACGGTCGACGGCCATGTCGGGGACGGCATGGGGTCGGCGACCCTGCACCGCACGGTGCTCGTCGTGCCGTTCGAGAACAAGGACTCGATCGAGATCTACGGCGACACCACCGACGCCCCGTATCTCAACGGCCTGCTCGCGACGTCGGCGCACGCGACCAACTTCATGGACGAGCTCGCGCTCGCGATCCCGAGCGAGCCGCACTACGTCTGGATGGAGGCCGGCAGCAATGCGTTCTCGGATCGTACGTTCACCACCGACGCCGACCCGAGCACCACGAACAGCACCGCGGACACCGGCCATCTCTCGACGCAGCTCGACACCGCGGGGCTGACGTGGACGGCGTATCAGGAGGGTATCGCGACCGGCGCGTGTCCGATCAAATCGAGTGGCGAGTACGCCGCGAAGCACGACCCGTTCGTGTTCTTTCGCGATGTCGTGGGCTCACCACCGAACGCGTCCGACCCGCGGTGTGGTGCGCACCACAAAGCGATCGCGGATCTGACCGCGGACCTCGCCGCGGGCACCGTCGCGAACTACGCGTTCATCACCCCGGATCTCTGCAACGACATGCACGGCGATCTGCTCTGCCCGTCGGGGCTGGCGGCCGCCGCGAATATCCATGCGGGTGATACGTGGGCGGCGGCCAACGTGCCGGCGTTGATCCAGTACACGCACACTCACGACGCGATCTTGCTGCTCGTGTGGGACGAAGGTGACAACAACCGGCTGATCCCGTTCATCGCGATCGGCGACCACGTGGTGCCGGGCGCCGATGCGACGTCCTACACGCAGAGCTCGCAGGTGAAGTCGATCGAGGAGTTTCTCGGAGTGCCCGTGTTGCCCTCGGTCACCGCGGCGACGGACTTCAGCGCGATGTTCGAGCCGGGGTATCTCTAGTTTCGTCGCCAATTTCTTTGTTCGCCGCTCGGGGCCTTCTACAATTTTTTCGTGAATCTTCTCGACGTACGGCGCCGCGCGCCGCGAATCTCCGTCGACGGATTCTGTGGCGTCGCCACCGATCACGACGATCTCCATCACGCCTCGATGAGCGACCTGTCGACGCTCGGCTTCCGCCTCGAGCGGCCGTACGTCGCGGCGACCGCACGCCCGATCGTGCAGCTCGAGATCGAGCTCCCCGGCCTCGACGAGGTCGTGTGGGCGAGTGCGATCGTGACCCGCGCGTACCTCACGCCGATGCCGGGTCGCGATCCCGATGGCCAACCGCGGTTCTGGTGTCGCGCCGGCCTCCGGATCCGCGACACCTCCCGCCGCGAGCGCCGCCTGCTCCAGGACTACGTGGTCGACCAGCTCGTCACACGTCGCGCAACGATGCCGAACCGGAGAGCTTCGTAGGTCGATAGCTGCCCCAAAGGCCCTGGAACGAGCCAGGATGGGGCGCCATGACAGAGAACCGCCGCGAGCTCGAGCCCACCATCCACGTCGAGCTCGACAAGGGTGGGACGTACGGCGACTACCTTCACCTCGACGAGCTGCTCGCCGCGCAGCGGCCGGTGACGGCGGTGCACGACGAGATGCTGTTCATCATCCAGCATCACACCAGCGAGCTGTGGATCAAGCTCATGCTCCACGAGCTCGAGTACGCGGTGAAGCTGATCCGCGCGGACCGGCTCGCGGAGTCGTTCAAGATCTTCGCGCGCGTGGCCCACATCCAGACCATGCTGTTCGAGCAGTGGGCCGTGCTCGAGACGATGACGCCGAGCGAGTACCTCCAGTTTCGCGACGCGCTCGGCAGGGCGAGCGGGTTTCAGAGCTACCAGTATCGCGCGCTCGTGTTCGCGCTGTGGGTGATTTCGATGATGGGTGCGTACTTCGCGTTTTTGATCAATGCACCGGTCAAGGAACGCGACGAAAAGACCAACACCATGTCGATCAAAATGGTCGCTCAAAACCCCTCCGATCCGAAGAGCCCCATGGTGCCCAAGCGCGACAATCAATACCCCATGGGTATCGATCTCGCCGGCGGCACGGAATTGATTTACATTCTGAAATACGACCAGATCGACGAAAATATTCGCTCGACGCAAAAGCGCATCGACGACGCCAAGGCGGAAGCCAGCAAGGCGCGCGAATCGTCGTCGGAAGAATCCAAGAAACTCGCCACGAAACTCGACGACAGCGTGCGCCAGTTGCAGGACAATTTGGAAGGCCTGAAGAAGAGCAAGGATTCGGCGCCGGACAAAGCCGCCGAA
>JBDTJY010000027.1:0-9325 GCA_039935615.1 Kofleriaceae bacterium
ATACCAAGACCACGTGGCGGATCGGCGACGGCACCGCCGCGTTCTACAACTACATCTACGGCACGATCGCGGGCTTCACCGAGGACGAGGCGATGCTCTCGAACATGGTGCGCGAGGGCCACATCGATCGCGCCGAGGCGATGGTGCGCGGCGCGGAATATTCGAAGCCGCGGTGGGAGTCGATCCGCGAGTACGCGCAGCTGATCGGATTCTCCGTCGAAGAGGCGCTGCAGATCATCAACGCCGCGCCGAAGCTCTACTAGAACAGGCGGCCTTGGTTGCCGGCACCACCGGTCGGCGCCTTGCTCGGCGCGACGAGGCCCATGTGCTGGAAGCCCGCGGCGGTCGCGATCCGGCCGCGCGGCGTGCGCGAGATGAAGCCGACCTGCAACAGGAACGGCTCGACGACCTCCTCGAGCGTGCCGCGCTCCTCGGACAACGACGCCGCGACCGCCTCGATGCCGACCGGGCCACCGTCGAAGCGCTCGCAGATCACGGAGAGGTAGGCGCGGTCGAGCATGTCGAGGCCGGTGTGATCGACCGCGAGGCGATCGAGCGACGACGCGGCGATCGTGCCGTCGATCGAGCCATCGCCCTCGAGCGAGGCGAAGTCGCGGACGCGGCGCAGGAGGCGATTCGCGATCCGGGGCGTGCCGCGCGAGCGCCGGGCGATCTCGGTCGCGCCGTCGTCGTCGATCTCGATGTCGATCAACCGCGCCGAGCGCTTCACGATCGCCTTCATGTCGGGCAGCTCGTAGTAGCGAAGCTGCCAGTGAAAGCCGAACCGATCGAGCAGCGGCGCCGACAGCAGGCCCATCCGCGTCGTCGCGCCGAGCAGCGTGAACCGCGGCAGTTGCATCGTCACCGCCTTCGCGTGCGGCCCGTCGCCGATGAACAGGTCGAAGCGAAAGTCCTCCATCGCCGGATAGAGGTTCTCTTCGATCACCGGGTGCAGGCGATGGATCTCGTCGATGAACAGCGCGTCGCCCTCGCCCAACCCGGTCAGGAGTGCGGCGAGCTTGCCCTTGTGATCGATCGCAGGGCCCGAGCTGACGTGCAGGTTGACGCCCATCTCGTTCGCGATCACGTGCGCGAGCGTGGTCTTGCCGAGACCGGGTGGGCCCGCGAACAAGAAGTGATCGAGCGTCCACTTGCCTTGCCTCGCGGCGTGGACGGCGACCTTCAAGTTGCCGACCAGATCGCGCTGGCCGATGTACTCGTCGAAGTTACGCGGGCGGAGCGCGGCTTGCCACGCGCGCTCGGTGCCGCGCTCGGTCGCGCCGATCTCGCGCGGACCGTCGTCCTCGGAAGGCTCGGGCCCGGGCGGATCGATATGCTTCTTCCGCGCCATGGCTACCTCGGCATCGCACGCAGCGCGTGCCGCAGCAAGCCCTCGATCGTCGCCTCGGGCGTCACCGGCAGATCGACCACGGCCGCCTCCGCTTCGTTCGGGCTCCAGCCCATGCCGACCAGCGCGAGCCGCACTTCATCGACCAGCGGATTGCCCGTGGTCCGCGGCTTGCGCGACGAGCTCGGTTGCGGCCGCAGCACGTTGCCGGCGTCCCAGCGCAGCAGCACCTCGGCGCATCTCTCGTGGAGCTCGACGACGAGCAGCTCCGCGGTCTTCTTGCCGACGCCCTTGATCCGCGTCAGGCCGGCCACGTCCTCGCGCGCGATCAACGCCGCCATGTCGCGCGGGCTCGAGCCCGACAGGATCGCGATCGCCGTCGAGGGCCCGACGTTCTTGACCGTGATCAACAGATCGAACAGCGTACGCTCCTCGTGCTCGAGGAAGCCGAACAGCGACAGCCGGTTCTCCGTCGCGTGCGTGAAGATCTTGAGCGTGACGCGCTCGCCGTCCGCCGGCAGCCCGGCCAGCGTGTACGCCGAGACGATCACGTCGTAGCCGACGCCGTTGCAGTCGACGACGACGCGCGGCGGATCGCGCTCGATCAAGACTCCGTCCAGCCGAGCGATCATTTACGGCGCACCAGTTTGGCCGCCGGGCGCACCGCGCTGACCAGCTTCGCGACCGTCGGCGTGGTCGTCCGCCCGTGCGTGATCGCGACCGCGAGCGCATCGGTCGCGTCGGCGCGCGGCAACGTGCGCAGCCCGATCAGCACCTGGACCATGCGCGCGACCTGCCCCTTGTCCGCACCACCCGCGCCGGTCACCGACTTCTTGACGACCGCCGGCGCGTACGAAGCGACGCGCAACCCGCACAGTCCGATCACCGCGAGCACCATGCCGCGCGCCTGCGCGAGCGCGAGCGCGCTGCGCGGATTCTGATACGTGAACACGTCCTCGACCGCGCAGATCTGCGGCGCGAATTCATCGATCACCTCGCGCAACCCGCGCGCGATCTCGCCGAGCCGCGACTCCATCGGATGGGCCTCGGGCGCCGACAGGATGCCGCACTCGACGTAGCGCAGCGTGCCCGCGTCGTCGTCGATCACGCCGTAGCCGCAGAACCGGCTACCGGGGTCGAGGCCGAGGATTCGCACGTCTCACCCTACTCCAACCCGCTGACATCTCGCCAAGATCAAGCCGCGGGTCGGCTGCCGAAGATCGCGGTGCCGATCCGGACGTGCGTCGCGCCGCAGGCGATCGCGACCTCGTAGTCGCCGCTCATCCCCATCGACAACACCGGCAGCGGTTGCCCGAGCTCGTCGCGCAGCCGATCGCGCAACGCGCGCAGCTCCAAGAAGATCGGCCGGCTCGCCTCGGGATCGTCGGACGGCGGCGGCATCGTCATCAAGCCGTCGAGCCGGACGTTCGGTGTCGCGATCAACACGCGCGCGATCGCCGCGGCACCGAGTGCCGTGACGCCGCCCTTGGTCGCCTCGCCACCCAGATTCACGGCGAGCAGGATCGGCTGGACCCCACCCGAGCGCTTGCCGAGCTCGTGCGCGAGGCTCGCGGTGTCGACCGCGTGAACCAGCGCGACCTTGCCCGCGACCAGCTTGGCCTTGTTGCTCTGGAGCCGGCCGATGAAGTGCCACCGGATCGGGCCCTCGACCTCGCCGAGCTTGCCCGCGAGCTCCTGCGCGTAGTTCTCGCCGAAATCGCTCGCGCCGGCCGCCGCGGCTTCGCGCACGGCGCTCGCCGGATGGGTCTTCGACACCGCGACGATCGTGACCTCGTGCGGCGCCCGCCCGGCGCGCTCGCAGGCGACCGCGACGTTGCTCCGGACGGCCTGCCAGCGCTCGGCGATCGTCACGACGCGACTCCGTTCGCGAGCTCCGCACTCGGCGCACCGACCGCGCGCAGCGCCTCGAGCACCTCGACCAACGGGAGTCCGATAATATTCGTCACCGAGCCCCGCACGTTGCGGACAAAGGCCGCGGCGATGCCCTGGATCGCGTACGCGCCGGCCTTGCCCCGCCACTCGCCGCTCGCGACGTAGTCCGCGATCATCCCCTCGTCGAGCGCGACCACGTCGACCTCGCTGGTCACGGTCTCGACGAGCCCGCGCGCACCCGCGATCGCGAACCCGGTGATCACCTGGTGGGTCCGCCCCGACAGCCGGCGCAGCATCGCGGCCGCCTCGGCACCGTCCTCGGCTTTCCCCAGGATCACGCCGTCGATCGTGACGGTGGTGTCCGCCGCGAGCACCCAGCGCGCGGGGTGCAGCGCGGCCAGTGCGGCCGCCTTCGCGAGCGCGATCCGCGCGACGTAGGCTTCCGGATCCTCGCGGTCGTGCGGCGTCTCGTCGAGGTTCGCGGGCAACACCTCGATCGCCACGCCGACGCGCTCGAGCATCTCGCGCCGTCGTGGGGATGCCGACGCGAGGATGAGCGTCACGTCGACACCAGCGGATCGTAGGCGTAAGCGTAAGCGCGATCTGGAGCGAGCGGGGTCCGGCCCAGACCCGGATCGCTTACGCTTACGGTGACGCTTACGCCTACGAGTCGACGACCGTTCACAATATCGGTCAGGGCGCTTTGAGCGACTTGACGGGCGTCGTCGTGAAGTTGAGCTCGACCGAGATGCCGTCGACGAACCGCGGCTTGCCGTCCTTCAACGCCTCGGTGCAGTGCATCGCGACCGTGCCATCGGCGTTCAAGGTGTCCTTGATCACCGTGCCATCGCCGTCGATGCACACGTCGACCGCCTTGACGTCGTCGTTCGGGTTCGAGTCGCAGAACGCCTCGAGGCCGTCACCATCGACATCGATGTCGGGCGTGCGGCAGCCGGGGTACATCGCCTGGACCGTCGCGTTCGCCTTCGGCAGCGCGAGCAGCGGGCCGAGGAGGTTCGCGAACACGGCGTCGAGCAGCGAGTTCTCCGGCGTCAGGCCGATCTCGGCCACGTTGAGACCGCGGATCGTATCGGCCGTCTTCGCGTCGATCACGCCGCCGAGCCGGCCGCCCGCGATCGCGCCGTTCGCGCCGATCGTGCCTTCGATCGTCGCGCCCGAGATCCGGAGGTCGAGCGTGATGCCGTTGGTGACCGGGATGTTGACGCTGAACAGCGACGGACCCGCGACCAGCTTCATCGCGCTGTCGATCGTGCCGTCGGTGAACGAGATCGCCGGGGCCGTGCCCTCGAACGACAGAGGATCGAGCTTGATGTCGACCGGGTTCGCGACATCGAACGGGCTGCACGCGGTGACGTTGCCCTGCGCGTCGGTCGAGCGATCGGCGACGCCGTCGCAGTCGTTGTCCTTACCGTCGCCGCAGATCTCCGGGGCACCCGGGTGGATGGTGTTGTCGTGATCGTTGCAGTCACCCTGCGCGACCGTGTAGCCATCCATGTCGATATCCGTGTCGTACATACTGCCCGACGCGACCGGGACGTTCTGGCCGTCCTCGTCGGCGAGCCCATCGCAGTCGTTGTCGATGCCGTCACCGACGATCTCCGTCGCACCGGGATAGTTGCCCGAGCCGGTCGCGGTGTCGTCGCAATCGCCGCCGGAGATACCCGGGCGCTTGCCGTCGCCGTCCTTGTCGGTGTCGAAGTCGCCGTAGTAGATCGCGAACTTCACGCAGGTGTCGGGCGCGACCGTCGCCAGGTCGAAGTACTCGAGCGGGATGATGATCTCGTAGTTCTTCAACGAGTCGGTGATCGCGCTCATCGCGAGGCTGCCGACCGCGGACAACTTGTTGTCGGGCTTGCCGTCGCCGTCGAGGTCGAAGCCATCCTGGACGCCACCGATGGCGAGGCTGTTGATGACCTGCGGGAACGTGCCCGCATACGGCGTGACCGGATCGCCCACGCACTCCGGCTTTGGAGTGAAGAGCTGCTTTCCGCCACCACTGTCATTGCCGCCGCAACCGGCGCCCCCGAAACCACAGGCCACGACAGACACAGCGAGACCAAGCAAAAGCTTATTCATGGGCTACCCTCGCCGGGACTGAACCACGGTGGATCCGAGAACGTCAATAGCTGTCCTCGCTGTGGTCGCGATCACGACGGCTGGCGCGTCACGGGTCGCCGCCCACGTCGCGCCGTCGGTCGACGACAACAACCGCTACTTGAAGGTCACGCCGTTCGGCGACCGTGTGCGGATCGCGTACACCGTGTTCTTCGGCGAGGTCCCCGGTGCGATCGAGCGACGGACGATCGACCGCAACCGCGACGGCCAGATCTCCGACGCAGAAGGCCACGCCTTCGGCCAAAAGATCGCCGACGAGGTGCGCGCCGCACTCGAGCTCGAGGTCGACGGCCACACCTCGCCGCCGACGTGGACCACCGTCGACGTCGGGATGGGCACGCCCCAGGTCGCGGCCGGATCGTTCTCGGTCGACCTGGTCGCGTACGGCTGCTTCGCGACCGCACGTGGCAAACACCACATCGGGATTCGCGATCGGTTCCGCCTGACGCACCCCGGCGAGACCGAGGTCAACGTGGAGGATGGCCTCGGCATCACGATCGATCGCGCACGGGTCGGACCCGCGGACGACCCGACGCACGACTACAAGTTCGCCGGGCCCGGCGGTCCGCTCTCCGATGATGGGCTCGATCTGCAGATCACCGCGGGCCCGAAATCGACGGTCACCGCCGACGCGACGTGCGCGGCCGAGCCCAGATCCGCACGGCGCACCTGGCCCTTCTTCGCGGGTGGCGGTGTCCTGCTCGCGGGGCTCGGTGCGTGGCTGGCTGCGCGCCTGCGCGCTCGCGCACGACCTCGCTAGAGTCAGCACTGCGATCTCGCAACTCGACGCGAGCAGAACCTCCCTCGACGCGGCGTCGGGAAGGGTGCGCGGGCGGGCTCGGAAGCCATCGTTTGGCGTTATAGTGACCGAGCTTTCGGTCATGAAGAAGTTCCCCGACTTCGTACCGCCGACCAAGGTCAGCTACCTCGATCGAGGGGCCACGCTGCACCTTCGCCGCTGCATGTTGCAGATCGCGGACGATCCGTCGCAGGAATGGACGTTCGACAAGGAAGAGATCCGGCTCGGCTCGATGGACGACAACGACATCGTCCTCGGCGACGACACGGTGTCTCGCTACCACTGCCGGATCATCCAGGACGATACGAGCTACATCCTGATCGACAACGCGTCGACCAACGGCACGTTCGTCAACAAGGTCCGCGTCCGCGAGGCCTTCCTCAAGCCGGGCTGCATCATCGGCGTCGGCCAGAGCACGCTCAAGTGGAACGCCCGCGAGGAAGAGGTCCAGATCGTGCCGTCGCGAGCGGATCGCTGCGGCGGCTTGATCGGCGGCAACTCCAAGATGCGCGAGATCTACTCGATCATCGAGAAGATCGCGCCGACCGCGACGACCGTGGTGATCGACGGCGAGACCGGCACCGGCAAGGAGGTGGTCGCGCAGGCGATCCACTCGCTGTCACCGCGCTCGCGCAACGAGCTCGTGGTGTTCGATTGCGGTGCGGTCCCGCCGAACCTGATCGAGAGCGAGCTGTTCGGTCACGAGAAGGGCAGCTTCACCGGTGCCGTGATGAGCCGCGAGGGCCTGTTCGAGATGGCCGACGGCGGCACGTTGTTCCTCGACGAGCTCGGCGAGCTGCCGCTCGATCTGCAGCCGAAGTTGCTCCGCGTGCTCGAGCAGCGCGAGGTCCGCCGCGTCGGCGGTGCGAAGTCGCAGAAGGTCGACGTCCGGATCATCGCCGCGACCAACCGCAACCTCGAGGATGAGGTCCGCGCCGGTCGGTTCCGGCAAGACCTGTTCTATCGGTTGAGCGTGGTCCGGCTGCACCTGCCGTCGCTCCACGCGCGCGCCGACGACATCCCGGTGCTGGTCCAGCACTTCATCGATACCGGCTCGTACAACAAGCTGCCGAACGGCCAGCTCCGCGTGCGCAGCGTGACGCGCGAGGCGATGACCGCGCTGCAGAACTATCCGTGGCCGGGCAACGTGCGCGAGCTCGTCAACGTGATGGAGCGCACCGTCTCGTTCTGCGACAGCGGCACGATCGACGTCGCCGAGTTGCCGGACTTCATTCGCAGCGCGAAGCCTGCACCGCGCGAAGCCGCACCGGTGCTTCGCCGCGCGTCGAGCGTCCCCGCCGCGGCGAGCCTCGCGGCGCAACCGCCGCCAACGCCCGAGGAGCTGCTCGCGGTCGGCATCACGTTCAAGGACGCGAAGGAGCGCTGGGTCACCACGTTCGAGCGCGATTACATCTTGCAGATGCTGCGCCGCAACAACGGCAACATCTCCCACGCCGCGCGCCACGCCGACATCGATCGCAAATACTTCCGCAAGCTGATGAAGAAGTACGACATCGAGGCGGCAGGCGTCGATGACGATGACGCCGCCGAGTGATGATGATCTAGACTTCGGCGAGAATTCGCATCTCGACGAAGATGGCAAGCCGAAGATCGTCGAGCGCCACCTGATCGTGCCACCGGAGCTCGCCGGGCTCCGGCTCGATCACTACGTCAAGACCCAGATCACGCGGCTGTCGCGGACGAAGATCCAGACCATCATCGAGACCCAGCTGCGCCGCGCCGACGGCCACGCGCCGAAGCCGTCGACCAGCGTCGCCGCCGGCGAGCACTACATCATCCGGCGCGAGGCGAAGCCCGAGCCGCCCTGCCCGCGCACGTTCGGCGTCGTCCACGAGGACCCGCGCATGCTGATCGTCGACAAGCCCGCCGGGCTGCCGGTCCACGCGTCGGCGAAGTTCTACTTCAACACGCTCGCGCGCGTGCTCTCGGAGCGCTATCCGGGCGAGCCCGAGCTCCAGCTCTGCCATCGCCTGGATCGCGAGACCTCGGGTTGCGTCGTGATCGCCCGCGATCGCGAGGCGGCGGCATTTCTCAAGCATGCGATCTCGCAGAAGCACCGCACGGTGAAGCAATACCTCGCGATCGTCGACGGTCAGCCGCCGTGGGATGCCGAGGTGCTGCTCGACGCGGCGCTGCGAATCTCGACCGACGCCGACGCGACGCGCGTCCCGACCGTCAAGGTGCTGGTCGATCCGAGCGGGATGCCGGCGGCGACCCGCGTCCAGGTCGAGCGCCGCACCGATCGCTACGCGCTCGTGCGCTGCACGCTCGTCACGGGGCGGCAGCACCAGATCCGCGTGCACCTCGCGCACGCCGGGTTTCCGATCGTCGGCGACAAGCTCTACGCCCACGGCGACGACGCGTTCATCGACTACTGCGACGAGGGCCTCACGCCGGAGCTCGCCGCCCTGTTCGTGTTGCCGCGCCACGCGCTCCACGCCGCGCGGATCACGGTGCCGCACCCCGGCGGTGGTGACGTCACCGGCGAGGCGCCACTGCCGGCCGACATGGCCGGCCTGCTCTGACTTTCACGCCGTTCTCACATAAATCTGCAGAGAACGGCCACGACGAGGGTAAAAAGAGAGCGCGAGCAGCCGGTCTCGTGTTCATCGCGAAGCGAACAACGGACATGCCGCGATCCCTGCGGTCCGACGCTTTCTCGAAACGAGCATGCCAAGCGGATGGCGCCCCGAATCCGCAGACGACCCCGGCGATCGCCGAGCTTGTCGACCAATGCCTACGCCCCGAGTTCAAGTAGGGCTCCCGCGGATCTCGCCAACCATCGACTCGAGGTCGCAGCGCGGATCACGTGCTGCAACATCCCAGCGGTGGCAACGTCACCGGCGAGTCGCCACTGCCCGACGCGGCGGGGTCGTTCTAGACATCGTCAACCTCCACCATTCGGATCTGAACCTCCGAACAACGCGACGTCGAGGAACGACGACTGTCTGCGATGCTGCATGCGAGCGAGTGGACTCCGAATCCTCTGAATCTCCTCGACGCACGCAGCTAAGGGGCCTCGAATGAGAAAGTCGATCGAAGCGGACTCGGTTGAGTGAGCTCTGAGGATCGACTTGGCACGGCGGACGTGATCTACGTTTGTCGTGGCGACCGAGCAGGAGAAGTCG
>JBDTJY010000028.1:0-6721 GCA_039935615.1 Kofleriaceae bacterium
GGTCGAGCGCGCGGCGACCTCACGCGCGATCACTGGCGATCTGGTGGCGGCGCGTGCGGGCGAGTATCGCGCGATGCTCGGTGGTGCCGGTTGGATCGACTTGACGGTGACGGTGGAGCGGGGAACCAGTCACTACGTTCACCAGATCGCGATCGAGGCCCGATGACGGTGGCCCTGCTCGCGGGCATCGTCGTGACCAGCGTGCTCGGTAGCGTGCACTGCATCGCGATGTGTGGACCGCTCGTCGGGCTCGCAGGCGGTTCGCGGTCGGTTCGTCTCGCGGCCGTGCACTCGCTCGGTCGGCTGATCACGTACGTCGCGATCGGTGCGAGCGCGGGTCTGCTGGGAAGCGCGCTCGACCTCGCGGGGCGACTCGGCAACGTCCAGCGCTTCGCGACGATCGTCGCCGGCGTCGCGATCCTGACCTGGGGCGGCTACGCGCTCGTGATCGCAGTTCGTCCAGCCCGTGTTCGCCGTCGGTCGAACCTCGGCGGTGCGGCCGCGGCTCCGCCGTCGACCACGTTCAGCGCGGCGCTCGTCCGGATCCGCACCCGGCGCGAGGTCCGACGAGCGTGGTGGTTCGGCGTCGCGACCGGCCTGTTGCCGTGCGGTTGGTTGTGGGCGTTCGCGATCACCGCCGCCGGCACCGGCATGGTCGTACGAGGTGCGCTCGTCATGTTCGCGTTCTGGCTCGGCACCGTACCGATGATGGTGGGCCTCGTCGGAACGGCCGGGCCGTGGCTCGCGCGGCTGCGCACGCGGATGCCGATCGTCACGGCGCTGGTGTTGGTCGCCCTCGGGCTCGGCACGCTCGGGTTGCGCTGGCGCGACGCCGGTAGCGGTCAGGTCGAGGCACCGCACTGTCACCATGGTGGCTCGTGACGTCGCTGGCGCGGTTGCACGCGTGCGCGCATTGTGGTCTCCCGATTCCCCCTGGGCGCGGTGACGACTATTGCTGCGCAGGGTGCGAGCTCGTCCACGGTGCGATTGCCGAGCTGGGCTTGGCGCAGTTCTACAGCTTGCGCGAGATCGGGACGCCGGCCCGCACGACCGAGGCAAGTTATGCCGAGCTCGACGACGCGGCGTTTCAACGCGTCCATGTCCGCAACGAGCTCGACGGCACGTGCCACGCGGCGCTCTATCTCGAAGATCTTCGCTGCACGGCGTGCGTCTGGCTCGTCGAGGCGACGCCGCGATGTCTCGTCGGGGTCAGCGACGTTCGCGTCGACCTCGGACGCAGCCGTGCCGACGTTCGCTGGGATCCATCGGTTATCTCGCTCTCCGCGATCGCACACCATCTCGATCGGATCGGCCACGCGGTCCATCCCTATCGCGGAGTCGAGCGCGAGGCCCATCGCCGACGGGAGGATCGAGCGCTGCTCGTGAAGCTCGGCGTCGCCGGCGCGGCGATGGGCAACTTGATGCTGATCGCGATCGCGCTCTACGCCGGCCTGTTCGACGAGATGGCCGCCGCCGACACCCAATTCTTTCGATGGACCTCGATGCTGATCGCGGTGCCGGCCCTCGGTTTCGCGGCGATGCCGATGTTCCGGACGGCGCTCGGTGCCGTGCGTGCCGGTCGGCTGCATCTCGACCTCCCGCTCTCGATCGGGATCGTCGCGGGACTGGTGTGGGGGACCGTCAACGTGATCCGCGGAGCCGGCGAGATCTACTTCGATAGCCTGTCGATGCTGGTGTTTCTTCTGCTCGTGGCGCGCTTCATCGTGTTGCGCCACCAGCGCCGCGCCTCGAGCGCCGCCGAGATGCTGCTCGCGCTCACGGCGACGCGCGCGCACCGGATCGATCCGACCACGTCGGTCGCGATCGACGTCGCGATCGACGCGATCGCGATCGGCGACCGGCTGCTCGTGCGGACCGGTGAGACGATTCCGATCGACGGAACCATCGCCGCGGGAAGCTCGGCGATCGATGCGGGGCTGTTGACGGGCGAATCGAGCCCGGTCGATGTCGGCCCCGGTGACCGGGTGCACGCAGGGACCGTGAACATCGCGGGTCCGCTCGAGCTCGTCGCGACGGCGGTCGGCGAGGCTACGCGGGTCGGCGCGCTCGTCGCGAAGCTCGCGGCACTCGCGACTCGGCGCTCTCCGATCGAGCGTCAGGTCGATCGGATCGCCGGGCGCTTCGTGGTCGCCGTGACCGTCGTCGCGGCGGTCGTGTTCGTGGCGTGGTCGTGGGTCTCGCCCGCGCTCGGCGCCGAGCACGCGATGGCGCTGCTCGTGGTGACGTGCCCGTGTGCGCTCGCGCTGGCAACGCCACTCGCGGTCACCGTCGCGCTCGGTCGCGCCGCGCGCGAAGGGATCCTCGTCAAGGGCGCGGATGCGCTCGAGCGGCTCGCGAGATCGCGGACCTTGTTGCTCGACAAGACCGGCACGCTGACCGAAGGCAAGCTCGAGATCGCGACCTGGCTCGGTGATCTCGACGCGCGGCCGCTCGCGGCGGCGGTCGAGCGCGGGAGCGCGCACCCGATCGCGCACGCCTTCGCCGCGATCACCGCGCCGCCCGCGTCCGAGGTCCACGAGGAGCTCGGGCATGGCATCGCGGGTACGGTGAGTGGTCACCACGTCCTGGTCGGAGCCCCCGCCTGGGTACGCTCGCGTTGCGGCTGGCGCGGTGAAGTCGACGCGTGGATCAGCGACGTCGCTCGACGAGCGGAGACGCCGGTCGCGATCGCCATCGACCGCCGGGTCGTCGCGATCGCAGGGATCGCCGACCGGATCCGACCCGACGCGCGGATCGCCGTCGACTCGCTCGCGCGGCTCGGTTGGCGGATCGAGCTGTTGTCGGGGGACGATCCGCGCGTCGTCGCCGAGGTCGGCGCGAGGCTCGGCATCGCCGCACCTCGTTGTCATGGTGCGATGTCGCCCGAGGCCAAGCTCGCGTTCGTCGAACATGCGCTCGAGTCGGGGCCGGTCGCGATGGTCGGCGACGGGATCAACGATGCCTCCGCGATCGCGGCCGCGACGTGCGGGATCGCGGTCTCGGGGGCCGCAGACGTCGCGATCGAGGCCGCCGATATCTACCTGCGGTCACCGTCGATCGCATCGATCGCGACGACGGCGATCGGGGCGAGCGCGACGATCGCGACGATCAAGCGCGGCCTCCGGATCTCGCTCGCGTACAACCTGATCGCGGGCAGTCTCGCAGCGGCCGGCGTGATCCATCCGCTGCTCGCCGCTGTGCTGATGCCGGCGAGCTCGTTGACGGTGCTCGCGAGCTCGCTGAGGTCGCGCGCATTTCGCACGGAGGCCTCGTGATCGTGCTCTACATCGTCCTCCCCCTCGCCCTGCTGGTCGCCGGCGGCGCGCTCGCCGCATTCATCTGGACCGTGCGCTCGGGCCAGCTCGACGACGTGGACACGCCGGCACGCCGGATCCTGTTCGACGACGATCAGCCGCCGCCTTCGATCACGACGAGGTCGTCGCGCAGCACTCTCGAGGACAAGAAGTAGCGCTCCTCGGTCTCGAGGTGATGTCGCAGCTCTTCGAGGGCGAAGCGCAGCTCGCTCGTGAACGCGATCACGAAGTAGTTGTCGAGCGCGCGATGCTCGCCGATATGGTCGGCGACCATCGCCTCGATCCGGATCTCGCCGAACGCATCGATTTCGAGCAGGATCGGCCGGAGGAACTGCTCTTCGAACTGATTGTGGGCGTCGAACGCAACGCGCAAGCGGCTGACCTCGCGCGTGAGCTCGTCGGGAGCCGCACGCTGGTCATCGAGTTCACCGGCGAGGTGCTCGCAACGGCGCATGATCTCGCGCAGCTCGGCGTGTTGTGCGAGGAGCTCGGTCAGTGCGTGTTTGGGAGTCATGGGGTCTCCTGCTTCGAAGTACAACGCCTCGAGAGGGTTATGCGGCCGCCTGGTCGGGTGTCTGAGTCACGTCGGGAGATCACCTTGCCATCGCGCATCGTGATCACGCGTCCGGCACAGTGGCCGATGTCCGCTTCGTGCGTGACCAGCACGATCGTGATGCCGCCGCGTACGAGCTCCTGGAGCAACCGCATGAGCTCCATGCTCGCCCGCGAGTCGAGCTGGCCGGTCGGCTCGTCGGCGAGGATCACTTTCGGATCGTTGACGAGCGCACGCGCGATCGCGACGCGTTGTTGTTGTCCGCCGGAGAGCTGGCCAGGAGTGTGATCGGCGCGGTCGGCAAGCCCGACCCGCGCGAGCGCCGCGAGGGCGCGAGACGTGCGCTCTCGCGCCGAGATGCCCGCATAGAGCAGCGGCAGCTCGACATTCTCGCGCGCGCTGATTCGCGGCAACAGGTTGAAGCTCTGAAATACGAACCCGAGCATCTCGCCGCGGATCTGCGCAAGCTCGTCGGCGGGCAACCCACCGATCTCACGACCGGCGAGCCGATAGCGACCACTCGACGGCCGATCGAGGCAACCGATCACGTTCATCAACGTCGACTTGCCCGAGCCCGAGGCACCCATCACCGCGACGAACTCTCCGGTGGTGACCTGCAGCGACACGTCGTCGAGCGCCCGGACCTCGGTCTCGCCCGAGGTGTAGATCTTCGACACGTGATCGATGTCGATCAGGGGGGCCACCGCCACGATGCGGGTCTCTCCAGGGGGCCTCGAACGCTGGGCGACCTGAGCCATGGGAGTTGTATTTGCATGCGGTATGCCTCGCGGCGTGTCGTTCTCGGGCGAGAACCGCGCAAACGATGCGCGTGCTGGCGGAGGGCGCGCAGTCGACGCGTGGACTCAGCGGTCACGCAGGACGGCGTGGCAGTGCGCGCACGTCGCGAGCAAGTCGCCGAACACCGCCGCGCGCGCATCGTCCGAGGTCGCCGCGATCGCGCGCTGCTGCTCGCGCTCGGGGCGTCATCGCCGACCGTCGCCTCGAGCTCGCGTTGGACGTGGAAGATCGCGCGTTGTGCGGCGCGACGAAGCATGGCGTCCGACCCTCGAGGAAATCCGCCACCAAACAGGATCCCGGCTGCCTCCGGCACGATCTTGATCTGGTGGGGAAGCAGATGGCGCACGAGCTCCAGGACAGCCGTCTTGCCAGCACCCGGACCACCGGTCAACGCGATCAGCCGAGCGGCGGTCACGCTCCCTTTCGGCCGGTCGAGCTCGCGAACCCGAACAGCGCGAACAGACCGGCGAGTGCGATCACGGGGAGTGCGACGAGGATCCGGAGGAGCGTCAGCATACGAGACCGTCTTGCGTATCGCGTGCCTAACGCGCACGCGCGACGAGCACGGCGCGGCCTGCGGAGCGAACCATGTGCTCTGCCACCGAGCCGAGGAACAGCCGGCTCAAACCGGTGCGCCCGTGACTTCCGAGCGCGACCAGGTCGAACGCGGTGCCTCCGACGAGCTTCCGATCGAGCTCCTTCTTGGGTTGGCCGATCGCGACCTCGATCGAGAAGGTCGTCTCGCGGGTTCCTCGATCCATGGTGGCCCACTCCCGGAGCAGCTTCTCCGCACTCGAGATGACGTTGCGATCGAAGTCCGTCGCGAGCGGCTCTTCTGAATAGATCCGTGGCGGTTCGATCACGTGGATCAGCTCGACCGAGGCATTAGCTCCGCCGACCAGCTCGAACGCGGTCTGAAGTGCGAGACGAGACGAATCCGAAAAATCGATCGCGCAAACCGCGTGCGAGAACGACGCGGAGGCTACACCTTTGGGGACCGCGAGCACCGAGCAGGGCGCGTGACGCACGACCATCTCGGCGACCGACCCGAGAACCATCCGAGACAGCCCGGTTCGACCGTGCGTACCGATGACGATCAGGTCGATCGCCGGATCTGCGGTCGCGAGCTCGACGATCTGCTGCCACGGCGGGCCGCTGACGACGTGCGACGACACCTTCGCCACACCAAGCGATCGTGCCTCGGCGACGGCTGCTGCGACGGCTCGGTCGGCGTCCTCGTTCGCGCCGCTCACGAGCGCCGCGGAATAGCCGAACTCGGATCCGAACGCCATCGGCGGGATGTACCAGGCGTGGCAGATGACGAGCTCCGCACCGTGCTGGATCGCGAGGCGCGCAGCCGCCTTCATCGCGTCGCGAGCGCCCTCGGAGAAGTCGATCGGCGAGAGGATCTTACGGAATGTCATAGCTCATCGAAGCTGCAACGCGTCGGCCAAGGCCGCCGGAGCAGATCCTGCGAAAGCGCGCAGAAGCTGCGGCCGACATTCCAGGTCGCGCATTCGCCTCGCTTTCACGAAGCTGACGAACCAATCGGCCAGGTCCAGTCTCGGATCTCCGGCAGATCTTCGTAACGCTCGAGGACGTACGCTCCGTGGCGAGCGAGCGCGTCGTGGCACAGCGCGACGAGCTCGGCGGCACGCGCAGGCTGGCGGCGGGACCGGCGGAGCGCGTCGAGCACGATGTGATAACGACTCGTCTCGTTGAGGACGACCATGTCGAAGGGCGTGGTCGTCGTTCCTTCTTCCTTGTAGCCACGCACGTGAAATCGCGCGGCGTTCGGACGTGCGTGCAAGAGTTGATGCACCGCGCCGGCGTAGCCGTGAAATGAAAAGCACACGTCGACGTCGCGCGTGAACAGCTCGATGAAGTCGGGGTCACTCATGCCGTGCGGATGTTCGCGTTGCGAAAACAGCTTCATGACAACGCTGCCGCGGCGACCGTCTCGAGCGTCGGCGTGTCGCCCGCGCATGCAAGCACGACATCGGGATCTTCAGGATGATGCGAGGCCCAGGCCCAGGTCGAGGCGCGGCGCGCGCAA
>JBDTJY010000029.1:0-11156 GCA_039935615.1 Kofleriaceae bacterium
GCACCGCTCTCTCGCTCGAGGTTGCCGCCGGCGATGGTCCGGCGCGGTTGCTCCTGTTCGGCACGCTCGCGTACCGGTTCGGAAAGTGACCGTTCAGCCCATGAGCCGCGTCGACGCGGGGACGGTCGTGGTCGACACGCCAACGTGGCCGTTGCCCAGAGTGCACATCGAGAAGTGAACGAGGCTGCTGGATGCCGGGCCGCCGGTCACGGTGCCGTTGAACATGAACGTCGCGCCGTGGGCGGGACACCGGTATTGAGTGCCCGAAATCGCGACGGTCACGCCCTGGTGCGTACAACGTGCACTCACTGCGAACAGTCCGGCGCTATCACGCACGACGAAGAACCGGCCGCTCGCGATGTACACTGGCGTGTTGAGCGTGAACATTGCCGGAGCGCCGACATCCGTGCCTGTGCCACACGTGCCGCTTCCACTACCAACGGCATCGGGCGGAAGCGGCGAAGCATCGGGTTGTAGTTGCGATCCATCGGACGAGCAACCGACCATCACCAAGCCACCTGCGGCCGCGAGGCCGATCGCTGCACAGAATTCGCGTCTGGAGATCGTGAGACCTGTACTGCGCTTCATTCGATCGAATCATCGTGGATCCGATGACGATGAAGGTATGTCGCACCTCACACCGGCTGACGACGCGCTCATGAAGAGCGCTAGTCTCAGCTGGCAGCATCGGCCGCCGCGACTTGGTCAGCTTTGCGAACCCGACCACTAAGTGCTTGTGGTCATTGCAAGTGCGCGTTCTAGTTTGTGGAGAAGTAGGGTAACTTCACCACAGCCTACTCGCGGGGCACGTGCAGCCCACCCCGAAAACTCAAACGCCCTCGAGGTTCCTCGAGGGCGGTCGGTTCACACGGTCAGACCGTTCAGGTCTTGTCTTCGAACTCGGCGTCGATCACGTCCGAGTCCTTGTGCGCTTCGGGAGCCGCTTCACCCGCCGGAGCGTCCGCGCCACCGGCCGTCTTGTACATCGCCTCGGCGAGCTTGTGCGCCGCGGCTTGTAGCGTCTCGAACCCCTGACGAAGCTCGTCGGGCGTCGCTGCATCCTTGTTGCGCTCGAGCACGCCATTGGCGTCCTTCAGCGCTTCCTCGATCTGCATCTTCTCCGCATCGCCGAGCTTGGCTCCGTTCTCCGTCACCAACTTCTGCGTGCCGTAGACGAGCGTATCGAGCTGGTTGCGAGCCTCGATCGTCTCCTTGCGCGCCTTGTCCTCGGCCTCGTGCTTCGCGGCGTCTTCGATCGCCTTCTCGACATCGGACTTCGACATACCGGACGAGGATTCGATCTTGATCGCCTTCTCGCTGCCGGTCGCCTTGTCCTTCGCCGTGACGTGGATGATGCCGTTCGCATCGATATCGAAGGTTACTTCGATCTGCGGCACTCCGCGCGGCGCGGGCGGGATGCCCGTGAGCTGGAACTTGCCGAGGGTCTTGTTGTCCTTCGCCATCGGGCGCTCGCCCTGCGTGACGTGCACCTCGACCGAGGATTGGTTATCCGCGGCCGTGGAGAACGTCTCGCTCTTGCGAGTCGGGATCGTCGTGTTGCGAGCGATCAGCGTGGTGGCAACGCCACCGAGCGTCTCGATCGACAGCGACAGCGGCGTGACGTCGAGCAGCAGGATGTCCTTGACGTCGCCCGAGAGGACGCCGCCTTGAACCGCCGCACCGAGCGCGACGACTTCATCCGCGTTGACCGAGCGATTCGGCTCTTTGCCGAAGAACTCTTTGACCTTCGCCTGGACCAGCGGGATGCGCGACGAGCCACCGACGAGGACGACCTCGTGGATGTCGCTGACCTTCTTGCCTGCATCGGAGAGCGCCTTCTTACAGGGCTCCATGGCGCGGGCGACGATGTCCTCGATCATCTGCTCGAACTTCGAGCGCGTCAGCTTCTTGAGGAGGTGCTTGGGGCCGGTCGCATCCGCCGTGAGGTACGGCAGGTTGATCTCGGACTCCTGCACGCTCGACAGCTCGATCTTCGCCTTCTCCGCCGCCTCCTTGAGACGCTGGAGCACCATCTTGTCCTTCGAGACGTCGATGCCCGTGTCCTTCTTGAACTCGGCGACGAGCCAATCCATGACGCGGAAGTCGATGTCATCACCACCGAGGTGCGTGTCGCCGTTGGTCGAGACGACCTCGACAACCTTGTCACCGACCTCGAGGACGGAGATGTCGAACGTGCCACCACCCATGTCGAACACGGCGATCAGCTGCTCTTTGGTCTTGTCGAGACCATAGGCAAGTGCCGCTGCGGTCGGCTCGTTGATGATGCGCTTGACGTCGAGACCGGCGATCTTTCCGGCATCCTTGGTCGCCTGGCGCTGCGAATCGTTGAAGTACGCCGGCACCGTGATGACCGCTTCGGTCACCGGCTCACCGAGGTACTCCTCGGCCGCACGCTTCAACTTCATCAGGATGCGCGCACCGATCTCCGGCGGCGTGTACCGCTTGCCGCGGATCTCGAAGCCGGCATCGCCGTTCGGCGCCGCGACGACCTTGTACGGGACGCGCTTCGCCTCTTCTTGGGAGTGCGGATCCGTGAACTTGCGCCCGATGAAACGTTTGCTCGAGAACACGGTGTTCTCGGGGTTGGTGATTGCCTGACGGCGAGCGATGTGGCCCACGAGGACCTCGCCCTTCTCGTCGAAAGCGACCACCGACGGGGTCAGGCGCGAGCCTTCCTCGTTCGCGATGACCTTTGGCTCCTTGCCCTCCATGATTGCGACCACGGAGTTCGTGGTGCCAAGGTCGATGCCGATGATCTTGCCCATTGGTGTTTTTCCTCTGACTGCGAGAGTTGTGTGCCGGCTAACCTAAGTACGCCCCAACTCCCCGTCAAGGCTCGGTCACGACGGTTTTGAAGACGGCGTAACCCAACGGCAGTTGCAGCCAAACCCTTGGCTGCAAGAAACCCCGTCGCCGGATCTGAATCCGGACCGGTGGTTACGCCGTGGCGAGGGTTTCGGCCTGCGCGGCCTTCGCGAGATCGATGATCGACGGCGGTGGATCCTTGAGCGCCAACGCGAGGACTTCGTCCATGCGCTTGACCGACAAGATCTCCATCTCGTTCTTCACTTCCTCGGGAACGTCGATCAGGTCCTTCACGTTGCGGTCGGGGATGATCACGCGCTTGATGCCCGCGCGGTGCGCCGCGAGGAGCTTCTCCTTCAAGCCGCCGATCTGCAGCACGTTGCCGCGAAGCGTGATCTCGCCGGTCATCGCGACGTCCGGACGAACCGGGACGCCGGTCAGGAGCGACACCAACGCCGTGTACATCGTGACGCCGGCCGACGGACCGTCCTTCGGCACCGCACCCGCGGGGACGTGGACATGGAGGTCGACGTTCTCGAGGAAGTTGCCGGGATCGAGGCCGAGTGCCGCCGCACGACCGCGCACGAACGACAGCGCCGCCGTGACCGACTCCTTCATCACATCGCCGAGCTGACCGGTGAGGGTCAACTTGCCCTTGCCGGGCATCTTGGTCGCTTCGATGAACAGGATGTCGCCGCCGACCGCCGTCCACGCGAGTCCCGTCGCGACGCCGGGCTCACCGACGCGCTCCGCGACTTCGCTGACGTACTTCTTCGGGCCGAGGACTTCCTCGACGACTTCCGGCGTCACGATCTCGTGCTCCTTGGACTGGCCTTCGGCGACCTTCACCGCGACCGCGCGGAACACGCTACCGATCTCGCGCTCGAGGTTACGAACGCCGGCCTCGCGCGTGTAGCTGTCGACGACCTCGAAGATCGCGTCGTCGGTGATCTCGCACATCCCGTTGACCAGACCGTGGTCGTCGAGCTGCTTCGGCACGAGGAACTTGCGAGCGATCTGCTTCTTCTCCTGCCGCGTGTAACCGGGCAGCTCGATGATCTCGAGACGATCGCGCAGCGCCCACGGAATCGGATCGAGCTGGTTCGCCGTCGCGATGAACAGCACCTTCGAGAGATCGAACGTCACCTCGAGGTAGTGATCCGAGAACGTGTTGTTCTGCTCGGGGTCGAGCACTTCGAGGAGTGCCGACGCCGGGTCGCCCCGAAAATCGTGACCGAGCTTGTCGATCTCGTCGAGGACGAACACCGGATTGTTGGTGCCCGCCTTCTTGATGCCCTGGATGATTCGACCGGGCAGCGACCCGACATACGTCCGACGATGACCGCGGATCTCCGCTTCATCGCGCACGCCGCCGAGCGAGATCCGGCCGAACTTGCGACCGATCGCACGCGCGACCGACCGACCGAGCGACGTCTTGCCGACGCCCGGTGGGCCCGCGAGACACAGGATCGGGCCCTTCTTGTCGTTCTTCAGCTTGCGCACCGCCATGTACTCGACGATGCGCTTCTTCACCTTGTCGAGATCGTAGTGATCCTCGTCGAGGCACTTGCGAACTTCGGACAGCTCGATCTTGTCGTCGGTCGAGATCGACCACGGCAGCTCGACGAGCCACTCGAGGTACGTCCGCGTGACGGTGTACTCCGCGCTCGACGGCTGCATGCCCTTGAGGCGATCGAGCTGCTTCTTCGCGACCTTCTCGGCCTCCTCGGGCATCGCTGCTTTGGTGATCTTCTCGCCGAACTCGTCGAGGTCACCGCCGCCGTCGTCGAGCTCGCCGAGCTCTTCCTTGATCGCCTTCAACTGCTGGCGCAGCACGTACTCGCGCTGGTTGCGGCCCATCTCTTCTTGGACCTGCGTGTTGATCCGCTCGCGCACCTTCAACACTTCGAGCTGGCGCGACAGGAACTGCAGCACCTTGCGAACGCGGGTCTTGAGGTCGAAGGTCTCGAGGACGTCTTCTTTCTCGCTGACCTCGAGCTCGAGGTGCGAGGTGATGAGATCGGCGAGGTGGCCGGCCTCGGTGACGCTATCGACGAGCGCGCCGGCTTCCTTGGGAAGCTCGGGCATCAGCTTCACGACGCGCTTGGCGATGTCCTTGAGGTTCATCACGAGCGCGTCGAGCTCGACATCGCTCTGCGTGGGATCCGGCACGCTGCGGACCTTGGCCGACAGGAACGGCTCGTTGCCGTCGAAGCTCGCGACCTCGAACCGCGAGACCCCCTGCAGGATCACGCTGAAGTTGTCCTTCGCGAGCTTGATGACCTTGAGGATCCGGGCGGCGCAGCCGACCATGTAGAGGTCCCCCGAGCCCGGGTCCTCGGTCCGCGCGTCTTTCTGGGTCAGGATCCCGATCACCGGGCGCTCCTTCGCGATCGCGTCTTCGACGAGTCGCACGGACTTGCGACGGCCGACGTCGATCGGAATGATGGCACCCGGAAACAGCACGGAGTTGCGCAGCGGGAGGATCGGGAGCGTGTCCGGAATTTCAACCGGTTGCTCTCCCCCTGCCTTGGCCTTGGTCATGATCGGAACCTAGCGAGGCCGTGTGAAGATCTCAAGCCAACCTGCCCGTAATGACGGGCACTTTGTCGTCGTCGAGGAGGACGGAGGTGTCCTACATCGGCCGGAAGATCGGCTCGCGAATCCTCCCGATCGCGTGATCGTGATCGCGGAATGAACCGTCCAAACTTTGCTATTGACTCTAAGTCGAACTGGTCTTACCAATTGGTCAGACCATGCCTGTGCCCCTCCCAGACCCGGTTCCGACCACTACACAGATCGACGCGGTGTTCGAAAAGCTGCTGTCGTCGATCGTCTCGGGCACGTACACGGCGGGCTCGCGGCTGCCGGCGGAGCGCGAGCTCTCGCGCCAGCTCGGTGCGAGTCGCCCGACCCTGCGCGAGGCGCTGCGCCGGCTCGGCGAGTGGAACCTGGTCGAGCCCCGCCGCGGCTCCGGCATCGTCGTACGACCGTATCGCGACTGGTCGATCGAAGTGATCGCACCGTACCTCCGCTACGGCAAACCCGAGCCGGGCCAGCCGAGCATCGGCCGGATCCTGCTCGACCTGCTCGCGATGCGTCGCGCGGTGGTGCTCGAGGTGATCCACCTGACCGCGCCGCGGATCCCGAAAGGCGGCACCGGTGGTGCGCGAGCGGCGATGGCGCGCGCGTGGTCGCTGCGCGATTCGCCGAAGTACGTCGGCGAAGACTTCGAGGTCATGCGGCAGATCTCGGAGACCGCGCGGTTCACGCCCGGCCTGTGGCTGCTCAATCGGATCGCGAAGCTGTGGCTCGACGCGGCCGACGAGCTCAAGTTCGCGCTGCGTCTGCCCGACGACTACGTGCCGACCCACACCAAGTTCTTCGATCAGATCGAGACCGGCGACGCCGACGGCGCGCTCCAGACGATGACCGAGTATCTCGATCGCCACGATGCCGCGCTGGCGAAGGCGCTGGCGGTGCTCGGATGACCTACCGACACACCAAGACCACCCGCGCGGTGTTGCTCTCGCTCGTCCCCGTGATCTGCCCGACCGAGGCGCTGCCCTACGGCGACGCGATCATCGATCACATGGCGCTGACGTTCGGGACGATTCCCGCGCTCCTCCAGCGCGCACTCGGCGTCGGCTTCGCCGCGTACGACGCCGGCGCGCTGCCGCGCTACTTCAAGCGCGCGCGCTCGCTGTCGCCGGCCAAGGCCGAGGCCTACTACCAGACCTGGGAGCATGGCTTCACGCCGATGCACGTGCAGTTCGCGCAGATGATCAACCAGCTGATGTCGATGGCGGCGTACGAGCAGCCCGCGATCCAAGAGCGGATCGGGTATCGCCCCGCCGCGTGGATCAAAGAGGTCACGCACAAACGGCTGACCGTGTACGCCGACGACGTCAAGCGCGTCGCCGCGCGCATTCTCGCGCCGGATCCGCTGCGCCCGAACAGAGCCGCGAAGAAGGAGCTGGCGTGATGGTGGCATCTGCACTCCACGAGGGCGCACGCCCCACGAACGTGTTCACGCGCCACGATCTCCACGGCGACACCGTGCTCGATTGCGACGTCGTGATCGTCGGCTCCGGTGCCGGCGGGTCGCCGGTCGCCGCCGAGCTCGCCGAAGCCGGCTTCGACGTGATCGTCCTCGAAGAAGGTAGCTACTACCAGACCCGCGACTTCACCGCGAACACCACGCAGATGGTGCGCCAGCTCTATCGCGACGGCGGCGCCACGATCGCGATCGGCAACCCGCCGGTGATGTTCCAGGAGGGCCGCACCGTCGGTGGCTCGACCGTGATCAACGGCGGTATGTCGTGGCGCACGCCCGAGGACATCCTCGAGCGCTGGCGCGACGAGATCGGCAGCGACAGCTTCAACACGCAGGCGCTCGAGCCGTACTACGAGCGCGTCGAGAAGCGGATCAACGTCGCGCCGATGGACACGGACGCGATCGGCAACGACAACTGGCTGCTCAAGAAGGGCGCCGATGCGATGGGGTGGAAGACCGTCGGCAACCTGCGCAATCAGGCCCACTGCGTCGGCTCGAACCGCTGCCCGTTCGGCTGTCCGACCGGCGCGAAGCAGAGCGCGCTGGTCAGCTACATCCCACGCGCGCTGCACTACGGCGCGCGGATCTACGCGGACGTTCGCGTCCAGCGGATCACGATGCACGGCAAGCGCGCGACCGGCATCCTCGGTCACGTGCGCAACGAGGATGGCTCGCGCGGCCACCGGGTCGTCGTGCGCGCGAAGCTCGTGGTGTCGTCGTGCGGCGCGATCCATACGCCGGCGCTGTTGTCGCGCTCCGGCCTCGAGTCGCGGTCGGGCCTGCTCGGCGGCAACCTGTCGCTGCATCCCAACGTCAAGGTCGTCGCGATCTTCGACGAGAACGTCACGAGCTGGAAGGGCGCGCACCAGGCGTTCCAGGTCCGCGAGTTCGCCGACCAGGGCCTCGGCTGCTTCGCCGCGATCAACCTGCCGCCGGCGGTGATGGCGATGTCCCTGCCCCATCGCGGCAAGGTGCTCGGCACGCTGATGGACCAGTACGATCACATGGTCGTCGCGGGCCTGCTGTGCGAGGACACCAACACCGGCCGGGTCAAGACGATCAACGGCCACCCGCAGGCGTTCTACCAGCTCGCGAAGCAGGACGCGGCCAACATCCAGCGCGGCCTGATCTTGTTGTCCCAGCTGCTGTTCGCGGCCGGCGCGAAGCGGATCCTGTTGCCGTTCCACGAGGCCCAGGAGCTCGCGAACGCCGACGACGCGCAGCGGATCCTCGGCAAGCCGCTCTCGCCGAAGGGCTGGGAGGTCGCGACCGTCCACATGATGGGCACCGCGCAGATGGGCACCGACCGGCTGTCGTCGGTGACCGACGAGTACGGCTTCATGCACGATGTCGATCGGTTGTTGATCTCGGACGCGTCGGTGTTCCCGTCACCGTGTCGCGTCAATCCCATGGAGACGATCATGGCGCTCGCCACGCGCTCGGCGGCGCACGTGATCGATAACTCGCGGAGGTATCTCGGATGACTGCTGCACCCGCTCTCGCTACGCCCTTGATGTCCGCCCCGCGCGCGCTGTCGCCGTTTCCATCGCCGCGGGCGCTCGCCCTCGAGCAGACGCCGATGGCCCGGCTCGAGCGCGTGTTTCAACGCGGCGTGATGCCGGACCTCGACGCGCTCGTCGGGTGGGAATTCCGCGGCATCAACCGCATGCCGTTGAACGCGATCAACCTCGCGTACCTCGCCGGCATCAAGAAGTTCGTCAAAGGCTTCTTCCGCGACGGCGATCGCGTGATGGGCTACAATATCCCGGTCGGGCGCAACGCGCTCGACGGCCGCTGGCACTTGAAGCCGAGCGACAGCGAGCCGAAGCGCTTCGGGTTCTACGAGGTCGCTCCGGTCGATCCGACCGCGCGCGACAACGAGTACCTCCACGCGGTGCTGCTCGACTACGGCAAGGGCGACAACCCGGCGTTCGATCCGACGGCCGGGCTGCGCGACTACCTCGTGCAGGTCGACGCGAACAACCCCGACCTCTATCTCGGCAAGGCGTACTACGCGATCGGTCCGGCGCGGGTGAAGTCGAACTTCTTCATCCTCGAGCGCCACCGCACCGGGCTCACCGACTACGTTCGCGCTCGCCCGTAGTCAGCCGTACGGTTTGATCGCGGTCCGGCGTGACGTGCAGGTAGACGTCGTCGAGGCCGATCCGGGTCGTCAGCGTGAACGCCGGCGCGTCGAGGTCGGCGTAGAGATCGAACGGCGTCGTCGCCACCGCGAAGTGCTCGTTGTCGACGGTCACCGGCAAGCCGGCGGGCGTCGAGGTCACGTGGACGATCACCGCGGCGCGCTCGGGCCCGCACTCCATGCATTGCCAATGACGCACGATGCGGCCTTCGAGGTGCGTGGGATCGTGCAACAGCACGTGGCGCCCGGCGGCGAGCGCCAAGCGGTTGGTGGTCTCGACCGGCTTGCGGCCGTGCGGCCATCGCGCGACCACGGTCATGCTCGTCGCGGTGGCGGGGACGCGGATCGTCACCGGCGTGGGGTGAAACCCGAGCGCATCCGAGCCCGGGACGAACACCGGAACGCCCGCGGGCTCTGACTCGATCACCATCGTGATCGAGCGAGGGTCGCCGGCCTGCACGTTCCACGGATCGACCGACGTTGTCGTGACCGCCGCATCGCGCGGCGCCGGGCTCGACGAGCTCGCCGGCAGGATCAAGCCGGCGACGATCGCGCCGCCGGTGACGACCCCGAGCAACACGAGGCTCGGCGTGCGCCAGCGCGGCCGGCGCCGGCGCCGAGGATCGACCTCGACGGTCGGCGGAATCTCCGGCAGCGCGGCCGGCACGTGGGCGCGCATCGGTCCGGAGACGTGGAGCAGCGACAACCGCTCGCGCGTCGCCGCGGCGCTCGGCCGCTCCGAGGGATTCGAGGCGATCATCTCGATGACCAGCCCGCGCAGCGGCTCCGGCACGTCGGCGACCACGGCGAGCGGCGCGAGCTTGTGGACGAGCAGCTCCGAGAGATTGTTGCTCTCCCACAGCGGGCGACCGAGCACGAGCTCCGCGAGGATCACCCCGACCGCATAGACATCCGCGGCCGACGACATGTCGCCGCCGACCGCGACTTCGGGCGCGATGTAGCGCGGCGTCCCGACGACGATGCCGTTGCCGGTCGCGCGCGGATCGAGCTCGCCGACCCGCTTCGCGAGGCCGAAGTCGAGCACCTTGACGAGGTCGCGACCCGGCGGCTCGTCGAGCACCATCACGTTGTCGAGCTTGAGATCGCGATGCACGATGCCGAGGCGGTGTGCAGCATCGAGTGCGTCGCAGATCTGGATCGCGACCCGCGCCGCGCGCTCGACCTCGAATGCGCCCTCGGTCTGGACGATGCGATGCAGCGTGCGCCCGCGGATCAGCTCCATCGCGATGAACAACCGGCCGTCGCTCGCCTTGCCGAAGTCGAACACGCTGACCGTGTTCGGTTGCGACAGCTTCGAGGCGAGCTGCGCCTCTCGCTCGAACCGGCGGACCGCGACCGGGTCGCGCGAGAACGTGGGATCCATCAACTTGATCGCGACCTCGCGATCGACGGAGCGCTGATACGCGCGATAGACCGTCCCCATTCCGCCTTGCCCGAGACGCGCGCGGACCTCGAACCGCCCGTCGATCGTCTGCCCGATCAGCGGGTCCATGCCTTTGCATGTGTGCCATGCTCGGCCGGTGCGCGTCTACATCGAGTACCTCGGTGATTCCGTCGAGCTTCCGCTCGGCGAGACCATCATCGGGCGCGATGTCGGCTGCACGTTGCGGTTCAACGACCCCTCGGTGTCGCGCCGCCACCTCAAGTTCGTGAGGCGCAGCGACGAGGTGTTCGTCGAGGACCTCGACAGCTCGAACGGCACGCTGGTCAACGGCCGGTCGCTCGCCGGCGCGCTGCGCGTGCTCGACAACGATCAGATCGTCGTCGGCACGCGCGAGCTCGCGATCCGGATTCCGCAGCTCGACGAAGAAGAGCCGCCGACGCTCGACCTCTCGGACCTGTCCGCGACCGCCGAAGGCCTGCACGCGCGCACGACCACGAAGAAGGTTCCGGTCACCGTCCCGCCGCCGCTGCATGCGACCCAGCGCTGCCCGCGCTGCGGAGCTGCGGTCAGCGCCGAGGACGACGAATGCGCGGGTTGCCATTACCGCTGGGGCTCGTTCCGGCCGGCGGCGAGCACGCTCGTCGGCGACAACCCGCTCAATCGGCGTCGCCACGTGCGCCACTCGCTCGAGCTCAACCTCGTCTACGTCTCGCCCGATCTCGAGG
>JBDTJY010000030.1:0-4311 GCA_039935615.1 Kofleriaceae bacterium
CCTGGAGATCGAGCACGTTGACGACCGGGCGACCCTTCGCCGTGCGCGAGCCCTCGGGCAGCTCGAACACCTTCTTGTAGTAGACGCGGCCCTTGTCGGTGAACAGCAGCAGGTGATCGTGGGTCGACGCCGCGAACATGTCGGCGACGAAGTCGCCCTCGGTCGACGTCGCGCCGGTGATGCCGCGACCGCCGCGGCCTTGCGCCTGGTACTCGCGGGTCGGCGTGCGCTTGATGTAGCCGAGGCGGCTGCGCGTCACGACGTTCTCTTCCTCGTCGATCAGCTCCTCGGTGAGGATCTCGCCCTCGGCGTCGACGATCTGGGTGCGGCGCTTGTCGCCGAACTCGTCGCGCAGCGCCTTGAGCTCGTCGGTGATCGCCGTCATCAGCTTCTTGTCGTCGGCGAGCAGGCCCTCGAGGTAGTCGGTGAGGTCCCACAGCTCTTTGTATTCGGCTTCGAGCTTCTCGCGCTCGAGACCGGTGAGCCGACCGAGCCGCATGTCGAGGATCGCCTGGGCCTGCCGATCGGTGAGATAGACGAACTCGCGGTTGTTGATCGCGTCGACCTCGGCCTTCGGACGGCCGGCGCGCTCGAGGAAGCCGCCGAGCCCGCCGAGCTTCTCCTTCATCAGGGAGACCTTCGCGATGTCGGTGTCCTTCGAGGCGCGGATGATCTCGATCACGCGATCGATGTTCATCACGGCGAGGCCGAGGCCCTCGACGATCTCGCGGCGCGACCGCGCTTCGCGCAGATCGAACAGCGTGCGCCGCGTGACGACCTCGCGGCGGTGATCGATGAACACCTGCAGCGCCTTGCGCAGCGTCAGCATCACCGGCCGGCCGTCGACGATCGCGAGCATGTTCGTCGAGAACGACGTCTGGAGTGACGTGAACCGGAACAGGTTGTTGAGGACGACCTTGTCGTCGGCGTCGCGCTTGAGCTCGAACTCGACGCGGATGCCGTTGCGATCCGAGGCGTCGACGAGGTTCGAGATGCCCTCGAGCTTCTTGTCGATGATCAGCGCCGCGGTCTGCTGGACCCAGCGCTCCTTGTTGACCATGAACGGCAGCTCGGTGACGACGATCTGCGTGCGGTCTTTCTTGAACTCTTCGGTGTGCGCGACGCCGCGGACCTGGATCTGACCGCGGCCGGTCTTGTAGGCGCTGACGATCCCGGCGCGACCCTGGATCACGCCGGCGGTCGGGAAGTCCGGGCCGGGGATGATCTTGATCAGCTCGTCGTCGGACAACTTCGGATCGGCGATCAGCGCGAGCGTGCCGTCGATGACCTCGCCGAGGTTGTGCGGCGGGATGTTCGTCGCCATGCCGACAGCGATGCCGGTGCCGCCGTTGATCAGGAGGTTTGGAACCCGGGTCGGCATGACCGTCGGCTCGAGCTCCTTGTCGTCGTAGTTCGGCTGCCAATCGACCGTCTCTTTGTCGATATCCGCGAGCAGCTCGCCGGCGAGCTTGCTCATCCGGCACTCGGTGTAGCGATACGCGGCCGGTGGATCGCCGTCGACCGAGCCGAAGTTGCCCTGGCCGTCGACGAGCATGTAGCGCATGGAGAAGTCCTGGGCCATGCGCACGAGCGCGTCGTAGACCGAGGAATCGCCGTGCGGGTGGTACTTGCCGATCACGTCGCCGACGACGCGGGCGCACTTCACGTACGGGCGGTTGTACGTGTTGTTGAGGACGCGCTGGGCGTAGAGGATCCGCCGGTGCACCGGCTTCAAGCCGTCGCGCGCATCGGGCAGGGCGCGTGCCACGATCACGCTCATGGCGTAATCCATGAACGAGTTCTTCATCTCCGTTTCGATGGAGATAGGCGTGATGTTCGGGCCGGTCGGGGTCGCCATCGTCGGACGCTGCTATAGCATGTTCGCGTTACCGAAACGGTCCGCGATGGGAGCTCTCGCTCGACGCTGCCCACTGCGCGGCGAGCTCGATCGCTGCACCTAAACGCTTGCCATCGTGCACGGCACCATCGAAGGTGATCTCGACGTCGTGCGGCCGCACGATCGAGGCCGATGGCCGCGCGGCATCGAGCAGGTTCGAGTGCTGCGGTGCGATCTGCAGGCGAGGTGCGTCGAACGGCGCCGAGGTCGGCGGTGGCCACGCAGCCCGAGGAAGATCGTCGGCGATCAGCGTCAACGTCTCGCCGCCCGAGCCATGGCGACGCGCTCCGATCACGGTGCGAAATCTCCCGTGCTCGTCGGGATCGAGCCGGCGCAACAGGCGCACGGTGACGTCGACCTGGCCGCGCCGCACGCGGAGGACCGGCTTGCCGGCGAGCTCGACGCGCGCGGAGGAGTGCCCGCCGAGCTCGTTCGCGATCGTCGCGTATTGCCGCGCCCAGCGCACCGGCCGGCTCGCGAGTGCGAGCGACGCGGCGAGCATGTCGGCGATCCGCTCGACGGAGCGCTCCGAACCGGCGCACGTCGCGATCAGCTCCCCGTCGCGGAGCTCGTGGCTCCAGCGGCCGTCGCGCAGCATCACCTGCGTCTTGCGCGACGATGGGCCGGAGACGTAACGCGAATCGAGCAGCGCACTGCGCGCGTGGAGATCGAGCCACGACGAGGCGAGCGGCACGTCGTTGGTCTCGACGAGGTAGCTGTCGTCGAACTCGGCCGGGCGGGGTGCCGACGAACGCCGATCCGTCCACGCGAGCGAGAGCTCGAACCCGTCGGTGTGCGGGACCTGGACCGACACGCAGGTCGCCGGGCTCAGCGCGACGCGGGCGAGATACAGCGAGCCATCGATCGGCACCTCGGCACGGATGCCCGAGCCTTCGGGCACGACCTTCGCTGCGTCGAACCGGCGGGCGATCGCAGCGGCGAGCACGCTTCAGGGTAGCGCACCGAACCCTCAGGCGCCGGCACGGAACAGCGGCAGCGCGGCGATGTCGTCGAGCCTGACTCGGGTCTTGCGCAGGTCGATGCGGCGGATCGCGGGCAGCTTCGCCGCGCCGAGCTCCTTGACCGCGGTCGCGTCGAGCTTCTTGTTGCCGGCGAGCTCGAGCTGTTCGAGCTTCGGCACGTTCGATGCGGCGGCCGCGAGCACCTTGCCGATCGTGTTGTCGATCTGGTTGTCGGCGAGCGTCAGCTTCAAGAGGTTCGGCAGCGGCTTCGACAGCAGCTTCGCGACCTCGGCGGTCGTCAGTCCACACTTCGAGAGATACAGCGTCTCGATCGCCGCGAAGTGCGGCCACGCGATCAGCGCCGCGATGCCCTCCGCGCCGAGCGAATTGCCGGTCAGCACGAGCGAGCGCAGCGCCGGCAGGTACGCCTTCAGGCCCTTGATCGCGTCGCTGTCGAGGTTCGTCATCGTGACGTTGAGCGCGGTGAGCTGCTGCGTGTTCGGCGATGCGACGAGCTGCGCGAAGCCCTTCGCACCGCCGATGCTGCCGCGCAGGATCAGATGGTGTAGGTGGCGCAGCCACGGCGCTTTCGCGAGCTTTGTGACCTCGACCTTGGTGATCGTCGCCTCGACGATCGGCTGGTTGGCGAACAGCGGTGACTTCGCGAGCGCGGCGAACGTGCCGGTGACCGCGTGGACGAAGCCGCCGCGCGTGCGGAATTCGAGCGTGGTCGGGAACCACGCGTCCTTGTGCTCGGCGAACAGCTCGTCGCGGCGCGCCTTCATCTGATCGCGCTTGCGGATCGCGAGCGGGCCGGCGAGGGCGAGCTCGAGCACGACGAATTCGCCGCGCGGATCGTTGCGGGCCTGCATCGCGTCGGCGAACACCTGGCGCGCCACATCGATGTACGGCTCGTCGATCACGGCCTGGACCAGCGCGTCGCCGACCTCGCGCTCGCCGGTGTTCGCGGGAATCGCGTCGGGCGGCTCCGGGAAGCCGTTGCCCTCGTGCGCCGGTGCGTTGCCGGGCAACAGCTCGTCGATCAGCGCGACGTCGCCGGCGGTGAGCTCGCGCGGCGTCTGCAGCGACATCCCGAGCGAGCCGGCGGCCGCGCTGATGCCCTTGCCCGAGGTGAACTTGATCTTCTTGCGCAGCGAGCTGATGTCGGTGATCGGTGTCGTGCACGGCGCTTCGACCGACCACTCGTTGCGGTCGAACTCGGGATTCTCGAGCACGCCGACGAGCCACAGCGCTTCGTTCGGCGGCCGGACCGTCACGAGGTAGAGCTTGCCGCCGTCGCCGAGCGGGGACAGTGCCTTGTTCGCGGTGACGTAGCGCTCCATGCCGAGCACGGTGCCGAGCTCGGGCTTCTTGCCCGCGAGCTTCTCGAAGATCGCCTTCGAGACGATGCACATCACGTCACCCATGAGCTTCTCCGAGGAGGCGCGCGAC
>JBDTJY010000031.1:0-38016 GCA_039935615.1 Kofleriaceae bacterium
GTCGGGCGTTTGAGCGAGGTAAATGTCGGCCATGCCGCCCTGGGCCAGGAGTCGGAGTAACCGATAGCCGCCCAGCAGCGTATGTGGGGGGAGAGCGGTGGCTGCTCGACTCATCGGATATCCTACGGTCCAGCTAGGACATCGGATTCCTTCGGCGTTCCGGATTGGCGTGGGCATCATCTATGTCTTCGGTACATGGACGGTTTTGGATGCTAATCCACGCCAAAAATCGTTCGATGCATTGACCAGGATCTAGGCACTTGCGCGTGACGCGGCCGGTCGCTAGGGTCGCCGACCGACTCATGGGAAACGAAGTCCCCAAAGGCAGCGACGCGGCCACGATCATCGGCGAAGAGGAACGCCTCTACGGCCAGGTCCAGGCGCGCGTCGCGATGGGTGAAGAAGAGAGCGAGCGACCGACGCTCGGTGCCTCCGACCTCGATAGCGACCTGCTCTCGCTGCGCGATCAGATCTCCGAAGCGCGCGCCGAAGATCTGCCGCCGTTGGTCGAGCAGATGACGCGGCTCGCGGCGTTGAAGGCGCGGATCGGCGGCGGGCGCTCGCTGCCGGTCGACATCACGTCGCCGTACTTCGCGCACCTGCGGCTCAAAGAAACGGGCAAGTCGCGCGACGTGTTGGTCGGCAAGCGCGGCTTCATCGATCGCTCGTCGAACGTGCAGATCGTGGATTGGCGCAACGCGCCGGTCTCGCGGATCTACTATCGCTACGAAGAGGGCGACGACTACGAGGAAGAGATCGCCGGCCGTCGCGTCGAAGGCATCGTCGAAGCGCGCCGCAACGTCTCGATCGCGCGCGGCAACCTGCGCCGGATCGGCACGCCGAACGGCACGTACCTGAAAGACGCGCGCGGCACGTGGGTGCAAGCGGTCGGTCAGATGACGCCGGTGCTCCACGGCGGCATGGGCAAGGCGGCGCGTCCGGTCGCGGTGCCCCACGCGAAGGGCAAGCTCGGCGTCCATCACGGCGTCGCGCGCGCCGACAAGGCGCTGCCCGAGATCGCGGCGCTGATCGACAAAGAGCAGTTCGAGCTGATCACGCAACCGGGCTCGGGCATCGTCGTGATCCAAGGTGGCGCCGGCTCCGGCAAGACCACCGTCGCGCTGCACCGCGTGGCCTACCTGAACTTCCAAGATCCGCGGCGGTTCAAGCCGCAGAACACGTTGTTCGTCGTGCCGACCCAATCGCTCGTGCGCTACGTCGGCGGCGTGCTGCCCGCGCTCGGCGTCTCGGGCGTGCCGGTCGTGACGTACACCGGCTGGGCGCGCAGCACCCGCATGCGCTGCTTGCCGGAGTCGCCGACCAGCTACAACGCGGATCCGCCGGAGAACGTGTCGCGCGTCAAGAAGCATCCGGCGCTGATCAAGCTGCTCGGTGACTTCGTCACGCAGCAGGCCGAGGACATCGGCAAGGAGCTCGCCGAGCTCAGCGCCGCCGCGCTCACCGAATGGAATCGCCTGGTCCGCCGCGCGTTGATGCCGCGGCTGTCGGGGATGTCGAGCTGGCTGAAGAAGCAGTCCGAGCTCGACGTCAATGTCCGGGTCGCGCTCGAGGGGCTGATCAAGCGATCACGCAGGCGCTCCGATGATGTCACGCTCGACTGGGCGGAGCTGTTCACCGATGCGAAGGCGCTGACCGAAGGGTTCGCCGGCACCGATGTCACGCCGCGCGAGATCGAGCGGCTGATCGTGTGGGTCAAGCGCCAGCTCGTGAAGCCGCAAGCGGCGCCGGTCGACGACGAGGGCAACCCGGAGCTCGATGCCGAGGGGCTGGCGGTCGGGCCCGACGAGGATGATCCCGCGGGTCGCTTCGACAACGAGGATGATCCGATCCTGCTGCGCCTCGTGCAGTTGAAGCGCGGCAGCCTGATGCCGAGCGGCGGCGATCCGATCGTCTACGAGCACGTCGCCGTCGACGAAGCCCAGGATCGCTCGGCGCTCGAGGTCAAGGTCCTGGTCGAGGCCGTCGCCGCGCCCGACGACGATCCGACGAAGCGCTCGATCACGATCGCCGGCGACACCGCGCAGCGCCTCGTGTTCGACAACAACTTCACGACCTGGGAAGAGCTGCTCGGCTACATCAGCTCGGCCGGCCAGGCGGCGATCGTTCGCCCGCTGAAGCTGTCGTATCGCTCGACCGCCGAGGTGATGATGCTCGCGCTCGAGATCCTCGGCCCCGAGCTCGCGCCCCCCGATCCGCTCGCGGCGCGTCCCGGCGAGCCGGTCGAGCTCCACGAGTTTGGCGATCTCGGCGAAGCGATCGCGTTCCTCGGCGATGCGCTGCGCACGCTGATGGCGCGCGAGCCGACCGCGTCGTGCGCCGTGATCGCGCGGCACTCGGAGCAAGCCGATGCGTACTTCGAGGGCCTGCGCCGCGCCGAAGTTCCCGCGCTGCGCCGGATCAAGCGCGACGAGTTCAACTTCCAACCCGGCGTCGACGTCACCGACGTCACGCACGTCAAGGGCCTCGAGTTCGACTACGTCGTGATGGTCGACGTCAACGCGGCGAGCTATCCGAAGGTCAACTGGGCGCGCCACCTGCTCCACATCGGGGTGACGCGTGCGGCGCATCAGTTGTGGATGGTCTCGACCGGGGAGGTCAGCTCGCTCGTGCCCAGGGCGCTGCTCGATGGTGGCCGCATGGGCGTCGCGCCGTCGTGACGTTCCTGCTGCGCGCGGCGACGTTCGACGATGTTCCGGCGATCGTGCCGCGGTCGAGCGCGCTGCAAGCGCATGAGGGCATCGAGATTTCGGATGCGGCGCTCGAAGCTGCGTTGCGCGAGATGCTCGGCGATCCGTCGCTCGGCGGCGTCTGGATGATCGAGGACGATGGGGCAATTGTGGGCTACGCCTTCATTTCGTTAAGTTTTGACCTCGAGTTCGCCGGCCGCGAGGCCTGGCTCACCGAGCTGTTCATCGACGACGCGGCGCGTGGTCGCGGCGCCGGGACGTTCGCGATCGACGCACTTGCGTCGCTGTTGCGCGGGCTTGGCGTCCACGCGATGCACCTTCAGGTGCGCGCCGACAATCCCGCGCTGCGTCTGTACGAGCGTGCCGGGTTTACCAATGTGCCCCGGTTGATCATGTCGCGACGACTCTAGGCTCATGCTCGCCTAATGATCGTGGTCCTATCGTCCGCACCGTGAAGCACCTCCTCCTGATCGCCTTGCTCGGTTGTGGCGCGAGTCCGCGCGGTGACGGTCTCGTCGACGGCTCGCCGCATGGCAGCGGCGATGGCGGAGGCAGCGGATCGAACAGCGGAAGCTATTCGGTCTACGCGCACTCCGACACCGTGCTCTACGTCGTCGACGTTCAATCGAAGGCGCTCAACAAGATCGGTCCGTTCAACGCGCCGTCGAACGACGTGATCACCGATCTCGCGGTCGCGCCCGACAACACGATCTACGTGATCTCGAACACTGCGATCTATACGGCCGACCCGAACGACGGCCACGTCACGAAGCTCGGCTCGCTGAGCGCGTGCGGCAGCAAGGGCGTCGCGCTGACCACCACGCCCGACGGCAAGCTGTGGACCGGCGACTTCATGGGCACGCTGTGCCAGATCGATACGACGCAGTCGCCGCCGGTGGTGTTGGCGCCGATCTCGATGACCAGCAACATGGCGCTGTCGGGAGACTTCGTCGCGGTCGCCGATGGCACCGTGTTCGGCACCGCGTACAAGAAGTCCGATGCTGCCGGCCAGGGCACGCAGAACAACAACCTGTTGGTCAAGGTCGACATCCCGACCGGCGCGGTCACGATGATCGGCTCGACCGGGTTTCCCAAGCTGTTCGGCGTCGCGTTCGCCGCCGGTCAGGTGTTCGGCTTCACGCACGACGGCACCGGCCATGTCGTGACGATCGATCCGGCGAGCGGCGTCGGCACGCTGTTCGGCACGTTCATGGATCCGCAGACCAACGCCGGCATCTCGTTCGCCGGTGCCGGTGTGAGCTCGCTCGTCCCGATCATCGAGTGAGTGGGACGGTCGGCGGGGAAGTAGGTGTTACCCTCGCCGTAGGAAGCTTGTCGCGGCGTCTGGCTGGTGCCGGGACAGCAGGGTCAAGGGCAAGTACCCGTTCGACTTTCACAAGTAACCCCTCGACGGCGGGTGGGGCCGGCCGAGATTCTCGGTAATGCCCGAAACCGTCCTCGGAATCGATTTCGGGACGAGCTGCACCTCGGCAGGCACGCTGATCGGCGATCGCGTCGAGCTCGTGCGCGACAACAGCGATCCGGTGATCCCGACCGTGGTCTATCTCCCGGATCGCGGCGAGGTCGAAGTCGGGCGCCGCGCCGTGCTGCGCCAGCAGAGCCAACCGAACCGCGTCGTGCGCTCGGTCAAGCGGATCCTCGGCCGGCCACCCCACGACGAGCTCGTGCGCCGCTACGCCGCCGGTGCGTCGGCGAAGCTCGATACCAGCGGCGACAAGTTGTTGTTCAAGCTCGGTGCGCGAGCGTACGCGCCCGAGCAAGTCGCCGCGTCGGTGTTGAACCGCGTGCGCGAGCTCGCCGAGCAGCGGTTCGGCGGCACGATCCGAAAATGCGTCGTCACGGTCTCGGCCGCCGCGGATGCCGGCTACCGCGACTCGATCATGCGCGCTGCGAAGATCGCGCACCTCGACATCGTCGAGCTCGTCGCCGAGCCGATCGCGGGCGCGCTCGCGGTCGGGCTCCACGCGACCTCGGCGCAGCGCCGCTTGCTCGTGCTCGACTTCGGCGGCGGCACGTTCGACGCGTCCGCGATCGTGCAAGCCGGCATGAAATTCACGCCGGCCGCGACGTACGGCGATCCGATGCTCGGCGGCGATGATCTCGACGACGCGTTCGCCGAGGCGATCGCGGGCGCGGTGCATCGCCAGTACGGCGCCGACATGCACCGCGATGTCTTGAAGTGGGCCGAGCTGCGCTATCGCTGCGAGCAGACCAAGCGCCAGCTCTCGACGCGCACCGAGACCCAGTTCACGATGAACGAGGCGTTCCTCGCCGGTGGTCGACCGCGCTCGCTCGATCTCAAGATCGATCGCGCGTGGGTCGAAGAGCGCTGGAGCCCGTTGTTCGATCGCGCGCTCGACGTCGTCGACGAAGTGCTGAAGCGCGCGAGCTGGCGCCCCGACGGCGTCGATGCGGTCGCGCTGATCGGGGGCACCGCGCTCGTGCCGAGGTTCCAGCAGTTGATCGCCGCGAGGTTCGGCCAGGATCGCGTGACCATCTCGCCCGATGCGGACCTCGCGGTCGCGACGGGCGCGGCGCTGCTCACGGTGCGTCACGGCGGAACGCCGCGCCAGGTGCCCGTGCTCGCCGCCTAGGCCGCTTACGCCTCTCAGGAATGATCGGGCTGCGGGACGGTGAGGACGGGCACCTTGCTCGTGCGCACGACCCGCTCGGCGACGCTGCCGACGAGGAAGTGCGCGAGGCCGGTGCGGCCGTGGGTGCCCATGATGATCAGATCCGCCTGCTGAGCTTCGGCGCACTTCACGATCTCTTCGTGTGGGCGACCGAACACGATGATCTTTTTCGGCGCGACGCCGTCCTTCGCGAGCCGCGCCGCGATGTCATCGAGGTGCTTCTCGGCCCCGCGTGCCGCGTAGTCCTTGACCGACAGCGTCTCGTGCTCGCCGGGCACGATCGCCTGCTCGGCGGCGATCTGATACGGCAGGTCGATCACGTGGACCAACACGAGGTTCGCGCCGTGGGTCTTCGCTTCGTCGCGCGCGACCGCCGCGGCGTGGTTCGCCGACGACGAGAAGTCGTGCGGGACGAGGATCGTCTTCCAGATCATGGCGCGAGCCTCGCCGAAGACTCGAGCGCCGGCAAGCCCCACGCGGCGGCGAGCGAGGTGTACTCGTCGCGTGGCAACAGGACGAACGTCGGTTTTTGCGACGGGTCGAGCTGCGCCAGCAAGGCGCGAAGCTTGGGTTCGGGCATCGCGGTGCAGCCGACCGTCGGGGAGTCCGCGTCTTTCCAGACGTGCAGAAAAATACAGCTGCCCTCGCCGGGCACGTGCGACGGATTGTGCGCGATGTCGACGACCCACGTGTAGAGGGCGTCCTTGCGATGCATGTCCTCGGCGGAGTGCCAGTCGACCTGCAGGCTCGCCTGGTTGACGATCGACGCGTAGTGCAGCGATGCCGGATCGTCGACGCACTTGGTGTTGTCGTCGCTCGGCGTGTACGGCATCCGCGTGCCCGTGGGCGGCGCGGCTGCATAGCCGTACGCATCGCGCATCGCGAACGCACCGGCGGGACTCTTGCGATCGCCCTCTTGTTTCTTCGGCCCGGTGTGACCGAACGGTGGCGCGTCTCCGTGCTGGCCGATGCCCCACGCCGATCCGGTCGCGCCGATCGCCGCGGACCAGGGCTCGCCGACGGCGGTCCACGCCGCACCGGGCTCGCGATGCCACAGCCGCAGCGTCGCGGTCGTCGCGGTCCAATCGGCGGGCACCGCGGTGATCAACTGCGTCGACGAGGCGAGGATCGGCGTCGGCGGGATCTTCTCCGGTTGCGCGTGGTGCTCGCGCTCCGGCGGCCGGTCCGACGGGCTCTTGCAGCCGGCGAGACACAGCGCCGCCAGCAGCACGATCTTCATACCGACATATCTAACATGCGCTGGATCGGCTGCAGCGCGCGCACGCGGATCGGCTCGGGCACGTCGACCTGCGGCGACAGATCGCGCAACGAGCGATACAGCTTCTCGAGCGTGTTCTTCTTCATGTACGGGCAGAAGTTGCACGAGCAGCTCTCGTCCTCGGGCGGCGCCGGGATCAGAGTTTTGCCCGGTGCGGCCTCGGCCATCTTGTGCAGGATGCCGGCCTCGGTCGCGACGATGAACTGCTGCTTCGGGCTCGTCCGCGCGCGCTCGATCAAGCCGCTCGTCGACGCGATGAACGCGGCGTGGCGCAAGATGCCGTCGTGGCACTCGGGGTGCGCGATCACTTCGGCGTCGGGATACTTCGCCATCAGGTCCAGCAAGCGGCGCTCGCTGAACGTCTCGTGGACGACGCACGTGCCTTCCCACAGCACGAGGTCCGGACGGTTCGCCTGCTTCTTCACGAACGCGCCGAGATGGCGATCCGGTGCGAACACGACCTTCTGATCGCCGAGCGCCTTCACGATCTTCACCGCGTTCGACGACGTGCAGATCACGTCCGACAGCGCCTTCACCTCGGCCGAGCAGTTGATGTAGCTGACCACCGTGTGGCCGGGATACTTCTCGAGCCAGTGCGCGAAGGCCGGCGCCGGGCAGCCATCGGCGAGCGAACAACCCGCGTCGAGATCCGGAATGATCACGACCTTGTGCGGATTGAGGATCTTCGCGGTCTCCGCCATGAAGTGCACGCCGCAGAACGCGATCACGTCGGCGGGCGTCTTCGCGGCGGCCTGCGAGAGCTGGAGCGAATCTCCGACGAAATCGGCGAGATCTTGGATCTCGGACTCCTGGTAGTAGTGCGCCAGGATGACGGCGTTGCGCTGCTTCTTCAGCCGCCGGATCTCGCTCTCGAGCTCCTCGTCCGTCATCTGAGAATCGGCGACCTGTCCGACCACTGGCAGCTTGTCCATGCGCTTACTCCTCTAGCACTAAAGCGTTGTGCTTGCTCTTGCACAACGCCCCGTGCATTTGATGCGACCGTGCCGCGTTTCGTTGCCATGTGTGTCGTCGTCGTCGTCGGATGTGCCCGAGGTGAAAGCGCGCGCACCGGCGACGCGACGAGTAGCAGCGTCGACGGACCGATCGATTCGTCGACGCCGATCGACGCCGCGCTGCCGATCGATGCGGCGCTGCCCGACGCGTGCGTGCCGACCGCCGAGATCTGCGACGGCCTCGACAACGATTGCGATGGCCACATCGACGAAGGCTTCGACGTCGGCATGGCGTGCGATGGCGCCGATACCGATCTGTGTGCGGAAGGCCATATCGTGTGCGCGCCCGACGGCACGGCGCTGTGCAACGACTTCACCGGCAACAACGTCGAGCTGTGCAACGGGCTCGACGACGATTGCAAGAACGGCATCGACGACACGTTCCCCGTCGGCCAAGCGTGCACGGTCGGCCTCGGCGCATGCGCGCGCACCGGCATGCAGATCTGCAACTCGCAGCAGACCGCAACGCAGTGCGACGCGACCCCCGGCGCGCCCGGCGCGGAGCTGTGCGGCAACGGCGTCGACGAGGATTGCAACGGCGCCGATGCGGTGTGCCCGACCAACGATCTGCCCGCGGGCGCGATCGACATCTCGTCGGGCGGCACGTTCACGGTCGATCTGTCGACCGCCCACGACGACAACTTCGCCGTCTCGACGCCGGCGCTCGACTGCGGCCACCAGGGTGGGCGCGACGTGTTCTACACGTTCACGCTGCCGAGCGAAGAGGTCGTCTACTACGACTCGTTCGGCTCGAACTTCGACACCGTGATCCGCGTGTTCGCCGGTTCGTGCACCGCGATCGGCGCGACGCTCGCGTGTGCTGACGACGCCTGCAGCTCGACGCGGTCGCAAGGCGCGGTCGATCTCGCCGCGGGCACGTACTGCCTGGTCCTCGACCAGTTCGACAACACCACGACCGCGGGTGCCGCGGCGCTCACGTTCAAGCGCGGTGGCCGGCCCGGAGTCGCGATCGGTCCCGGTAGCGGCAGCTACACGGGCTCGACCACGGGTAAGACCGACCTCTCGGTGGCGAGCTGCGAGGCCAATACCCACCAACCCGACGTCGGGCACTTCTTCCTGAGCTGCCCGGCGACGACGACGACGATCGGCGCAAGTACGTGCACCGGAACGGCATTCGACACGATCATCTACGGCAAATCCGGCGCAGCGACCACCGCCGACCTGGTCTGTTCGGACGACGAAACGGGTTGCGGTGCGAGTGGCTTCCAGTCCAAGTTCTCGGGCTGGACCGTGAGTGGTCCAAACCTAGAGTGGATCATCGTCGACGGTTTCGGGTTGACCGGAAACGGCGCATACAAGCTGAGCTACACGATTCAGTAACGTCAGCGAAATGAGAGGCGGGTATGGGGTTCGAAGCTTCGGTAGATGCGGCGATCGCGAACGGTCAGGTCTACGTCGACCTCCAGCCGGTGGTCGAGCTCGCGACGGGACGGATCCACGGCTACGAGGCGCTCGCGCGCTGCACGGTCGAGGCGTTGGCGTCGCCGCTGCGGATGCTGGCGATCGCGAGCGAACAGGGCGCGCTCCAGCGGCTCGGCCGTGAGCTCCGCCGGCGATCGGTGCGCGCCGTGAAGGGCGCGAAGCTGTTCCTCAATGTCCATCCGGCCGACGCGCAGGCTCTCGCCGATGACGAAGATCCGATCGCCGCGCACGACGGCAAGCTCGTGCTCGAGGTCCTCGAGCCGAGCGCCGCGCTCGAGACGCTGCGCGGCCGCGGCGTCGAGATCGCGCTCGATGACTTCGGTGCCGGCTCCACGAATTTCGGATCGATGGCCGAGCTCGCCCCCGAGCTCGTGAAGCTCGACCGCGAGGTGATCGCGGGAGTGAGGATCCACTCGCGCCGCCACACGCTGCTGACCTCGCTCGCGGCGCTGTGCAGGGCGCGGGGTGCGACGGTCGTCGCGGAGGGCATCGAGACCCACGACGAGCTGATCGCCGTGATGGCGGCCGGGATCCCGCTCGCCCAAGGCTACTACTTGGGGCGACCAAGTCTGACGGGCGCGTCGACGTGGACGCCCTGCTGAGTTAACGTAGCGGCGTGTCCGCGACGAGTCCTCATCTCGAAGCCGGCATGCAGTTGGGCAAGTACCGCCTGATCAGCCCGCTCGCGCGCGGTGGCATGGGCGGCGTGTGGAAGGTCGCCGATCCGAGCGGCCACGAGTTCGCGCTGAAGTCGCCGGCGGCCGGCATGAACCCCGCGGCCGAGCCGGTCAAGCGGTTCGCACGCGAGGCCAACGCGGTCCGCATGCTCGATCACCCGAACCTCGTGCAGGCGGTCGACGTGTTCGTCGAGGAGGGCTTCCTGTTCCTCGTGATGGAGCTGGTCAGCGGCGTCACCCTCACGAAGGAGATGGCGCACGGCCCGATGGCGGCGCGCCGCTCGCTCGTGATCACGCGGCAGCTCCTCGACGGCATCGCGCACGCCCACGCGCAGGGCGTCGTGCATCGCGATCTCAAACCCGACAACGTGATGCTGGTCGACATGGGCGGCTGGGAGCGCGCGAAGATCGTCGACTTCGGCCTCGTCAAGCTCGTCGGCGATGCCGAGGCCGCGATGGGTGGCGGCAAGCTCACGAGCATGGGCATCGTGTTCGGCACGCCCGCGTACATGTCGCCCGAGCAAGCGCTCGGCCGCGCCGCCGTCGACGGACGCGCCGACCTGTACTCGCTCGCGACCCTGCTGTTCGAGATGCTCGTCGGCCGCGTGCCGTTCGATCACGCCGACCCGATGATGCAGATGCGGATGCAGGTCAAGTCGCCGGCGCCGCGGCTCGACATGTTCGCGAAGGATCAGCCGTGGTGCACGCCGCAGCTGATCGCGCTGATCGAGGGTGCGCTGATCAAGGATCCCGAGCACCGGTTCCCGTCGGCAAGGATCATGATGAGCGCGCTCGACGACGCGTTCGTCTCGATCGATCACGTTCCCTAGGCACGTGCCTCAGGCAACCGCGATCGACGCGACCGCGAGATCCGTCATGGCTTGTGCGGCGCCGGTCCAGGCAGCAGGCCGCGGCGAATCTCGACGACCGAGTGGGTCTCCGCGCGGAGCGCTTCGCGCAGGTGCTCGAACGCCAGGTAGGGATCGACCTGGTCGCCGCAGGTGAACAAGTCGACCGCGGCGAACCCGTACTCGGGCCACGTGTGGATCGCGAAGTGGGACTCGGCGATCACGATCACGCCGGTGACGCCGTGCGGCGAGAACGCGTGGACGACCTCGTGGAGCGGCGTAGCGCCCGATTTGGTCACCGCGGCGACCAGCGCCTGGCGAATCGCCTCGGCGTCGTTCAACAGCCCACGATCGCAACCGTGGTACTCGCAGAGCAGGTGCCGCCCTAGTGCTTGCACCCCCCTTGTCTACATCATAAGGTCCGACGCACATAAGGGGGAGCTTCCCGGCTGAGAGGCACGATTCTCGTGCGACCCCACGAACCTGACCCGGGTAATGCCGGCGTAGGGAGAAGACATGAGCACGAAACTTCCCGTAGTCACCGATCCCGTTGCGAACCTCCCCGAGATTTCGGGGTTCCCCGCATCGCAAAAAGTCTACGTCGAGCAAGCGGGCCTCTCGGTGCCCGTGCGTCGGATCTCGCTGTCGGGCGGCGAAGCGCCGTTCGACGTCTACGACACCAGCGGTCCGCAGGGCCACGATCCGCACAAGGGTCTGCCGAAGCTGCGCGCGCCGTGGATCGAAGCGCGGATGAAAGACGGCGACAGCGGCAATCGCAGTCAGATGCACTACGCGCGTCGCGGCATCATCACGCAGGAGATGAAGTTCGTCGCGCTGCGCGAGAACATGGCGCCCGAGTTCGTGCGCGACGAGATCGCCCGCGGCCGCGCGATCCTGCCGGCGAACATCAACCATCCCGAGACCGAGCCGATGATCATCGGCACGAACTTCCTCGTGAAGATCAACGCGAACATCGGCAACTCCGCCGTGTCGTCGACGATCGCCGAGGAGGTCGACAAGCTGCGCTGGGCCGTCAAGTGGGGCGCCGACACCGTGATGGATCTGTCGACGGGCGAGAACATCCACGAGACCCGCGAGTGGATCATCCGCAACTCGCCGGTGCCGATCGGCACGGTGCCGATCTATCAGTGCCTCGAGAAGGTCGACGGCGATCCGGCGAAGCTCACCATCGATCTGTTCATCGAGACGCTGATCGAGCAGGCCGAGCAGGGCGTCGACTACTTCACGATCCACGCGGGCGTCCGCATGGCGTACATCCCGCTGACCGCGAATCGCGTCACCGGCATCGTGTCGCGCGGCGGCTCGATCATGGCGAAGTGGTGCTTGTCGCACCACAAGGAGAACTTCCTCTACACCGAGTTCGAGCGGATCTGCGAGGTGATGAAGAAGTACGACGTCGCGTTCTCGCTCGGCGATGGGCTGCGCCCGGGCTCGACGGCGGATGCAAACGATCGCGCGCAACTCGGCGAGCTCGAGACGCTCGGCGAGCTCACCGACATCGCGTGGAAGCACGACATCCAGACGATGATCGAAGGTCCTGGCCACGTCGGGATGCACAAGATCAAGGAGAACGTCGAGCTCCAGATGAAGCTGTGCAAGGAGGCGCCGTTCTACACGCTCGGACCCCTCGTCACCGATATCGCGCCCGGCTACGACCACATCACGAGCGCGATCGGCGCGGCGATGATCGGGTGGTTCGGCACCGCGATGCTGTGCTACGTGACGCCGAAGGAGCACCTCGGGCTCCCCGATCGGGATGACGTCAAGGCCGGCGTGATCGCGTACAAGATCGCGGCGCACGCCGCCGACCTCGCGAAGGGGCATCCCGGCGCGCACCTCCGTGACGACGCGCTCTCGAAAGCGCGCTTCGAGTTCCGGTGGAAAGATCAATTCCACCTGTCGCTCGATCCCGATACGGCGCTCCAGTATCACGACGAGACGCTGCCGGCCGACGGCGCGAAGGTCGCGCACTTCTGCTCGATGTGCGGACCGAAGTTCTGCTCGATGAAGATCACCGAAGAGGTCCGCGAGATGGCCGCGGGCATGGCGGCGAAGTCGGAAGAGTTCGCCCAGACCGGCAGCGAGATCTACGTTCCGCGACGCTGACATGTGCGCCTACGTGCGCCTTGCGCGCCGTGGCAAGACCGTCGACGATGAGCTGTGCGTGAGTGGATCTTGGTCGTGGTGGCGGGCTGCTACAGCTCGTCGTATCACGCCGGCAGTCCCTGCGATGACACGCACCCGTGCCCGAACGGGCTCGTGTGCTCCGACGCCTCGCAGACCTGCGAGCTGACCAACAGCTCGGCGCTCGATGCCGCGGCCGACAGCCCGTCGTTGATCGACGGCTGTACGCCGGTCCCCGAGATCTGCGGCGACGGAATCGATCAAGACTGCGATGGCAACGATCCGCCGTGTCCCTCGAACGACAAGGCCGCCGGTGCGATCGATCTCGGTGCGGGCGGCACGTTCACGATGGACATCCAGTACGCCACCAACGATGCGAGCAAGCCGAACGGCCAGGCCCCCTTCTGCGGCGGACCCGGTGGTCGCGACGTCTACTACAAGATCCACCTCGATGCCGACGAGGCGATCTATCTCGACACGTTTGGCTCGGACTTCGATTCGGTGATTCGCGTGTTCCACGGCGCGTGCGCCGACGGCGTGCCGCCGACGGGGGGCACGGTCTGTCACAACGACGCGTGCGGCGGCAAGCAGACGCAAGCGATCTGGGAGCTCGGTGCCGGCGACAACTGCGTCGTGGTCGATCAGTTCAACGACAGCGAGACCGCGGGCGCGCTGACGCTGCATGTCGAGCGCGGCCACCGCAGCGGGTTGCCGATCAACCTCGGGACCGCGCTCACCGGCGACACCTCGACCGGCACCGATCAGTCATCGGCGGGCTGCGTCCATACCGGGCCCGATCTCGGCTACCACTTCACCGCTTGTCCGGGCGAGTCGCTCGCGATCACGGCCACGACCTGCAACGCGACGCTGACCTTCGACAGTGCGCTCTACGCTCGCCAGGGCAACGCGACGGCAGGGGCGGCGCTCAGTTGTAATGACGACGACGCGAATTGCAGCGCTCGGGGCGACGCCTCGACGATCTCGTTCACCGCTCAAGACGCGCATCTGTTCTGGATCATTGTCGATGCGGGTAGCGACAACGTCTCGGGGATGTTCGAGCTCGATACCAGCATTCAGTAGACATCCCCGGCGGATTCCGTATCATTACGAGAGGGTAGTGACGGTTCAGCAGAAGCGGTCGTTGAAAGTCGAGAAGCTGGCGCGCATCTACGACGAAGAGATCGCGCCCGTCTGGGGGACCCGTTTCGGCAAGATGCTACTCCGCAACCTGACGGTTCCGGATCGCGGCCAGGTGCTCGATGTTTCGTGCGGCACCGGCTGGCCGACGATCGAGATCCTGCGGCGGATGTCCGACGGCTCGCGGTTGATCGCGATCGATGCATCGAGCGCGATGCTCGATGTCGCGCGCCGCAAGGTCGCGGACCTCGGACCGCTCGGCAAGAAGGGCGTGTTCTTCCGCACCGAGAGTGCGGTGCCGAAGCTGTCGTTCACCGACGATGTCTACGACCTCGTGGTGTGCAACCTCGGGCTCGACGAGATGCCGTCGTTCGACTACGCGCTGCGCGACTTCGCGCGCGTCGCGAAGCGTGGTGGTGAAGTGCGCTGCACGCTGCCGCTCGCGGGCACGTTCCAGGAGTTCCACGACCTCTATCGCGAAGTGCTGATCAAGCACGACAAGTACGAGGCGCTCGAGCGGCTCGAGAAGCACATCGCGCGGCATCCCAACATCGATCACCTCGAGCGCGCGATGCGCAGCGCGAACCTCGACGGCCACGTCGAGATCGAAGAGTTCACGCTGCTGTTCAAGAGCTCGCGCGAGTTCTTCTTCGCGCCGGTGATCGAGTACGGCCCACTCGCCGAGTGGAAGGACATCGCCGGCAACGGCCAGGAGATGCAGGACGTGTTCTGGTACATCAAAGAGGCGATCGACGCCTACTTCGATGGCCGGCCGTTTCAGGTCACCGTCAAGGCCGGCTGCATCATCGGCAAGAAGCTCGAGGCGCCGACCGATCCGCACGTCACGGTCGGGATGGACCTCGCGCACCTCGGCGAGGTCGAGATCGAGGAGCTGCCGTACGAACAGCACGTCGATGACGACCTCGGGATCGGGCTGCCGCGTCCGCCGGAACAGATCGCCGTGGGCTCGGTTCGTCTCGACGATGCGAGCGACCTCGAGGTCGAGGAGGTCAGCGAAGACATCGTGATCGACGAACAGTCGCCCGAGGAGCAGGAGCTCGATGCCTTCATCGAAGGCAAGCGGCGCCCGCCGCACCTCGATGGCTTCGAAGACGCCGACGTCGTCGACGACCTCGACCTTCTCGACGACTAGAGTGTTTGGGGTACGCTCGCCCTCGCATGGGTGAGACCAAGAAGGACTACCTCGCGCTCGTCGACGAGCTCTCCGAGCACGATCGGCGTTACTACGTGGAAGCCGCGCCCGCGATCAGCGACGTCGAGTACGACAAGTTGCTGGTGAAGCTGCGCACGCTCGAGAAGCATCACACCGACTGGGTCGTCGAGTGGTCGCCCACGCAGCGCGTCGGTCACGCTCCCGTCTCGGAGTTCCCGAAGGTCGAGCGCCCGGTCGCGATGCTGTCGCTCGACAACACCTACAGCGAACAGGATCTGCGCGCGTTCTACGATCGCGTGGTCAAGGGGCTCGACGGCGACGTGCCGGTGTTCTCGGTCGAGCCCAAGATCGACGGCTTCGGCATCGAGCTCACCTACAAGAAGGGCATGCTGACGCTCGGCGCGACGCGCGGCGACGGCCGGATCGGTGAGGACGTCACCGCGAACGTCAAGATGGTGAAGGGCGTCGCGCTCAAGCTGCGCGAGCCGGTCGATCTCGTCGTGCGCGGCGAGATCTACATGACGAAGGCCGAGTTCGAGGCGATCAACGCGGAGCGAGCGAAGCAGGGCGAGGAGCTGTTCAAGAATCCGCGCAACACCGCGGCCGGGTCGATCAAGCAGCAGGATCCGCGCGAAGTGGCGAAGCGGCCGATGCGCACGATCCTCTATGAAGTCGTCGACGGTGAGCGCTACGCGGCGGGCCACATCGCGTCGCTCGAATTCATCAAGAAGCTCGGCATCCCGACCTCGACGAACAACTCGCGCGCGAAGACCTGGGACGAGCTGATCGAGCAGGTCCACTCGTGGGCCGACCGGCGCGACTCGTTGGCGTACGAGGTCGACGGCCTGGTCGTCAAGATCGACGACTTCGCGATGCGCGGTGCGCTCGGCACCACGGCGAAGTTTCCGCGCTGGGCGATCGCGTACAAGTTCCCGGCGCGGCAGGTCACCACGATCCTGCGCGAGATCGAGATCAACGTCGGCCGCACCGGTGCGGTGACGCCGGTCGCGGTCCTCGATCCGGTGGACGTCTCGGGCACGACCGTGTCGCGCGCCTCGGTCCACAACTGGGATCAGGTGTCGCGCCTCGGCCTGCGGATCGGCGACCGCGTCACGATCCAGAAGGCCGGCGAGATCATTCCGGAGATCCTCAACGTCACCGTCGCGGCGAAGGGCAAGTTGATCGCGGCGCCGACCCAGTGTCCGTTCTGCAAGTCCGAGCTCGAGCGTGAAGAGGGCAGGGTCGTCCTCATGTGCCCGAACCGGATCGGCTGCCCGGCGCAGCGCCTCGGCGCGATCGAGTTCTTCGCCTCGCGGCATCAGATGAACATCGATGGGTTAGGCGAGAAGGTCGTGGCGCAGCTCGTCGAGGCGGGGTTGGTGTCGGACATCGCCGATCTGTTCTCGTTGACCACGATCAAGCTGTTGGGGCTCGATCGGTTCGGCAAGTTGTCGGCCGACAATCTCGTCGCTGCGGTCGCGGCGGCGAAGAAGGCCGCGACGTTCTCCAGGTTGCTGTCGGCGCTCGGCATCCCGAACGTCGGCTCGACGCTCGCGAAGCCGATCGCCGCGAAGTATCGCAAGCTCTCGACGCTGCGCGAGGCGGCGGCAGAGAAGTCGAGCGAGGAGCTGATCGCCGAGCTCAACGACATCGAGGGCATCGGCGAGACCATCGCGATGCACGTCGACAAGTTCCTGCGCGAGCCCCACGTCGCGAAGGTCCTCGACAAGCTCGCCGCGCACGGCCTCGATCCCGAGGAGCCGGTGACCGTCGTCGGCGAGGGTCCGTTGAGCGGCAAGACGCTCGTCGTGACCGGGACGCTGTCGGCGCCGCGCGCGGACGTCCAGAAGCGGATCGAAGCCGCCGGTGGCAAGATCGCCGGCTCGGTCTCGAAGAAGACCACGTACCTCGTCGCCGGTGCCGACACCGGCAAGACCAAGCTCGAAGCCGCGACCAAGAACGGCGTGCAGGTCATCACCGAGGAAGAGCTCGAGGCGCTGCTCGCGTGAGACGAGGTGTAGGAGTCGTCGCTTCGTCGCGGTCGCGCCCAGCGCGCTCGTGAACGCGAGCGCGCTGCCAAGGCCTGTGGAGCATGACGCGCCGAGGACAAACGCGCGCATCAACACGACGTCGCCCGGTGGCGCGTTTGCCCTGAGAGTCTCCACGTGGGGAGAGTCGGGAGAGTCTCCACGTGGGGAGAGTCGGGAGAGTCTCCACGTGGGGAGGCTCCACGTGACAGTCTGAGAGTCTCCACGTGGGGAGGGTCGGGAGAGTCTCCACGTGGGGAGGCTCCACGTGGGGAGGCTCCACGTGGGGACAATCGGAGAGTCTCCACGTGGGGAGAGTCTGAGAGGCTCCACGTGGGGAGAGTCGGGAGAGTCTCCACGTGGGGAGGCTCCACGTGGGGAGGCTCCACGTCGGGAGAGGCTCCACGTCGGGAGAGTCGGGAGAGTCTCCACGTGGGGGAGTCGCCACGTGGGGACAGTCTGCGAGTCTCCACGTGGGGAATCTGCCCTGCCGAAAAGGCCGAGCCGCTCTTCGCGATCAACCTTCACCGTTGATCGAGAACGCGGATTCGGGCGCGCCGGCCTACGGCACCTCGCCCGCGGCCGCAGCCGCTGCCGCCCGCTGGATGCGCGTTGACGCGTCGATTCTCACCTACACGCAGAATTCCTGCGACCCGCTCGGCCCTCGTGGCTCGACCTAGGTGCGCCGCCGAACGACGACCCACCCAGGCCGCTACGCCGTGACCGCTCGCTCCGCGGAGGCGCTGTGGACCGAGGGTCGGCGCTCGCAAGCACCCTGGATCATCGGGTGTTTGGTCGCCGCCCTGCTCGGCCTCCTCGGCCTGCTGCACGGCCTCTAGATTTCTGAAACCGAAGAGCGCGCCGCGGCGTCTGCTGGGTATGAGCCGCTCGGAACCGCTCTCTCCCTTCGTCGTGGCGGTCGCCGCGTTCGCCGTCGTGATCGCGATCTGCTCGGTCATCACGTCGGTCGTCGATCTAGATCGCGGCGGCAACTCCGCCCGGATGATGGCGCTGGGCGGCGCGTTCGTCGCGACGGTCTCGTTCTTGATCCAGCGCAAGCGGCTGACCGCCCACGCGGCCGAGTCCTAGAGCGCGCCGGCGATCTCGGCGACGACTTGCTTCGCCGTGCGGCCACTCGTCTCGATCGTGCGATCGGCGCGTGCATAGAGCTTGCTGCGCGCCGCGATCAACCCGCGGAGCTCTTCGAACGCGTGCGGATTCTCCGCCATCGGCCGCTGGTCGCCTTGCGCGACGACGCGGTTCCAATGGTCCTCGGGCTTCGCGCGCAGGAAGATCGTCCGCGCGCGCGACCGCAGCAGCGCGTACGTCGTCGGATCGTTGACGATCGATCCGCCGGTCGCGAGCACGGTCGGCGCCGGTTCGGCCAACAGCCGCACGAGCACCTCGCGCTCGACGCGACGGTAGTAGGCCTCGCCGTGCATCGTGAACACGTCGCCGAGCGACAGCCCGGTCGCGGCTTCGATCTCCTGATCGAGCTCGACGAACCGATAGTCGAGCTTCTTTGCGAGCGCCGCGCCGATCGTGGACTTGCCGGCGCCGCGTACACCGAGCAGCGCGATCGGCTTGTCGACCGCAGGCTCGGTCGCCAGCAGCGCCGCGGGAGTGGTCCCGAGGCTATGTGCCACCTCGGCGAACCGCCGCAGCGAGATGTTGCCGTCCCCGGTCTCGAGTTGCGCGAGGAAGCGCTCCGAAATCCCACTAGTCGCGGCCAGCTCGCGGCGCGACCACCCTCGGCGTTCGCGCTGCGCACGGACGGCTGCACCGACGGATTCCAGGAACGTCACGTAAGAAGTATACTGCATGTCGATATGACGTGACAGGCAATAAAGTGCTTGATACAAATTCGCCAATGGACCCGACGTCATTCGAGACCCATCCGAGCCGGTATCACCACTGGAAGTTGGCGGTCGAAGGCGACATCGCTCGCATGACGATGGCGGTCGACGACGCGCACCCGCACAAGCCGGGCTACGAGCTCAAGCTGAACTCGTACGACCTGTCGGTCGACATCGAGCTCGCCGATGCGATCCAGCGGCTGCGGTTCGAGTACCCCGAGGTCAAGACCGTGGTGTTCGGCGCCGAGCTCGATCGCGTGTTCTGTTCGGGCGCGAACATCTACATGCTCGGACTGTCGACGCACTCGTTCAAGGTGAACTTCTGCAAGTTCACGAACGAGACGCGGCTGTACCTCGAAGATGCCGCCGAGCACAGCGGCCTGGCGTCACTGGCGGCGTGCAAGGGCACCACGGCCGGCGGCGGCTACGAGCTCGCGCTCGCGTGCAACGAGACGATGCTCGTCGACGACGGCAACTCGGCGGTGAGCTTTCCCGAGACGCCGCTGCTCGCGGTGTTGCCGGGCACCGGTGGCCTCACGCGCCTCGTCGACAAGCGCAAGGTGCGCCGCGATCGCGCGGACGTGTTCTGCACGACCGCCGAGGGCATCAAGGGCAAACGCGCGAAGGAGTGGGGCCTGGTCGATCACCTGGTGTCGCGTACGAAGTGGGATGCGACCGTGACCGAGGTCGCGAAGGCGCTCGCCGCGAAGCAGACGATCACGCGCGGACCGGCGTTCGCGTTGCCCGCGCTCGATAGCAAGATCACCGCGGACAAGCTGACGTACAAGTTCGTCGAGCTGTCATTCGACCACCCGGCGCGCACCGCACGGTTGCTCGTGCGCGGTCCCGACGCGGCGGAAGACCCCGACGCGATCGCGAAGACCGGCACCCAGCCGTGGGCGTTGCGCGCGTTCCGCGAGCTCGACGATGCGCTGCTTCGGCTGCGCTTCGACTATCCCGAGATCAACATCGTGGCGGTTCGGACCGCCGGCAACGCGAACCACGTCGTGGCGTGCGACGAAGCGCTGCACAAGTCGCAGACTGGCTTCGCGCGGGAGGTGCGCCTGCTGCAGCGCCGCGTGCTCAAGCGGTTCGACAATACGGCGCGCAGCCTCTACGCCGTCGCCGATACGACCGATTCGTGCTTCGCTGGCGTGCTGCTCGAGCTCGCGCTCGGCGCCGATCGATTCTACATGCTCGTCGACAAGGACGAGAAGGTCGCGGTCGAGACCTCGGTCGCGAACACCGGCATGTTCACGACGAGCTCGGGCCTGTCGCGCCTCGAAGCGCGGTTTTTCGGCGAGCCGAGCAAGGTCCAGAACATCCTCGCGCGCGGCGTCGAAGGCCCGGTGCCTTCGGAAGAGGCCGAGCAGCTCGGCATCGCGACGATCGCCGCCGACGAGATCGACTTCGAGGACGAGCTCCGGATCGCGATCGAAGAGCGCGCGTCGCTGTCGCCCGATGCGCTGACGGGGATGGAAGCCTCACTGCGGTGGGTCGGTCCCGAGACGATCGAGACCAAGATCTTCGGTCGCCTCAGCGCCTGGCAAAACTGGATCTTCACGCGCGCCAACTCGACCGGTGAGCACGGCGCACTCACACTCTACGGACAACCGGAACGCCCGCAGTTCCAGTGGAAGAGGACCTAGTCATGAGCGCCGTGATCACCGACGACAAGATTCCGAACAACGTCAACCTGTCGGGTGATGTTCGCCTGCAGCGCGCGCTCGAGGCATGGCAGCCGAAGTTCATCGAGTGGTGGAAAGAGATGGGGCCGGAAGGTTGGATGGCGCGCGATATCTATCTGCGCACCGCGGTCTCCGTCGAGACCGATGGCTGGGCGCACTTCGACTACGTGAAGATGCCCGACTATCGCTGGGGCATCTTCCTCGAGCCGAAGCAGGAAGGCCGGGTCCACGGCTTTGGCGATTTTCAGGGCCAGCCGGTGTGGGACGAGATTCCCGGCGAGTTCCGCAACAACCTGCGCCGCCTCGTCGTCACCCAGGGCGATACCGAGCCGGCGAGCGTCGAGCAGCAGCGCTTGCTCGGTGCGACCGCGCCGTCGTTGTACGACCTGCGCAACCTGTTTCAGGTCAACGTCGAGGAAGGCCGTCACCTGTGGGCGATGGTCTACTTGCTCCACACCTACTTCGGACGCGACGGTCGCGAAGAGGCCGAGGAGCTCCTGCAGCGCCGATCCGGCGACGCCGACAAGCCGCGGATCTTGGGCGCATTCAACGAGCCGACCTCGCACTGGCTGTCGTTCTTCATGTTCACGATGTTCACGGATCGTGACGGCAAGTATCAGCTCGCCGCACTCGCCGAGAGCGGCTTCGATCCGCTCGCGCGCACGTGCCGGTTCATGCTGACCGAAGAAGCGCATCACATGTTCGTCGGCGAGTCCGGCGTGCAGCGGATCTGCAAGCGCGCCGCGGAGCTGATGAAGACGCCCGGAAAAGATGTTCGCGCGCAAGGCGGCATCGATCTGCCGACGATCCAGAAGTATCTGAACCTCTGGTACACGCTGTCGCTCGACTTGTTCGGTGGCGAAGTGTCGTCGAATGCCGCCGATGCCTTCGCGGCCGGTCTCAAGGGTCGCTACAAAGAAGACCGCTACGACGAGCACAAGCTGATCGGCTCGACGTTCGCGATGGACGTGCTGCGCGACGGCAAGGTCGTGCACGAGGACGTGCCGATGCGCACCGCGCTCAACGAAGTGCTGCGCACCGAGTACATCAAGGATTGTCAGCGCGGCGTCGATCGCTGGAACAAGACCCTCAAGGACGAGGGCTGCGACGTCCAGATGACGCTGCCGAGCCACAAGTTCCATCGCCAGATCGGCATGTGGTCGACGCTGAAGTTCTCGCCGGCCGGTCAGATCATCACGGCCGACGAATGGGCGAAGCGCTCGGGCGAGTGGCTGCCGAACGAAGCGGACGAGACGTTCGTCAAGAGCCTGATGCACGCGGTGTACGAGCCCGGCAAGATGGCGAGCTGGATCGCGCCACCGGCCAAGGGCATCAACGGCCTCCCCGAGAAGTTCGAATACGTGCGCCCGTAGTGCGGGCCTTGTTGCTGCTGCTCCTCGTCGCGTGCGCGCATCCGGTCGCACCGGTGGCGGGTGCGCCCGAAGTGATCGTCGACCACGCCCATCCGCGCGCGTTCGCGCTCGCCGAGGGCGTCGTGGTGTGGAGCACCGTCCAGGGCCACACGTCGTCGATCCTCGTGACGCCGCGCCACGGCGGTGCGTCGCGGACGCTCGTCGAGGACATCCCGGTCGTGCGCGCACTCGTCGTCCACGACGCGTTCGTGTACTTCGCGACCGAGGATCGGATCGGTCGCATTCCGGTCCTGGGCGGCGTGCCCGAGATGCTGGTCGAGGGCCCGGCGACCGACCTCGCGGTCACCGATCAAGGCCTCGTGTGGATCGATTCGGATCTCGGACTCGCGACCACGCCGCTGCGAGGCGGCGAGCCGCGCGTCTTGATCTCGAGTCACATCTTGCGCGGCCTCTACGTCGCCGGGGATCACGCCTACGTCGGCGGCAATCCGCAGATCCTGCGCGTGCCGCTCGGGCCGGGCGCTGCCACCCCCTTCGGCGGCGACTTCGAGGTCTGCGCCGATGCGATGCTCGAGCACGCCGGCGCGCTCTACGCGGCCTCGTGTCACGACCTGCTCGAGCGGATGCCGCTCGACGGGAGCGAGGCCTCGGTCGTCGCGCCCGACATCGGCTTTGTCACGGGCATCGCCGAGAGCGGCGACCAACTCGTGCTCGCGTTCGGTGCCGAGAAGCAGCTCGCGCTGGTGCCGTTCGCCGGCGGTGCGCTGCGCCGGATTCCGATCCCGACCGGTGCCGAGCGCATCGCGATCGATCCGCGCGAGCCGAACGTGGTCTACATCCTCGACGAAGGTGTCTCGTCCGACAGCGGGCACATCGTGCGACTCACGCTGTAAGCGCCGTGCGCGGGTAACTGACTACTTCTTCTGGATCTTCGACAGCAGGTCGCCGAACGTCCCGAACTTGTCGGGCGCGCGCTTGGTCTGCTCGACCATCTCTTCGGTCGACGCCGTGTTCTCGCGTGACGACGCGATCGACAGCGACAACCGCCGGCGCTCCGCATCGATGCCGAGCACGGTCGCCTCGACCTCTTGGCCGACCTCGACCACCTCTTTGGGATGGTTGATCCGGCGACCCGCGCCGAGCTCGCTGATGTGAACGAGCCCCTCGACGCCGGGCGCGATCTCGACGAACGCACCGAACGGCTGGAGCCGGACGATCTTGCCCTTCACCTGCTGACCCTCGCGCAGGTGCGCGATCGAGTCGCTCCACGGATCGTTGCCGAGCGCCTTCAGCGACAGGCTGATCCGCTCCTTGTCTTTGCCCTGCGGCGGCTCGATCTTGAGCACGACCACGTCGACCGCCTGGCCGAGCGCGAGGATGTCCTCGGGCTTCTCGACGCGAGAGTGGCTGAGCTCCGAGATGTGCAGCATGCCCTCGATGCCGCCGATATCGATGAACGCGCCGAACGGCTTGAAGCCGACGACCTTGCCGTGCACGACGAGACCGGGCACGAGCTTGCCGCGGAGCTCCGCGGCGCGCAGGGCGTTCTCTTCTTCGAGCAGCGCGCGGCGCGACAGCACCAGGTTGCGCGCCTCGTAGCGGGTGACGCGGAACGACAGGCGCTGACCGACGAACGGCGTGAGATCCTCGACGAAGCGCGCATCGATCTGCGACGCCGGCACGAACCCGCGGACGCCGGCGACGTCGACCGAGAGGCCGCCCTTGACGACCTCGGTGACGAGACCCTCGACGGGAATCCCGAGGTCGGCGGCTTGCTGCAGCTCTGCGCGCTGCTCGGGTCCGCGCCCGCCCATCTTGATCCGCAGCATCAGCGTGCCGCCGGCATCGCTCACGACGCGCGCCTCGACGGTGTCGCCGAGCTGGACGAGCAACTTGTCGTCCTTGTCGCTGACCTGCGAGCGCTCGAGCTGGCCTTCGGCCTTGCCGCCGAGATCCACGAACACGGCTTCCTTGCCGATCGTGACGATCTTGCCCTTTACGGTGTCGCCGACGCGCGGACGCTTGCCACCCTTGGGCTTGTCCTTCTCGGAGTCGGCAAACATCGCGGCAAAATCATCGTCGTCGGCCATGAGAGGGCGAAAGCTACTCGGCCGGCGCCCCGACGACAACGCCAGGGCGCCTCGATCGTCACTTTTCCGACGGATCGAGCGCCTTCTCACGCATGATCGCCTGGAACGCGGCATCGTGCTCGCAGCGTTCGGTCAACGTCTGCCACCGCGGATCGAGATCCGGAAACTCGGTCGGGTGAGCTTCGATGTAGTCGGTGACTCGCTTCACCGCGTCGCGATCCGCGATCAGGCGCTGCGCCGCGAAGAAGTCGTTGCGGTGCGCCGTGAACACGGTCCGCATCGCCGCGGCGGACGCCGTGCAATCGGTCGCCTGCTCGCCGGCGACCAGCATCGCCTGATTGCCGCGCCAGTCGCGCTTGATGATCTCGATCTCCGAGTCCGGCGCCGACGACGCGTGGTCCCGCTGGCAGCTCGGTACGAACAAGACCGCGGCACATCCCAGGAGCCATGAGGGGTAGAACCGCTGCACGTGGACAGGGTGCCACGCGACGCCGGGCCGAACCACAAGCGTGGCTAGTTCTGCGCGCGCGCTTCAGGGGACTTCTTCACGGGCAGCGGCGTGTGATCGGTCGAGGTCGTCGGCGAGGTCGCCGGCGTGGTCGCGCGGACGGCGTCGAAGTTGATCGTCTTCTTGTCGAGGTTGCCGACCTTGCGCATCGCCCAGTCCCACATGACGCGGGGCAGGAACGTGCTGGCGAGGAAGATCATGTTCTGGCTGCGCGGCGCGACGTAGCGAGCCGAGGCGCGGCGAGCCTTGACCGCGCGCGTGATGGCCTTCGCGATCACGATCGGATTCGAGGCGAACTTGTTCGCGAACTTCGACATCTCCTCGTACTTCGCGACGGCGGCGCCGTACGGGGTGTTCGCGAAGTCCTTGAGGCCCGAGGCCGCGGTCGCCTCGAAGTTCGTGCGGATGATGCCGGGCTCGATCAGCGCGACGTCGATGTCGAACGGGCGCAGCTCGTAGCGCAGCGCATCCGACAGCGACTCGACGGCATACTTCGTCGAGTTGTAGACGCCGAAGTAGGGCAGCGTCATCCGGCCGCCGACGCTCGACACGTTGATGATGCGACCGGCACGGCGCTGCATCATCTTCGGCAGGAACGCGCGCGTGACGTTCATCAGGCCGAACACGTTGGTCTCGTACTGGCGGCGCATCTCGGACTCGCTGATCTCCGAGGTCGGGCCGAGGATGCCGAAGCCGGCGTTGTTGACGAGGACATCGATGCCCTTGCCGCCGGTGAGCGTGTCGGCGCCGACCACGGCCGCGGCGATCGAGGTCGCCGACGTGACGTCGAGCGCGAGCGTGTCGAGCCGGAGGCCCTGCGCTTCGGCCTGGAGCTTCGCGAGCTCGTCGAGCTTGCGGCCCGTGGCGATCACGTGGTGACCGAGCTTCGCGAGGTGGAGAGCCGTGAAGCGGCCGATTCCTGCGGTCGCGCCGGTGATGAGGATGATCTTCTTCGAGTTCGACATGGTAGTTGGCTCCGTTAGAGAATGAACGTTCATTCCTGTTGAACAGCTAAAAAAACCAAGGGGATGAGCCCTCGGTGGGGACAGAAATCAGGTCAGGCGCGGATGGCTTCCCAGACGCACTGCTCGGCGAGCGTCCAGTCGGCGTCGCTCGCCTTGTGGTCGTCTTCGACGCAACTGCGAATCACACCGATGAACGCGCCCATCACGAGGCCCATGAACAGTTGCGGAGCGCCGACCTTGAGCTCGCCGCGCGCCTGCGCCGCGATGATCACGTTGGTGAACAGCGCGGTCATCCGCTTCTCCACGGCGCGGCTCTCTGGATCGAGATAGCGCGCGTGGTGATGGAGCTCGAGGAACACGAACGACTTCTCGTTCTCGACGGCAAACTTCGCCATCCGCATCCACAGCGTGCGAAACAGCTCGCGCGCGTTGCCGGTCGGGAAGTTGTCGATCACGCTGGCGCCGAACCGCAGCTTCTCTTCGCGGTAGAGCTCGTTGACCAGCGCTTCCTTGGACGGGAAGTAGCGATAGATCGTGCCGGCGCCGACCCTGGCCTGGTCGGCGATCTCGGGGACCGCCGTGCCGTAGAAGCCGCGCTCCACGAACAGGTCGAGGGCGGCGTGCATCACCGCTTCGCGCTTGTTCGTTGCTTTTGTTGCCGTCGCCATCGCAAGGAATGAATATTCATTCCGCATGGAATCTGCAAGAGGATTCGGAACACTATTTTACAACTATCCAGAACTACTGCTCGTTCTCCCCGAGCTCGAGGTGGTCCGAAAGGTCGCTCGCTTCGGCGGTCGCGAAAGCGGTGGTCCGAAACCCACGCGGGTAGCCCCGCCGGTCAATCGCAAAACGGCGCGTCGAACGAGCCTTCGATCGCGGCGGGGGTGCCGTCGCTCGTCGCGCCCGCGGCGCGGAACGTTCCGACCAAGCGAGCGTCGGTCTGCGACAGCGTGACCGTCCCCGACGAGTAGATCCGCGTCGAGAACACCACGGTCGCGCTCGAGGTCGTCGGATCGAGCGGGCTCACCACCGAGACCATGCCGTTGTGGTGGATCGCTTGCGCGCTGAACGAGATCCGCGACTCGCCGGCGGCTGGAATCGTCGCGACGCTGAGCTCGCTGCACGTGAGGCTCGCGTTGTTGTCGACGAACCTCACCGCGATCTCGCCGGACCGGGTGACATACGACAGCTTGAACAAGGCGCTCTCGCCGACCGGGGTCTCGGTCCACGTCGCGTCGCCGAGCTCGGGAGACGTGGCGCAGCCTGCACCGCAGCACAACAAGGCGATGACAAACGCGCGCATGCGACGAGGATCGCACGGCACGGCGGTCCGCTACCGCTCGGCCGACGACGTTTTTCGTTGCGGGGACTGCTTGCTCGAGCACGCCGCTATCGCTTGGCCGACCGTGGCTTCGCGGGCGGTTGCTGCTTCGGCCGCTTGCGCGCCTTGGTCTCGAGCCGGCGTTTGCGTTCCTCGGCCTTGCGCCTGGCACCCGACATCGCCCAACTGCAGATCGGGCACGCATCGGGATCGTGGACGCGCGCGGGGCACTGCTTGCGGCCGAAATAGATGAACTGGAGATGCAGCGCGTTCCAGCGCTCCTCGGGAAACAGCGCCTTGAGATCTCGCTCGACCTCGACAACGTTGCGCGCGCGCGATAGCCCCCACCGGCCGGCGAGCCGATGGATGTGCGTGTCGACGGGAAACGCGGCGATGCCAAACGCCTGCGCGAGCACCACGCCGGCGGTCTTGTGGCCGACGCCGGCGAGCTCCTCGAGCTGTTCGAAGGTCGGCGGTACCGCACCGCCGTGCTTCGCGACCAGCACCTGGCTCATCGCGACGAGGTTCTTGGCCTTGTTCTTCGCGAGCCCGCAGGTCTTGATCAGCCTCAGCACTTCGCGCGGCTTGAGCCTCGCCATCGCGTGCGCATCCGGTGCGAGCGCGAACAGCGCCGGCGTCACTAGATTCACGCGCGCATCGGTGCATTGCGCCGACAGGATCGTCGCGACCAGCAACTGATACGGCGTGTCGTGTGCGAGCGGCGAGCCCGGCAGCGGGTGGAGCTCGTCGAGGATGCGGTGGATCCGCTCGGCCTTGTCAGTGGTCATGTGCGGGGGGAAGGCGGTGGCCCGTGGTGAGTGCAGCGAGGAGGTTGCGGGCTTCGGCATCGGTCGGATCGGCGGTGGTGGCGGCTCGTGCTTTGGCGAGCGCCTCGTGCGGCTTGCCGTGCGCCGCGAGCCAGCGCGCCTCGGCGTTGTAAGCACGCGCGTGGTGGTTGTCGAGCTGTTGCGCGGTGTGAAGCTCGTCGAGCCCGGCCTCGTCATCGCGATCGAGCAGCACGACGCCGAGGTAGTAGTGCGCGGAGACATCGTCGGGCGCGATCGCGGCGAGCCGGCGATACGCGGTCTCCGCGGACGCCGGATCCTCGAGCCGCCGCGACGTGCCGCCCCAGAAATTGTAGTACTCGCGCGCGATCGACGAGGTGCGGTCGACGACGACCCACGTGGTCAGCGCGACGACGTGCGCGAGCGCGATCGCGACGAGCCGGCGCCGGGTGACGGCGGCGGTCACCGCGACGATCACGGTCGCGAGGATCGCGATCACGAGCGCACCCGGGAACCGGCACACGACGCCGAGCACGACGCCGACGACCATCGCGATCGCGAGCACGAGCCACGGTCGCGGCACCGCGGGCAGCGCGGGGAGCCTCCTCCACGTGTACACGCGGTCCGGGAGCACGAACGCGTAGAGCCCGATCATCAACCACGCGAACAGTCCGATCTCGAGCCCCGACCACACGATGCCGAGATGGAACGCGATGCCGAGCGGCGCGAGGAGCTTCCACGCCGGCCGCCACCAGATCAACGTCAGCGCGAGCTCGGTCAGCGGCACGAGGATCGCGACCGCGCGGATGCCGATCGTCGCATCGATCAGCGAGCGCAGCGAGCCGTGGACCTGGCCGGAGAGGGCGGTGCCGTCGAGCCACAGCGGATCGATCTTCGAGATCGCCGCCCACAGGTACACGATCGCGATCTCGACGATCAGCAGCCGCACCGCCCACGAGCGCACCACCCCGGCGGTCGGTTGCCACGGCACGAAGCACGCGATCACGAGCAGCATCGCGATCAGGTAGTGGTGTTGGTAGGAATCGAGCTGACTGGCGAAGTACAGCCAGTTATAGAGCACCGCGGCGAGCGGCACGAGCCAGCGCGTCGCGACGCCGAACGCGATCAGCACGAACACGTACGCGAGGACGAGCTCGGTCGTGCCGTACGCGAGCCGGCCCGGGCCGAGTGCGTCGAGGCCGGGGAGCTGCGCGACGTTGAAGCCGGCGCCGTAGCGCGGCGCGTGGACGAACTGGATCAGCGCGTCGAGCGCGAGCAAGCCGAACAGGAGGACGCGGCCGACGACGATCTTCGCCGACGGCACCTCGAAGTCGAACCAGAACTTCATAGGTTCGGCACCTGACAGATGTCGTAGCCGCCGTAGCTCTCGGTCGACTTGTCGAGGTTCGTGCACGTCAGGTCGACCGTCACCGGGGTGTTCGGATGGCGCGTGCACAGCTCGCGGCCCATCGCCTCGATCACGGTGAACCGCCCGCGCGCGGCCATCTGTCCCCACGCCTCGTGGAATTCGCTGCGCGGATCGATCGGCTTGCCGGCGATCGCGAACCGCGGCGTGCACCTGACCATGCGGATCGGCGAGAACATCCGCCAGGCGAACCGCTCGTCGTGCTTGTCGCGATGACCGACGTAGTAGTGCAGCGGCAGCAGCAACTGCGCGAGCACGAACACGACGATGAAGCGACCGCGCCAGCTCGCGAGGAACGTCACAACGGCAGCGCTGCTTGGGTCGGCATCGCGACCGGGCGGGGCGGTGCGTGATACGTCAGATCGTCGTCGATGCTCGCGCCGAGCGGGATCGGTGCGCGGCGGACGAGCTCGCCGGCCTCGAGCGAGGCGATCGGTTGGCCGTCGAGGAACAACACGGCGTTGCCGAGGATCGCCGGCACCTTCGCGCCGACCGTGAGGATCCCGACGAGATTCAACGGATCGGTCGCCGCGACCCGGCAGACCTCGGGATACGGCCCGGGCTCGCGGACGCCGCGCAGCTCGTCGAGCGCTTCGGACACCGCGAACTGTTCGCCGACGAAGCCGGTGACGAACCGGCCGCCGCGGATCTCGCCGCGCGCTTCGAGCCGGCGCAACGCGATTAACAGATCGCGCCACGGCGGCAAGCCAGATTCGCGTCCGAGCAGATCGCGGAACACGACGCCGTAGCGCGCGAGCAACTGGCGCGCGCACAGCTCGACATCGGTCGCACCGGCGACGATCGCGGGCAGCAGCGACCACCGGCCGGCCGCGGTCGGCAGCGAGCGCATCGCATGTGCGGGTCGGCCGCGATCCCGCGTCCGCGCGCGCCGGATCGCTTCCTGCCATTTGCGCACCGGCGGCAAGCCACCCGCGGGGGTCGTGCGATCGAACGGGCTCTTGACCTCGCCGCGCTTGCGATCGACGAGCACGCGCAGGCTCGCGAAGCCATCCGCGGTGGCGATGCCCGCACCGACCAGCTCCCACAGCGCGTCTTCGATCTGATCGGCCTCGGCATCGACACCGATCACGAGGTCGCTCAAGAACGAGGCGCCGCGCGCGGCGAGGTGATCCTTGACGGCCGTGGCGAGCGGCGTCAACCCGGCCGGCTCCGCCGCCGCCGAATTCGCGCGCAGCCAACCGACATCGCGGCGCAGCATCAGCGCGAGCGGCGCCGATCGCGACGGCGCGTTGCGCGGCGTGCGTCCCGCGGGCGCGACCGCGTTGCTGACGAGCGCCGAGACACCGACGGGCAACAGGCCGTACTTGCCGACGAGCGCCGCCGTCGCCGCGACCGCCGCTTCGAGCAGCGTGACGTTCGCGGCGCGCGCGGTCGCGAGCGTGGCCTCGAGCGCCGCGGTAGCTGCTTCGATCTGCGGCGTTTGATTCGCGATCGCCGCGGCGACTTCCGGATCGAGCCGGGTGTTGCGCGCGCGATGCAAGGGAGCCGGATCGAAGTTGGTGTTCGCCGACGCGGCGCGCGCGCTGCGCCCGGCTTTGTCACCGGCCGCGATCGCCGCGCGCAACTGCGGTGGGAATTGCTCGAGCGGCGGCACCGCGCGCGACACCTGGTCGATCGCCGCCACGATCTCGGCCTGATCCTCGGGCGACATCGGCGCTTCGGCGTCGCCCTTGCGCGGCGACAGCCGGCACCACACGATCTGGCCGGCGAGACACAGTTGATCGAGCCACTGCGGATCGTAGCCGTGCAACCGCGCCGGCAAGACCTCGCGCTCCCACGCACCGGCGGCGGTCTCGAAGCCTTGCAACTGCTCGAGCGCGCGGCCGAGCCCGTCGGCGCCGATCAGCTGCGAACCGCGCGAGACCCGCTGCCAGCGCAGCAAGAACCGCATCAACGCCGACGCGCTGACCGGCTCGATCTCGCGGCGCAGCTTCGCGAGCGTCAGCCGATGGATCCGGGCCAGCACGCGCCGGTTGCACCACTCGATCACGCCCGCGCTCGCGTCGAGCTGATTGTCGGCGGCGATCAGCGCGGCCTTGACGGTGCGCTGCGACACCGGATCGGGCTCGCGGAACGAGCCGCGCAAGATCGCGCCATCGCCTTCGAGACCGAGCAATGCGCCGAGCACGTCGGCGACCGGCAAGCCCAGCTCGAGCGCGAGCTCGCGCGCGGTCACCGGGCCGCGGTGATCGAGGTGCGCGCCGATGATCTTGTTGATCGCGACGTCGCGCTCGGGGATCGTCGACCAGTCGGGCGTCGCGAGCATCGGCTCGCAGCTCAGCTCCTCGATCACGACGCGGATCGCGCCGAGGCGCTCGGTCGCGACCCACGCGATGGTCTCGCCGTAGCTCACGCGCGTCGCGCGGCCGTGCTCGCGCAGCGCATCGAACCACCCGCGCGCTTCGGCGGCGAAGGCCGCACCGCGAGCTTCCGGAACCAGCCACAGCGCGAGCAACGCATCGTGCAGTTCGTCGACGTCGCGCACGACCGGCGCGACCTCTTCACCCGCCAACTGGATCGCCAGCGGATCGAGCGCGCTCGAGATGTCGCCGGGCTCGACCGGCAAGCCACGGCGCATCTGCACGGCGCGCGTGCGGCGCTCCTCGAGCGGCGCGTCGTCGAGGAATGCGTACGGGTTCGCGTTCAACAACTCGTGCGACAGCGGGCTCGGCTCGACGGTGTCGCGCGCGATCACCTGGATCTCGCCGCGCTCGAGTCGCTCGAGCACGTCTTGCAGGCCCGCGCAGTCCATCGCCTCGACGAGGCAATCCCGGATCGTCTCGAACACCAGCGGATGATCCGGCACCTCGCGCGGCCCGACGATGTTCTCGGCGCACGCTTGCGCCTGCGGGAACACCACCGATAGCGTGTCGGCCGCGCGCATCTTGATCAGGTGTGGCGGGATCCGCTTGCCGTTCTTGCGGCGCAACACGGTGAGCGAGCGCGTGACGTTCCAGCGCCAGCGAATCTCGAACATCGGGCGATCGAGCAGCGCCTGGATCAGGATCTCGCGGGTCTGATGCGACGGCACGTACGCGAACACCGAGTCGAGCGGAAAGCTGTGCGGCTGGCCGAGCGAGATCACGATGCCGTCGTCGGTCGCGGCCGCCTGTAGCTCGAAGTCGAACGACACGCAGAACTTCTTGCGCAGCGCGAGCCCCCACGCGCGGTTGATCCGCCCACCGAGGGGCGAGTGGATCACGAGCTGCATCCCGCCGCCCTCGTCGAAGAACCGCTCGGCGATGATCAGATCGCGCCGCGGCAAGGCCCCGAGCGCGGCGCGACTCGCCGCCAGGTACGCGACCATCTGCTGCGCGGCGCGCGCCGGCATCGACGCCTCGGCCGCGAGCCACACGGCGATCGCATCGTCGGTCTCGCCGCTCGCGAGCTTCGCATCGAGATCGCCGCGCAGCGCGCCGACCTCGTCGGATAGCTCCTTGGTGCGCGCCGGCGCCTCGCCGAACCAGAACGGGATGGTCGGCGGTTGCCCTTTCGCATCCTCGACGACGACCCGCGCCATCTCGATCTTGCGGATCCGCCACGACGTGTTGCCGAGCTGGAAGATGTCGCCCGCCGAGCTGTCGATCGCGAAGTCTTCGTCGACCGAGCCGACCGGCGTCTCGTCCGGAAACTGCACGACCGTGTAGTTGTTGTTGTCCGGAATCGCGCCGCCCGACGTGATCGCGGCGAGCCGTGCACCACGTCGCGCGCGGACCATCCCGCCGATCCGATCGCGATGCAGGTACGCGCCCCCGCGACCGCGGCGATCCGAGACGCCCTCGGCGAGCATCGTCATCAGTTGCTCGAGCCGCTCGTCGGAGATCTCGGCGTACATCGCCGCGCCGCGGATCAGCTTGACCAGATCGTCCTCGCGGATCTCCTCGGCCGCGCAGATCGCGACGATCTGCTGGGCCAGGATATCGAGCGGCGCCTCGCGCAGCGTGATCGTATCGAGGTTGCCGCGCCGCACGCCGCGCACGAGCGCCGCGCACTCGACCAGTTGATCGCGGGTCAACGCGAACAGCCGGCCCTTCGGTGTCGCGCCCAAGGTGTGGCCCGAGCGGCCGACCCGCTGCAACAGCGTCGCGATCGACCGCGGCGAGCCCAACTGCACGACGAGGTCGACCGTGCCGACGTCGATGCCCAACTCGAGCGACGCCGTCGCCACCGCGCACTTGACGCGGCCGTGCTTCAACTTCTGCTCGGCGGCCAAGCGCAACGTGCGCGACATCGAGCCGTGATGCGCGACGACGTGCTCCTCGCCGAGCCGCTGCTCGAGCGCCGCCGCGACGCGCTCGACCAACCGCCGCGTGTTGACGAACACGATCGTCGAGCGGTGCTGGACGACGAGCTCGGCGATCCGATCGTAGACCCGTCCGAACTGTTCGTTGCTCGCGACCGCGGCGAGCTCGTCGTCGGTGATCTCGATCGCGAGATCCAAGGTCCGGCGATGCCCGGCGTCGACGATGTGCGGCAGTGGCCGGCGCGTACCGACGAGCAACCGCGCGATCCGCTCGATCGGCCGCTGGGTCGCCGACAGGCCGACGCGCACCGGGGACTGCCCCGTGGTGTGAAACACCAGGCGATCGAGCCGCTCGAGCGTGAGTGCGAGATGCGCGCCGCGCTTGTCACCCGCGATCGCGTGGATTTCGTCGACGATGATGGTCTTCACGGTCGACAGCGCGTCGCGGCCCTTGACCGAGGTCAGCAAGATGAACAGCGACTCCGGCGTCGTCACCAAGATGTGCGGCGGATGCTTCGCCATCTTCGCGCGTTCGCCGACCGGCGTATCGCCGGTGCGGGTCGCGACGCGGATCGCCGGGAACTTCACGCCGTCCCGCGCGGCTCGCTCGGCGAGTTGCGCGAGTGGCGCCTCCAGGTTGCGATGGACGTCGTTCGACAGCGCCTTCAACGGCGAGATGTAGAGGATCTCGGTGCGTTCCTCGAGCGGGCGCTCGAGGCCCCGCCGCACGAGCTTGTCGAGGCACATGAGGAACGCGGCGAGGGTCTTGCCGGAGCCGGTCGGCGCGGCGATCAGCACATCTTCGCCGGCGGCGATGCGCGGCCATCCAATTCGCTGCGGCTCGGTGGGAGCGCCGAAGCGATCGCGGAACCAGCCGCCGATCAGCGGATGGAACGTATCGAGCACGTCCATCATCGGACCCGTCAGACTACACGTGTCGTCGACGACAATGAAGGGGGAGATCTCTCCCGAGCAGACCCTTCATCGCCTTCAGCTTCAATGCAGCAGATCCGGGTCCTTCGTGTAGTGGTAGGCGAGCTGGGTCTCCCCGTAGCGGTGGTCGCGTCCGACGCAGCACGCGTCGCGCACGGCGAGCCAACTGCGCCAGTCCTGCGACGTCTGCGCGAGGCGCGCCTCGCAATCGCCCGTGCAGTGATACGCGAGGCGAGCCGCGCGCGGCGGTGGAGCTCCGTCGAGCGCGACCAGCGCGCGGAGGCCAAACCACGGTCCGTAGACCGGGTGAATCACGAGCTGCGTCGGCGCGAGCGCGCCCAGCCCGGCGGCGACCGCGATCCGTTGGAACGGCAGGTACGCGCCATCGTACTGGCGATGCGCGAACCACATGCGTGCGCCTGGAAACGCGCGCGCGACCGTTTGCTCGGTGTACGCGTCGAGTGGATCCGGCGACGCGACGAGCGCGGGATCCGCGGCGCGTGCGGCGAGAAAGCTCGGCCATAGCACGCGCGTGTTCGCGATCAGCAACGCGCGTCCGGTGCGCGGCAGGATAGGCGAGTCGTCGAGGCACGCGAGATCGAGCTCGTGAAGCAGATCGAAACCGGCGTTGCCGAGCACGCCGCGACGATGCCATGGTTCGCGCATGCCCGCGCGCCTGCATCACGAGCCGATCGCGAAGTCGGCGCCCGAACGTTGGCTCGTGATGCTGCACGGCATCTTGGGCTCGGGCGGTAACTGGCGCGGCATCGCGCGCAAGCTCACCGAGCGCCGGCCGGAGTGGGGCGTGATGTTGGTCGATCTGCGCCAGCACGGTCACAGCGACCACGGCGAGCCGCCGAACACGCTCGCCGCCTGCGCCGGCGACGTCCGCGCACTCGTCGACGAGCTCGGCGGCGTGCAAGCGATCGCCGGCCACAGCTTCGGCGGCAAGGTCGCGCTCGCGACGCGCGCGTTGCGACCGGCGGGCCTGCGCCAGACCTGGATGTTCGACAGCAGTCCGGGTCCGCGCCTGGATCGCGCGACCAACTCGTCCGAGGTCGTGGAGCAGTTGATCACGCTGATGGAGCGCTTGCCGCGCACGTGGCCCAAGCGCGAGGACTTCGTCGATGCCGTCGTCGCGGCCGGCCATCCGAAGTCGCTCGCGCAGTGGCTCGCGATGAACATCGTGGTGGGCGAGGGCGGCTACGTGTCGCGGCTCGATCTCGTGGCGATCCGCGAGATGCTCGCCGACTACCTCGCGCAGGATCTGTGGCCGACCGCGCTCGATCCGGCACTCGGCGAGCTCGAGCTCGTGATCGCGACGCGCTCCAACGTCGTCGACGCTGCCGATCGCGCGCGGGTCGCAACGCCACCACCCCATCTCCACGTGGAGATGATCGACGCGGGTCACTGGCTGCACATCGATGCGCCCGACGCCGTGCTCGAGCTGCTCGCCCGGCAACTCCCCACCGGGGTCAGCTGACCGGGGTGCCACCGGGGTTGGCGGGGCCCGACCAGCTTTCAGGTGGTTGCGGTCGAAACTGGCCCGACGGATCGGGCACGCCACACGCACTAACGTTCTTCGTGCTCGCCCGAGGACCGCACCGCCGTGCAACCCGCTCGCGAAGCGGGTGTCGCGCCGTCATGCGGGCGTTGCTGATCGTGATGTGCCTGGCGGCTCCAGCCGCAGCCGAGGTTGGCTTCGCGTGGAATGCCCCGGCGACGTGCCCGAGCGTGTCGAGCATCGAGGCGCGGGTCGAGCAGCGCCTCGGCCGCGCGCTCGCTCCCGAGATGCGGATCGAGATCGCGGTCACGCTGCGGGACGGGCGTTACGTCGCGCGGCTCGAGCTCGGCGATGACGTGCGATCGCTCACGAGTGATCGCTGCGACGAGCTCTCCGACGCGATCGCGATCGTCGTCGCGCGTGTCGCCGACGAGCGCCGCCTCGCGCCGGTGCGAGTGGCGGTGCGAGTGGCGGTGATCGAAGCCGCGGCGGCGGTCGCCACGATCAGCGTGCATCGCGATCTCGCGGTGCACGACAACGCGCATCCGTGGAGTCTCGGTGTGCGGCTCTCCGGCGTGAGTGGCATCGGCATCGTCCCCGAGGTCGGGCTCGGTGCGGAGGTCGCGATCAGCGCGCGTCACAACAACTGGCTCGCCGAGGTCGCGGCCACCAAGTGGCTGGCCTCCGGCGCCGATCACTCGACCACGCACGTCGATGTCGGCCTCGGTGTGACGGCCGCGCGGGTCGGCTGGCGTCCGGCGCCGCCGCTCCGCGCGTGGATCGGTGGCGAGGTCGGGTCGATGGCCGGCACCGGCGCCGATGTCTCGTCGAGCCAGCGCTGGTTTGCGGCCGGTGCCGGCTTTGGTGTCGCGTGGCCGATCACGCCGTGGCTGCGCGCGGTCGGTGCGACCGAGCTCCTGATCGCGATCGAGCGCGTGAAGTTCGAGGAGCCCGACGGCGTGATCCTCTACGCGCCGTCGCCGATGTCGGCACGCGCGACGCTCGGCCTCGAGGTCGGCTGGGAATGAGATGGGCTTTTTCACACGGATCGCCCGGCCTCGCGACACCAACGCCGCAGATGCCCGCGGTCGCCGCCATGATCGAAGCCGACGTCCTGCCGCTGCCGTCGTTCGACGAGGTCTACGCGGCCCACTTCGCGTTCGTGTGGCGGGTGCTCCGCACGTTCGGCGTGGCCGACACCGTGCTCGAAGATGCCGCGCAGGACGTGTTCGTCGTCGTGCACCGCCGCCTACCCGAGTTCGAGGGTCGCGCCGCGGTCACCACGTGGCTGTTCGCGATCGCGCGCCGGATCGCGTGCACGCATCGCAGAAAGCTCGGCCGCGACAACCGCAGCGAGCCGATCGCCGACGACGACTTCGCCGCACCCAACGACACCTTCGCCGCGCTGTCGCGCGCGCAAGCCGCCGCGACCGTGCTCGCGATCCTCGACACCATGGACGACGAAAAGCGCGCCGTGTTCGCGCTCGTCGAGCTCGAGCAACTCTCGGTCCCCGAGGTCGCGAAGCTGCTCGACCTCAACCTCAACACCGCCTACTCGCGGCTGCGGATGGCGCGCCAGGTCTTCGAATCAAAGGTCCGTGCGCGGATCGGAGGTGAGCCATGAGTCTCGGCCCCACGTCGAGAAATCTCGTCACCGCCGCGCGCACGGGACTCGGTCCCGCGCCGGATGTCGCCGCGCGCGTCCGTGCGAGGGTCGCGCTCGCGGTCGGTGGTGCGACGTCGATCGCGTCGACGCCGGCGGGCCGCGCATCGGTCGTGTCGTCGGGCAGGCTCGTCGCGCTGCTCGCGGCGAGTGCGGTGGTCGTGACGACGTGGTTCGTCGTGCATCGCTCGTCCGCGCCCGCGGTGCCTCCGGCGATTTCAGCGCCGACGGCGACGGTGAGCGACGAGCCGCAGGTCGAGCCGCACTTCACGTCGGCGGTGCAGGCGGAGGCCGCGCCATCGATCCCCACGCCGATCAGCGCAGCGGTCGCCGCGCCGATTCCCATGGTGATCGAAGCGCCCGTGCCCGCGACGCTCGCGCGTGAAGTCGCGCTCCTCGATGCCGCGATGACGTCGCTCCACGCGAACGATCCCGCCGCGACGTTGGACACGTTGGCGACGTACGACCGCGAGACACTTGGTCACGGTCAGCTCGCAGAGGACGCCCTGGCGCTCGAGATCGAAGCGCGGTG